>NZ_JBXUOS010000001.1:0-730781 GCF_057196725.1 Cellvibrio sp. ATLC23 | reverse complement strand
CCGGGAAAAATGAGCGGATTGGAAATAAATCTCAAGAAATGTGGTTTATGCACAGCGCGGGCTAAAAAAACAAAACCCCACTTTTTAGGGTGGGGTTTGTCAGCGATCTGAGGAGATCGATTGATCTCCTTTTTTAGTTTTATTGTGTAAGGACAACATATCAACAAGCATTAATCATCTGAAATTTCAATCGTTGGCATAGCTTGGCTGGCATTATGTTGCTGGATATTTGCCACCAGTTTGCGTGCGATTGCACGGTATTTTTGGCTGATGGCTGATTCAGGATCTGCCGCAACAGAAGGTTTTCCCTGATCCGCGTCGGCGCGAATAGACAAATCTAACGGCAGAGAACCAAGCAATTCAGTTTGATAATCCCGCGCGATACGCTCGCCACCGCCCTCACCAAAAATATGCTCTTCATGGCCGCAATTAGAGCAGGTGTGCATTGCCATATTTTCAATCACACCCAAAATAGGCACATTCACTTTACGGAACATTTCTATGCCTTTTTTGGCATCCAGCAAGGCGATGTCTTGCGGTGTAGTGACAATCACAGCGCCAGTTACCGGTACTTTTTGTGCAAGCGTGATCTGAATATCACCGGTGCCGGGCGGCATATCGATAATTAAATAATCCAGATTATCCCAGCGGGTTTGCATCAACAATTGCTGCAGCGCACCTGTCGCCATAGGGCCACGCCACAACATCGGTGTATCTTCGGTAACCAGATACCCCATAGAAATCGATTGGATGCCGTAAGCATTGATCGGCAACATTTGCTGTTTGCCTTGCTCACCAACTATCTCTGGTCGACGCTGCCCTACACCCAACATTTGCGGCTGGCTGGGGCCGTAAATATCCGCATCCAAAATACCCACACGCGCACCTTCTGCGGCCAAGGCCAAAGCAAGATTCACCGCCGTAGTAGACTTACCTACACCACCCTTACCCGATGCCACCGCAATAATATTTTTTACCTGCGGAATCGCTTGGGAATGTGCCGCACTTTGAGTTGTTGCCATAAATTAGACCTCTACCAAAAACGATCGAACAGCACTTTTTGAGCTGATGCAAATTGGCTGCACCCTAACAAAAAAGGGTGCCAAATGGCACCCTTTTTTACTGCTAACGAACTTGTCATCAACAGGATTATTACTGGTTAAGTTAGTTCACTTCAGCTAACTCTTCCAGATTGTCACGATCATGTTGGTGATCTTTAGCCAGCAACATATAAACCGATGGTAAAACAAACAAGGTAAAGAAGGTACCCACCGTCATACCTAATACCAATACAATACCAATCGCATTACGCGCTTCCGCACCTGCGCCAGCAGCAAATATCAATGGCGTGTGACCGGCAATTGTCGCCACACTGGTCATCATTACCGGACGCAAACGCAATGAAGACGCCTCTCGGATTGCATCCAATTTTGCCATGCCTTCTTCCTGTAACTTATTGGCAAACTCGACCACCAATATACCGTTACGAGCAATCAAGCCCATTAAGGTTACCAAGCCCACCTGTGAATAAATATTCAAAGTCGTGGTAAATCCATTGGTGAAGAATGGAATCGGCATTGGTATTTTCAAGAAAGTAAATAATAAAGCGCCAAACATCGCCAAAGGTACTGAACCCGCCAAAATAACCAGCGGATCACGGAAGCTGTTGTACTGTGCCGACAACACCAAAAAGATCATCACAATTGCCATCAAGAAAGCCGGTAAAAATGTATTGCCTTCACGAATCAACTGCCGCGATTCACCGGTGTAATCAATAGTGTAACTTTTCGGCAAAATTTTACGCGCTTCAGCTTCAACATGCGCCAAGGCTTGCCCCAAGGGCGCGCCGGTAACACCGCTGATTTTTACCGCGTTAAGCTGTTGCATACGGTTAATCGTGCGCGGCTCAGTGGAGTGACTAATGCTGGCAACCTGATCCAGACGAATCAGATTGTTATTCGGGCCAGTGACATACAGACTCGCCAAATCATCGGGATTTAAACGCTCTACCCGCTTCACTTGTGGGATCACTTTATAACTTTGGCCCGCCATATTGAAACGATTGACATAACCGCCACCCAACAAGGTTCCAACATCGTTAGTCACCGTCTGTAAATTCAATCCCAGATCGGCCACTTTTTCGCGATCAATACTGAGCTTGTAATCCGGCTGATCCACTTTTACATCCAATGTTTGGAAATAAAACATACCGGACTCCACCATGATCTCTTGCACCTTCAGAGCGTAATCATAAATCTCTTTGATATCAGCGGTAGATGCCAAAACTATTTCAACCGGAAACTGACCACCACCAGGCAACGCAGGTGGCGTAATGGGCAAAATTCTTACGCCAGCAATTGCCGATAATTTCTGCTGCACTTCCGGCATAATCTCAAATACATCGCGATCACGTTCTTCCCAAGGTTTGGTCACCATGCCGGAAAAACCGCCGGTAGGAAACGTCAACTGAAAGGTAAAGTCAGTCTCTGGAACACTCATAAAAACTTCGTTGACTTGTTTACCGTAATGCGATGCCTGATCAACAGTAGAATTCGCTTGCGAATCCACTATGCCGAAAATAACCCCCTGATCTTCAGTGGGCGCCAACTCTTTTGCAGAAAAAAGGTACAGCGGAAAACACAAGGCAGTAATAACAATCCAAAAAATATAAACACCGATGCGATTTTGTAAACTTGCAGCCAAATTGCGGCCATACCACTCACGGAACTTTTCAAAAGGTTTTTCCAGTGGTGCTTTTAAACCAGTGTGAGGTTTCAGCATACGCGAACCTAACATGGGTGACAGGGTAATCGCGACAACAGCTGAGATAGTCACCGCACCAGCAAGGGTAATCGCAAATTCACGGAACAAAGATCCAATCAAACCACCTTGTAAACCGATGGGAATATAAACAGAAGCCAAGGTTACTGTCATTGCCAAAATCGGCCCAGCTAATTCGCGTGCTGATACAATTGCCGCCCGATAAGGTTTCATCCCATCCTGAATATGGCGCTCGATGTTCTCCACCATAACGATAGCATCGTCCACTACCAAACCAACACAAAGAACAATTGAAAGCAGTGTTAGCAAATTGAGCGAGAAGCCGCATAACTGCATAATAAATAGCGCGCCCACCAATGAAAGTGGAATCGCCAACACCGGAATAATGACCGAACGACTAAAGCCAAGAAACAAGAAAATAACGATCACAATAATCAACAAGGTTTCTGTCAATGTTTTAATGACTTCATTAATTGCTGCATCGATATATTCAGTTGAATCATAGGCAACCGTGCCCGACAACCCTGTTGGTAATTCGGCTTTTATTGCCTCCATTTCTTTATTTACAGCCTTCATTACATCCAATGCATTGGCATTAGGTGCAACCCAAACCCCCATAAATACCGCGGTATCACCTGAGTAGTTAACCACCGTATCGTAGTTCTCTGCGCCCAAAGCAACATCTGCAATATCGCTTAAGCGAATAATGCCGTCGGCAGAATTGCTGATGACCAGTTGTTTAAATTCATCAACACTTTTTAAATCAGTATCTGCACGCAAATTCACTTGCGTATAGGTGCCGCGTGTTTGCCCTACCGCTGCTTGTACGTTATTCGCGGCTAAGGCTGCGCGCACTTGTACTGGCGTTACGTTTAACGCAGCCATGCGTTCAGGCTTAAGCCAAATCCGCATCGCAAACGTTCTGCCGCCCAACACATCGGCTTTCTGTACACCGGCAATAGCGGTTAAACGCGGCTGAATTGAGCGGGTTAAAAAATCAGTAATTTGGTTTTGCTCAAGAATTTCCGAACTGAAACTCAAATAGGCCGCTGCAAATTGTGAATCAGCAGCTTCAATACGAATCGCCGGAACTTCTGCCTCTGGAGGCAAGTCACCGCGCACTTGATTCACCTTGGCCGAAATTTCAGTCATGGCGCTGAGCGGATCATAGTTCAAACGTAAGTGCGCAGTGACGGTAGACATGCCCATTGCACTTTGTGATTCGATGTAGTCAATACCACCGGCAGATGCAATCGCACGTTCAATCGGAGTGGTGATAAATCCGCGCACCAGTTCTGCATTTGCACCGACATAAACGGTATTAATGATAATGACAGAGATGTCACTGCGCGGATATTGGCGCACAGTCAGGTTGGAGCCTGCCTGTATACCCAAAATTAAAATAAGCAGGCTTACCACTATGGCAAGTACCGGCCGCTTGATAAAAATATCAGTAAATTTCATAAGTTAGGCTCATGGGCTTTTAGGCTTATGGAGTAAATCGCTGGGGTATTTGCGCGCCCAACAAATCGAGCACGCATATAACTAATAACTAGCTGTCAGCAGGTGTTGGTTCGAGTTTAAATTCCGGAGTTGGCAAGGTACCTATGGTTACCGCTTGGCCATTTAATAATTTAAATGCGCCCGCACTGGCAACAACATCGCCCTCCTTTAAGCCATCAATAATTTCTACGAAGTCGCCGCGAGCTTTACCTAAACGCACAAACTGTTGCCGCGCTTTAAATGTGCCTGCTTTTTCGCCCTCTTCGATAATAAAAACCGTATCACCAAAAGGTGCATAAATCACTGCAGTACTGGGTACTGCCAAGACGTCTTGCGGATTAGACAAAGTCACTTTGGTTTCAACCGCCATTCCAGGGATCAACTGACTTTTTTCATTTTGCAGATAAGATTGCACTATAGCATTGCGTGTTACGGGACTGATTTCCGCACCTATCGCTGTGATTTCACCACTGATAGTCGCATCTGAACCATCGCCAACATTAACTTCTACAGATAAGCCACGAGTCATTTTCACCAACCAAAATTGTGGTACCGGAAAATTGACACGAACACTATTAATCGCCTGCAACGACACGATTTCGCCGCCCACTTGCAGGTCCTCACCCAAATCCACTTTACGAATCCCCAAGCGTCCATCAAAAGGAGCACGCACGACTTTTTTATCGAGTGTCGCTTTCAAATCACCCACATCACCTCTCGCTGATTCCATCTGCTGCACAGCGGTGTCCAGTTCACTTTGAGAAACAGTATTGCGCTGACGCAGTGCGACCAAGCGCTCGTGATTGGATTTAGCCAAACGCAAACGCGCCTCAGCAGCACTTAATTGAGCCTGTTCGTTACCTGACTCTTGCACCAGAATCACCGTGCCTTTCTTAACTTGCTCGCCTGACTTAAAGCGAATTTCCTTCACCTTGCCAGCAACTTCAGCAGTAATCACAATGCCTTCAGAGGCTTCTACAGTACCCATTGCGGTGTAACTATTCGGCCATTGCTGAATTACCGTCGTGAAGGTACTTACCGTTTCGGAAGGTGGAGGTGTACTCTCCTGAGCCTGCCCCATAGCAGCAAATTGCGTCAGCTTGATTACAACAACAATCGTCACAATTCCTATAAGGCTTGCCACAGCAATACCGATTGATTTCACATTGTTCATAAATGAAGAGCCATTGAGAGGAGAAAAAGAAATTACGACCAGAACTGCACAAGACATGCGGAGGGAGGCGATAAATCGACGGTATCCCAACCATTAACTTCGGCATTTTTCAGCCGGAGAATTGTTGCACAGCCACTGATTAAAACTAAAACCAACAAATGTCACAATATGTAAAGGCAATCCGCGCATTCTAGTCGGCAAGGAACCCTTGCCGACCATTTGGTCGGTTAGCAGATACTAGCCCTTTTTCATGACAGATCCAAGAAATTGTTGGACTTAACAACAATTCATGACATTCATCATTCAAACTGACGGGAATTATGCACAAAGATGGGACAGGAACTGTCAGCAGCTATAATTTTTCGATCGATTCAGGAGAACCAATAAACGTAAGAGCGCCCCTTAACGTGTAATGACGTGGGAATTCCGATATCCCTTGTTCAATCGACTCATAAGCAGTGCCGATCCGATAGACATCTCCTGTTATTCTGCGCAACATGTCAGATAAAGATCTATAACGGTCGAGCGAATGTTCAACAACATCGCCTTCAATTTGCACCACATTTGAACAATCAAGCATCGCAGGCCGCCCATCCATTAGCATCCAGACACCAACAGCCTTAATCTGGATACGAACCAAATCGGATTGATATTTTTGGATAGAATCCGCTTTAGGAATAAATTGACGAAACCGGTGTCCAGCAGAAAAACAAGACGATGCTCTAAACTTTACACCAATCACTCCAGCCAGTGACAAGTGACGCTGGATTAATTGAGTTTTATTAAAGCCAACATAGGGGTCGGGATAAAAAATTAATGTGTGGGTAGCCATAAAAACATCCTTGCCATTTGTGTTGAATAAATCCGTCCGTGATTAACTGGATTCAATCAAAGATCCAGCCAAAAATC
This sequence comes from Cellvibrio sp. ATLC23, assembly GCF_057196725.1. Taxonomy (NCBI): domain Bacteria; kingdom Pseudomonadati; phylum Pseudomonadota; class Gammaproteobacteria; order Cellvibrionales; family Cellvibrionaceae; genus Cellvibrio; species Cellvibrio sp. ATLC23. Next base: position 724,414 of record NZ_JBXUOS010000001.1, on the reverse strand, counting down.
AATAAGCCAAATCAGCTGAGAATATTGATAAATCTGGTACGATTTGCCCCCTACCGATTGACTCAAGGATTATCTATGACCTGGGCACCCCACGTAACCGTTGCCACCATTGTTGAACGCGACAACCGCTTTTTAATGGTGTACGAAGAAGCCGATGGCAAAAAAGTGTACAACCAACCTGCCGGTCACTTAGACCCTAACGAAACACTGCAAGCAGCGGCGATTCGCGAAACATTGGAAGAAACGGGTTGGACAGTGAAATTAACCGGGGTTGTAGGGGTAAATTTATATACCGCTCCCAGCAATGGAATCACCTACTTTCGCACCACATTCATTGCCGAAGCGGTTAGTCATGATGCTGAGCGCGCGCTGGATACAGGCATTATCGAAGCAGTTTGGCTTACTTATGATGAGCTACTTGCCCGCAAAGACGAATTGCGCAGCCCGATGACACTGCAAATCATTGATGAATATCGCGCTGGGCGCCGCTTTCCCCTCGGCGTTGTTGGATGATCTTGTTGGCTAAGGTGGCAGTGAAGGGCTTGGGCAGGTAAAATGCCCGCCTTTCCCTTTCCTTGCAGTTGCTCCTTATGTCAGATGTTATTCCCGCTGTTACCTCGGGCCAAAAAGTGATCGTTGGAATGTCCGGCGGTGTCGATTCTTCAGTCTCTGCCCTGCTCCTGAAACAACAGGGTTATCAGGTCGAAGGCCTGTTTATGAAGAACTGGGATGAGGACGACGGCACCGAATACTGTACCGCCAAGGCGGATTTGGCCGATGCTGAAATGGTTTGCGAGCGCATTGGCATCAAGCTGCATACGGCAAACTTTGCGTCGGAATACTGGGATAACGTATTCGAGCACTTTCTCGAAGAGTACAAAGCTGGACGCACACCCAACCCCGATATTCTCTGCAACCGCGAAATCAAATTCAAAGTATTTATGGAATACGCGCGCAAACTGGGCGGTGAGCTGATTGCCACCGGTCACTATGTGCGCCGCGCTGATCGTGAAGGCCATGCCCATCTATTAAAAGGCCTAGACCCCAACAAAGACCAAAGCTACTTTTTACATGCGGTAGGCGAAGCTGAGTTCGCTAAATCCCTGTTCCCCGTAGGCGAGCTGGAAAAACCGGAAGTTCGCCGAATTGCAGAAGAATTCGGCTTGGTTACCCACAACAAAAAAGACAGCACCGGTATTTGTTTTATTGGCGAGCGCCGTTTTAAAGATTTCTTGCAGCAATACTTGCCCGCACAACCGGGGGAGATTCAAACCCCCGATGGCCAGGTGATTGGCGAACATATGGGTTTGATGTACCACACCATTGGTCAGCGTCAGGGCTTGGGTATAGGTGGTGTTAAAGGCGCTAATGAAGAGCCTTGGTTTGTAGTGCAGAAAGATTTGGTGCGCAACGTATTGGTTGTCGTACAAGGGACAGACCACCCGCTTCTGTATACCAATCATTTAATCGCTCAACAGGCCCATTGGATTAACGGTACTCCGCCCTCATCTAAGGTCAAGTGCACCGCCAAAACACGTTATCGCCAACCCGATCAGGCCTGTGTGGTAACACTATTGGGCGATGGCACACTCGATGTGATCTTTGAGCAGCCGCAGCGTGCGGTTACACCTGGGCAATCTGTTGTTTTTTACGCGGATGATATTTGCCTCGGTGGCGCAGTGATCGAATCTACCGACAATCGTTGATCCACTAATAAGCCCCTTTTAAGTAGTTGAGAGAATTTCGCGTGAGCAAAAACTGGCAAGACATTACCCTCGCCCTCGCAGGTGTATTTCAGGCAACCGCCATGGTGGAACAGGTTGCAAAAACTGGCCATGTCCCGCCCGATGCTTATAAATGCAGTATTGAAAGCATGCTCGACCTGAATCCTGAAAGTACACTCGCGGTTTACGGCGGAAATTTAGAAAACCTGCGCACCGGCTTGGAAGTGATGCGCGAACTTTTGCGCCCCGGTTCGCAAAAACATCGGGAAACACTGCGTTACGGATTGGGCGTATTACACCTGCAGAAAAAGCTCGCCGGCCGCCGCGATATGCTGGGTGTTATTGGCAGCCGCTTGGAGCAAGTGGCACAACAAGCACAACATTTTTCATCGACGCACGAAAATGTTATCGCCAATTTGGGCACACTTTATACCGAAACCCTGAGCACGTTCCGTTTTCGCATCCAAGTGAATGGCGACTACAATTACCTGCAACAACAGCGTATCGCCAACCAAATTCGCGCCCTCCTGCTCGCCTCGGTGCGCTCAGCAATTCTCTGGCGACAAGTCGGCGGCAACCGTTTGCAACTCTTGTTCTATCGCAAACATATCGCACAACAGGTAGATGACTTTTTGCGCCGCATGTAATTCGGCCAAATCACACCCAGAATTCCCATTTCATTATTAACTTTTCATTTTCAAACGAGACGCATCATGGACAATTCATTTAACACGCTCACCGCACTGAATGCGGTATCACCAGTTGATGGCCGCTACGGCAGCAAAACCATTGCACTGCGCAGCATTTTCAGTGAGTTCGGTTTGATCCGTTTTCGCGTTGAAGTGGAAGTGCGTTGGCTGCAACAACTCAGCCGCCTTGCAGGTGTACCCGAAGTACCTGCGTTTAGCGCAGCGACCAATGCGGTGCTCGATAAAATTGTTTCTGACTTTAACGAAGCCGATGCGCAAGCGGTAAAAGATATTGAGCGCACCACCAACCACGACGTGAAAGCGGTTGAGTATTTCCTCAAAAATAAATTCGCCGGCAATGCCGAACTCGAAGCGGTATTGGAATTTGTTCACTTCGCCTGTACCTCAGAAGATATTAACAACCTCTCGCATGCCCTAATGCTGCGCGAAGGCCGCAAAGTATTTTTGCAAGATGCCGAAGCCATTATTGATGGCATCGCCAAACTGGCACACGACTACGCAGAAGATTCAATGCTGTCGCGCACCCATGGTCAAACCGCATCACCTACTACTGTAGGAAAAGAAATGGCTAACGTGGCTGCACGTTTGCGGCGCCAGGTTAAAGCAGTCAAAGAAGTTGAATTACTGGGGAAAATTAACGGTGCTGTGGGCAACTATAATGCGCACTTGTCTGCCTACCCGGATGTAGATTGGCAAGCAAACGCGCAGGAATTTGTAGAGAGCTTAGGTTTAAGCTGGAACCCCTACACAACACAAATCGAACCACACGATTACATCGCCGAACTGTTTGATGCTATTGCACGTTTCAACACCATCGTGATCGATTTTGATCGCGACATTTGGGGTTATATTTCTCTCGGCTATTTCAAACAAAAAACCATTGCCGGCGAAGTGGGCTCATCCACCATGCCGCACAAAGTTAACCCGATTGATTTTGAAAACTCCGAAGGCAACCTGGGCATCGCCAATGCGATTTTCACTCACCTCGCACAAAAACTGCCTATCTCCCGCTGGCAGCGCGACCTGACTGACTCCACCGTATTGCGCAATATGGGGGTTGGTTTTGGTTACGGCATGATTGCCTATGCATCCACATTGAAAGGTATGGGCAAACTGGAAATTAACCGCGCGCGTCTCGCCGAAGACTTGAACAACTCCTGGGAAGTATTGGCTGAACCGATTCAAACTATTATGCGCCGCTACAACGTCGCAGAGCCCTACGAAAAATTAAAAGCCCTGACTCGCGGCCAAACCATTAACCGCGAAGTGCTGGCAGCGTTTGTAGAGACTTTGGATATTCCCGAACACGCCAAACAAACCATGCGCGAGTTAACACCCGCCAATTACATTGGCAATGCGGTAGATCAAGCCAAGGCGATTTAAACCGTGAAACAATAAGGGCTCTTTAAGAGCCCTTTATTTTTGAGATGTATTTTTTGGTAGGTATTAACAATGACAACACCCCTTACCCATCTTGGCGATATGCCAATCGAAGAATTCTTACGCGATTACTGGCAAAAAAAACCGCTGTTAATCCGCAATGCTTTTCCTAATTTTGAATCACCACTATCTCCCGATGAGCTTGCCGGTTTAGCGCTGGAAGAAGAAGTTGAATCGCGCATCGTATTGGAACATGGCACAACACCTTGGGAGTTGCGCAACGGCCCGTTTGATGAAAAAACCTTTGAAACTTTACCGGAAAGCCGCTGGACTTTATTAGTGCAAGCTGCCGATCAATACGTGCCGGAAGTTAACCAGATGCTCGATGCATTTCGTTTTATTCCCAACTGGCGTTTGGATGACATCATGATCAGCTATGCACCTGATCAAGGCGGCGTCGGCCCACACTTTGATTATTACGATGTGTTTTTGCTGCAAGGCCTGGGCAAACGCCATTGGAAAATCGGCCAGATGTGCGATAACAATTCACCGCGCGTAGAAGGTACTCGCTTAAAAATTCTCAGCGAATTTCACACCACCGATGAATGGGTCGTCGAGCCGGGCGATATGCTGTACATCCCGCCGGGTATCGCCCACTGGGGCAATGCACAAGGCGATGACTGCATGACCTATTCAATTGGTTTTCGCGCACCCAGCCATGCCGATATCATTTCCGAGGTCGGGCAAGAAGTTGCACTGTCCATTGCCGATGATTTGCGGTTTAGCGATCCGGATTTAAAACTGCAAAATAACCCAGGTGAAATTGGCGCAGAAGCCATCGCACAAATTCAGAAAATTTTGCAGCAACATTTAACAACAGAAAACATCGCCCATTGGTTTGGTAAATTCATGACCGAACGCAAATATCTCGATCACTGCGACGAAGAACCGCTGGAGATAGATGCCGATGAATGGCAATCAGCACTGGCTGATGGCGAATTACTCTGGCGCCACCCCTCTGCCCGCCTTGCGTTTCACAGCGATGAAAAAGGCACCCTACTTTTTGCCGATGGCGAAGCAATATGCTGTTCACGCGAGCTAGCCGAGCTAGTGTGTAAGGAAGTAGAGATCAGCTGGCGTGAGCTGAAGGATCTGGTACAAGACCCGATGAATCGCGCAGCCATGACACAGCTAATCACGCAAGAAACCTTATTAGTCGACGAGTAATTTCCCTCCGTAGGATGGGTGGAGCCTAAGCGATACCCATCATTTCCCTGCTTGTTTTAACCAACGAGTAATGCCATGCCCCAAAACATCATTCTCACAAACTGGCAAACCCACTCTGCGGATTTAATCAACATTCGCACCGAAGTGTTCATTCAAGAACAGCAAGTGTCTGCAGCGGATGAATGGGATGGGCTAGATGAACAAGCGCTGCATTTTTTAGCGCTATCGGCTCAGGGTGAAGCCATTGGTTGCGCACGATTATTGCCAGAGATAGCTGCACATAAGCCTCTTTATCATATTGGTCGCGTTGCTATTCTTAAACCTTTTCGCAACCAAGGTATCGGCCATCAATTAATGCAATATGTAATTGCCTACTGCAAAAAAGCAGCGCCTGAAAATAGTATTTATCTACACGCTCAAACGGAACGCCGTCAATTTTATGAAACACTAGGCTTTGCTGCAGAAAACGATGAGTTTATCGACGCAGGAATACTGCACATCAGTATGCACTTGACAGTACAAGGAGCATGACATGGCCGAACAATCATCCGCATGTGAAACACTTTGGCTGTTGGATGGAATAGCGGACTTTCGCTCCTACACTGAGCTGCTCATTGAACAAAGCCATCGCTCTATCGCCATCCTCACCGAGGACCTAGACGCTCTGGTTTATGCCACACCGGAAATTGTGCAAGCAGTATCTACATTTGCCCGCTCCAGTCGCAATACACAGGTGCAAATATTGATTAAAAATACCAAACCCGCGATTGAAAGCGGCCATCCCCTAACACGTCTCGCGCAGCGACTCTCATCCAAAATTCTGGTGCGTAAAATGACCATTGAACCCAACAATAAAGAAATGGGGTTTGTGCTGGGTGACACTAATAAGCTTGTGTATAAAAATGACGATTCACTGCATCGCGGTTTTTTCAACAGTGCCGCCGCCAGTGAAATAAAGTCTTTGCGCGAGGAGTTTAATTACCTGTGGCAATACAGTGAGCCTGAACCCGAATTTAATCTACTGCATATCTAGCCTAGCGCTACCGCAATCATCCCCCGCAAAATCTGTTGCCAAACTTCACAACCCGTAAAAAAAGCCGTTTTTGCCGGATAAGCTACACATTTTTTGTTGCTGATTACTTTTTTATCCTATATATATAGCGTCAATCCGTATTTGGGTGCATTTGAGCCTATAAATACAGGGCTTTTTCACTTTGTTTCAAACCGTATAAGCAGTATTGTGAGTATCGGCTAGACTCAGCAAATCATGTCGATGTTACACGAGCATCGCTGCTTAAAAGTTAAGCATACCCACTCTTCATCAATAATATAGAAGGAATCCAAAATGGCTGCTAAAAAACCCGCCGCCCCTAAAGCTGCTGCAACTAAAGCTACAGCAGTAAAAAAAGCACCTGCCGCTAAAGTAGCTGCACCAAAAGCAAAAGCCGCCCCTAAAGCTGCTGTTAAAAAAGCTGCCGCACCTAAAGCCGCAGCCAAAAAAGCACCCGCCGTTAAAGCTGCACCAGCTGTTGTTAAGCCAATTGCTGAACGTCAAAACAAAACTCAAATGCTGCAACAAATTGCTGACTCAACTGAGCTGAGCAAAAAACAAGTTCAAGGCGTTTTAGATGAATTGACCAACATTATTGAAGGTCACATCAAGAAGAAAGGCGTAGGCGAATTCGTATTGCCAGGCCTGCTAAAAATCACCACCGTGAAAAAGCCTGCTACCAAAGCACGCAAAGGCATCAACCCGTTCACCGGTGAAGAAGTAATGTTTAAAGCCAAACCAGCAAGCACTTCAGTAAAAGTACGCCCGCTGAAAAAACTGAAAGAAATGGCCGTTTAATCGTCGCCGCTTCCGCTACAAAAACCCGCAAATTCTTGCGGGTTTTTTATTTCTGCAAGCTCCTTGCGCACGCTTTAAACAAGCTTGAAACCTTCTCCAACCAATGCATTTTGCAGGCGCTTAACACGCTCAGCAAGCTCAGCTGTTGTATATTCCTTAGCCGGTAGTTTGCCCCAGATGGGCTGAGGCCAAGCGGGATCATCAGTGAAACGCGCTATATGATGCACATGAAGTTGACGTACCACATTACCCAATGCAGCCACATTCATCTTGTCCGCATCAAATACACTGGTCATCACTTCCGCTAAACGGCAAGACTCGCGAATCAATTGCAGCTGCTCCTCTTCACTCAAATGATGGATTTCAAATACATCCTCGCGCTTGGGCACCAAAATACACCAAGGAAAATTTGCATCCCGACTTAACAGCAGCAGAGATAAATCAAATTCGCCGATAACAATAGAATCCTGCGCGAGGCGCGGGTGAAGTTCAAACATGTTTGCCATCCTTTTAATTGAGCAAGTGTTTATTGAATTGACCTATATTGACAAGATACTCGCCTAACCGTCCAAGACGCTATACCAATATCGCCAACCGCCGTAGAATATGCGCCTTTAAAACCCATTATAGCTACCAAGAAGTCATCACTATGCGTTCCAGCCGATTTTTAATTGCCACCCTCAAAGAAACCCCATCCGATGCGGAAGTTATCAGTCATCAACTGATGCTGCGCGCGGGCATGATCCGCAAAATGGCTTCCGGTCTTTACAACTGGCTGCCAATGGGGCTACGTGTATTGCGCAAAGTTGAAAAAATTGTGCGCGAAGAAATGAACAAATCCGGTGCCATGGAAGTTCTGATGCCGGTAGTGCAACCTGCTGAGCTGTGGGAAGAATCGGGCCGCTGGCAGCAATATGGGCCGGAACTACTGCGCATGCATGACCGCCATGACCGCCCGTTCTGCCTCGGCCCAACCCACGAGGAAGTCATTACCGATCTGATCCGCAACGAAATTAGAAGCTACAAACAATTGCCGGCTAATTTTTATCAAATTCAGACCAAATTCCGCGATGAAATTCGTCCACGCTTTGGCGTAATGCGTTCGCGCGAATTTATCATGAAGGATGCCTACTCCTTCCACACCAGCACCGAATCATTGCAAGAAACCTATGATGTCATGCATGCAACCTACTGCAATATTTTCACCCGACTAGGTTTGCAATTCCGCCCTGTACTTGCCGACACCGGCTCCATCGGCGGCGCTTCCTCCCATGAATTCCACGTACTGGCGGACAGCGGCGAAGACGATATCGCCTTCAGTAACGCCAGCGACTATGCCGCTAATATCGAGAAGGCCGAGGCTCTGCCACCTACCGCGCCGCGCCCTGCAGCGCAACATGTTATGCAAGAAGTGGCAACGCCAGGCAAACACAGCATCGATGAAATCTGCGAGTTTTTGCAAGTAAGCCCGGAACAAACTGTTAAAACCCTGATCGTCCTGGGCGCGATGCGCGACGACAAAACCCAGCCGCTCGTAGCATTGGTATTGCGTGGCGATCATGAACTCAATGAAATCAAAGCAGAAAAGTTAACCGGTATTGCATCGCCATTGACCATGGCACCAGAGGCACGTATCAAAGCAGAACTTGGTGTTGGTGTTGGTTCTATAGGACCTGTTGGTTTAACTATCCCTGTGATCGTTGATCACTCTGCGGCGCATCTGGCTGATTTTGTCTGTGGCGCCAATAAAGATGGATTCCATTTGACCGGCGTGAATTGGGAGCGCGATGCGATGGCGCCACTGGTTGCCGATATTCGCAACGTAGTCACCGGCGACCCAAGCCCATGCGGCAATGGCACATTGGAGATCAAACGCGGCATCGAAGTTGGTCATATTTTCCAACTCGGCACCAAATATTCTGAAGCTATGAAAGCTAAAGTGCTGGATGTCAACGGCAAAGAGCAAACCATGATTATGGGTTGTTATGGTATTGGCGTTACGCGCGTAGTCGCTTCGGCAATCGAGCAAAACTTTGATGAAAACGGCATTATCTGGGCCGATTCAATTGCGCCATTCCACATCGCGATTGTACCGATCAACATGCAGAAATCCCCTGCTGTTGCCGCTAAATGTGAAGAGCTTTACGCACAGCTACAAGAACTGGGGTTCGATGTGTTGCTGATGGATGAGGACAAGGCGCGTCTCGGTACTATGCTCGCCGATACCGATTTGATGGGTATTCCCCATCGCATTGTGATTGGTGATCGCGGCTTGGAAGCTGGCACGATCGAATACAAAGGTCGCCGCGATGCAGAAAAACAAGAAATTGCCACCGCTGACGTACTGAGCTTTTTGCAAGCCCGCATCAAAATATAGCTATCTGTTGATTAGCGATTGCAGCGCAATATTTTTTAAGCTGCAATCGCTTTTTCACATTTTCCCGCAAGCATTTACAGCCAGTTCAATTTTCTCGTGTTTAATTAACTCGCAATCCCACTTTTACAAACTATCCAGTGTTAAAAACTCTTCTGGGGCTAATACTCTTTTGCTAATGCGAACCTTGGCAATTTCCCCGTCAAACCAATGTACTTCATTCATACGGGCACCAATTGATGTTTTACCGTTGGCTGCAATCGGTAAATAGTCTACCTGGCCCGCCAACTCTTTTTGACCATTTACGTAAGAAACAAATTCGCGATTTCTATAAGTAACTGCCGCATGTGCCCAATCACCAACAGAATGTACTTTGGCCGAATCAATCAAGGTAAATTGCGACAGCTCCGACTTAATATAGGCATCCAAATACCACTGCTTTTTATCGTTCAACCGCAACTCGATGGTCACACGGCGATTGGGGTTATCCGGTGATTCAATATGAAAAAAACGCGGCTCCACATTGTTTGGATAAGCATCGGCAGGTTTAAAAATAATCTCGATAGTAAATTCCGTGGCATCACCTAAAGGATTCGCATCAACCAATAAACGATCACCTTCACCATCAAAACTAACCACTTTCCCCAACTGACTATCAACAAGCGTTGGGTTTCCTTGCATTAGCGTGTGCTTCCCGCCAATCGCGTCCAGAGAATTCACCTCCCACACCAAGCTCTCACTCGGTTTCAATTGCTGCGAACCACAGGCTACCAATAACAGCGTCGCAACCACAGCAGCAATCCGGCTTCTTTTTCTGGTTGGCCAGTGCATTAATTTACTCATCATCAACCCCTGTATAACGCGCCTGTTCTTGCAACAATATACGCTCCACATCTCCGGGTGACCCAGTATTACGGGCCAATAGACTATAGGCGACAGGCACTAAAAATAAGGTAAGGAAAGTAGCCACCAAAACGCCCGACATCACCACCACACCAATAACAAATCGCGTTTCCGAGCCAGCCCCCGAAGAAATAACCAAAGGTAATGCGCCGGCAACTGCAGTGAGACTGGTCATTAAAATGGGGCGCAAGCGCGCTGATGATGCCTCAAGCAAAGCTTCGGTAAACTCAACCCCTCGGTCGCGCAACTGATTGGCAAACTCCACAATCAAAATGCCATTTTTTGCTGCCAAACCAATCAACATAATCAACCCGATTTGAGAGTAAAGATTAAAACTGCTACCGGTAACATACAGCCCCAACATACCACCCAATATAGCCAGCGGCACGGTTAACATAATGACAAAGGGGTGCACATAGCTTTCAAATTGCGCAGCCAAAACCAAAAAGGTGATTAAAATTCCCAGCAAGAAAATAAACATCACTGAACCACCTGCGGTTTGGAAATCGCGCGACAAACCTTTGTAATCCACCATCGCCGTTGGCGGCAGATGCTCGCGCACTAGACCATTTAAATGATTAAGTGCATCACCAAGTGCAAGATTGTCAGCCAGATTTGCCTCAATGGTTAAAGAGCGCATACGGTTGTAACGATTTAATTTACTCGCATCGGCAACTTCTTTCAGCGTCACCAAATTGGCAAGCGGAATTAATTCACCAGAATACTCAGAGCGAACATACATATTTTGCAAACTAGTGGTAGTGCGCTGCTCATCGCGCACGCCCTGTAAGATGACATCGTACTCTTCACCATCATCAATATAAGTTGTAGCACGGCGCGATCCCAACATAGCTTCCAATGTGCGACCAATATTGTTCACGCTTACGCCTAAATCGGCCGCGCGATTAGTATCAATGACCACTTCAACTTGCGGCTTGGTTTCTTTGTAATCCCAATCAATGCCCACCAGCCCAGGATTATTTTGCTCGAGTTTTTCCAACAAAATATCGCGCCATTGCGCCAGCTCCTGATAGGTTCCACCACCCAGCACAAATTGCACTGGCTTTTGCGCCTGCGAACCGAAGCCCTGCCGCATTACCGGTGCCGCGGTTACGCCGGGCAAATCTGACAGCTTCTGGCGAATTTCATCCATCACCACAAAGGCACTACGGCGCAAGCTCCAATCATTCATTACCGCGATAATCATGCCTGAGTTGAAACTTTCGATCGCGCCAAATGAACGCGGGGCACGCACCATCAAGCGGGTAATTTCACCAGAGTCCACATACTTCAACATCCGATTTTCAATCTCGGTCATGTACTCTTCCATGTAGGCATAACTGGCACCTTCCGGACCATTAACCATTACAAAAAAAGTACCCCGATCTTCACGCGGTGCGTATTCCGACGGTATTAACTGCGCCAGAAAAAACGTCCCCAGTAGCACCAACGCGAAACTCACAACTGCTAATTTTGCGCGCGCTAAACAAGCGCGAATCGCACGCTGATAGCGCAAACGTAAACGAAGCATCCATTGGTTAATTTTTTCTACAAGATTGTTTTTACTGTCGTTGCGCTTTAATACTTTGGAGGCAAGCATAGGTGAAAGCGTTAATGCGATTAAGGATGAAAAACCAACAGCGGCTGCCATAGTGATGGCAAATTCAGAAAATAAACGCCCCACATCACCTTTCAAAAAAACGATGGGAACAAAAATCGCAATTAACACCAGGGTTGTCGCAATAACAGCAAACCCCACTTCACGGGTGCCATCAAATGCTGCTAATAAAGGGGACTTACCTTTTTCTTCTATGTGGCGGACTATATTTTCCAACACCACAATAGCATCATCCACCACCAATCCTATCGCCAATACCAAGGCCAGCAGCGTCAACATGTTGACCGAAAAACCCATCACCGCCAACACCGTAAAGGTCGCGATAATTGAAACAGGCACAGCAACGGCAGGAACTAACATGGCACGCGCACTGCCGAGAAACAGATAAATAACCAATACCACCAGTGCAATAGCAATACTTAAGGTGATATACACTTCATGAATCGCCCGCTCGACAAATACGGAACTGTCGTAACTGTCCTCAAGACTCATCCCTTTAGGCAAAATAGAATTGATTTTATCGCGCTCTTGTTTAACTCCCCGCGCAACGTCAATAGTGTTAGCGGTCGATTGTTTAACAATACCTATGCCCACTTGCGTCACGCCATTACCGCGAAACAAGTTGCGATCTTCTTCCGTACCTTTTTCTACTTTTGCCACATCACCCAAACGAATTAAATGGCCATCCTTACCACGCTTTACCACTAGCTGACCAAATTGTTCTACCGTGCGATAAGAGCGCGCCATACGCACAGTAAATTGACGCTCTAGCGATTCAATACTACCCGCCGGTAGTTCAATATTTTCGGCACGCAGTGCACTTTCTACATCATTCACGGTGAGATTACGTGCGGCCAACTCACGTCGATCCAACCACACGCGCATGGCATAACGCTGCTCCCCGCCGATACGCACACGAGCCACACCGTCGATAACCGAAAAGCGATCCACTAAATAACGTTGCGCATAATCGGACAATTCCGGCATGGTCATATTTTCCCCGGCAAAATTAAACCAGAGAATGACATCTTCATCAGAACTGACTTTTTGTACTTCCGGCGGATCTGCCTCATCCGGCAAATTTCCCAGAGCACGCGAAACGCGGTCGCGAATATCATTGGCTGCCGCATCCATATCGTGCCCAGTATCAAACTGCACAACTATATTGGATGCACCATTTTCACTCGATGACTCTATATAGCGAATCCCCTCTACACCGGAGATGCGATCTTCAATAACTTTGGTGATGCGCGTCTCTACAATATTTGCCGCAGCGCCTGGGTAGCTTGTTTTGATCGACACGACCGGAGGATCAATATTGGGGTACTCGCGTAAAGTCAGGCGATCAAAGGCCACCACACCAAATGCAATTAACAAAATAGAAATAACCGACGCAAATACCGGCCGTTTAATCGAAATATCTGAGAGCATCATGATGATTTACCCTCAGTTCTTGTTTTGTTGGATGAGATCGGACAAGTGGGTCGATTCGCTTTGTTCTGCTACCGGAGCCTCTACCGCTAAAATTTTTACTTTTTGCCCTGGGCGAATTTTTTGCAAACCATGGGTAACTAACTGATCACCTACCGACAAACCTTTTAATACTTCTACCGCTCCTTCAAGCCGCTCACCTATGGTAATTTGACGCCGCTCTACAATTGATTCTGCACCCTTTTTATTAACCACAAACACAAAATTATTACTACCCAGCGGGACCAATGCGGCCTCTGAAATAACCACTGCATCGCGCGCTGCGGCCTGTAGATCAACCAGCATTAACATACCTTGGCGCAATTCATGCTGAGGATTATCGAGCAATGCGCGAACTCTAATAGAGCGCGTCACCGGATCAATTTGGTTGTCAATGCTGACCACTTTACCGTTGAATTCCTTGCCGCCCAAATCGCGACTTTTAGCTACGATTGCCAAACCTGTCGATAAGTTACGCAGATAAATGGCAGGCACAGTGAAATCCAATTTCATTTTTGTATCATCATTTAATGTTGTGATTACACTGCCGGGTGATACAAGCGCTCCAACGCTGACTTCGCGCAACCCCATAACACCGGAAAATGGCGCCAATAAAATTAGATCTTTCAAGCGCGACTCAGTTGCGTTGTAGCGCGCACGAGCAGCCTCATATTCGCGCACGCGCTGGTCAAGCAGGGATTCAGAAGCGGCGCCGCGTTTAGCCAACAGAGCCACACGATCAAGCTGCTTCTTTGCCTCATCGGTATTGAACTGCGCCTCGGCTAACAATGCGGACTCTTCGCGGCTGGTCATTTCAACCAATACCTGCCCTTTCTGTACACGCTGCCCATCATCAAAATTAATGCGTGTAATTTTTTTTGTTTCGTTCGAAGTCAGGGTGATAGATTCATTCGCCCGCAGCGTTCCCAGCGCCTCAATAATGGTGCTCAAATTCATCTTGCTGGCTGCTTGTACGATAACGTCAGCCGGCTTATCGGCAGGTGGCTGCGCGTAACCAACATTCGCGAACATCAAGGCGCTAAAAAACAACGCATAACGCACCCTATCGGATCGGCGAACAGATCTAGCAAATAACGCATTCATAATGGTCTCCCCAGAATTAAAATATCGCCATCATTTGAGTAGTTTTTTGGCGATACAAGAAAATGCGCAGCCCATAGCTGAGTAATAGCTATGGGCATACGCATCAATACAAGCAAAGGATAATAGGCGACAGGTAGGAACTTACAAGTTTAACATTTGTTTACAAAATCAAACATTTAGACTCAAATGTGCAAAAAAATCCGCGCCCGTTATCGGGCGCACCTTAACAACTCTGAAGTTATTTTTTATCAGGGCAAAAAAGAATAGACGCGGAGTTAATACAGTAACGTAAACCTGTAGGCTGAGGGCCATCGGTAAATACATGACCAAGATGGCATTCGCATGTGCGGCAGACCACCTCTGTGCGCACCATATGATGACTGGTATCCAAGTGTTCGCCTATTGCGGTTTTGCTTACCGGTGCATAGAAGCTGGGCCAGCCACACCCAGCATCGAATTTTGTATCCGCATCAAATAAAAGTTCACCGCAGCAGCGACAGCGATAATCCCCCGCATTGAACTCATTCCAATACTCACCGGTAAAGGGGCGCTCGGTGCCCTTTTCACGACAAATCCGGTATTGCTCTGGTGTTAGTTTTTCACGCCAGTCATTTTCATTAAATTTTTCGTTATCAGCCATAAGGATTTCCTTGACAGATCAACTAGTTAAGGTCGATTATTCGAGTGTTTTTCAACCGCAATCACGCATGACCGCATTCAAGGCATCTTACTGCAAATGAACCCGATTAAGAAATCCGACAAACTCAACGGAGTCTGTTACGACATACGCGGCCCAGTATTGGAGCACGCCAACCGCCTTGAAGAAGAAGGCCATAGAATCCTCAAGCTGAACATTGGCAACCCTGCCCCATTTGGCTTTTCTGCGCCAGATGAAATCATTCAGGACGTTATTCACAACCTGGTGAATGCCGAAGGTTACACCGCCTCCAAAGGTTTGTTTGCCGCACGCAAAGCAATCATGCACGAATGCCAGCGCCTGCAAATTCCTGGTGTGGATATTGAAGATATTTTTCTCGGCAATGGCGCCAGCGAACTCATCGTCATGGCTATGCAAGCTCTGTTGAATAATGGCGATGAAGTATTAGTACCGGCGCCTGATTATCCGCTCTGGACGGCTGCCGTAAACCTTGCGGGTGGCAAAGCACGCCACTACTTATGCGATGAACAAGCCGATTGGTTTCCCGATCTCGCCGATATTGAAAGCAAAATTACCGACCGCACCCGCGGCATAGTGGTAATCAACCCCAACAATCCAACCGGTGCCGTATACAGTCAAGAACTACTGGAAGCGATTGTTGAGCTTGCCCGACGCCACAACCTGATTATTTTTGCCGACGAAATTTACAGCAAAATCCTGTACGACGACGCCGAATTTATCCCCATGGGAAAATTGGCGCAAGACGTTCTTTGTGTCAGCTTTAATGGTCTATCCAAAGCTTATCGCCTTGCGGGTTTCCGCTCCGGCTGGATGGTGATTAGCGGCACAAAACACCGTGCACGCAATTATATCGAAGGTTTAGAGATGCTCTCGTCCATGCGCCTATGCGCTAACGTACCGGCCATGTACGCCGTGCAAACCGCACTGGGTGGCTACCAAAGTATTGGCGAGCTGATCATCCCCGGCGGCCGATTGCGCGAACAACGTGACGCTGCGCTAAAAGCCATGGCGGATATACCCGGCCTCACGTGCGTAAAACCCAAAGGCGCTTTGTACTTGTTCCCTAAGCTAGATTTGAACATGTACAAAATCAAAGACGACCAGCAAATGATTTTGGATTTCTTGCTGCAAGAAAAAGTGTTGTTAGTACAAGGCACCGCGTTTAACTGGCCAAACCGCGATCACTTCCGCATCGTATTTTTGCCGCGCGAAGATGATTTAACCAAAGCCATTCAACGTTTTGGCAACTTTTTATCGCGCTACTCACAATAATTTTTTGCCATCTTCCAGCGTAAAAAAAACCAGCCGAGCGCTGGTTTTTTACGTTCAAGATAAACTGGCAGGCACCTGATAAACCAAGAGTTTTAATTGCTGCTCCGGATCTACATCTGGAAAATCGGCATGAGGTTTTACGCGCTCAATAAAACTTGCCTGCGGGCACTGTTCAATAAATTGCTGCTTTAAAAATCCTTCACTCAATTCCGGCGCATTTAAACAGGCCAATACCAAACCACCTCCCGGCATTAACTCTGGCAACCGGCGAATCACTTTTGCGTAATCTTTTTCTGCGATAAAACTGCCTTTTTGGTACGAGGGCGGATCAATAATCACTATGTCATAGGGGCCAGGCTTCTTAACTCTCGCCCAGGACTTAAGGATATTTTCGGCAACATACTCACTTTTATTCTTGGCCAGATTATTCAGTTGGTGATTTGCTCGCCCCAGATTTAATGCGGCGCTGCTCATATCCACATTAACTACTTTCTCCGCACCCGCCGCAACAGCGACCACCGAAAATGCACAGGTATACGCAAAAAGATTCAACACACGTTTACCTGTCGTATGCTGTTCGATCCACTCCCTGCCCGGCTCCATATCTAAAAAATACC
The DNA here is from genome assembly GCF_057196725.1 of Cellvibrio sp. ATLC23. Taxonomy (NCBI): domain Bacteria; kingdom Pseudomonadati; phylum Pseudomonadota; class Gammaproteobacteria; order Cellvibrionales; family Cellvibrionaceae; genus Cellvibrio; species Cellvibrio sp. ATLC23. Next base: position 707,487 of record NZ_JBXUOS010000001.1, on the reverse strand, counting down.
CGGAGTTTTGTTGTTGCGCCAAATGTAAATTAAACAGCGAATTGCCCCGACGCGCGAAAATTGGATCAGGTAAATTCCCAAATACAATTTCACTCGGCGCACTGGGCAAATAGCGTCGCTGCACAACTAACACCGTAGTTTCAGCATCAAATAGCGGGCGGATGTTAACGAGCAGCTCATCTAACCATTGTTCTGGTGGTGCAAAAAATAAGGTGATGAGTATTGCAGGCTGGAAAAAATCCACCGTAATGAATTCCAACCCAGGAAAAGTACGGCCGCGCCCATGAAACACACGATAACTATCAATCGTAGTTTGAGAGCGAGTCTTTTCAGCGAGCAGGGCAAGGCGTTCAATAATAATTTGCATTAATGATCGCCCTCTGCGGAATAACCTACGGGATACATAATGGTTTCGCGATAACCGGTAATAACCGGGCGATAGCCACCAAATGCAATATCCAATTCTGCATCATTAGTATCCACTAATAATGGACGGCCATTCAGTGCAAGAATTTTTCCGCGCGCAGCAATAATATGAATATTGTCTTTGCCAATACGGCGCAAAATTGTGGGCGTAAATTGCTGATTGCCGCGCCCTAGAATATGCCCCTGCCCGCCAATTGCAGTAATAATCATTTTTACTGCACCGGAAAACTGATCCAACTGCGCGGTAATTTGCGCTGCGCTTACATCAGTTGCGATCAATTCATTATTCAATAACAAGTCAACCCCCAACAGGCTGCCTTCCAAACCGAGCTCATGTAAAAAGAGATGTGTCGTTGAGCCTGGCCCCACTAAATACAAGGTATCGGGCTGCAATTGTTCAATCATCGCTTGCGCAACATCCAATTGCGCCAACTCATCGCGCTCGGTGCCTGCATTTTTAACTTGTTGCAAAAACTGCGAGTCTTCTGGCACTAACAAAGTTCCGTAAAAGCGCGCACGCACCTGACCATTGCGAAACGCATCCTCATCTATATCTTTTACATCGCGCTCCACAATATTTACCAAGGTGCCGATTAATAATTGTTTAAGAATTTCACCCGCCGCTTCCGGCGCATTGGCGTAAACACCGGAGTGCATTTTTACCCCACAAGGAACACCCAATACCGGTTGCGATGTACCCACCACATCGGCAATTAAACGCGCGGTGCCATCGCCACCAGCAAATAAAATGAGATCCACACCTTGTTGCATAAGTGCAGTTGCAGCGGCGCAAGTATCTTGCGCACTGCTGGGCTGCTGTTCCGCAGCACCTATAAGGTGTACGGTAAAACCCGCTGCATTAGCACAAATTTCACCCATATCGCCCGCAAAACAAAATATATCTACTTGTTCGCGAAAATTGGCGATGACCTGCAGCACACGCCCCATACGCTGTTGCGCCCGCGGCTCCGCACCGCGGGCAATTGCCTCTGAACGAATCGCCTCGCCATCCGAACCTTTTAATCCAACACTGCCACCCAAACCGGCGTAGGGGTTAATAATTAAACCGAGTTTAAACACAGTTAAATCCTAATACCTGCAGCCACTGCTTATCGGCATCGCTGACATCTTCCAAGTGAACTTGATAATTGTGAAATTCGCGTCGAACCGGATAATGCTTACGCAAGCTATCAAAACCTTCACCAAAAACAACTTTGCCTGTTGAGGCTTGTGCCGCGAGCGTACGTAAACGCAAGTCGTCCGCAGCGATATCGTAAACTTGCCTAATTACGTTTTTGGCGATATTAAAAATTCTGGTGGGCGGTTCAATGCGATCAATACGCAATTGATTGTTCGCCAACGGCGGCACCAATTGGTCAAGAGAAGATTGTGGTTTTTTATCAAAATGGAGACAGAGCGAGCGATAAATCATCTCAGTTCCGTTTAATTTGCCATCGTAACTGTACCCAGCAATATGCGGACTACCGAGCAGCACTTTATCTAACAATTCTAACGATATATCTGGCTCAGGTTCCCATACATCCAGCACCACTCGTAAATCCTTGCGCTCGCTTAAAACATCTAACAACGCCTGATTATTAATAACCGGCCCGCGTCCACAATTGATTAGCACTGCGCCGTTTTTTAACTGCTGCAATTCATCGCGCCCTAGCAAATGAAAGCTAGGGTGTGCCCCAGTGGTAACTAAAGGGGTATGCATACTGATCACATCACATGCAAGCACTTCTGCGAGGCTGGTGAGATCCGGATTCTGTGCAACTGTTAGGTTGGGGTCGTAACAGCGCACATCAACACCCTGCGCTTTCAACCGCTTGTAGAGCAAGCCACCCACATTACCGCAACCGATAATGCCGAATCTTAACGGCAGCCAATTGATATCCAAATGACATAGTGCCGCATACACGAACTCAACAACGGAGTTAGCATTACAACCTGGGGCGCTCGACCACTCAATTTTATTGGCATCCAAAAAGGGTTGATCCAAATGATCAACACCAATCGTGCAGGTACCTACAAACTTAACCTTGCTCCCTGCCAGAAGCGCAGAATTCACCTTGGTAACCGAACGAACAATTAGCGCATCCGCATCGCGCACATCTGCTGCGGTCATGTTGCGCCCAGGCATACAAACCACCTCGCCCAAATGACCAAAAAATGCATTAACCAGTGGGATATTCTCATCCGCCACTATTCTCATAATCGCTCGCTTACACTTGAAAATGGGTACATTAGATTCATTCAGCAACAAAACTTGCCGCCAGATAAATCCAAGTAATAAAAAAAGTCCCCATAGCGGTTGTGCTTTGGGGATTTAGCATATACTTTATGTAGTGATGGTGACGTTAAAACCATCGTTCGGCGCCTGATCTACTAGATCGGGATCTGCCTCACTTTAGGGGGTGGTATTATGAAGATCTCAGACACTGGCCACAACATGGATAACGTGGTCGACCTCTTCTCCAGGAAAACCTATTCAGCCCTTCACGATGAGCGCTTTATCCGCCTTGCTCCTGAATTGGACGGGTTGGAAATGCTCTACTCCAACGATACCAGCTCCGAAAAACTCTATAGCCTCAAAATCCTCTGCTGGGGCCTACGCGCTAACGGCGAAGTTGTCGGCTTGGTGCCATGGCTCAATGACATTGTCCCCTGCCCCGACTTATGTGACCCGTTAAACGGCCACTGGGAAGGTTATTACGACCCGGGCATTGACGAACTCTTTTTTGAAGCACCGATGCACAAAATCATTGAGCTTGAAACTGCCGCAGAGTATTACGAAATTCAGTGTGACAGTGGTGATGATGTGATTCAGGAATTACCTGACACCATCGGCACCCATGCCGTGTTGGCAGTACCAGACAGCAAGAATTTGTCGCTGGTAGAAGTTGTTAGTTGGAGTTTGCATTTTGATGGCAGTGTCTACGCCATGATCAGCGATCCAGCTAAAGTTGTCAGCACGCCGGTTCTACCGGGCGATGACTCTTTGTACGAAGCTCAAGGCAGCGAACATTTCCGTTACTTCTTCCAACACCAAATTGCCAACAAGATCAAAGCAGAAGACCCGGAAGCGATGGCTGCGATTTCGATGTTGGTCGATGGCATAGATTAATTCTTATTCCTACCGCATAAAAATAACGCCGCAAACGCGGCGTTTTTTAATTACAAAAAATATCCCAAATCTCGGTAGTAGTTGTTAACTCTTGTTAAAAACTACTTTTTGCGAATATAAAAAAAATACTGTGTATCAGTTTCTTTTTGAGAGATTAATTCATGCCCAAGAAATAAACAAAACTTGGGAATGTCGCGCAATGTCGACGGATCAGTTGCAATCACTTCGACAAGATTGCCGCTTATCGCCTCGCGCATCACTTTGTGCAACATCATCACTGGCTCAGGGCAAAGCAAGCCCGAAGCATCCAAACTTGTATCAATTGTGTCATTCATAGTTTTAAATCGTCTATAAACTTTTCGGCAAATAGCCAAGTGATTGCTATTATTAGGACAACGGAAATAGATCCAGGACAAGACTAACCACCGGGGAACTCTGTTCGATGTCTCGGAAACCAATAAGCGATTATATGCCCACCGATTTTTTTAGCCGCCAAGCTTTGGAGCTGACGTTTCGTCTGCTGCGCAACAATCACCCATTACTGGCACACGCTGTTAAACACACAATAGATAATACTACACCTGTGCCTTACGAAGACCTACGGTCTGTTTTTACAGGTGAAATGCTATTGAACACAGAGGTATTAAGCTTCCTCAAAGCACATACCATAGGAAAAATCGTATCCGTGTTAACCGATATTGGCGAAGAGGCATTAAAGCAACGCGACCTACCCCCTAGCCACATGACATTAATGCGAACTTTAATTGAAGACTGGGTGCAGCTCACAGAATGGGTTTTGGCGCATACTGCTGCAGACCAGAATGATCGCACTTCCTATCACTAATCATTCGACCCCGCCGCTCAATCAGTCATCAATACACACGCAGATGGCCGGTCACCTCTTCTCTATCGTGATACAACTGCTTAAATTGAATTTCCACTTTAAAACCCGCCTTTTCCAAGGCTGTGCGAATACGCTCTTCGCATTTTTTCACTTCCAAGTAACGCTGCTTCATCGGCAGTTTCAAATTAAAAATCGCTTCGCGGCAATTCGCTTTAGTAAACCAGCCAATTACCATACTCGTCACACGCGCAGGCTTATCAACAATATCGCACACCAACCAATGCACTGGCTTTTTGGGTTCGTATAAAAAGCCGTCGGTCAGAATATGCAAAACTTGCCCAGTCTCTAATAAATTTTTGTCCATAGGACCATTATCAACTGCTTCTACATACATGCCACGCTGCACTAATTGCCAGGTCCAACCACCGGGCGCCGCACCAAGATCAACCGCGCGCATACCTGAGCCTAAGCGAGCATCCCAATCTTCTGCAGGGATAAAGTGATGCCAAGCCTCTTCCAATTTTAAAGTTGCTCGACTCGGCGCTTCTTTGGGCAAACGTAAGCGCGCAATACCCATTGGCCAGGGAGACGAGTTATAAGCGGGAATTACGCCTAAATAAGCCTGAGTACCCGAGATGAAAATCAAATGCAGCCGCATGTGACTACTCGGCTGAAATAATTTATTAGCCTTTAATGCCTTTTCAAATGGAGCGGTAAATTTTTTACTTAACCCTGAAAGCTCTTTGCCTTCGTTTGTGTCCACCGTTTCGATCACCAATTCACTGGTACGCGGCAAGGATTCTGCAGCTGCAAGTAATGGCGTTACGCGATCGGTGACCGGTAGGTCCTCTATCAAACCAGCACATACAAACCATTGGCGCGCAAAAATAAGCTTGGTAAAACGCAGCTGTTTGGTAATTAAATCTGCACCATTAGGCTCTTGGGTGATAAAAACAACATAGGCGCTGTTATCTTTGGTTTTACTATAACCATAAATACCTAGTTCACCCGCCAGATCGGTAATTTCTGCCGCACATTCTTTTTCAAAACCAGCCCGACAATGTAAAAATAAATGATTCACAGTTTTCTCTTTTTCAAATAATAATTAAGTTGCTGAATCTCGCTCCAGCAATTGGGCATCGCGGCGCGACAAAATACTGACTGTTTCAGTAGCCGTATCAAATACCACTACAATTTCGCGGCGTCTTAGCTGCTGTTTAATTTGTTCCACTTTTGTACTGAGCGATATTTCCTCAGCGCCATAATCCGTTCCCTCGCGAGTAATAAATTCTTCAATCAATCCCTGCAATGCATCGCTCGATAATTGTTCATAGGGAATAATCATCTATTTCTCTTACTATCTATTAAATGAAGGGATTGCAACCGGACAAGGTCTGACTTGTTCAGCAGCGGTAAGCGGAGTAATCTTCACCTATCAAACCCACATAACAGCTTTACTCAAACAATAAGGAATCACCGTGAATACACAACTGGTTTTAACTGTTCTCTGCGATGACCGCCCCGGTATTGTTGAACAACTTGCACAAACTATCACCAATCACCACGGCAACTGGCTGGAAAGCCGCATGGCGCAACTTGCAGGGAAATTTGCTGGAATCCTTCAGATCGCAGTGGCAGAGACCCACCACAACGAATTGCGCACTGCCTTAAACGAACTAACTGACAAAGGTTTTAAAATTGTCATTGAAAATGCGTCTACTACGACTAGACAAGACTGCCGTGAATTTAGTTTTAGCGTGGTAGGCAATGACCGCCCCGGCATTGTACGAGAGATCGCACAAGCGTTTGCTGCCCGCCATATTAACATGGGTGAGCTAGAAACGGCGTGTTCGAGCATGCCATGGTCAGGAGAACCCCTGTTTGAGGCCACAGGGATCATTGAAGTACCCAAATCGGTCGATATGAATGAGCTTTATGACTATTTGGATAAGATAGCCGATGAACTGGCCGTGGATATTCGCCTAGAATCATCCACCGAAAGAAATAACTAATTCAGAACACTTTATTCCAAGAGCCTTAAATATGGCTCTTGGTATCCAAAACATTCAATATCTCCGGCTAATGTTTCCGCCTTTTTAGTTCCTCATCAAATTTTTCCAATTCAATATTGATTGCTGTTGTCGATATATTGACTTCATAAAATGAGCACAGCAGTGAGACGACCAATAAAATCAAACTGACCGCAAACAAGTACATCCCCGCAACCTGAAATGCTAACAACAATGAAAACATGGAGAGAGTACAAAACACAAAAGACAGCGCCCCAAAAGCCTGCATAAAACGAATCACCGCCATCCGTGTACGCAGATTTTCGATTTGACGAATCACTAAATCTTTAGATGGAGCATTGTCGAGACTACTCAATTGACGAATTACATTCGCTAAAGTGACAAAGCGATTGGTGTATGCCAGCATCAACAATGAAATAGCTGGAAACAATAAACTTGGAGTGGTAATGGTCATTTCCATAACTATCTTCTTTGTGTCGTATTCTTAATTAAAGCGTTCACGCCAGTAAATTATGCGATCGTGCCCGCGATAACTACCAAAACCAAAACGTGCCGTAGGTAAGCTGACATCTGAATAATCACCATCCTGATTCCAATCAAAGCGTAACCAAGGGTAGCTAGTTAAATCCACATTTACATTAAAAGACCCTTGCCCACCACCACTAGGTGCGGTAAAAAAATGCTGTGTATTACCACTGGTGAAACTTACCTCCGTCGCATTCATTGTTGCGTAGGAGCCTGTGGTGCTTCCACCACTCAACGAAACAGTTAAATTGGCAGGAGTAAATATACTGCCGGCTGGATAATTGATTACACTGCGTAAAATTTTGGTACAACTATCATTTTGATTTGGAACAAAAAAGCTTCCTACCCAATACTCTGTAGAAAAATTGACTGGAAGATTGGCTGTTTCCGGACCGAAGGCGTCATCAAGACGAAGGCGCCCATAACGTAAATTTAAGGTTGAACCAAGCGTTATTGCATTACAACTCGCACCACTACAGATACCTGTTGTAGATGCATTCATATTTAAATTTTGCAGGCTGCGATTATCAAACGTATCACTTAATTGCAGACCAACCTGCACACTTTCGAATGGGCCATCTGGAGCATAATTTGGCGCAAGCCGACTAAAGCTTGCAGCAGAGGAATTTAGTAACAGCTCGCCGGCAGACCAAGTAGACACAGCACCAGCGGTAAATCGTGACAGGTTAACACCTGAATTCGCATTTTCTGCCACATAGCTAATACTCGGCATAGTCCCGTAAGCGGAGGTGTAATTAGCTAATTTATTATTTGCGACTCCCCTCGCCTCTATCGTATAACTCAACATTAAAGGTTGTTGCATATAAGAAAATGAACCGCAACTATTCGCAAGCGATGAGCTTATCAAGGTGAAATGGCTCGGATAAAAACGCCCAAGAATTCCACTCGGCGTTATCACACTCACATTTCCCTGCCCTAAATATCCTGTTCCAGATAAATTAGGCTCAAGCTTGAAGCTTCCCACTTCATTCCACACCCCCGGAATAATTGCACCGGCTGCCAACGCGCCGTAAGGGTCAGTAATACCATCTGAGTTATTATCCTCCCCAATGACCAAGTTACCCGCTACAGCACCCAGCGGGTAATCTGGCCGCCTGATACCACAACTTGCATCTAAACTTGTATTTCTTTCTGGGCAGCCCATTAACAATTGAATTTTGTTGCGCTCTGCGGATAGACCACCCACAAGAATTTCATTACCAAAATTAGGCGTTGGATTACCCAACGCATTTCGCGCCTGAACATTCACAGTAAACTTTTCACCGGCAGGGATAAAACCCTGTGTTGGATTACTGGTTCCGCCCGAATTTGTTTTAAAAGGCGCTGCAGCCTGTGCCGCACTGGTAACAGCCAAGGTATAAGGTTTAACCACAAAAGGATTACTGTTCGCAGACAAGGTAAGTTCAGGATCATTACCTGAAGCTGTAATTTTTAATCGCCCATATAATGTGACTTGGCCTACATCAGAATAATTAATAGCCATAGGTGCTTCGCCACTTGCATTAAAAGCAAGATTCACACTGTTATAGCTTACTGCTGCACCATTATTATTTGCCGCAATGGCAACACCATTTACCATTAGCGTCTGGAGGCTGACACAGGTTGTTGGATTATTGCAGCTAAAACCCAAATCAACCGGCAAGGTTTTTGAGGCAACCCTTGCTTCACACACGCCAGTTTTTGGATTAGTACTAATAACTTTTGCAATCGCACTACCATTCACCCCCGCTACCAGCGTAGGTATATTTTCTAACGCCGAATTTTGTGCAATTCGCAATACTGTATTTACAAACTCAATTGTTGATGTAGTCGATGCAGTAGCACTTTCCGCCTTAATGGTTAAAGTTCCAGGTGTTGTCTGTTGTAAATATCGAGTAAAGCTTGATTCCCCGCCGGTAAAAGTAAACGGATTCCCACCCAGCCATACACCGGTTGCCGGGGTGGTACTAAGGGTAACAACTGTACCTGCTGGAGGGTTATACGCACTACCCGATGCATTCAATGCAGTAATAGTGACCGACTCTGCAGCGCAAGTAATACCTGTCGGATTATGTGTAATTGAATAAGATGAAGGTGGCGTTACGCACTCATAAAGCCCAGCTGCCGAAATAGGCGATGAACCCGCTCCTCGAGGAATAGCAACATAAGAACCGCTACCAGGCGTTTGCCAAAGCAATTGCGCAACAGCAAATCCGCCATTTTCATAAAATTCCAATTTAATTGGATAGGTTTTTCCCGCCTCCAAATTAACTGCCGCAGAGGTGTGCGTGGTAACTGAGTGATCATTCCATTGATCAATTAACAAGGCACCATTTACTGTTAAACGCACACCATCATCAGAATTGGTTTGAAAACGATGGACGCCGGATTGAGTGACATGCACATAACCGTTCCATCTCACCGAAAAATTATTACTTCCTATACCTGCAACCCCCGGAGCACCGGTTCCCCAATCAAAATTAATTGGGCCATCAGATCGCCTACCGGTAACAGGCGAAGTTAATGTTTGATTATTGAAATAATCTCCCGTAATACCCGCTGTTAGGGTAGTTGCACAAGAGGAGACGGGGGGGCTGGCTACTGGCGCACACTCATACAAACCAGCCCCCATAGTTGGCAAAGGCCCACCCGGAATAGCTACGTAGGTGCTTGCTCCCGGTAATCGCCAACGTAAACGGATAACTGCCTCGCCAGTATTTTCATAAAACTCTAGCGCTATGCTGTAAGTGTTTCCCGCAACAAGATTGATATCTGTTGTTGTATCTGTTGTTGCTGAATGATTATTCCAACGATCAATGACCAAATTACCATTGATGTATAAGCGCACCCCATCATCTGACTCCGTTTGAAAGCGGTAAGCTCCGGTTTGAGTGGCTCGTATATAACCATTCCAACGAATTGAAAAATTATCCGCATTAATTCCACTCGCACCCGGTGCTCCACTGCCCCAATTAAAATCAATCGGCGCATCAGAGCGTGTACTGGTCGATGGCTCTGTAAGTGTGCGGTTATTGTAATAATTTCCAGTGATACCACTGGAAACGCCCGCTGAACAATTCATGGGGGTAGGTGGAAGCGGAGCTGCGTTGCACGCATTAGCCGGGGTAGAATTTGGCGAACAGGTACCGTAGACATTGCCGCCATTTGTGACATTCACAGTGGAGTAATTTGGTGCGCTTAAATTACCGTATACGGTAGAGTTATTCACGGTAATTGCACCGCTATTACTGCTTATAGAGATTGAACTTGAGCCAGACCCAAGCACACTGCCATTCTCAATAGTAACCGTACTTGCCCCGGAAATACTGCCACTGGTCATAGTTACACCCGAAAAGGTGGCAGTGTTATTAGATGTCATTACGAAATTACCAGAAATCGTTCCACCGGTAATAGACATTCCCGACCGCGCAGTGGTACCACCACTTAAATTAGTGCCATTAGTAGTAATGGTGTTACTAGAGCTGGTCACTAAGCCACTTACGGCGCCCCCAGTTAAATTAATATTACCCGTGGTAGTGATTGCGCCATTAACCGTAGTGCCCGCCAGTGTAATCGCGCCACTGCCGGCATCCATATTTCCATAAATTGTGTTAGTGCCAGTAGCAGTGATGGTTCCGTAGTTTGAAGTTAAATTAATGTTGACGCTAGGGCTTCCTATTGTATTCCCAGCAAGGGAAAAACCATTATTTGCTAAAATCGTGGCGTTACCACTGGATGTAATAATATCCCCGGCAGCCAAGGCCACACGGCCATTTCCGCTGCAGGTATAAGTAGAGCCAGAAACACTCCAGCTAGTATTACAAGGCGGGTATGTACCTGCACTCAAATTATAGGTTGCCGCGCGAGCAGCTCCAGCTGTGGTGAACAAGACCAGCAACAGCAACGCAGACCACCACAATTTTTTCTGGCAAAAATAAAATGATCGCAACATTTATTCTTGCTCCCGATAGGCGCCAACTTGAATGCGGCGATTAGCACGAAAATGATCCTGCCCGCATGCCCCTTCACTGTTGATCGTGTAAAAACTTTTTGTCACACCCACTGCGGAGTTCGGCAAATAATTAGCCGCTGTCCCAGGTGCGCAAGCACTGCCGTTTTGATAAAGGCACGTACACCCCACTACGACAGTACAAATTTTTAAGCCATTTACACCCGCAAAATCATGATTAATAGCCATACCCGCACAAGCTGAATCCGTTGTTTGCCGCGTAGTATTTCCCAAGAATAATGCCTGCATTCCACGCTGGGCGCCGCTCTCTGCGGCATAAAATGCTTGAATATTAGTAAACTCCTGAATGCCGGAATTTTGCGTTTGTGTTGCGGTGCGAGAGATTGTCAGGGCAAGCACGCCCATTACAACCAAAATAAAAAGTGCCAACGGCAACAAGAAGCCTTGTTGTAGCTGACTGGTTTTCGTTTTAAACAATTTAAGGGACATTGCGAATCAACACTCCCTGACTATACACAATCGATTCACCTGCGCTGGAAAACTTCAGTGTGATATTAATTCGTGTGTTACGGTTCTCGCTGCCCATCTGCAATGAAAAAGGTTGTGGGCTAGCCGGATTTTCAACAGCCACATTGCGAGCAACAATGCTAAATCCACTCGCCAGATTGACATTTGCAGCCGTCACATCGATACCCTCATAAAAGCGTAGCTCATCGCCCACCACACAAAAAGCCTGTGGATCATCAAGCAGATAATAACGTTTATTAATTGAGTTTCGCTGCCAACTTTTAGCGGCAGTGAGGGCTAGATTTCCGCTCGCATAATTAGCGCGCGAAACAGGGCTTCCCCCATAAATCTCATCTGCTGTCATTGCGCCGATAGTGACATAGCGAGGTGTGCCAAAATCGACAATAACTGGCGATGCATCAATTGTTGCTGTAGCGGCTGCAGAATTTTTAGCATCCGGCACTGGGGAAAAATAATTTCCCCCTGCGGCAATCGGCATAAATTCAACGCAACTACCGGTATTGGTAATACGCACAGAATAAGGTAACGCAATGCGCAGTTGACGTGTCATGCGCTCCAACGCTTGGCGTGAAGTATTAACTAATAAAGCGCGGGTTTGTGTACGTTGATAAGACTCCATTGTTTTGACAACAAAACCTGAGCCTATAGTGGCGAGAATGGAAAGAATTACAATAACAGCGATAAGTTCAATCAGCGTAAATCCTGCTGATTCGCCCCTATTCACAAACACAATTCCTTTTTGTCGCCGCATCAAGAGCAACATCAAAAATTTGCTCGCTCAGCAGCCAACAAAATGGTTTCGCCTCTGGGACTGGAAACGCTGACGGTAATGAGCTTTATGGTATTACCCGCATCAGTGGTGACTGATACTGAACGGGTATAACCAGGATAGGGAGTGTCACTCCAATTGCGGTAATCATCCACATCATTCATATTTGTGTCGGGAGTATCATCACAAGAAGAGCAAGCTGGAACACCGCCTGTTGGCGTGCTTTCGGAATATTTCAGTGAGAGTATTTCATCCAATAGTGACTGCGCAGCCTCCAAGGCTTTCACGCGAACAATGGGATCAATGTTATTGATAGTAGCTTGACGATAAACACCCACTAACGCCAGCAGTGCAATACTGACCACCACAATAAACACAATCATTTCAATCAGGCTAACGCCCAATATTGGAATGCGATTTGCGAGCAATCTATTGCGCATATGCATAACCACTCGCTTCAACTTGAATCGTTGCAGTTACCCCACTGCTATTACCTGAACCGGTTAACACTATTTGTGTTTTATTTGTACGCCCTAACTTATCGTAACTCAAGGTCAATACCGGCAAACTGACTCCAACTGGCACTTTTAGAGGGTAAAAATCAGTACTGACTTTAATTGGAGTATTGTTCTCATTAACACTGATGGTGCTAGAGGTAAGCACCAACGTAACATTACTGCGCATCATGGCTTGCTGCTGCGCAAAAAACAAAGCCGCGATGAGATCATCGCGGCCTGATTGCACTGGCGCTGTACCTGCTGAATCTATGCGAGCAATAACAACAACCGATATAACACCTACCAGAATCATTACAGTAACTAATTCAATTAATGTAAAACCCTGCGCTGTTTTTTTCATGGAGTCTCATACGACATTTACAAACTAAGGTGTGACGCCATAAGCAGTAAAGTTACCTGTTTTACCTTTAAAAGTAACCGTGCATGTAAGTGAGGCCCCTTCTGCGATAGCCGTTGCCGGTGTAATTACATAATCTGTAGAGGGTAAACCCCCATCAAGGGCATTTTTAACATCATCGCATTTAGCAACAGTAGTTAAAGCAGAGGTTGTAGTAAGCCCCGCATCCTTAGCAATATTATTCGCATGGTTAAGTGCTGCCGCACTACCCAAGGCACCCGCAACACCGTTAACGGTAGCTTCTTCGGCCGCGTCTGAAAGATCCACAAATTTCGGCAGCGCCGTAGCCGCTAAAATCCCGAGAATAACGATTACCGCAATTAATTCAATCAAGGTAAAACCAGATTGTTGTTTCATAAGTAAAGCTCCGTACAAGTAGAAAAATGAAGTGAACTATGAATAGCGAGCTCGATACCGCCGAGCCTTTTAAGATATACCTCCTTGAATTCACAAATACTTTCGAATTTGCGAACAAAAACACTCTCGGTTAAAACAAAATATAGCTAAAACCATCAAAAATGCCAGTTTCCAGACTAATTAATAATGATCTTTTCGTTATTCACTGGAGTAAAAAGTAATTTGCCATCCAACATATAATAATCAAAATAAGCAGTGCCATCAGTGAATCCATAGCGACAGTTATTAGCCTGTGCAAATACCCGGTACTCATTGCGGCTCTCACTATCCGCACCTTTGGTTATGGGAGCCGGGTTTTGCAAAAGCAATTGCCACAACTGGAAGCAATCCTCATCGGTTGGTTGATAATCAGCAACCACCGGACCAACCAAGGATACCGGCCAGCCTTGCGAAGAAAAATAAACCAATGTGCCTGCAAGTTTAAGTGGCTCCGCTTTACTCTTTTTGTTAACCACATTCTCTAACAAATATTGGACACGGGCGTTAACTGCCCCGGTCATAAAGTGATGCGATATAATTTCCAAGCGCAAAATTCGTGCATCTTTAGCCATTAAGGAATAACGCCCGAGTGCAGCAAGCGCAATAATCGCGATAACGATCACCACGACAAAAAACTCGAATCGCCCATTGTGATAAGTTTGAATCAAACAAGCCTCACTTTTGAATGTTGTACATATCCCACATGGGCAGGAAGATACCCAAGGCAATCACCGTGACAAAACCTGCCATAATTACAATCATAATCGGCTCGATTCTATCGCTCAGTTGTTTTACATCGTATTCCACTTCGCTTTCATAAAAAGCCGCAACTTCTGCCAACAGCGTATCTACTTGACCGCTTTCCTCTCCCACTGAAATCATTTGCAGTACCAAAGGGGTAAACATGCCGCTGACCAAATGCGTTTGAAATAACCCCTCACCACGCTCCACCCCTGCGCGAATACCGCGAATTTTGTCGCCAAGGTAAGGGTTATCTACCGCACGGGCGCTCAACTCCAGCGCATTAGAAAGGGGCAAGCCAGCATTGAGCATTAGACCAAATGAGCGGGCATAGCGCGCAAGAGATGCGCGCTCGATAATGTCACCCACCACAATCAGCCGCAGTTTTTTACGCCCCCATACCCGGCTGCCCTCTGGTGTATTTACGTAGTGATAAGTCCAGGCAACCAGTACCGTTACAGCAGCCAAAAGATACAGCCAGTAATTGACAAAAAAATCAGATACTCCGATCAGTATGCGTGTTGGCAACGGCAACTGCGCACCAAACTTGGCAAACATGCCCGCGAATGCAGGAATTACCTTTACATTGATAATTACAATCGCAATAGAAATTGCAATCAGTACAAATGAAGGATAACGCAACGCAGTTTTGATGCTTTTCATGGTCGCCAAATCGCGCTCCATATATTCACTCAGCTGCTTGAACACCAAATCCAAACGTCCTGAGTTTTCCCCCACACTGACCAAACTGACAAATAAATTATGAAATATTTTCGGGTGCGCACGCATTGCCGTAGACAACTCCACCCCCGCTTCCAATCGTTCAACAATATCATTCAACGCCTGCTGAAACGCATAATTTCGCAGCGACGCCGATAATCCACGCAAGCCTTTCACCAACGGAATACCGGCGCGGGTAATGGTATGCATTTGACGGCAGAACATAATCAGTTCAACTGTTTCCACCCGCCCGCGATTTGTCGCGCGCGCGAATTTTTCAGACAAACTCAGCTGTTCAATAAATTCTTTAATTTCAACCGGTGTTACACCGCGCCCCAATAACTGATTGACAGCGGCATCCTGACTGGATGCATCCACTTGCCCGGTTATCAAACGGCCTTCCACATTGCGGCCTTTGAATTCGTAAATTGCCATAGTTATTTATTACCCGACATTTTAGATGTCATCAATTTGTGCGGATATACTCATCACTTCTTCAAGTGTAGTTGTACCTTCTATTGCATAACCCAATGCCGCTTCGCTCAGCGTGACAAAATTAGGAACAGCGTAAGCCGCACGAGTAAATCCATTAATATCATTCACCCGCAAGGCTTCGGCCATTTCCAGATTTAATTCCAACATTTCAAAAATACCAATGCGCCCACGATAACCGGTGTTATGACAATGAGGACAACCTGTACCCTGCTTAAATGTAGCACCGCTAAAATCACGGCCTTTACCAATGGTTGCCAATAACTGCCGCTCATTGGCATTAGGCGTGTAAGGTTGAACACAGCTAGTACAGATACGCCGCACCAATCGCTGTGCAACGATTGCTTTTAGTGCTGTCGCCACTAAGTAGCCATCTACACCTATATCCATTAAACGCAGTGCAGAGGTAACCGCATCGTTGGTGTGCAAGGTTGATAACACCATATGGCCGGTCATGGATGCACGCAGCGCAATTTCTGCCGATTCCGCGTCGCGAATCTCACCAACCAATAAAATATCCGGATCCTGACGCAGTGTTGCGCGCAATACACTGGCAAAATTCAAACCGATTTTTTCATGCAGCTGCACTTGGCTAATCCGCGGCAGACGATATTCGACGGGATCTTCAACGGTGATGATTTTTTTCTCGGGTTTATTTAACTCTGACAAAGCGCCATAAAGCGTGGTCGTCTTACCGCTACCTGTAGGGCCGGTTACCAATACCAATCCATGCGGGCGTGTGATGGCTTTGCGAAAACGATCAATCAAATAATCTGGCATGCCCACGTTACTTAAGGGGCGAACGCCATCTGTTTGATCAAGCAGACGCATTACCACTGACTCACCAAATTGCACTGGCATAGTCGAAATACGCACATCGATATTGTGATGTTTCACTTTTAAATTAAAGCGGCCATCTTGCGGCAAACGTTTCTCTGAAATATCCATACCTGACATAAGTTTCAAACGAACCACCAAAGCAGAGGCAATACGTTTTTCATTCATCACCTGCTCTAACAACACGCCATCGATACGATTGCGGATGCGCAGCACTTTTTCATCGGGCTCGATATGAATATCCGAGGCTTTAGTATTGATCGCCTCTTCAAATATTTTCTGCAGTAGTTTGACTACCGGTGCTTCGCTGTCTGTGGCATCAACAGCAAAATCAGCCAAATCCAACGCAGACTCTTGCAGCTCTTCATCAAGCTCACCGGCAAGCGTGGCGATTTCACTAGCGCGGGTATACGCGATATCCAGAATATCCAGCAGCTCTGATTCACGCACCACCGCCGGTTTAAGATTCTTTTGCAAAATACGCTGCAATTCATCCAAACAGAAAATATCCGTCGGGTCAGCCATACCCAGCAGAAGACCATCAAAATCTTCGCGCAGCAGCATTACACGGTAACGACGCGCACTGGTTTCCGGTAATTGCTGTACCAAATCGCGATCAAAACGAAATTGTTTTAATTCCACAAATGGAATATCCAATTGCGCCGACAACAAACTCAATAGCGCATTTTCTTCAACGTAACCAAGTTCCACCAAGGTGGCACCCAGCTTTCGCCCAGTGAGTTTTTGCTCTTGCAAAGCGTGTTGCAACTGGGTTTCCGAAATCATATTTTTCTCGACCAGTAAATCGCCGATCCGAATACGTTTTTGCGAAAAATTGTTAGTCATAACTGTTTAACCAACTATTAGTGTTAATGATGTAGCAATAAAAATTATTGCTGCAGCGCAGCAATTCGCTGCTGAACATAGGTACGTACTTGCGGCTGCAAGTCGGCATATTGGTTTACCCGCTGATAAGCTTGCGCAGCCACCTGTGGTTGGTTAAGGGCATCCTGTGCCAGTGCAAACCCCAACCAATAAGCGGGCTTATCACCAAACACGCTGAGCAAGCGGCGATAATGATTAGCCGCCTCCAGATTCATTCCTGTGCGCTGATACAAGCCAGCCAGTAACGCACGGTAATTTTCATCCTGCTCCGCCTCTTGCATATGTGTTTCCAAAAGCTGAATAGCCTGTGCATCCTGTTGTTGAATAACAGCTATTTTTGCCTCATAAAAAATTCGCTCAACTACCGGCAAATAATCCGCTTGCAACAAGAGTGACTGCATCGCTTCAGTGCGCTCTTGCGTCGCAAAAATATCCAGCAATGCTTTTACCGATTCACGTGGCTGTATGGCGGCTGTAATAAAATGCCGCAGTTTTTCTATCGCAATATCCACCTGCCCTTGCGCGATTAATTGATTCGCCTGTTGCACTTGCTGCTGATCTTGCCACTTGGCATTGGGTGTAATTGACAACGCTGGTTCGCCCTGCACCATTTCACGCCCTACCACTGACGCGACAAATGGTTCTTGAATACTGACAGACGTTAAATTTTCTTCCGTTGATTCTACAGGCGCGTGTTCGGCTTGCAGCTCTCGCTCAACCACTTGCAGATCTGCATTGGCATTTTGGGTTTGAGGTTCGTTTGTCGCTACGACAATTTCATCGCTAGCCGGTTGAATATTTGCATTGGCAACCACAGTTGATAATTGTGTAATCGCAGATTCCAGCGCAGCAATTCGCTCACCTAATTCCGGCGCCGAAACTGCAGGTGCAACAATAATTCGCTCAACTTCACTCGGTTCATCTAGTGCAACGGATTTACTCTTCACTTGAACTTGCTCAGCAACGGGTAATGTATTCAACGGTTCATCCGCAGCTTCTTGCGTAGCTGGCTTCAGTTTCCAAAACACAAGAATGGCTAATACTAGAAAAAATATAATCAAACTAGGCAGTAGCGTGCGCGGCAAAGGCTTTGCTGCACTGGAGTTATAAAATAATTCGCGTTGCTCTTCCGCCTGGAAATCAACGCTCGATTGCGGCGCAACCGAAACTGGATCCGTTATTTTTTGTTGGTGGGAGAGATCCCTCAGCATGTCGTTAAGCAAACTCATGAGGTGCTCCCCAACAAACCCGGGGCCAAAACAATAATCGCTGCTGCACTAGCGGCCAACATAGGCCACAACCAATAATCGCGCCGCGCTAACCAACGCCCCAATGATTTACTCTCAGCAGTATCGCTGATTGCGCGCACCATATGGTTGCGATTAACACGTTTGGCCGCCTGCCCATAAGCTGCAAGCATTGCCTTGTGCGCCATCACATTAATCAAACGCGGCACACCACCGGATGCTTTATACAACAAATTTATTGCAGAATATGAGAATAAAGAGGCGCCGCGGTAACCCGCAGAGCTCAATCGATAGGCTAGGTAATCCGCCAGATTTTTTTTGGGAATTGTCTGTAAATACTCGGCAAAAACAATGCGCTGCTTAAGTTGGC
Organism: Cellvibrio sp. ATLC23; assembly: GCF_057196725.1. Lineage (NCBI taxonomy): Bacteria > Pseudomonadati > Pseudomonadota > Gammaproteobacteria > Cellvibrionales > Cellvibrionaceae > Cellvibrio > Cellvibrio sp. ATLC23. The sequence continues at coordinate 688,662 of NZ_JBXUOS010000001.1, read as the reverse complement.
GCAAGTCCGGGCGATCCAACAACTCATCCAGCTCTGGCTGCCCAAACAAAACAACCTGCAGCAATTTGCTTTTCTCAGTTTCAAGATTAGTCAACAACCGCAGCGCTTCGATAGTTTCACGCGGCATGGCTTGCGCCTCATCCACAATCAGTACAACCTGCCGCTTTTGTTGGGCAAGCTCAACCAAACGTAAATTGATATCTTTTAACAGCTGGTAGGAGGGAATTTCAGGCGAGTAAGAAATGCCGATTTCCTCGGCCAAAAACCATTTGAGCTCATCGGGAGTCAAATAGGGATTAGGGATATAGGCAGTGATAAAATTATCGCCGAGGCTTGCCAATAATTTTCGACTCAGCAGAGTTTTACCGGTGCCAACCTCCCCCACAATTTTAATAAACCCTTCGCTGTGGCGCAGAGCCAGCACGAGTGTACTCAACACTTCACGGTGACTCTGGCTATTAAAATAAAACTGGGTGTCCGGTGTTAACGAAAACGGATGCTCCTGTAATCCAAAATGTTGACGATACATGGAAAGCCTCTCAGGCAAACACTCTGTGCATTTGCTATTTATTTCTACTTACTAAACCTTTTTACTGCTTACGATAGGCATCACCAATACTCTGCATACTATTCTGTGCGTCATTCAGTTGCGCATCCCAGGTTTTATCATCAACAACAATTGGGCGCAGCAAAATCACTAGTTCTGTTTTTGATTTACGTTTATTTTTGGTACGAAATAATGCATTTACGCCAGGAATATCACCGAGCAACGGGCGTTTTCCATCGACATTATTAGTCGACTCAGTCATCAGGCCACCAAGCACAATAACCTGCCCGTTGGCCGCTTTCACAATACTATCTGACTCGCGTACACCGCGTAGCGCCAGAGGCAATGCAAACTCCTGATCGCCCACTGTAAATACTTTTTGCTGATCGGTTACTTCACTCACCACAGGATGGATATGCAGAATCACCTCGCCTGTCTCAGAGATTTGGGGTGTTACATCAAGTGATATGCCACTAAAAAAAGAGGAGAGTTCGATATTAGGCGTGTTGGTTGTGGTGGCTGCATTGGATGTCTGATTGCTGGAAATACCGGTTACAAAATACTCATCGGAGCCTACACGTATAACAGCTTTTTGATTATTTACTGTAGAAACACGCGGACTAGAAAGCACTTGCACGCTACCTTGGGTTTCCAATAGCGATAACAATTTTGTTATATCGGTAACTTGTATTAAACCAGCTACTGTGCCACCGATACGCTCGCGCCCATCGGTTGAGATAACTTCTCTTGTTCCGTCTGGATTAGTGAAAATTCGTGTAATAGTCAGATCTCTAAACTCATCTACGGATGAAGTGCCATCGGTATTTAGAGCAAAGCCATCCTGAAGGTTTTTTGCAGCCGATATTTGTCCGCTAATCGCGCCCCAATTTACACCCGCTTCAAACCCTTCACTTAGACGAACTTCTAAAATCTTTGCCTCCAAAATAACCTGCCGTTTAATACTTAATTCCGAGCGCTCAAGGAAGGTGCGCACAGCACTTAATTCATTTGGCATAGCCTTCACAACTACCATTCCGGCTTGTGGCGTAATCATAACCGAGCGGCTTTCTGTTTCACCGCCGATAATAGAAACCAGCGTTTTTTCCAGCGAAGCCCAAAAATCAGTCCGGTTTAATGTTTGTACGCGGGAACCCGGGGTTAATGCTGAACCGGAGCCACCGCTGCTTTCGCCTTGTCTTGCACTTTCAATCATGCCCAGCAAATTTGCAGTATCACTACCGCCACTATTCCCCCCACCGGAATTTGAATTGGAATTCGAATTATTACCGGATGCTTGCGCCCGACCAATCATCACACTTGTATCTGAAACACCTACGCGCTGCACATCCAAATAATTAATCTGAAATACTTCAGTGCGCATAGCATTGGCGTAAATAGTGTAAATGCCACGCTCTTTTTTAAATTCGTAACCATAAATATCGCGAGTAACACGCAGCACATCATCAACCGTGACATTTTTCAAATCGAGCGTCACACTGCCGTGCACATCCGGATGTACCACCACATTGACGCCAGTACCATTTACCAGCCCAAGAAAGAAATCTTTAGCAGCCACATTGCGCACGGAGACGTCAAAACGTTCATAGCTGTTTTTCACCGCACCATTTGTTCGTAACGCTTGATTATCGAGCAGTGCTTTATTCACTTCTGGCGGCACAACTTTGGCCGCGGCTTTTTGTTCACGCTGCTGTTCAACTACTTGATCCATTGCGTTTTCAGTTACTAACCGTTTGTCACTATTATTGGTTGAACATGCATTAAGCATAAATACAGCTAATGCAACGCAGGAAAGCTTTTTAGGGTTGGTGAACATTGTCACTGCCTCAAATATTTTTTGATCGATTAATGTCTTTTTATAATGCTGGGTGATAAACGCAGCGTCCGGGTTTTTTCGGCCTGCAGCAACACAACTCCCTGCGCCGAAATGCGCTGTACTCTTACATTAGCTGACCCAGGGATTAGCTGCCCTTCGTGTAACGTATTACCATTAATGATGGCGAGTTTTCGCTGCGGACTAATTAAAATAGAATTTAGCGTAAATTGTTGCACCGCATTACCAGAAGTATTAACGGCGACATGCCCTAACGGCGTTGTTGGGTCTCGCACATCAGATGTATTAGCCTCAGCCCCCACTTCGCTACTGAGCAGTGCTGCACTCAAACAAATTGCAATAATTTTATACACCTAGCAGCCCCTCCTCTGAACTCAGAGTGAATACCCGGATATCGATCTCTGCGTTGGGATATTGTTTTACTGTGTAATCAAGTGACTCCCAATAAAACTTCCATTGCAGCGCCTCTATTTCGGTCATCAATTGGATTAACTGCGCATAGTTTCCGGCAACACGAATCAGCACCCCATGCTTATAAACGCCAGTACCACTTGCATGTATTTTACCTTCATCCTTTGCATCGCTTACTCCAGACGCTAACTGCAATTCTGAAGCCGCTAACGTGCGCACCTGCAACAGTTTCACACTGGCGGTGCGTAATAACACCTCTTCCAATACCTTAGGTAGCTGTTCAGCACTGATCAATCCTTGCGACAAGCCTGACAGCTTAGTTTCCACCACATCAATATCAGTATTGAGCTTGCGAATTTCGTTATGTTTTGCGATAGCCGGATCACTCGCCATTGCCATCGCAAGAGAGTTGATTTGTGTTTCGAGTGAGCGCTGCTCACTGGCAATATTATCGGCCTCCGCTTGCAAGGCTTTGCGATCGCGATCAAAGTTTGCCTGCACCAGAAAATTCCACAACAGAAATACCACGGCGAGCAGCGTAATAAAAATCAATATCCGCTCGCGCAAGATGCGGCTATCAATTTTTTCAAATAGATCTTTTATTGCTGGAGGCATTAAGGTGTACCTCGTGCTTTTTCATTTAGTTCCAACAACATCTGCACTGCAGTTTTTTCTTTCAACTGCATATTTTTGGTTGCGTTTTGTTTGGCGAGCGAAAACTCAAATAACCCCGGATTACTTTTTACCGGTTCAATATTGAGCACACCAAAGGCCGCCTGAGCAAACACAGCTTCACTGCGCAAACGCTGTATATATAAAGGAATTTGATCTGCTGCACGTGTTTTACCGGCAAACTCAGCGTAGTTGCCACCCGACTGGAGTGAAAACACTGAAAGACTTACCGTATCCAAAGATTGCCGCCCCAAGGCTTGCAGATGTGCGGAAAAGCCTGTGTTATTGCCCAAGTCCTTATTGGCGATTATCGAAAATATTTGTTTGCGTCGATCCAGTTCTTGCATTAGCTGTACAATTTGCTGATCAAGCTCGACGAGATTATTGCGCGGGCGCTGTTGCTCCAATTGCACAATACGCGCTTTAAGCTCTTCTACTTGCGCGCGGCTTTGCTCCAAGGCTAATTCGCGCTCACGATTGGAATTTGCACTATAAGCGCTAACAATCACCAACAATAAAACGAATAGACCCAAACCCCATAGCATTTGCACGCTGCGCAGGGGCTCGCGATTGGGCTGAAACTCCGGCAAATATAAATTGATCTGTTGCATATTAGCCTTGCTCCACTTGATCTTGGCGCAGCGCGGCACCTATCGCATGTAACGCGAGCGAGCAAATATGTTCGGGAATTCCATCAGCAATCTGTAAGCCACTGGTGAGATCGAGCAAGTTTATGGTTACCGCAAGGGCATTGCGAATACTGGGCGTTAATTTATCGGCCGTCACATTTTCCCCACAGAGATAAATGTGGCTCGGTGGAACCTGACGCATTTGTCGCTCAAAATAATCCAGCGAGCGCTGCAACTCCAACACCAATGCCTCGCCGGGCAAATCATCGAGCAAGCCAGCGTTATAAGAGAGCGAAAACTGACGGGATAAATACAAATTACCATCGCGAATAATTTGCAAACTGCCGCCACCTTGCTGAAGTTTCACAATCGCCACACCGCGTTTTGTATCGCAGCAGTCTTCGGCCAAATTACGCAGTACCAATTCAGGAATATCGATCTTGTTTAATTTCAAGCCAGTCGCGCTAATCGCCGCTACTGCCGCCTCTATATTTTTGCGTTGAGCGGCCACAGCATAGGACATACGGCTGGTACCACGGGCACTGTCTTCCGGCAGAAAGAAAGCATCGACAACAGCTTCAGCAATCGGAAACTGCACCAGATCTTTTATCCGCCAACGCAATGCTTCCGCCAATTCTTCTGCGGGCACCTTGGGTGCTTCGCCCAAAATTAATTGATAGCTACCCGGACTCATCACCAAATTACAAGGCACGCCCAGCAAACCCAGCTTGGTTAACCGGGCACGCAGAAGATCGGCTAATTCAACACCGGTTTCAGCAGGGATAAAATCGCAGTTCACTAGACAAGGTTGTTGTGTGGCAGGGCGGCGGATATGTGCAAAAGCCACGCCTGTGGTGCTAAAGTCCACACCCACAACCTGATTATGGCCATTTGCACCACGCAAAACGCTGGCTACTTTTTTCACAAGCTGCTTCAAATCGGGGCTCTCACCTATCGGGTTTACAATGGTTGCACTATCAACTTTTAACTAAACGGAAAAGATTGTGCAGGACAGCTAATAACTCTTGCTTATAATTGACCGTGGAAACATAACCTTTAACTAAGAACATAGACCATAAAGGTAAAAAACGCCAAATGCTGCACATAGTTCTTTTTGAGCCGGAAATTCCACCCAACACGGGAAACATCATCCGGCTCGCCGCCAATACCGGCTGCCAACTTCATTTAATTGAACCGCTGGGCTTTAAATTGGATGAAAAAAGCGTAAACCGCGCTGGAATGGACTATCGGGAAATGCAGGACGTACAACTGCATAAAAACTGGGAAGCATTTTTGGCCGATGAAAAACCCACGCGAATATTTGCTCTCAGCACCAAAGGCACCCGCTGCCACAGCGATGCGCAATTCCAATCCGGTGATTATTTATTGTTCGGGCCGGAAACACGTGGGCTACCGGTAGACATCCGCGAATCGCTGCCCGCCGAGCAAGTTCTACGCATCCCGATGGCCGCTAATAGTAGAAGCATGAATTTATCCAACGCGGTGGCGGTGATGGTTTATGAAGCTTGGCGCCAATTGGGGTATGCTGGCGCGCTTTAGTAACAGGCAGGCAAATGCCGCTATAAATGAAGAGATTGAGTAATGAGCAAAATCCAGATTTTTATTGGCAGTGTCTATGGCGGTGCCGAGCAAGTAGGCGAAATTCTGAGCGAAGAACTGGGCAAACTCGGCCACGAAGTCAGTTTGAATACTTACGCACGCGCAGAGGATCTGGCGCGCGACCCGGATGAAATCATCCTTTTGTGCCATTCCAATACCGGTTCAGGCGAATTGCCCGATAATATCCAACCGCTGTATTTGCATCTCACCCGCGATTTTCCACGTATTGCCGGGCGCCGCTACGGCGTGGTCAATCTCGGCGATAGCTGTTACACCACGTTTAACGAAGCTGGGCGCTTGCTGGATGCAGCCTTTGAAGATCTGGGTGCACAGCGTATTGGCGAGCCATTAGTGCTGGACGCTAGCAGTGGTGACGATGCAGCGACACTAGCGCGCGAGTGGGTGCAGGATTGGGCAAAGCTGCTGTAACTAATCTATGTGTATTAACTGAGTTGATGCCCGTCATTAGCGATGTGATGAAACGTAAGTGATCGATATGAGTGAAACCACAACCATAGGCCTGTTTTACGGCACGTCTACCTGCTACACCGAAATGGCGGGTGAAAAAATCCGCAACTCACTGCACGCACTGATCGGCGAAGAGCGCGTGGATGTTTTTAATATCGCCGACACCCCGATTATTCAAACCCAATTTTACGATTATTTAATTTTTGGCATTCCCACCTGGGATTACGGCGAGCTGCAAGAAGACTGGGAAGATATTTGGGACGAATTGGATACACTTGATTTCAGCGGCAAAAAAGTTGCCATTTATGGTTTGGGTGATCAGGTTGGCTACCCCGAATGGTTTTTGGATGCGATGGGTTATTTGCATAGCAAACTCGTGCATCGCGGTGCAACTCCCTGCGGTTACTGGCCGCGCGCGGGTTATGTGTTTGAAGCATCCAAAGCACTCACGCCCGATGAGCAATATTTTGTTGGCCTCGCATTAGACGACGAAACCGAATTTCAATTGAGCGATGCGCGCATCCAGCAGTGGTGCACACAAATTGTGGAAGAGTTTGGTTTGTGAGTGATTCATCCAGCATCGGCCACGCCCAATTACAGTGGGATGAAGATGGTCAGCCAGTATCCAGCGTATTTGGCGATGTGTATTTTTCCCGCGCCAATGGGCTAGAAGAAACGCGCCACGTTTTTTTGCAGCACAATCAATTAAGCGAGCGCTGGCAGCAACTTACAGCTGGCGAATACTTCACCATTGCCGAAACCGGTTTTGGTTCTGGATTAAATTTTTTAGCCGCTTGGCAATTGTGGTTGAACACCGCGCCTGCCAGCGCACAATTGCATTTTGTCAGCGTGGAAAAATTTCCGCTGACCAAACCGGATTTACAGCGCGCCTTGGCACTCTGGCCCGAGCTGGATGAATTTATCGCACAACTGCTCGCCGCCTATCCCACCTTTGTCGGCACCGGCTTTCATCGCCTGAGTTTTATGGATGGTCGCATCAAACTAACGTTGATTATTAATGACGCCGCCACTGGTTTTGCCCAATTACTCGCCACCACCCACCCCGCTTTTGCCAGCCAGTGCGCCAAAATTGATGCCTGGTTTTTAGATGGTTTTGCGCCATCAAAAAATCCGCAAATGTGGAGCGATGCATTATTTACCGCGATTCGCCAACTCAGTCAAACAGGTACAACCGCCGCAACTTTTAGTGCGGCAGGCATTGTTAAACAAGGTTTGAAACTGGCGGGATTCAACATCCAAAAAGTGCCGGGTTTTGGGCGCAAGCGCGAAATGATAAAAGCCTGCATGGAACAAGCGCCAGCGATTGATTACCAAGATTCACTGCAACCGCGCAGCTACTCACCCTACCCTGTGCCCTGGACGATCAATACAAATACTGTCGCTGAAAAAAAACATGCATTGGTTATTGGCGGAGGATTAGCGGGCTGCACTAGCGCGCGCGCCTTGGCCGAACGCGGCTGGAAAATTACTTTGGTGGAGCGCCATGCAGCACTTGCACAAGAAGCATCGGGCAACCCGCAAGGTGTGCTCTACGCAAAGCTATCACCCAAAAGTGAAGCGCAGGCAGAATTTAATTTGCATGCGTTGCAGTTTGCACAACAGTTTTATCGATCACGATGGAATGATATAGGCGAGCAATGTGGCGTGCTGCAACTGGCGCACTGCGAATCGGAACAACAGCTGCATCAGCAATTGCACGAAAAATTTTCAGCCGCCGATGAACTGGTGCAATTTGTCGATGCTGCGCAAGCAACAGCGATTGCTGGGGTAACACTTCCGCAAAGTGCATTGTATTTTCCCAACGCCGGTTGGATTAATCCGCGCAAACTCTGCGAAACCCTCACCAATCACCCCGCCATAAAAATTATTACTGAACGCGCCGCACTGGTATTGGAACAACGGAGTGAACATTGGCAAATTAATAACAACCCCGAACTCAGCGCACCGATAGTGATTATTGCCAATGCCAACGATGCTAAAGCGTTTGCGCTAACGCAGCACTTGCCAATCAAATCGATTCGCGGGCAAATAACCTATCTTCCGCAAACAAATGCAAGCAGCCCACTCAAAACAGTCGTTTGCAGCGAAGGTTATATCGGCCCCGCCACAAACGGCGAACACTGCACCGGCGCGACCTTCAATTTAAAAGACGATACCCGCGAGCTGCGCGCAGAAGATCATCACACCAATTTGGAAAACCTGCGTTCGCCGCTGCCAGATTTATTGAATGAATGGCGCGATTTGACGCTTGAAAATTTACTAGGGCGCGTAGCCTTTCGCTGCACCCTGCCCGACTATTTGCCGCTGATAGGAGCAGTACCTGATGAACAGGCCATGCTGGAGGACTTTGCCCCTCTGCGCAAAAATGCGCGCGCCGCAATCCATAAAACTGGGCGTTACCACTCAGGTTTGTTTATCAACATCGGCCACGGCTCACGTGGTTTGGCTTACACGCCCTTATGTGCAGAATTATTAGCAGCGCAGATCAATCAGGAAACATTGCCGCTGCCACGAGAACTCGCCAACGCGTTAAATCCGGGGCGTTTTTTAATTCGCGACCTCATCAAGAACAAACGCTAAGGGAAAACCCTGTCTATACTCTTTAGCATTCCCTAAAGAGAGGTAACCTTATGCTGACCAACCGCACCTATGTTTTGGACGATGACGTCGATTTTTTGCACAATTACTATGAGCGACTGGTGGTACAGGAAGTGCACGACCAAAGCGAGCGAGTCCAGCAGGGCGACCGGGATTTTCTCGCAGATGTGGCCTGCGTAGCCTTGAATCGCCTGCCGCCTCGCTACATTCGCCACGATGTCGACATGACGTTTTTTATGTCACCGCAGGACATGATGGAAATTGAACGCAAAGTTGAGCAGGCAGTGACAGAAGCATTGAACTACGTGGAAAGCCGCGAGCGCGGTGAAAATCCTAAATTGCCCGCCGTAGAGGTCTCGTTAATCTCTACCCGTGCGGACAAACCCGCAAAAGCCGGCAGCAAAAACGCGGGAGAGGACGTAAAACCGGCCAAAGCTGCTCCGAAAGCGAAGGCCAGCAAGAAAAAGTCATGACTCGATCTTGGGCGATAAGAACCAACTTCGGTTTTTATCGCCCTTAGTCAACCCCTATTTCACTGATCCTACTACCGCATCCCCCGAGATGATCTGTGACCCACTGCCGCAAGCGATCACGGTGCGCATGGCAGTTTCTACATTAATGTGCGGCAATAGATCCACGCATTCAGCTGACAAATGATAAACAAATCCCGAAGTAGGAATAGGCGCGGTAGGCACATAAACGGTGACGTCACCATTACTGTGTTTAGCGGTCACAATCGCCGTTACCGACACTCCGGCAGCGCGACCCATCAAATACGCGCGACACACCTCGCCTTTTAACAGCGAGGTATTCCCCTCGCCACCCAATAACTGGGACACGATTTCGCGAATCGTTTTATAGCCGGGCGCCAAACGGGTTAGCCATGCATCAATTTGGTCGTGAACCCATTCACCCACACTGGTTTTAATAAACAAACCAATCAAAAAACAAGCGCTGAGCAATAACAAAACGCCCAGCACATCGGCCATAAAATTGGTAAATGCCGTCTGTTCCACTAACCAAACACTGAGCGGCTCAATCAGTGAACTCACTATCCCCAACAACCATTCAACCAACCACATAAAAATCGCTATTGGCAGGATTACCATAAATCCACCGATCAGGGTAATGCTGACAAACGAACGCAAACGCTTCATGATGAGAGCCTTTCAAATAAAGATGGAATTCCGAGTGAGACAAACACTTTGCGCACTATTGTGCACTAGCTTATTGTTTATAGCGAACCTTGCCCCAGCGATCGCAGCCGAATCAATCGCCTATGAATTGATCTCCGAGCGCACGCACAAACCCACTCTTTTTACCCAGGGCCTGTTGGTGGATGGCGATCATTTTTATGAAAGCAGCGGCCTCTATAACCAATCCCTGCTGGTCAGTTACCCTATCGCAGAACCCGCCAGCACATGGGCAAAAATATCGGCGCCTTTTACTAAAAAACAAACCATTCCCGGACGCTATTTTGCTGAAGGGCTGGCACTTCTGGGCGACAAACTTTATCTGCTCACCTGGCAAGAGCAAACTCTATTGATTTACGATAAAACCACACTCAATTACGAAAAGAGCATTACCTACAAAGGAGAAGGCTGGGGCTTGACCGAAGATGGCAAACAACTTATCCGCAGCGATGGCAGCGATGCATTGTACTTTCACAACCCGGACGATTTCACCATCACCAAAACACTAAAGGTAACTGACGCGGGCAAGCCCATTTCGCAACTGAATGAATTGGAGTTTGCGGGGGGATTTATCTGGGCCAATATTTGGTATCAGGATCGCATTATAAAAATTGATCCAGTCACTGGAAATGTAATGGGCGAAATGGATCTATCTGGGCTGAAACAAACACTGCAACTCAACAACAGCGAGAAGGTATTAAACGGCATTGCGTGGGATGAAAAACAACAAGCATTTTGGATTACCGGAAAGCTCTGGCCGAAAATGTTTTTGATTCGAATTTCGCAGTAAAAAAAGCCCCGCACCAGGCGGGGCAATATCAATTCATTAATAACTCCTATTGGCAAACACTTCCTGTCACCGCTGGAATAGTTGCAGCGCCAGCGCCTTTACTTCCCTGAAAACCAAACTCAATGGTTTGACCTGGCTGGATAGTTGAATTCCAGCTCAAATTATTTGCAGCATAGGGATTAGAGCCAGACAGCGAAGCATTCCAAAGATTAGTCACTTTTGAACCATCGCTATACTGCCAATTTACATTCCAACCATTGATTGGCTGTGAGCCATTATTTTTAATGCGGATTGCGGCTGTAAAACCATTATTCCATTGGCTGTTAATCACATAACTGCAGTTACCTACCGCTATCGCACTGGAAGAGCTGCGCGAGGAACTGGAAACACTGGAGGGTCTAGACGAACTTGATGAAACAACCGAAGGTACAGATGAACTGGACGGAATGATCGATGAGCTTGATGATCTAATTATCGAGGAGCTTGAACCTATACAATTGTCTGAATTCGTATGATTACGAACAATCGACGTGCTAGTCACCCCACCTCTACCATCACTTACCGTTAACTTGATGGTGTAAGAATGCGGCGGCTGCATATAAAAACGCACAGAAGGTTCAGTCGATGTGATCGAGCTTCCGTAACCACTGATATCCCATTGATAAGTCAGTGGATCCCCATCCGGATCAAAAGAACCGGAAGCAGTTACATTGCCGTACCAGGATCCGCAACGCACAGTTTCAAAGTTGTAGGTAATGGCGGCTACAGGAGGTTGATTGACAGGCACTGAACTGCTGCTGGAACTGCTGCTTGAACTCTTGATAAAAATACTCGCCGGTTTTGCGGTTGCCTTAATACCATTTGCGCCATTAAATAGTGTGTTACCCCAAGTAGTCAGGCTGTTTGGATTCCAATTAGCCACCAAATCTAATGCTGGATTTTTATTTCCACTCCAGCTCCAACCAAAATAACCGGCACCATATTGCTCTGCGTATTGCATCACCGACTCTTTAGGCAAATCATAAACAACAGCAGGACGTGGTGCATTGTTATGCGGATGATAATACGGGGCAGGACCAAAACCGCCCACAACCAACGGGGCGCCAATTTGCGTAAACTTGGCGATATAGTCACGCGCTTTCGCCGGATCTGTGTAGGCATCGAACATATCAATGGAATAAATAACACTGCTATTCAAATAGCTACCCGATGCGATATTTGATTGCGCAAATTGCAGCATGCCATTATCAGTATCCTGCCCCCATTTGTTCCCATCAATCATCACCATAAATCCTGTAGGCAACGCACTTCTTAGCTCTCCCAAATAAGTATTCATACGCACTTGATATTCTTGGCTAGGAATGCTCATGTCAAATATTTGATTACTGAAACCAATGATAATATGCGACTGCGCACCATTCAGCGCGTCGCGCATATCAGAAATGCCCCAGTAGTTAGCAATGGCCGAAGGACTTTCCGAACCAGGGCCTTGGGTATAACCACTGGCATCGTTTGCCTCTAACACGCAAACCAGTTTGCTATCTTTACAGGTCTTGATGATCTCGCGCAGCTGCAATATTGCCTCACGCGGGAACTCACCAGACACCCATACAGGTTTAATAGCAAACTCAATCTGCGCAGAATTTGCCCCCAATGCAGCAACATCTTTTATCGCTTGGATTGTTTTCTCTGGCGCCAAGGTGTGATCAATTGTCACGCCGCGAAATACAAAAGGATTGCCCTGAGGATCTAACAATTTACCGCTCTGAACACTCCAGAATAATGGCGCAGCAGGCGGCTGAGCCAACACAGGCGCAGCCAGAAGACCGAGACTTGTAACGGCTAAGGCCTTTTTCAATTGGAATATCTTACTACATGAAAAATTTTTCATAACATTTCCTTTTAACCAGTATGGATAAGACAGAATTTTTTGAACGCCATTTAAAAACTGCACAAACTTGATGTGATTGATGTCAAGCACGCAGCAGGATCTTTGGCGGGAGGTTCTCTCACCTTCGAATCAAAATACTATTGATACTGGATCGGACGTCGAACAATTATTATTAGAATAAAAATACTTACTAGCTCAGTCGAATTTTTTATTATTGTTATGCAGCATGCATGGATAATCACCAGGACGCAATTACTTTAAAAGCCACTCCCCCGAAAAAATTGCGAAGTGGCCTGCAATTTTTGCGGAGAATCGAGTTAAATTTTGCCTATGGAAAAGAATTTATGCTGCTAAGTAGAAACCGGTTTAGATTTCAACATCTCAGCCAAACCTGCCCCTACTAAAGCGGCGCCACCCTGTGCCCAACCGCCATCAACCGGAATAACAGCACCACTGATATAGCTGGCAAAATCAGACGCTAAAAACAAACAAGCATTGGCAATATCATCAGTGGAACCCATGCGTTGCAACGGAACTGATTTTGTTACTGCAGCACGAATTGCTTCATTAGGCGCCAAACGTTTCATGCCTTCGGTATTATCAATCGGGCCGGGAATAATAGAGTTAATACGAATACCCTCTGCACCCCATTCCAAACACAGAGTGCGGGTAATCATATCCACCCCCGCTTTAGCAGCGCATACATGGCTTTGCCCCGCCATGGGAACTTCTGCTTGTGGTGCCGATATATTGATAATCGATGCGCCCGGTTTTTGCAGATGAGGATAAACCGCCTGCATCACATGAAAAGTACCGAGCAAATCGATTTCGATCACCGAGCGAAATCCGTTGGGTGACATACCCATCGCTAGTGCGGGAAAATTTCCCGCCGCGCCCGACACAACCACATCCAGTTTTCCCCATGCAGCCGCAATCTCGGCCACACCATTTTTGACCGCCTCTACTTCGCGGACGTCAGCGGCAAAACCGCGAGCATCCGCAGCACCGCAATTTTTTAAGGATGCAATAGTGTCGTCCACCTTGTCCTGTGTGCGGCTCACCACAGCAACACGCGCGCCAGCTTTCGCAAAGGTTTCTGCAATACCGCGATTGATGCCACTGGTACCACCCACGACAAGCACATTTTTATTTTTGAAATCAAACGGAGTATTCATAAGATTTTCTCAGGGTATTTTTATTAAAAGCGGGAAAAATCCGGTGCACGCTTTTCAAAAAAAGCAGTCACTGATTCTTTGCATTCATCGGATGCCAAGCCCGCCGCGAAACCGGCATATTCCGTACTTAGTGAGGAATCCACGGCTAGGCTGGTCGCCGCACGCAACAAGGCTTTGGTGCGGCGTACGGCGCCCGGCGGCTGCAAGGCAAGGCGGGCGATTTTGGCGCGCGCAAACTCCGTTAACTCCACTTCGGGAACAGCTTGAGAAACCAAACCTAATGCTGCTGCTTCGGCGCCAGAAAAAGATTCACCCAATAAAAACAACTCCGCTGCTTTTTGTTGACCCACTAAACGCGGCACCAAATAACTGCTGGCATACTCCGGACACAAGCCCAAATTGACAAACGGCAGTTGCAGGCGCGCATCGTTTGCGGCGTAGACCAAATCGCAATGCAGCAACATGGTCGTACCAATCCCCACAGCGTGGCCACGCACCACTGCAACAACGGGCTTGCTGCAATAACGCAAAGCATCCATAAAGCGCACCACCGGATGCTTCTCATGAATCTCCGGTTCATTCATAAAATCCATCAGATCATTGCCACTAGTAAAAAATTCATCGGTGCCCGTTAATACCACCACGCGCACCTCGTTATCGCCATCGGCGGCTTTAATCAAATCGGCCAAGGCGCCATACATGGCAAGGGTCAGGGCATTCTTTCGTTCAGGACGATTAAAGCTCAGAGTGAGGACACGGTTTTCAAGCTGGGTGAGAATCTGGGGAATAGGGCTAGTTATCATTATCGGTTCCTTCATAGGGGTCGTTAATGGAAATTGGAACAAGCTGGATAAAAGAGTCGTATGAGTATAGACAAACTCACCCAGTATGCGCAGCGAGGCCGCACAAACCTATAAAAGATGGCATCGCCCACCCTCGGCGGGTACAATTCCAGCCCTTATTTCTTCAGCCTTTAGCGATTCCCTTACTTTATGAATATCCGCGAATTACTTAATCAGAAAGTCCTGTCTGCCATGGCCGCTGTAGGCGTTCCCGCTGGCTTACCCGCATTAATTGCCCCAGGTAAAAAAGCTGGTTTTGGCGATTATCAAGCCAACTGCGCCATGGGCGCGGCTAAAGCCATGAGCACTAACCCGCGCGAACTGGCCGGTAAAATTGTCGCCGCACTGAAGTTGGATGGCATTGCAGAAAAGCTGGAAATCGCCGGCCCCGGCTTTATCAATATCGACCTCAACCCCGAGTGGCTGGGCGAACAAATCGCCAAGGCTCAAACCGATGCACGCCTGCAGGTTGAGCAGGTCGCCGAACCACAGAATGTAGTGATCGACTATTCCGGCCCCAACCTCGCCAAAGAAATGCACGTGGGCCATTTGCGCTCCACCATTATCGGTGACGCCCTCGCCCGCCTGCTGGAGTTCCAGGGCCACAATGTCATTCGCCAAAACCATGTGGGCGACTGGGGCACACAATTCGGCATGTTGATTGCCGAGCTGGAAGAACAATTGGGAGCCAAGGGCGATGAAGCCATGGCACTCAAAGATTTGGAAGTGTTTTACCAACAAGCCAAAAAACACTTTGACGATGACGAAACCTTCGCCAATAAGGCGCGCGACTATGTAGTGCGTTTGCAATCCGGCGATGCACAGATGTTAAAACTCTGGGAGCAGTTTAAAACCATCTCCCTGCATCACAGCACCGAAATTTATCAGCAGCTCAACGTCACCCTAAAAGATAGCGATGTGCGCGGTGAAAGCTTTTACAACAATGATCTCGCACCTGTTGTAAAAGAACTACAAGAACAAGGTTTGGCCGTTGAGAGCGACGGAGCGCAAGTTGTATTTCTGCAAGAACTCGCCGATAAAGAAGGCAATCCATCGCCGATGCTAATTCAAAAACAAGGCGGAGGATTTTTGTACGCCACCACTGATTTGGCGGCACTGCGTTACCGCATAAAAACGCTTAACGCTAATCGCATTATGTATTTTATTGATGCGCGTCAGTCATTGCATATGCAGCAAGTATTTACGCTCTCACGCAAAGCAAAATTTGTGGACGAATCAGTGAGCCTTGAACACTTGGCCTTCGGCACAATGATGGGCAGTGACGGAAAACCCTTTAAAACCCGCACCGGCGGCACAGTAAAACTCGCCGAGTTGTTGACTGAAGCCGTTGAACGCGCAACTGCTTTGGTAAGCGAAAAAAATTCCGAACTTAGCGCCGGCGAAGTTGCAGAAATTGGCCGCAAGGTCGGCATAGGCTCAGTAAAGTACGCCGATTTGTGTAAAACGCGCACCAACGATTACGTATTTAGCTGGGAATCCATGCTCAGTTTTGAAGGTAATACTGCGCCCTATTTGCAATACGCCTTTACCCGCGTACAAAGTATTTTCCGCAAAGCCGGTGTTACACCTGAATCGATCACTAGCGCGATTTTAATTGGCACCGAACAAGAAAAAACCCTCGCGATCAAACTGCTACAATTCAGTGAAGTATTAGATCAAGTCGCACGGGAAGCCATGCCTCATTTTCTCTGTACTTATTTATATGAAATCGCCAGTTTATACATGACCTTCTACGAAGCCTGCCCCATCCTTAAAGATGGTGTCGCACCAGAATTGCGCGACAGCCGTTTACGCTTGTGTCATTTGGTGGCAAAAACCATTGCACAAGGGTTGGATTTGTTGGGTATTGAAGTAATGGAGAAAATGTAATAAATAAGTATTTATCTAGCTAGACATCCCAAAGCGCATTCGGAAATTTTTTTTGCCCACCTTATTTTAAAGTAAAGTGGGCAAATGCCTCCTTGTGCTCACTAGCACACTAAGCTCACTCTGATTTGCCAAGAATGGTTATACGCGGTATAAGCTTTCTTACTATTCACTCTTATGCAGCCGCACTCTTGATTTATATATTTACACCCACCACTAAACCTTTTCATCAAACCAACCTAAGCATCAATTCAAACTAGATTAATCAGCGCCCAACCTCAAATTACTTGCGTGGTGCGAACAACCCGAGGAGACAAGGAGTATGAATATTTTTCTTCGCAACAACATTCACATCATTGGCCAAGGATCGAGAGTACTTGTTTTTGCACACGGTTTTGGCTGTGATCAAAACATGTGGCGTTACTTGACGCCCGAATTTCAAGATCAATTTAAAATTATTTTATTTGACTTGGTGGGCAGTGGAAAATCTGACCTATCAGCCTATGATTTCACCAAGTACTCATCATTGAACGGTTACGCTTGTGACCTTATTGAAATTATTGATGCAGTGACCGATCAACCTGTTATTTTTGTTGGACACTCGGTAAGCGCAATGATTGGCTTAATTGCATCTGTAACAGCCCCAGAAAAATTTGTTAGCCAAATCATGATTGCCCCTTCACCTTGCTACATTAATGATCATGACTACATCGGTGGCTTTTCGCGTACTGACATTGAAGAGCTATGCGACACCATCGATAGTAACTATCTTGGTTGGTCCAGCTCAATGGCACCAGCCATCATGGGCACACCAGATCGTCCCGACTTGAGAGAAGAATTAGCCAATAGTTTCTGTAGAACTGACCCTGAAATTGCCAAGCACTTTGCTCGAGTCACGTTTTCATCTGACCATCGTCGACTGCTGCCGCAATCAACAACCCCGGCATTAATTCTGCAATGTAGTGATGATTTCATTGCTCCTTGCAGTGTAGGGGAATACATGCTCCAAAAAATGCCGGCAGCGGAGCTCTGTTTAATTACCAATGTAGGACACTGCCCTCACCTAAGTTCACCCCATAAAAGTACTGAAGCCATCATGAATTACCTCTCTAAACATTCTGACTGACCATCGCATTATGGATTCCATTCCAGATATAGCCTCATCTTTCGAGTATGCCGCTTGTGGCTTGGTAACTACCGAAGTAAATGGCACTATCCGCCGAGCCAATTCAACTTTTTACAAGTGGATAGGATTCAGCGAAACAGACATCGTTGGAAAAAAGAAAATACAAGAACTCTTCACTGTTGGAGGGCGCTTTTTTTATCACACCCACTGGGCACCCCTATTACAACTGCAGGGTTCGGTAGCCGAAATACTAATCGATGTTGTAAGTAAAGACGGCACGCCAATCCCTATGCTAATCAACGCCGTGCGTCAGCAATACAACGATAGCAGTTTTGATCAATTAGCATTCTTTATTGCTACTGATCGAAAAAATTACGAAAGGGAATTATTGGCAGCGAGAAAAAACGCTGAGGTTTCTCTTGGCGCCCTAAAAAAAACCCAACAAGAATTAAAGGAAAGCAGAGATCTGTTAAGTATCGCCATGCTCAGTGCGCAAATGGGAGTCTGGTCAAAAAATCTTGTCACCCAACACACCTGGTGGAGTACCGAACTATGCCAACTCACCGGCTTTAATGCAGGCTATTTTGAAAGCAATGAAGAACCATTAGCGCAACTGATCCATTCTGATGACCAAGCTCACTTTTTGAAAGTAATAGAACAATCAATCACCAGCAAAAAAGACTACTCCATTCAGTTTAAATTGGCCCATGCAGATGGCTCCTGGTTGACAATGGAATGTCGAGGCCATGCGATCTATTCAGATACAGGCGCTGCACTATCTGTATTCGGTATTGTGATTGATGTTTCTGAACGAGAAAAAGTGGAGCGCAAACTTTACGAGTTAAATCAGCAATTAAAAATTGCTGATAACCGCAAAGATGAGTTCCTCGCGACACTGGCACATGAATTACGCAACCCTCTAGCACCCATGCGCAACGTATTGGAGATTATTAGAATGAAGGAGGCCCAGGATCCATTTCTCCACTGGGCTCGAGAAATTCTCGAACGGCACCTCTCGCAGATGACTCACTTGGTTGATGATTTGATGGAAATTTCGCGCATATCCCAAGGACGCCTGAAATTACGCAAACAGAAAATCGATATCGCTCAGCTGATACAACACGCAATTGAATCTGCCTATGCGATAATGGAAAAATCCAAGCACACCTTCACAATAATTAACCCAGACACCCCAATCACCATCAATGCTGACGCCACGCGGATAATTCAGGTTATTTCCAACCTATTAAATAATGCCGCCAAATACACACCGGAGGGGGGTACAATTTGTTTAAAAGCTTTTCAGGAGGACGATGAACTTGTCCTATCGGTACTTGATTCAGGTATTGGTATACCGCCCGAACAACTCTCCAACGTGTTCGGTATGTTTTCGCAACTCACACCAGCCCTTGAACGTTCTCAAGGTGGGTTAGGTATTGGCCTAGCTTTAGTTCAAGGGCTAGTAGAGCTACACGGAGGAAGCATTATTGCGCACAGCGAGGGCGAAGGGAAAGGTAGTGAATTTATTGTTCGACTCCCCATCGCTGAGTCCGCCCCGGAAACATCCATCATTCCTGAAAATGCAACTGTAACGCTGATGACAAATAAAAAGATTTTAATTGTTGATGACAATACAGATGCAGCTGACAGTCTTTCAATGCTACTAGAATTAACTGAACATAAAACGCGTGTAGCTTATACTGGCACCAGTGGTATTAGTATTGCAGAAGAGTTTTTACCCGATGCAATTTTACTGGATATAGGTTTACCCGACATCAATGGTTACGAAGTTGCCCGCCGTATCCGACAACAACCTTGGGGTGAAAAAATATTTATTGTTGCCGCCACCGGCTGGGGTCAAAGCAAAGACAAAGAACTCGCTAAAGATGCAGGCTTTAACGGTCACTTAACCAAACCAATTGATATTAAAATACTGACTGCCCTGCTCAACGAGATCGGCACATAAACCGTGGATTAAGAATCAGCGCTAATATCCCACTGGATTCTTAATAAACTCCCACACTATCTTGCATCCAACACTCCAACTCCCTGCCCGCTTTTTCGCGACTGCTGATATCTCATCAAGTTTATTACGATCATATAAATTTCCGTTAAATATGACCGATTCAATTGCCAGCGTATTGCGAATATCATTTAAAGGATTTTGATTTAACAGAATCAGATCCGCGAACATGCCTGGAGCAACAGCACCATACTGTTCTTGCAAGCCAAAATATTCAGCAGGTAATACTGTCGCTGCACGCAATGCCTCGACAGGTGTAAGACCTGCGATTACCAATTGCTCTAATTCATCGTGTACAGTGATTCCAGCAACAATATAATCTGTTCCCACTAATACTTTTACCCCCGCGCGATGAGCAGCACCCGTTAGCTCAAGACCTTTATGATAAAAATCACGATAGGTCTGTCGTGCTATCGGTGACGGATCTTCACTAATAACCTTATTAACATCCTCAAGCCATTGCCATTTCATTAATGGATGCAGATAACGCAGAATTGGATCTTCCAAAATAAGCGCGTCCTCACCATAGGCATCCACACGACGAGTGAGATGTGTTGGTACGTACCAAGTACCTGATTCTTTCATCTCTGAAAAAATTGCGGCGGCCATCTGCGGGTCATGCTGATCCAACATTTGACGACGATCTTCGCTCCATGTTCCTTTGGTAACCGATTCACGCAACGCAGCACTGCCCGGAAAAGATTCATGCAAAATAAATCGTGCATGCTCGATACTTTTTTGATGCTTCGCCACTTCAATTGCACTGATCGCAAGCGGGCGATGCCCGACCACATCGACACCCACCTTTTTCGCTTCATCTACCAATGCAAAATAAACCTCAGGGGCAATGTAATTGTAGACTTTGATTGCATCGACTTTGCCCGAATAATAGCGAACAAATTCCCTCACCTGCTGCTCCGTAGCAACGCCAAAAAAATCTGGCAATCCTTTAATTTTCTTATGGATTCCGGGGCCGTTTACATGCCAGCTTGCTATGCCTTGTATGCGCGGCCCCACCAATTGATCATTATTCGCCTGTGCAGTCCAGCGTTTGAAATCTTCTGGGCACGCGGCAAAGGGGTCATTCGCTTTAGGGCAACTCGCCATATCCCTGACATTAGTAACGCCGTAGCCGATATAGAGCGGCATATCCAAAAGCGGCGTTACTTTATAAACATGGGTATGCATATCCCATAATGCGGGCATCAAAAAACGATTTTCCCCATCGACACGAATAGCATTTTGAGGAAGCTCAATCTCATCAACTGAACCAACAATCTGGATACGTTTTTGATCAATTAACACTGTTTGATTAGACAGGATCACACCAGCGGCGACATCGACAACCGAGGCATTCACTATTGCAACTGGAGCGTTCGTTTTAATGGCATCCACTGTCGCGATTGGCCAAAACACTCCAACAGCAAAAAGTACAAACAACAGCAGTATCAACATAAGCAAATATAAAAGTGCCTGTCTTAACATCCTAAGCATCATTGACTACATCCTTTTGGTTCTTTTTCATTATGGAGATAAGCCGTCAAAACTTCACAATATAGTGAATAGCAACACCCTACCCGCACCAAGAGCTTGAAGCAAGAGAGAAAATGTAATCTAATCCAGCTATACACAAGTGTGGCGAAGCCTATACTCGGCTGCGACTAACCACCTATTCTTACTTGGCGACATTCGGTCATATTTACCTCAGTCCATAATAATGATTCCGTATTTACGGAGGTAAAAATGAAACTATTAAGCACAATTCTTGCGATCGTATTACTGTTGCTATCGGCGCGTTACGGCGTGCTCTATTTGGATCAGCAAACTCTGCTTCAACAATTAGCTCAGCAACGGGCAGATTTTGATGCGCGCTTGCAGCTAGAACGCGACAACCATCAAAAAGCAATTAATGACTTGCAGGATTTTATTGCCTTTGGTCAAACGGCGCTGCCCGCCACTAATAAAATAGCTGCTGCCAACTCCAATGCAACAACAACCACAACTAGTGCATTTGTGAGTATTCAACAAGAAAACCTTAAACGAACACTGGAAAAAAAATATGCGCTGCTTATGTCAAAATTGGCGCTCGCAGGATATGCACGCAGTGAACTGCAGGATCTACTACTGCAGCGTGAGCAAATTTTAGGGGCGAGCAGCATAGGTTATTACTCGTCACAAGCCGACACCGAAGAAGCTATTCGCAAACAGCAAGAGAGCCTGGCCGAGATTGATAGAAAAATTGCCCAGCTGCTCAACTCACCAGAAGACAGAAAAACCTATGAACTGCTCAAAGACTCAGCCTACGAGCAATATCAAATGAACAATTTTTTTGATCAGTTACAGACCGAATCACCTATCCCAAGCGAAAATCGCGAAGCGCTGCTACTGAGTAAATTAGAGCAAAAGCAAGAGTTTAATCGCTATTTGGAAACCACTGGACAAACCATCGCCAATGCAACAGCGGCAGAAAAACCATTTTTAATTGAAAAGGCACATGAAGCCTTGCATGACTATAAAGACAATTATCTCAACACTGCTCGGGCCACCTTAACTGAAGCGCAATACGATGCGCTGCGTGAACACGAACAAAAACACTTTAATGAAATGTGGGAAAGCTTGAAGGCGGGATGGGGCGCACAGTAGCATTGAGTAACGCATATTTTATAACCCTCTCTGTTGCCAGAGAGGGGCTACTGATTTTTGCGAGCCGATTATTGTTTGTTCATTATTATAAAAAAATCAGAAAGCCGTAACATCTGACTTGCTAACATCGCAGTATGCAGTGTTCCAGTACTCGCCATACTTGGTAGACTCGCTACCTTTTTGAACGCCCTGGAACTCTTCACACACTTTTGGTGAGCCAGATTTGTAACCTTTAATTTTCAGATTGCGAATCGTTGCTTTATCACCAAAATTACGGTTCACTCCCGCGATGCTACCAATGGTTCCATCAATTGTGACATTGTTGATAACCACATAACGTGGGCCGCCATTGCTTGAACAATTACCGCAAGAGCGCCACAATTTTCCATTCACACCCTTGGCAGTAAACCCATTGGTAATTTCAAAGGTACTGTTTTTGGAATTGTGCTGGAAAACTTTATCGGGTTTTGAGCCTGGGGAGTTACTAGTGTTGTTGTACGCAGAACCGCCTGAAATAGTGAATTTAGTACCACTACTCAATAGCGAAGCTGCATCTTCACAAATATCTTCCCACACCACATTCTCTGCACGACAAGCACCGCTCGTACAGTGAATCCCATCAGCACCGCCACTACCAGCAATGCGCACATTTTTAATGGTCGCATTTTTCAAGGTAATAACAGGTGGCTGTCCTTCTGCGTCGCCGGGGCAAGTCAGACCGATAGTCTTGCCACCGCAATCGACGGTTTTGTTCTCAATTACCGCTCCGGCTTTACACTCAGCACTACCGCCGGTTGAACCCGAACTGGATGCAACAGACGAACTGGTGGACGACACTCCGGTACCGCTGGAAGGAATCGAACACTCTTTTACTGATTTAGCAGGAATCGGATCAGAACCAAAAGTAGCTACACTACAACTAAACGAACCATTTAGCACTTTGTACACAAACTTGTCGTCCGCACCAAACGCAACATTAGTTGCCTTAGATACAGAACAAGTTTCGCCAATCTTGCAGATGGTGGTATAGCCACTCGGACGATTGGCTGCCAAAACAGCGGCAGAAGCACCAATCAATACGGTTGTTATCATTATTTTTTTTAACATACTAAAAACTCCTAACTCCAGAGAATAGAGAGGAGCAGATTTTGCAAATCGCGTACTACCAATGTATGCATGATGAACACACTCCACTGACCGCGAAGAACATAAACTGCTGGTTTATGCCCGCAAAAATCCTAGCCCGATTAGAATATCTAGCTTCTAGATACATGTAAATATGATTTATCAGTAGGAATTTAATAAATTTATTGGTAACTTAGCTAAACGCAAATTAGATCTCCTTGAGACATAAGGTTTTCAAAAAAATAAACGCGCACCACGGCAGTGGCATTCCTATTACCTGTATTGATTAACAACTTCAAACACGCAACTTTCCGCTACCAATCGTAACAGCGGGCCGTTTTTTATCGCCTAAAAAAATATCCTATTTTATGAAAACCACTTCACCATTGCTGAAAACATTAAAAACCATTTTTTTGGGACTATTCCTTAGCTGCATTCTTACGCTATGGGGCTGCGAAAAAAATAATCCGCCTATAAACACAGCCAAGATTGATACCAACCAGCAAAACACCACCGTCATCCAGCATTTACAGGTGCAAAACCCTGCTTTTTTTGCCGCTTTATACAATAAAGAGCAGGTTTTTATTTCCGGCAGCGACGGCACAATAATTCAGGCTGACATAAACCCAGCTGCCACAAAAACGATTCAATGGAGCGCAGTAAAAACACAGTCGAGCGATAACATTCTTGCCATCGCAAGCGCTCCAAACAATGCCCAATTTGTTGCAGTGGGCGAAAATGGATTGATCCTCCACTCAACTAAGCAGGGTAAAAACTGGCAAAGAAAAATTAGCCATACCGACAAAAAATTAACAGCAGTTATATTTGACTCGGCACACCAAACCTGGATCGCTGGTGGTGACCAAGGTGTGCTATTACGTGGTACAACAACCGATACTGAATGGACAAAAATCGATACTCGCCACAATGTTAATCTGAGCAATATCTATTATTTAACAGAGCAAAAAATACTTGCCGCAATCGGAGAAAATGGCCTGTTGATGCTATCGCGGGATGGCGGAAACCAATGGCAAACTATCACCCTACCCACCTCTGCCGCACTGGTAAAACTGGTTGCGGTGGGTCGCACAATAATAATTGCCTGTGCAGATGGCACCTTGTTGCGCAGTGAGAAAGACTGGGAAGACTGGCAGCTAATTAACACTGGCAGCTCAGCTTATCTCACTGATTTACTTCATGATGCGGCACACAACACTCTGCTGATTATATCTGCTGATGGTGAAATTATTATTTCCGATGATGGCGGAAAAACATGGGCACCAGTGGCCGAAACCAATGAATACCTCACCGATATATTGGCACTAAAAAATTCAGAAAAACTAATTGTCGCCGGAGCAAACGGCATGCAATTAATATCTGATAACGGCGGCCGCACCTGGAGCAAGCTCCCGCCATTAACGTCAGCAAGTATCCATGGGCTTATTGATATAGATAATCGTCGCGTCGTCGCCTACGGCGAGGGCGGCCTGTTGATGCAATCAGATAATGCGGGTGAAAACTGGCAACTTGTTCATGCACCAGTTACCGGTTTTGTACATCAACTAATTCAACTCACTACCGGCAATTGGCTAGCTGTAGGTGCCAAAGGTTTGTTACTGACTAGCAACAATCAAGGGCAAGATTGGCAACCTATTGATTCAGCACAACAATCTAGCGATTATTTTTTCTCAATTATTCGCGATAAAAAAACTGACGCACTGATTACTGCTGGCCCACCTGGTACAGTGTTAACATCTAATGATCAAGGCCAAAGTTGGCATGTTCGGTTTTCACTGGGCGATATTAATCAAGGGTATTTCCACCAATTATTGAGCGATGACAAAGGTACCATCGTCGCGCTCGCCGGCCCAGGCAACACTCATTATTCTCGCGATTCAGGTACAACCTGGGCGGCAAGCGAACACGACAACAATAAACATTTATTTGCCGGAATCTACGACGTAACACATCGCCAATTTGTCGCTATCGGGCAAGCGGGAGCGATTCAAATTTCACAGGACGGAAAAAAATGGACAAGCATAACCGCCCATATCAGCAAAAATTTACACGCGATTTATTTCACTAAAAGCACAGTTTGGATTGGTGGCGAGGAAGGATTACTGCTGCGCTCGAACGATGCGGGATCAACCTGGGAAACCATTAATACCAATACCCGGCATACAATTCTCAGTATTGTTGCATTGCGCAGTGGCACACTGCTCGCAACTGGCAATAATGGTTTGATTTTGCGCTTAGCCAATTCTGCTAGCGAGTGGCAAATTATTGCTAATCCCACCCAGGATGTCTTACGCAAACCTGTGCAAGACCCTGCAACCGACATTATCTATCTCGCCAGCCGGAGCGGCGCCATTCTTTACTCCAGAGATGATGGCCAACATTGGGCTACAATGGAACCTATCACTCAAGCATCCATTAAAACATTGGCGATAGATTCCGCGAGCAACGCCTTGCTAGGTGGCGGTGAACGCCTGGTGAGAATCCCACTGCTCAATCCCGAATAAAAGCGGCGGCATTTTTATAGCTACACCGATAAGAATCTACTGATAACGGGCATATCATGAAAAAAAGTATCTGCAAAATTAGCACAACATCTATTGCAACAATGCTCTTTACGCTGAGTGCCTGCCAAAATACTGTTCATACATTACAGCCACCCTCACCATCCGCCCAGCTAACCGGGGTGACATTTGAACAAAGGCCGCTGGCTAATGCACAGATACAATTAGTGGATTCGCAGGGCAAACAGTTGCATACGACTAGCGATGAATCCGGGCGCTACACTTTATCTTTAAACGGTATTACTGCCCCCCTACTGCTTTCAATAGTTGCTGAAGGTAAACCAGAGGATTGCAATCAAAATGCAACGCTGCGCCCTATTTGTATGGCAGCGGTTATAGACAGCTTTTCTACCGATCAGCAACAAGTCGGCAACATTAATCCGCTCACTGATCGCATTGTTTCTGATGTTGCGGTTGCGCAAGGGTTTATCGGCCCACAACAATGGGTAAACAGCAAGTCCATAAAATCACTCAATGCAGCCCAATTACACACAGCGCAAACTGAGTTGCGCAAAGGGTTTAAAAAAGCATTACAGCAAGCAGGCATTAAAGATGCGAATCACTTTAACCCTGCCACTTACCCAATGCAGAAAAATGATGGCCTAGCAGAACTGCTATCTCTCCTGCACCACAACCGTAATTACGATAACAATACCGGTGAAACTGGCCATGCCACACTGAGCGACATCAGTTTTCGCCCTATCGTCGGATTAAAAGCAGATGGCATTTACGAAACGTTTGATTTTAATCGGGCGCAGCAAGAGCGGCAAAAAATCCTATCCGCGCAAAAGCGTATTTTTGTTGTAGGTGATTCAACCTCAGCGGTGTACGAACAGCTACGTTATCCACGAATGGGCTGGGGCCAAGCATTTGCCGCACAGTTTAAGTCAGACAGCGACGTGCAAGTAATTATCGGTTCACGCTCCGGGCGCAGCTCGCGGGATTTTTATAATGGCCGTTGGTTCGCGCAAATGGAGCCATTAATACAGCCAGGCGATTATGTATTTATTAACCACGGCCATAACGACCAAAATTGCGACTCCAGCAAACCGGTGCGCGGCGCGGCAGATGTAAAAAATCTCTGCACCTACCCCAACAACAGTGAAGGCCAACCACAATATCCCGATGCACAAGCTGAACTTTCGTTTCAACATTCACTGGAGCGCTATATAACAATCGCGCGCGAACGCGGCGCAAAGCCAATTTTATTTACACCGACTACGCGCATCAAGAATGCGCAGGGTCAACAAGCCACACCAGTGGTGCACAGCCATTTCACCAAACAAAATACAAACAATGGTTATTTATTTACTGGAGATTATACGCAAACGATTAAAGACACTGCCACCGCTAACGCAGTGCCGCTAATCGATCTGGAAGCGGCGAGTATTGAATTTGTTAATGGATTAGCCGCTGGTGAGTGGAAAAACTATTGGCTGGTGGTTGACCCCGCCATCAATCGTTTTTATGCCAATAATGTTGCTGGTAGCAAGCAGGCGCCCGATGGCACACACTTTCAACAAAATGGCGCTG
This sequence comes from Cellvibrio sp. ATLC23, assembly GCF_057196725.1. Lineage (NCBI taxonomy): Bacteria > Pseudomonadati > Pseudomonadota > Gammaproteobacteria > Cellvibrionales > Cellvibrionaceae > Cellvibrio > Cellvibrio sp. ATLC23. Next base: position 661,037 of record NZ_JBXUOS010000001.1, on the reverse strand, counting down.
AGGCAATGGCGGAGTTAGTTGCGAAAGAAATTAAAACCAACAAAGAATTAAAAAAATTAGCGGAATACTTAAAGTAGTTACGTTCACTGGCTACTTAACAGCACATCTATTTTATGTAAATGTGTTATTAGAGAGGAAGATGGCAATTTCAATACAGAAAAATATTGCTCTGCCATAGGTGCAATACCGCAATTACCCGGTAGTTGCATTTTCTGCTCGATCATAAAATACATACGCGGTAAAAATATAAATTGCAGCCATTGCGGAAAGCTCATGGTATCAACTGCAAACGGCTGTTCACTTGCCAGCGCCTCTGCCGAAATCATTTCTGCATCCCAGAGCTGCAAATAACGCAGTTCTTTTTCAACATCGATTAACAGTTCAGCGACGGAAATGTAAATGTTGCTCATAGGATTCTGTGATTTGTGTTGTTGGGCATTGTTGGGCATCGCTGCGCTCAGCACCAAGCTACAATTATTTATGAATAATCTGGGTAAACGGTGGCAGCGAATTTAAAATCGCCTTGCCGTAACGCTTGGTAATAATCCGGCGATCCAACAAACTGATTTTCCCGGTATCACTTTCCGTGCGCAACAAACGCCCGCAGGCTTGAATTAATTTAAGCGATGCATCGGGCACGGTTATTTCCATAAAGGCATTACCACCGCGCGCTTCAATCCATTCCGACAGCGCCGCCTCAATCGGATCATCTGGCACCGCAAAGGGCAACTTGGCGATAATTACGTGAGTACAATACTTGCCAGGCAAATCCACACCCTCGGCAAAACTTGCCAAACCAAACAACACACTGCCGTGCCCGTCATCGATTCGCTTTTTATGTTGAACCAGCATTTCCTGCTTGGAACTATCGCCCTGAATCAAAATAATTTCGCGCAGTTCGTCAGGCATATCCTCAAACACATCGAGCATTTGTTTGCGCGATGAAAACAACACCAGACTGCCCGCATCCGGATCAATTAAATTGGGCAAGTCATCGATAATAGCGAGCGTATGCACATCGGCATTGGTTGCCTCTACCGCTGCGGCGGGAATTTCCAGTGTCGCCTGTTGAAAATTAAACGGGCTGGGCACCACTTGGTAGTGCGCATCGTTCGGCGTGCCTGCACGCATTTGAAAGCGGTGAAAATTACCCAGCGCCGTTAAAGTTGCGGAGGTAATCACCGCGCCGCAGGCTTTTTCCCACAAGCTGTATTCAAGGGTTTTTGCTGCCACTATAGGGCTGGAGCAGACCTCCAAATCCATATTGCCACTGCTATCAACTGGCGTTAACCAGCGCGCTTTAGGCACCGATGTCGCTTTATCGGGCGTGGCAAAGCTGGCCCACAAATCGCGGTTGGCATCGGCGCGGGTTTGCCACGCTCCGAGAATCGGATAGTGATTTTCCAAATCAATTTTGGGTACCGGGCAATGGGCATCTTCCATCGCCTCGTTTAATTCATCGCACATTTTTTTGAGCAGTTCACTCAGGCGATCAAAGCCTTTGTATAACTCCACGCAGGGAATAATTAAATCGGGTGGGATAACACCATTTTCAAAGCGATAGTGGGATTGGCGATCATCAAACGCGATGGATTGTGCAAGCTGTTCAAACACGGGATACAACTGATCCAACCGCTGCTTGCAGTCAATTAATGCGGCGGGAAGTTGTTCGCCGTAGCGATCCACATTGCCCGCACCGCTGATTACACCCAGCATAGCGCCAAGAGATTTATTGCATTGATCCAACCATTTGCTGGTGGAAAGCATGCGGCTGTGATGAGCAAAATGATTGAGCGCTTTTTGCGGTAGATGATGACCTTCATCAAATACGTAAATCGTATCCTCCGGTGCGGGCAAAATTGCGCCGCCACCGAGAGCGAGATCAGCAAGAACTAAATCGTGATTGGTGACGATACAATCGACCGAGTGCATCGAATCGCGCGCTTTAAAAAAACTGCACGCCGACACATTCGAACAGCGGCGCCCGGTGCATTGGCGATGGTCGGTGGTAATTATTTGCCACTCGTTCTGCTCCAGCGCTTGTGGCCAGGTATCGCGCTCACCGTTCCACTTGTTTCCCGCCAGGGCATCCATCATGGATTGATAAAGTTTAATACCTACTGCAGATACACTGGGTAATTCATCTTCATACAATGCACGGGTAGGATTAGCGCCGCTTTCGTATTCCGCAATCACATTATCGAGTTTGCTCAAACACAAATAACGGCCACGCCCCTTTGCTAAGGTAAACGAAAATGACAAACCGCTGTTGCGATGCAATTCGGGTAAATCTTTATTAACAATTTGCTCTTGCAACGCCACGGTTGCGGTAGATACCACCAGTTTTTTACCCAAGGCTTTTGCCATAATAATCGCCGGCAATAAGTAGGCGATGGTTTTACCCGTGCCTGTACCCGCCTCTACTACGCAGATATGGCCACCGGCGCGCTCAACAATTTCGCGGTGATTTTCGTCATCTAAGCTAATGCTGCCGAGGGTTTTGGCAATTTCGGCAATCATTAATTTTTGGCCATAGCGGGAGGTTAAGCCCTTGTTCTCCAAAAATTGGCTGTACGCACTTTGAATTTGTTTTTTGAGCGCATCAGTTAGCATTAGCGATTTTACTCACCACAGCATTGGCATAAATACCTAAGGCAATTTCACGCTGACCACTGGGAATTGCATTTATGCGCAACTCAAACTCTGCTTTTTCTGCACGCAATTTGGTTGGGTCATAGGTTATATTCTCAGCGCTATATTTTACTGCAGGCACTTTGCCGTGCAGCATTTCGTAGGCAAAACAGTTGGTTGCGTGCAATACATAATTACCGAGAATTTGGTGGTCTAACGCTGCCATTAATTCGTCGGTATCCGCGTAATCGCCATCGAGTACATCGCCAAAGGCCAAATGCACATTACCTTTGTTACCACCAATACCCAAGGCAATACTTTTAACATCTTCGTGTTCTTCTTTTTGATAAGAACCTTCGGTGCGCTGCAAATATAATTCGCGCGCTTTAGCCGCGTCGCAGGGGTCAAGCTCATAAGAAATCGACACAGGAACTATGCGCAATTTGCGCAGATAATCCCCCAGAGTTTCAGTTTTAGGTTTGTTGAGCGCAATCATGCCCAACACGGCAGAGTTAGTTTTATCGCAGCCATCTTTTGCGCGACCTTCACGCTGGGCGATCCAGATACTAGAGTGCTCGTTGCAAATCGAGTGATAGATGTAACTCGACAAATATTTTGCCGCTTTTAATTTTTCACGCGGCGCTTTGGCAGAGCGGTTGACGATAAAACTTTTGTTGAGACGCATCAAATCTGACACAAAAGGCTTGGTGAGCAAATTGTCGCCAATGGCGATGCGCAATGTATTGCAATCGTTGTGATACAACACCCAATTCACAAATGCCGGGTCCATCGTAATATCGCGATGATTACTAATAAATAAATACGGCGTGTGTTTATCCAATTTTTCCAAACCGGAAACGCTAAGCAATTTCACCCGGGTATTGATCATACCCTCCATGTAATTTGCAACTACGCTTTGAAAGCCTTTGACATCGTTAATGCCGGCCAATTGCTGCGCGAGCTTCATGCGCGCAAGCGGTTTTAGCAACCAACCTAACCAGCTGTACAGCCCTGGAAATTTTAAGCGGGTTACCGCATCAGCCAATTCAGGGTCAGCTAACATGCGCTCGATTGTGGGGCGAACTTCATCGTCACGGTAAGGACGGATATCATCAAATTCATTCATAGCAGGAGATCATCACTCGAAGGTCAAACATAGACGTTAAGTCTGGCACAGAACTGCAGACGGCGCGCCGAACTGAAATGGTGCCGCGCGCTTGGCTTATTGGCTAAAGCCAGCGAAAATAGCCGCACAAAATACCGAAAAGAGCCGCAAAATGCCACCAAAACCGCCCCTTAACGAAGCCCATACGCACTGCCCGTGCGGAAGTACAAAAGCACTGAACAGCTGCTGCCTACCATTTATCGAGAGTGCATGCCATGCCGTCACGGCAGAGCAGTTAATGCGTTCTCGCTATACTGCCCACGTGCTTCTGGCGACTGACTACCTCTGGGCTACCTGGAGCCCGGAGCAGCGACTACGTTCAAGTAAGGCCGATATTCAGGCTTGGGCGGAAAGTTGCGAATGGCTGGGGCTACAGATACTCAGCACCCAACAAGGCCGCGCAGAGGATGACAGTGGCACAGTGGAGTTTATCGCCCTATTTCGACAAGAAGGACAATTACATCAACACCATGAAATCTCAGAATTCAAAAAAGTACTGGGAAAATGGCTATACATCGACCATCAAACATAAAAATTGAACAAGAATTACAAGGAAATGTGACTCAAGCACCGATCCGGATAAAAAATCACCGCTCATCTCACCCAACATTCGACTCATCGACTTTGGCTGCATAAACTGTGCGCAGCGTCATAAACTACAAAAGCAATAAAAACGTCTACACTCATTCTTGTCATATAGATACAGCGCCGCTTACACGCCCTATGAAAATTCTCCTGGTTGAAGACAGTGCAACTCTCCGCTTTGCCATGCGCAATTATATTATTGATGCAGGTCATGAACCCTTGCTTGCCCGCAGTGGTGAAGAGGCTCTACAACTGCTGGAAAATACGCCCGTTGATATGATTATCATGGATGTCGAAATGCCCGGCTTAAACGGTTTTGAAACCACCCGTTTAATACGGGAATGGCTCGCAGGCCACTGGATTCCGATTATTTTTGTTACCGGCTTAAATGAAGATGAAAATTATCGCGAAGGGATTGAGGCTGGCGGTGATGATTATTTAATCAAGCCAGTAAGCTATATGATCATTAAGGCGAAAATTCGCGCAATGGAGCGCATCGCTGAAATGCGAGACCAGCTCAATCAACTCAATTCCGAACTGGAGGCGCTCAGCCAACTCGATAGCCTCACCCAAATTTATAATCGCCGCACCTTCAATGAATTAGCACAGCAGCAGTGGGCACTGGCAAAACGTCACCAACAACCGATCAGCGCGCTGATGATTGATGTTGATCATTTCAAACTATTTAATGATCACTACGGCCACCCGGCAGGCGATGCCTGTTTGAAAAAAGTAACCCACGCAATAAAAAGTTGTTTGCACCGCAGCTCGGATATTTTAGGGCGTTACGGGGGTGAAGAATTTGTGGTGCTGCTACCGGAAACAGATGCCAATGGCGCTATGCGTGTTGCGCAAGCGATTAGCGAAGCACTGGAGGATTTGGCACTGCGCCATGATGTATCACCCACTACGAATTTCGTTACAGCCAGTATTGGTGGCGCAACTTGCTTGCGCACAACCGGCCACGATTTGGAAGAGCTGATTAAAAATGCTGACCGTGCGCTGTATAAAGCCAAACGCGCCGGGCGCAACCGCAGCTGGGTGGATGAAGTCGCAACACACAAAACTTTATTGCTCGCCGACACCAATCAGGATTTGATCAACCATTTCAGTGGCCATTTACAGGCACATTTTAATTTGTTGATTGCAGACTCCCAGCGCGAATGTTTGGAGCTGGCCGTAGATTTACACCCGGATTTAATTTTGCTAGGTAGCAGTATAGCGGAGACAGAAGCAGGCGCTGAGCTGTGTAAAATTTTAGCGCGCACCCCTAAAACAGCGAGCATTGCGATGGCGATTGTAAGTGAAGAAACCAACAGCGATGAAACAGCACTGGGTAAAAAATTAGATATTGACCACCTATTTGATAAAACCCTCAGTGGGCCAGCCCTACTAAACAAAATTGTTCAAGTGTTGCACTAAACTTAACCAACCTATTTCCACTGAAAAAATTCGCACATAAAAAATCCGCTGTTGCACTGCATCAGCGGATTTTTTTATTGGCTAAACTAAAAACTTTTATCAGTGCGAACGCAATGAGTTATACCAACGCACTTCGCGCGCATACTTATCCACTTGATCAACCACATCTAATACCAAGGCAAACAACGCCATACGCACCAATACACCGTTATCGGTTTGACGGAATATCGCTAGGTTCGGGTTTGCATTTAAGTCATTATCCAACTCGTTGGCATCGGCGCGAGAGTCGCGCGGCAGCGGGTGCATAATCACTGTATTAGGCTCACAGTATTGAGTGTAAATCGATTGATTTAAACGAAAGCGCCCGCGATACAAGTCCGCTTCATCTTTGCTCGCAAAGCGCTCCTCTTGAATACGAGTGGAGTATGCGATATCGATATTGCCAATGCTCTTATGCAGATCATCGGTCACCAACACTGCATGCCCTGCTTTGCGCAAATCTTCGACGATGTATTCCGGCATAGCCAATTCTTTGGGCGATACCAAGGTCAGACTGATATTGTTAAATACACACAATAATTTACACAATGAATGTACGGTGCGACCGTGTTTTAAATCGCCGATCATGGCGATACGCAAACCGTCGAGGGTGCGATTTTTAGAGCGCAATTCTTTACGAATGGTGTACAAATCCAACAGCGCTTGCGTGGGGTGCTCATTGGCACCATCTCCACCATTGATCACCGGTACCCGACTGCCCTCGGCAAATTCAGCCACAGAGCCAGACTGCGGGTGGCGCATACAAATCACATCGCTATATCCCGACAGAACCCGTGCAGTATCAAACAGCGATTCACCCTTAGTGAGCGATGAGCTTTCAAATCCGGTCGTCTCACGCACATTGCCGCCCAACAGGTTGAACGCCGAACCAAAGCTCACCCGGGTGCGTGTACTCGGCTCAAAAAACATATTGCCCAGAATCGCACCTTCCAGCACCCGCGTGACCTTGCGGCGCAAAGCATAAGGCTCCATGGCATCGGCCACATCAAAAATACGCTGAATATCAGCTCGTTCAAATTGCGTGATAGAGAGAATGTGCGCGCCGGTAAAAATCACAAGAGTTCCTTAGCGGAGACCGCTGGCCAGGAAAGGCAAATGCCTGAAAGTAACAGTAGAAGATGTAAAACGGCGACATTTTAGCGACAGTGCGGCGCGATACCAACGGCATATGCAAAAAAAATCCAACGCGCCGCAGTATTCATCGCACCACTAATCCCTGCGGGAATTAATCGACCGGAATTAAGGGAACCAACTCGGTATCTGCTCGCCGCTCTTTAGTCGGTAGCGAAGGTATCAACCGGGCCAAGGCTGCCTCTGCAGTCGCACGGTAAGTGGTCAACTTACCGCCCATAATGGATAACACCCGCGGATGCGCTTCGTTATCCACCGCAAACATCACCTCACGCGGGCGCGCAAACGCGTTTTTGTCGCTCTTGGGTAATACACGCAAACCGGCAAAGGTTTCTATGCCCTCACTTGGAATCGGTAACTGCGGAAAATAATGGCGTAAAGTTGCCAGCAAATACGCCTGCTCCTCTGGCGAGCAGCCAGCCTGCTCTGGCACACCATCGTGCACTTTTTCGGTGGTACCCACCATTAACTTACCTTTCCACGGCAAAACAAAGACCGCGCGCTTGTCCTGAGGCGCTTCTACATAAAAATATTGGTCCAACAAGGGGGGCAATAACAAATGGCTGCCCTGCACTAACTCGATGGGTTGTGGTGCCATCGCCGGGGTAATTCGCGCCAATATTTCATTTGCCCAAGGCCCGGCACAATTCACCAGCACCCGGCAGCTAATTGATTGGATGCTGCCGCCCTCTGCTATCTCCACCTTGCAACACTGCCCATTGCGCTCAGCCCCCACAAAGCGCGCGGGCATCATCACATCCGCTCCCAATACGATTGCCGACTGCAAAACGGCGCGCGTTAAAGCGGCATCATCGGTCTGCGCTTCTTGGTAGCGAAAGACGGCTTTAAGCCCTTCCTGACGCAACCCTGCCAAACTTGCCCAATCATTTTGCGGCAACCGCTTAAACAGGGAAGTCTTATTCAACCCTGCCAATAGGGCATACATACTTAAACCCGCGCGAATGGTCAGCGGCGAGCGAGTCGATTCTTGATAAATGGGAATATGCAAAGGCTGCAGCTTGACCAGCTCAGGTGCAAGCTTTAATAACAGCGCTCGCTCGCGCAGACTTTCACGTACCAAGCCAAACTGACCCGATTCCAAATAACGCAATCCGCCGTGAATTAGTTTGGATGATTTACTCGATGTGCCCGCTGCAGGTGCTGTTTGCTCAACCACCAACACCGAATAACCCGCAGCAGCGGCTGCCTGCGCAACCCCTGCCCCCTGAATGCCTGCTCCAATGACGACTATGTCGTATTTCATTGTTGTTATTCCGTAAAAAGGACAGGGGAAGTATAGATCAGAGCTGTAAAAATGTTCGACGCTAAAACGTTACCTAAGCAAACTTTATTTATCTATTGGGGTTTTTAGAAATGATGAAACATTGTTTAGCTTATCCAGCTCGGATGCGATAGGTAAGGATTTTTCGGCAAAGGCGAAGACCAGTCGGGCATGAACCATGGCTGTTTTTTGCATGTTTTCATCACCAAGCGAAGCCAACGTATGCAGGGCTTTTTGCAGGCGAATAATCACCTCAATCATCGCGGCACCGTCGCGGGCAATGGGATTGAAGGCATCATCAAACATATCCTCCAAACACACCTCAGGAACTGCAACACGATCATACTGAACATCAGGAGATTCTTTTTTCTCCAGCTGAGTGCTCACGCAGGGCGCTAGCAAGCGCACCAATGATCCAATAATGCCTATCGCCGTGCCTGGATCATTTACGGCGGGCGACAATGCTCTGCTGGCTATTTCCGATAACACAATCAACCCAAAACGCGGGTCATCGTCAAATGTTCTGTTTTTTCCAATCACAAAGGCATCGGTGAGTTTGTCGTGCATTGTGTTTATTTGGTCAACCGCAGCGTGGCCAGAAGTCGATGCAAATCGAACATACATCAACGGCATATCCGGCGTAGCAAATTTGCCCGGTAGTGATGCCACTTCGATTTGCATATTTTCTTTTTCAGCAACGGATTGAAGCGCAGCAATATCTATTCGCTGAATATAACCAATATCCGCGCCGTACACCGGCAAGCCATCGGTACGCCCCTTCGCTTTTACGCCGCGCATAAACGGCTGCGCTAAGCGCCGGCACAGAGATTGTTCTGTTGCCAATTCAACCTTTTCAATAATAGTGCTTAACCGGCCCAACTTTGCAATGCGATCAACCCAGCGAATAAAACCGAAAATCACCAAGGCGAATACAAAAATCGTAATCACAAAAAGTGCAAACCGGCCAGCATCTCCGTAATAGCCATTCATCAGTGCTATTTGTGCCACGATACTGAAAATAAATGCGCCAATAAAAGTGGACAAGGCATTTTGCGAAACATCGTCTGCAAGCACTAGCGTGAACGAGCGCGGAGTAGCCGCGTTGCTCGCCGATTGATAGGCAGACAGCATTGAACCCACAGCAAATACCGCGATGACCAACATACTTGCCGAAATAATCGATAAGAGTGTTTCTATAGTCTCCGCTTTCACTTTAGGAGCCAATTCAAGTATGGGCATTTGATCTGCCATTTTGGTAAGAAAGGCTACAGCAATAGAGATAATACAAATCGCCAATGGCTTTACCCACAGCATTTCGCTTATGCGGCGCAATAAAAATCTAAAATAGTCATTCATTAACTTTATCGTTCCTTTTTAGTCAAGCATTGGAAGTTCACGATACAAACGCTCTACCAATTCTTTACCGTGTTTTCGCTCCAGTTTGCGCACGATAAAATGCCCGCGAGCCATATCCTGAAAGTGATCGATAAAAATAGTGTTAATAATTGCACCACCGGCAGCGCCGATAGCAGGAATCGCTTGCGCAGCTGCCTTTTCGGTCACCTGCACACCAAACCGTTTGGCCACCATGGCGATAAACTTAAGCAACAATGGCGCGCCTTCATCGGCTAATTTATTACTTGCGATAAATTCTGAGGCCGCGGCGATAGATTGGGCAAGTGTCGCACGCACCGCATAATATCCACTCTCGGCTCCATCGTCAGATTTGCTGTTACCGCCAAGTGCAAACACTTCCAAACAGGCCAGTTTTGTTTCCATTACCGAAACGGATTCACCTTCACTTCTGGCAATATCCGCAATTGAGCGCAGCATAATTGAAGTAGATACAGGTAATTCAATCGATATAGCGGCAATACCAAAAAAGCCGCCTACCCCGCCACTCACCGCCACGCCCAGTTTGTGCCACAAATTCGATGACTCCTCGCCGGGAATATCTTTCATGGTAAAAATTGCAGCCTGCGACGCTTTGAGTAACGCCGCTTGAGTGACCTGGCCAATATTTTTATTCCAACTATCGGGCAATAACGCCAAACCTTTCTCGATCGGTGTGCCGATGAAATTAGTCACCTTGGCAGCGACACCCGGGATTTCCAATAAATTTTTAGCGACTTGCAATTCTTTTCTGTCTTGTTCTGAAAAATATGAATGCGTCATTTTCTCCGCGCCCGATATTTGGAAATTAATATTATCGTCAGGATTAAACTTTACACTGCAACTAGAATCCACTTGGTACTAGCGCGCTATCTACGCCAAAATTTTTCCATGAGGGGTTTTACACTCGTGCCGTGCACAATAATTGAAAGGGTGACGACGACAAGAACAAATTGAATTAACTGTTCCGCTTGTGGCCGATCTAATCCGTGTTGAATGGCATACATCAAATAATAGATTGAACCTATGCCGCGCACACCAAACCATCCGATCATGCCGCGCAATTTCCAGCTGGTACTGGTGTTAGTTAGCGTTAAAAACACACTCAACGGACGCGCCACTAAAAACAAAAACAGCGCCAGCCCGATGGTTTGCCAATTCCAAAACTGAAACGCCAGCATCCCCCCCAGTAAAAACACCAACAACATTTCTGATAGGCGTTCAAGATGTGCACCAAAAATTAATGACTCCACACTGATAATTGGTGGTTCAATATCATCTGCCTCCTCGGGTTGAGGAGTGGCATTTAGTTTCGCGGCTTCATTCTCACGTGAGTAACATTCAGATAATTTCAATTCGGTTTGGCGCAATGCCACACCAGCAAAAAAGACCGTCAGAAAACCCCATGCATCAACCATCAAACTGATGCCGTATACCGCTGCGATCAACCCTAAACCGGCCAGATCATCGAGAATTTCATGTTTATATTCGCTGCCACGCAGCTTGAATCCGATGCGGGCTACCAACATCCCACCCAGAATACCGATGGCGATAGCGGCCGAAGTCGCCCACAACACATCCAGCGTTATCCATTTCCACCCTGCCTCGCCTAAGTCGTGCAATCCCAGAAGCCCCAAACCCAGCATCACAAACGGAAACGCCGTCCCGTCGTTCATGCCTGCCTCACAGGTAAGATTAAAGCGTAAGCGATCTTTATCGCCCGGGTGGCGCGATTGCACATCAGTCGCTAATACCGGATCTGTGGGCGCCAATATCGCTCCTAACAACACTGCCAGGCCCAACGAAAAACCCAAAAAATAATACGCAAATAGCGCCACCATACCCACGGTAAGCGCCATCGCGACCCAAGCAAGTAACACAGGCCTGACCCATCGCTTCATCGTGACCGGCACCGGCATTTTGATACCCGCTGAAAAAAGCGAAATCAACACCGCGACTTCCGTCAGTATTTCCAACAGAGCGGCTTCTTTTATCGGACTAAAGTAAAACAATTTGAACACCATCGGCCCGGCAATCAGCCCGACGACGAGGTAAACAATGGATGAACTAAAAGGGGATCGAGCGAGCAGCGTAGAGGTTAAACCACGCCCAAGCATGAGCACGCCAATCAGTAAAAACCAGGTGCCGGTTTCCATAGGTACATTTCCCAAAGGTACTCGTTATTCAATCAAGTTTGGATATATTGAGCACCTATTTTGCACGAATTCACCTCCAACAAATGTACGCAAGCGATCTTTTAGGAAAATAGAGAATAGCCACCTGCAAAATGTGGTTGCCGATAATTTCAGCAGTATTGATAGAAAAGTTTAGGAACCGCTAGGAATGCAGCAGGCAACACTCCTAGGTATTGCTCTCAAATAAGGAGTCCAGTTCCCATTGCGCCGGATTATTCAAAATATATTGGCGCAGCATCATTAATTCTTTTTCATTGCGAATAACACGCTCCCAAAAATTACGCTGCCAAAAAGGTTGGCTACGTCGATTCAATAACCTATTCCCCTCTATGGCAGAAATAGATTTAAACGCCCGCAATATTTTCCCCACCGTAGGGGCGTTGCTTGCCGCGCCCAATACCTCGCCCATCTCATTTGATACAAAACAGGGCGCAGCAAGCGGCGCCCCTACGGGGTTGATCGAAATAATCCCGTGAAAATGATTCGGCATGACGACAAATTCATCCAATTCCAAACCAGAAAAACGTTGCGACAAATTAATCCATTGCAAAAACACATTTTCACCAGCAGGTGATAATTGCACTTTCCTATCGATAATTTCACCCAATAAACATTCACGGTTTTGTATGCAGAGCGTGATGAAATAAGCCCCCGATTGCGAGTAGTCATAATTTTTAAGGCGAATTGAACGACGATGATGTACATCCGGATGGTATTTCATATCTCATTCCTTTGAATTACTGGCGTACAACTTACCGCCCCCCAAATATCAAATTGTAGGGGCGCTGCTTGCTGCGCCCGTTTCCTTGCCACACCAAATTACCAAATTACACAAAAAGATAAAAGACTGGGCGCAGCAAGCCATAAACGCATATCAACAACGTAGGGGCGCTGCTTGCTGCGCCCGTTTCCTTGCCGCACCAAAATACCAAATCACACAAACAAGATAAAAAGACTGGGCGCAGCAAGCAGCGCCCCTACAATTTATTCATGCAGTCACTTAATGGTTATTCGTAAATTTCGGATTAGAGATGATTAAAGCTTCACCTTACCCTCGATTGAGTCATCCATTGTTTTACCCGTTAACGCACCAACAACCATTTTAATCCCTGCTACTGCAAAGCCATGCTTGGTATCCCAATAATAGCCTTCCGTTGGTGTTACTTTCACGACCGTTATACGCGGGTCATCCTCACCCTCGGTAAACCATGTTTTGAACAGGGGCTGCCAAAATTCTTTGATTTTTTCTTCATCGCGTGAGGCACTGGCGGTGCCCTTTATCGCCAGAAAATCAGAATGCCCAGAGCCTTGAAAATATAAAGTAACCTCAGGCTGAATTGCAATTTCTTGATCTTTGTGGCTATCACAGGCGCTCAAAAACCACAGATTCCCTTCATCATCAACTTTTTGCACACCCATAGGGCGCGTACCACAAGATCCAGAAACGGCAATAGATGTGCTAAAAAAGCAGCTCTCGGCTTTATCCACCAGCTCTCTAATTTTTTCGACCGCTGCTGCACCTCTTAAATTTTCATGATTATGTTCAGTTTGGCTTTCATTAATCGAATTCATAATGACCTCGCTCAAATAGCGTTAAAAAGTGACTGTTACTAATGCAACCTGTGTTTATCACCCTATAGCAAATTTGATTAATGGACTGTGCGGTAAACAACCTAGGCATTATGGATTGGTGTGTCGAAGGGGGCGTTTTATGGGAGAAAAACCGGATGGTTTTAAGAGCGGTTGCGTGACCGCTTTAGATTTTTAGAATATTGGCTCTCGGCCAAATTGCGGAACTTGGCGGCAGCATACCCAGCAAGAGTGACGGATGATTTTAATGCCGAACCTGCCGATCTATTACCACAGTCGCTTGTTAGAATTATTGATTTTTTCTTTTATAAAAGTCTATTACGGTTTCAGTTGATTTTGGATATGTAGAAGCAACCCATGAGGAACAGCGGCTAGTAAATAGCTTCTCATTTTCCATATAGGCAAAAACCACATACTCTTGTTTCTCATTAAAGAATTGACCGCAACCTAAAAACATTTTTTCGCTCCAAACTTTAATCTTTTCGTTTGGTTCACCTTTTAGGAAGCTGATTTCTTTGAATTTAAAGCGGTTATTGGAAAAGTTTAAAAAGCCGTTTTTTCCCGCAGGCTTAGCGATAAACACATATGTAGCTGCTGCATCACTCTCTTCCATATGCTCATCAGGAAAATAACAGCTACACGAAAATGCCGAGTTACAGAAGAGCAATAGAACAAAAGCAATAAGATTAATATTTTTCAAGACTCATTCCACTCTAACTGCCATACCAGAATAGAAATGTAGCGGCGCAGCAAGCGACGCCCCTACGTCAGCCACTGTTGCATCGCTGATTGCCATTTGGCAAAGCGCTGCAACAGCGCTGGGTTGGGCTGTGGGGTAAATACATCTTCCTGCAAGGCTGGGTGCCAACTCGACGGTAATCCAGCAGCCATGCAGGCAGCGCCTTGGACAGTGGCGTCGGCGTTGTCGCTGCGGTGGATGTTGGCTTGGGTTAGGTCGGCGATTTTTTGGCAGACTTTATCGGCTTTGCTGAAACCGCCGCTGATAATTATTTTTTGCGCGCAGCCTAATTGATTCATCAACTGCACGTTAATCACAATTTGAAAAATGACGGATTCGATCCACGCGAGAATTTTTTCTTGCGGGGATAAGCCGCTGCTGAATTGTGATTGTAAATCGGTTCGCCAATACGGCGCGCTTAAACCACCGACGGCATTTAAAAAATAGCAATCTTTGTTGGGGTTTAATGCAAGTGCCTCATTTATTGCTTGCGGTGTGATATCCAAACCGGTTTGCTGTTGGATATAACTGATCGCCGCGGCGGCGCCATTTACAGTTGCCTCCCATGCGTAATATTTTTTCTCTAACGGATTTTCTGGCAACCACAAAGGGCTGACCAGTAAACCCTCGGGCGCTTTCAGGTTTTCACTCACGCGCTGGATAAAAGCACCCGTACCTATATTGATATAACAGCTATGACGCTCTGGCAGGCCGCGGGCAAATAGCGATGCGCCTTGATCGCGGGCGCTGGCGGTAAACGGGATGGTGTGATTACCCATAATTAAATTGCCGAAGTGGCTGTTGTGCGCAACACAACGCGGCAATACGTTACGCGGCACTTTGAAAATATCCAACAGCGATTGATCCCATTCATTGCGTTGCAAATTCCATAACAGGGTTCGCTGTGCGTGACCGGGATCGACAAAGGATTTTTTATCGTCATGCTCATTACTCTGCAACAAATGCCAAAAAATATAACTGACGATGGGGCCGATACTGAGGCAATTATCTTGTTGCGCTTGTGCAACATTTTTATCCTGCTCTACACACCAACGCATTTTCGTGGCGCCGTAGTGTGGCGATAAGCGCAGGCCGGTGAGCTGTTGGGTTTGCAGGTGTGTGAGCGGAATATTATTTAAATAAGGCTCGCCGCGAATATCTTGCCAGCTCAACACCGGCGTTAAGGCTTCACCGGTTTGATTATCCCAACACAACAGTGATGAGCCCTGCCCCGCAAAACTCGCAGCTTGGATGCGTGTTAAATCATCACCCAAATACTGTTGAATTTTTTGCAAACACTCACGAATACCCGCGAGAATTTCTTCGCCGTTTTGTTCAATATACGGGTAAGCAGAGTGCTCTGTCTGCCGGTGCGCTGTTGCGCACTCGGCAGAGAAAACACAGATGAGTTCGCCAGTGGAGGTATAAATAGCAACGCGAGTGCTTTGGCCGCCTTGGTCTATGGCGAGATAAAGAGAATTATTCATGATGCTGCTCACACGATAATAGTGCTTGCAGTGTAGCAGGCGTGCGAGAAACATAAAAAAACCGCTCTTGAGGTTTTACCTTCAAGAGCGGTTTTGGACACACATTTTAAATAAGCAGTAAAGCGCTTACTTATTTGCGGTTGTAAGACACGTTGGTCATAGTCACTTTAGCGGTGGTTATGCCGAACTTTTTATAGCATGCGGCAAAATCAGAGCACTTAACGCTGCCTACGGGATCTTGCGATTGCAGGTAGTTACCAAATTTAAGGTAAGAGGCGCCGCCATCTGATACCGATAAGGTTTTCGATTTACCCAGTGCAGATACTGTCACTTTGCCGTAGTTATTGGTAGAAGTTAAGGTGAAACTTTCGCCAGTTTTTATCGTGCCCAACGCATACTTCTCTTCACTACCGCCACTTGCCGGCAACATGCGCACATACACATCAAAGATGCCGTCTTTTGCCACGCTGTTGATAAAACCTGATTCATCAGTATCGGATACGTATACTTTTACGATGGTGCCTGTATCTTCCGCGTGATATTGCAATGCGATTAACTTGCCACCTTTTGATAAGTCAATTTTTACATCAGCTTTAAAGTATTCGTAGTTTTTAGTCATACCCTGACGTAAATCTTTTTTCAGTTTTAATTCATGGCGCCAACCGTTACCGTTAGTCGTTACAAATTTTTCCACCAATGCCTGGAACACCATGGAGCTGCCATTTACATAAGGGCTGCTGCCCTCTGCTTCAAAGTTGGAATAAATCGCCGCAGGAATACTGCCACCAGTTGCCGTACTTGAACTGGAGGAACTGCTGCTCGATTTAACACTGGAACTGGCGGCTGAACTGACGGTGCCGCCCAGAGTATTGATATCCACCTCGGTCAGGCTAATCCAATTGTTGGAGGTGTTGCCGTGACCAATTATTTTTACGTAGCGCGCCGCGGTATCGGTGATATTAAAATTTTGTTGGCTGTTAGTTTTTGACGGTTGCACACCGTAAAACACAGTCGTCCAATAATTTTTATCGGTAGATACTTGAATCTCAATCGTTGCGTAGCGTTCAGTGCCCTTGTAAAACGCAATAGACAGATCATCAACTGTGTAGGTTTTTCCCAAGTCATACTGAATCCACTGACCTATGCCGTTGGCAGACCAGCGAGTATTGAGGTTGTTATCGATAGTATTGGCAGCGACATTGCCATCTGAACCACTGGAGGTAACGGTCAGTGCCATGGCGTTAGCGCCAAACAACAGGCCACTAATTAGACCGGCATAACAAAACGGGCGCGCAGCAGTGCGCAGAAAGTTGGTGATATTCATAATGAGTTCTCTACATGAAAATTTATTAGGGTTATTAGCCATGCTTACTTTTTGGCATTACCAATTAATGATTGGCAACTCAATAATGAGAACAAATAACAAATATTATTACAAACCAATTTAAGCAATAAAACAAACCACCTATAGCATTAAGCGACAAATTGGTAATACCAATCAAAAAATACCGTCATATATAAAAAATAGATCCATATACAAATAATGTATTACCAATTGATACAAATCAGATGCGAAACAAAGCGAAACCAGCCGCTGATGATTAAACAACAGGGCTGGATCAAATAGACATGTAACAATGACGGAACTAGCAGCAGCGACTCAGGCTGAGTCAACTTGGAGGAAGGGGTTTACTCAGTGGGGTTAGGTATGAATCCGCCATAGGGAAACTGGGCTATTTTATCGCCGCCACCTTTGACCTCGGTAATCTTCGCGGGGCCTTCTTTTTCAACTTCATCGATACGCACTATAGAATGCATCGGGATGTAGGAGCGCTTTACTCCGGCAAACTCGGTTTTGAGCTTTTCTTCGGCGGGATCTATCAATAAACCGCTGCGTTCACCAAACACAAATTCTTCAATTTCAATGAAGCCATACATTTCGCTTTGATAAATCGCCGAGCAAAACACTTCGTAAACCTGACCTTGGTTGAGGAATATCACTTTGTAAACGGGTTTAACTGCCATAAAACTCTCTTGAAAATAACGCAATCAACAGCTTGAGTAAGGCGCCTGAAGGGCCTTGTAAAGGGCGCGCAGGATACCACATGTTTTCTCTATTCTCGCCCATATTGACTGATTTTTATACAGGCCCATCAGGCGATTGGATCATGAGCCCTCATTCAGGCCGACAAACCAACTCGAAAATTTGGTTTCGCTTATAAAACCATCACTATCTTGCAGTGAATAAGCCTCCCGCACCCACTGCATCACCGATAACCGGTATACTGCGCGCCCATTTTTTACATTCCCCAGTCGATTCCCTATGAACTTTGCCTCCCTCGGCCTCGCACCAGAATTACTCCATGCCATTAAAGTGATTGGCTATAAAACCCTGACGCCCATCCAGCAGGAAGCGATTCCCGCTGCGCGCCGCGGTATAGACCTGCTCGCCACCGCCCAGACCGGCACGGGGAAAACCGCCGCCTACAGCCTGCCGGTATTGCAACAAATGCTGGAAAAGCCCAAGCACTGCGAAGCCGGTTTTGTGCGCACGCTGATCCTCGCGCCCACTCGCGAGCTGGTGCAGCAAATCGCTGAGGCGATGCAGCAATTCGCACAGTTCACCCAATTTAAAATCACTACCGTCTATGGCGGCGTCAAACTGACTGGCCAAGCCAGTAAATTGCGCGCCGGTGTCGATATTTTGGTCGCCACGCCAGGTCGACTGATGGAGCATGTCGAGCTGGGCAATATCAATCTCGCTAAAGTGGAATTTGCCGTACTGGATGAAGCCGACCGCATGATGGATATGGGTTTTGTGACCGATATGCATGCGATCCTCACCAGCATCGTGCGCAAGCATCAAACAATGTTTTTCTCGGCGACCAGTTCGCCGCTGGTGACTAATCTGGGCAAACAGGCGATGAATCGCCCTACTCTGATTTCCATCTCCAAGCGCAACTCAGTCGCTGAAACTGTTGACCACGTGCTCTATCCCGTCGATAGCGACCGCAAATACGAGCTGTTCATTCATTTATTACGCGAGCAGAACTGGTATCAGGTAATGGTGTTCAGCAGTACCCGTGAAGAAGCAGAGAATCTGTACAAAGCGCTGAAAGACGACAAGGTAGATGCCGCGGTTATCCACAGCGAAAAAACCCAAGGCTCACGTAAACGCGCGCTGCAAGATTTTAAAGACAGCAAACTGCAAGTGCTGGTGGCGACCGAAGTGGCCGCACGCGGATTGGATATTCAGGGCTTGGACTATGTAGTCAACCTCGACTTGCCGTTCTTTACCGAGGACTATGTGCACCGTGTAGGCCGCACTGGTCGCGCTGGTAAAAAAGGGGTCGCGATTTCATTGGTGACACCGGCGGAAGAGCACAAAATATCGCTGATTGAAGAGGCTATAGGCACCAAAATCAAACGCGAAAAAATCGCCGGTTTTGAAGTGACGGAACAAGTCGTCAAAGTGGTGAGCAAACCCAAAAGCGGTTTATTGAAATTGGCGAGCAAGCCTTCCGGCAGATCCAGAGCGGGCGACCCTAAAAAATCCGGCTTTGCCAAATCGGGCGCATCAAAAGCTGGCTCGCCTAAATCAGCCAAAGGCTCTGGCGCAACCGGCAGCAAACCGGCGAGTAAACCCAAACGCGCCGGTTCAAAAGATGCGCGCCCAGCCAGCACCTTAGGCCGATCAACTCGCCCGAAAAAGAAATAATTCTGTACAACTCAGAGCAACAAAATTCAGGGCAATAAAAAAGCCGCTTCCAGATTGCTGGAAGCGGCTTTTTATCACTGGCCAATTGTTGACTGGCTAAATGTTTACTAGCCAAATGCTTACTCGCCCAAGTCTTCGTCATCATCCAAACTGTGATCACCTTCTTCGCGGGGCTTGCGAATACCGTGCGCGGCTAAAATCTCGACGTAAAAGCTATCGCCACCGGCAACCGCCACTTCATCCATTTTTTTGGTCAGTTCGCTCAAACGCACAACTTCAGCGACTTCTGAGGTCGCACCAAATTTGCAATCAAATGCCCAGTAATCAACACCCTTGGGCAGGGTTTTGCGGCGTTCGCGTTTTACGTATTTGCGCACTTCGTGCTTGATGGCCTCCAATACGCGGTCATTGTTTTTGCCTTCGACATGGAGTTTGAACGTCTTTTTCATGGTTTACCTATAAGAAATGAATTCGACCGCAGCCAGATGCAGGCAGTAAGCGGGCGCGCAGTTTAACACGGGCAGGATGTTGCCGCTGCAAGCATCTGCCGGATAGCCGGCCTTTTCTATAGGCTTTACCCCATAAGATAGCTATAATGCGCGCCTTCTTTTTCTGCGCGTTTTTCGATCAACAGATTAGTTGAAACACGCATCAGTCAGTGTAATTCCAAGCAGGTAGTAGTTCGATGTCCACCACAGAAGCGCCCATTAAAAAGCTCTATATCAAAACCCACGGCTGCCAGATGAATGAGTACGATTCGTCGCGCATGAAGGATTTGTTGGGCGAGTCGCACAATATGGTGCCGACCGAAGACCCGGAAGACGCCGATGTAATCCTCATCAATA
This sequence comes from Cellvibrio sp. ATLC23, assembly GCF_057196725.1. Taxonomy (NCBI): domain Bacteria; kingdom Pseudomonadati; phylum Pseudomonadota; class Gammaproteobacteria; order Cellvibrionales; family Cellvibrionaceae; genus Cellvibrio; species Cellvibrio sp. ATLC23. The sequence goes on along the minus strand of NZ_JBXUOS010000001.1, from coordinate 640,795 downwards.
CCTGTTCAATCCGAGAAAAAGCACAAGAGCGCCTGTTCCATGAACTCGGCCGCTGGAAAAAACTCAAGAAAAAGAACCCTGAATTAGTGATTGGGGTTGGCGGCTGTGTAGCAAGTCAGGAAGGTGAAGCCATTGCCAAACGTGCGCCTTACGTGGATTTAATTTTTGGCCCACAAACCCTGCATCGCCTGCCGGAAATGATGGAAACCAAAAAGAATAACGGCGTGGTGGTGGTCGATATCAGTTTCCCTGAGATCGAAAAATTCGACCGTTTACCGCAACCCGATGCCGATGGCGTAAGTGCGTTTGTATCGATCATGGAGGGCTGCTCCAAATACTGTACCTTCTGCGTAGTTCCCTATACCCGCGGCGAAGAAGTCAGTCGTCCGGTTGCAGATGTGATGACTGAAATTATCCACCTCGCCAAACAAGGTGTGCGCGAAGTGAATCTACTCGGCCAAAATGTCAACGCCTATCGCGGCGATACTGCCGACGGAACCCAAATTGATCTTGCGGAGTTAATTACTTACGTTGCCGCTATCGATGGCATTGATCGCATTCGCTTTACCACATCGCACCCAGTGGAATTTAGCGATGCCTTAATCGAAGTGTACAACCAGGTTCCCGAACTGGTGAGCCATTTGCACTTGCCGGTACAAAGTGGTTCAGACCGCATCTTGATGGCAATGAAGCGCGGCCATACGGTGCTGGAGTACAAATCCAAGCTGCGCAAAATTAAAAAGAATCGCCCGAACATCAGCTTCTCATCCGATTTTATTATCGGTTTCCCCGGTGAAACCGATGCGGATTTTGAGGCGACTATGAAACTGATTCAGGATATGGATTTTGATACTTCCTACAGTTTTATTTACAGCGCACGCCCAGGCACACCAGCGGCAGATTTTCCCGATGACACGCCGGAAGAAGTGAAAAAACATCGCCTCGCTATTTTGCAGGATCGTTTGATTCAACAAGCGCTGGCAATTAGCCGCCGCATGGTGGGTAACACTGAACGCATTTTGGTGACCGGTTATTCCAAAAAAGACCCAGGCCAACTCTGTGGCCGTACCGAGAATAACCGTGTGGTCAATTTCCGCAGCGATAACGCCGATTTGATTGGCAAGTTCGCTGACATATTGATCGAAGAAGCGCTGACCAACTCCTTGCGCGGCACACTGGTGGGCTCTGAACTGGACGCGGACTGGATAAAGTAACTACTCTACAAATAAATATTCCCAATAAAAAAATCCCCGTGTTGGCAGCACCAACACGGGGATTTTTTATTTACCGAGACTGTAGCTTTAAACCATCCAATAGCGCAAAACTAGCAATTCTCGTCGGACACTTCTTCACAAGCGTCCTCAATACCATCCTTAGCTTCGTCGGCCGCGTCATCCAATGTATCGCGGGTGTTATCAAGCGCCTTGTCGACATTTTCGCCCAGCTTTTCTGCGGCTCCATCATTGGAATCACATGCTGCCAAAGGCGCAACCAACAAAGCGATGATAAATACACGTTGAAGTAAATTCATAAAAACTCCTATCCATTAGTGGTAGTGGCAAGGATACCAATGCGGATTGCGTGCCAATTTCACCAAATGCCCTGTTGGCAAGGGGTTAGCGCAGCAGCAGAAGTTATAGAGAGGAAAACACGCTAATAATTTGCAATATTTACAAAAAGAAATTCAAAAAATACAAATACACATACAGATATTTGCGGCAGGATTTGTTAAGCATTTAGCGCCGCCTCCAATTGTGCGAGCGAAACAGGTTTTAACAAACTGTTTGAAATGCCCGCCTCTACCGCACGCAAATTATCAACTGACTCACCGCTCGCAACAAGAATACGCACTGATGGGTAGTGTTGATGAATTTTTGCAGCGCAAGCATAGCCATTCATATCAGGCAAATTTAAGTCCAGTAACGCAACATGCGGGATTTTTTGCTGCAACGCCTGCAATGCGGCTTCTGCACTTTGCACACCTATCACTTGCCAACCTATTAAACTTAATAATCCCTCCATCGCCACCAGCGCGTCTGCATCATCTTCTACAACCAAAATCGATTTTGGCAAAGGCCCTGCATCCGAACGTTGAATATGTTGGACAGGCAAATAAGTGGCTAGGCATTTATACAGGCGCATTTGATCGATAGGCTTACCTAAATACGCGGTAAACCCCGAGGCATAACAATGATCCATATCACCCTTCATATGGGCTGCAGTCAAAGCGACCAATGGTTGGCAATACCCTTCGCGGCGTAATTGTTGCGCTGCTTGATGCCCATCCAAAATGGGCATATGAACATCCATCAATATCAAATCAAAATGTTTGCCCAATAAATTATCAGCACTCACGATACGCACAGCTTCTGCGCCATCGCGAGCATAAACCACTTCAACACCGGTTAACTGTACAAAGTGCCCAATCAACATTCGAATGTCTCGTAAATCATCTACTACCAACACTCTTCCGCCAAATCTGGGAATTGCAATCTGATGATCTGGTGCCACATCCATATTTAATTGCAAAATTTCAGTCTCAACGCCTTCAATCGCCCCAGGATCCAAGGTAAAACTAAATTCACTGCCCTTGCCTACTTCGCTGTCAACCTGAATATTTCCACCCAAGCGCTCAATCAATTGTTTGCTTATAGTCAATCCCAAACCAGTGCCTGCACGCGGATGGACTTGCGCATTTTTCGATTGCACAAAAGGCTCAAAAATCACTGCGAGCGTTTCAGAGCAAATACCTATGCCAGAGTCTTTAATACAAAAACGCAATTTTTTTATTTCATTCTCATAACACCAATCGATTTTTAGCAGAACCTCACCCTCATGGGTAAACTTAATCGCATTGCCCATTAAATTGAGCAAGATCTGGCGCAAACGCATGGGGTCAGTGTAAATAGCCACCGGTAATGGTTGAGGCGCTTCTACTCGCAACTTGAGATTTTTATCGATAGCTGCGCCCTGCATAAGAAAATAAATATCCGTCAAAAAAGCGGATAGTAAAACGGATTGCGCCTCTAACTCCAACTTGCCAGCTTCAATTTTTGAGAGATCAAGAATATCGTTGAGCAAACCCAACAAATGTTTTCCGTTGCGGTGAATTATGCGCAAATGTGCTGCATTCTCAGTGTCGGAACTTTTATTTAATAAGAGTTCGGTAAACCCTAGAATCGCAGATAAAGGCGTGCGCAGCTCATGGCTTAAATGCGCTAGAAATTCACTTTTTAAGCGATTCTCCGCCTCAGCCTTTAAACGCTCGACCCGCTCCCGCTCCACTTCGCGCCGCGCCAATGCATAGCGTATCGAACGCGCTAATTGCTCAGCACTAAGATGAGACTTCACCAAATAATCGACGGCACCTGCGCGCAATGCCTGCCGATCAACCTCAATCTGGTGCATTCCGGTGAGTAATATTATGGGGCCAGAGAATCCAACTTCATTAGCAAAGGTCAACAATTCAATGCCGTCGCGCGCACCCAGTTTATAATCCATCAAACAAAGATCGTGGCGATTTTCACGCAGCAGTAACTGCCCTGCTTCATAGGTAGGAGCCCAGTCAAACGTACAGGTTTGACTAATTTCTGCTATTAAATCTTTAACGAGAAAAAAATCATCTTCATCGTCATCGATAATTAACAGTTTTACATTTTGCATTTTACCGCCTACCTCGCCTGTAGGGTTTGCTACTCATCAGGGCAACTCCACAAACTCAACCCAATATTTTCCCAGGGTTCGCATCAGCTCAACGAGCGCATCAAAGGTAACAGGTTTAGTAATATAGGAAGCGGCGCCAAGATCGTAGCCCTTAAACATATCCTCCTCAGCTTTGGAGGTAGTTAAAATGACTACCGGAATACGCCGCAATCGCGGGTCAGATTTAATTTCTGCCAATGCTTCCCGGCCATCCATTTTGGGCATATTTAAATCAAGCAAAATTAAACCCGGCATAGGATGAAGCGTTCGATCACTGAACTCATCATCGCCGCGCAAATAACGCAACAGCTGAACTCCATCCTCAACAAAATGCAGCTCGTTAAGCACACGACTTTCATGCATCGCATCCTGTGCCAACAACCGATCATCGGCATCGTCATCGGCCATCAAAATTACCAGAGTCTTTTTGGGAAGATTCATATCTACATCCTTTGCGGTATTTAGTAATAATATCTATGATGAATGCGGAGTGTTACGGCTCATCCGTTAACAAATCAGCTAGTGACTCTATAGCAACCTGTGTCATTGGGAGATGAATAATAAATACCGCTCCCTCACCCGGCGCACTCTGTGCTGCAATAGTTCCGCCGTGACGTTCAACAATTTTTCTGCATAAAGCCAACCCGATACCTGTACCGGAATACTCATCCCGGCCATGCAAGCGCTGAAACAAACTAAATACACGCTCGGCGTATTGAGACTCAAAACCAATGCCTTGGTCTGCAAAACGTAAACAACACCAAAAACGCTCGTCACCCGTTAAAGGTGAGGTAAGATTATGCTCACAGCTAACAGTAATAATTGGCCGCGCACCCGGCGCATGGAACTTCAAGCTATTGGAGATTAAATTCATAAATACCTGGGCAATTTGTGAAGCATCAGCATCCAGTGTTGGCAAAGGATCTATATGCAGCTGCGCTCCCGACTCTTCTATTGCATAGTCAAGATCGCCCATTACCTCATGCATGATTTTATTCAAATCAATTTTTTCGAAGGGGCGCTGCTTGGTAGTCACGCGCGAAAAGCTTAATAGGTCATCAATCAAAACCGACATACGCCCAGATGCGGCTTGCATCCGCGCCACGTAATCGGCCCCGCTTTCACCTAGCTCTGCAGAGAATTTTTGCTGTAGCCTATCACCAAAGGCACGAATTTTTCGCAGGGGTTCCTGTAAATCATGGGATGCTACAAAAGCAAACTCTTCGAGCTCGCGATTGCTGCGCTGTAGTTCCTCAGAATATTGCAATAATACTTGTGTGCGCGCATTCACCTTATCTTCTAACTCAGCGTTGGCCTTTGCTAACTCATCATTAAGCAGCGCCACTTTAGACGCATTGCGATACCAAAGAAAAAATACACCTAATGACAAGACCAAGCCAATACCGTTCGCCAGTAATAAAGTGATAATAATAAATTCACGATTTTTAGCAGCACTCGCTTTACTTTTCCCTAACAATGCGAACTCTTCGTATTCCATTTCTTTGATCAATTGAGAGATCGCTCGCATCAGCTCAATTCCTTCATCCGTCTTAATTTGCCGTATAGCAGCGAGGATTTTGTCTCGATCTGTTAATAACACAACTCGTTGCATTTCATTAATTTTATCGCGTACATGTCTATAAAGTTTTTTAAAACGTTTTTTTTGCGCGGGTAATTCAGTAGATGACTCACTCAGCTTATGCAGCAACTCATCAATAGAACCCAGGGTTTTATGATAAGGCCCCAAATATTCAGGATCCCTTGTCAGCAAATACCCTCGCTGACTGGATTCTGCAGCGGCAAGCTCTCTATGCAGATCCTTGATCAAGTTAATGGTTTGCAAGGTATTGTTAATGCTGACATTATTTGCAGTGATTACATCGATAGCACGATATGCCAGTACCGCACTGACCGAAAAAAATGTAATAGAGGCCATAAGCGCCATTACCCAGATAGAGCGAGGAATCTTGCTAAGAGTGCCTGTATTCATTTTCTTAATTTCCGGTATATGCTGTGGCAGCTATTTGTCATTCTCTATGCCATTAAGAAAATGTGAATCTTTTGCATCATCCAATATCTGACTCCCTCGTTTACATTCGGCCAAAATTACTTCAAAGATACTAATTGCTTTACGTAAATCTCCTGTGCGCTCCAAGGTTAATTTTCCCAACTCAGCATTAATAGAGATAGTATTAAGTGGGTTACGCAAGTCATGTATAAATTGATTTTTTGTCATCGTCAGCACCTGTTCCCATTATCATTAAAGCCCTGCCTCACCATATGTATTTAAACGGTTATAAAGCGTCTTTAGACTAATGCCTAAAATATCTGCCGCTTGTTTTTTATCACCATCAAAATGTTCCAGCGTCGACTCAATAAGCTCACGTTCCACTTCCTCAACCGTTTTCCCGACTCGAATACCTGCAGCCGCATGAGCCTGTACTTTAGAGAAAGGGGATGTGAGCTTTTCAGGTAGAACTAATAGTTTTTTATCCTTATCAGCCATAATATAGGCGCGATGAATAGCATGACGCAGCTCCCGTACATTTCCCGGCCAATCGTAATCTATTAAGCGCCGCAGCGATTCATCACTAACGCCTATTTCACCATCATATTCACGATTAAAATTCGCCAAAAAATATCTCACTAGCAAAGGAATATCTTCTTTACGAGACCGCAATGGAGGAATATGAATTGGAAAAACGGCCAGACGGAAATACAAATCTTCTCGTAGGCAGCCCTGCTGGGCTATATCCTGTTCCGCACGATTGGTTGCCGAAATCACACGGCAATCAATATCCACTGTATTGATTGCGCCAACACGAGTAATTTTTTTCGACTCCAATGCGCGCAATAAATTTGGCTGAAGATCGACCGGCATTTCAGTTACTTCATCTAAGAATAATGTACCTTTACTGGCCTGTTCGAACACCCCAATTTTACGCTGTACAGCACCAGTAAATGCTCCCTTCTCATGCCCAAATAATTCACTACCAATAAGCTCACGCGAAAATGCACCGCAATTGGTGGCAACAAAATCACCATCCACATTACTTGCGTAGTGAATTGCTGCAGCCACCATCTCTTTACCTACACCACTTTCCCCCAGCAACATAACATTTGCGTTTGTTGTGGCCACACGCGCAATCATTTCATATAAATGCTGCATAGGTGCAGACTCACCCACCAAATAGTTGAAATGCAGTTCGCCTGATGGATTGCGAGAGGAAAAAGCTATTTTCTCGTCGAAAAGAGCTTCGAGCTGCTGCAGATCAATCGGCTTAATAAGGTAGCCAATATTTGAACCATAAAGATTTTTTACAATCGACTTAATAGAGGGGTGTCCGGTAATCAACGTAATTTTTGTTTTGCTATTTTCCGGTATATCTTCCAGTAGATGTAGCCCGCTACCATCGGGTAGAATGAGATCCAAAATCACATGTGTAAATTGATGATTAGACATCAATTTACGTGCTGCTACAACGCTATCCGCTGCAGTTACACTGTGCCCTAAGAGCTGCAACAATTGTACAGTTGCTTCCAAAAAACCCTTGTCATCGTCAACCAATAAAACGTCAGCCACGATTAAACTCCTCTCATTAGCCAGTCAGCATCCAAGCTCATTCTAGCATCAGCAGGATATTAAAAATCAGCACCAATTAATAACCTGACAATGAAAATCACCTTTTACACTTAATTACGACTTGCAACCTGAGGAAGGAGGAATGGCATTATGGAGGGCAGCAATAGTGTGCGTAACGCTCGCATCATAGCTCCCTGCCGCACAAGAAAAAAGGGAGCGACTGCACCAAGCGCAAACGGAGCCAATATAAACGCCACTAGAAAAGTACCTGACTTGGATTTTTTTGCACTGCGATTACACTGCTGCAGTAACGTAGACCTCTGCATCGCTAAACATTCATTTTTCTGTTGAATTTCTGTCATTAAACTCATTATTTATGCTCCGCACAAAACTAGCAATTTGATTGCGAGTATAAGGTAATGTCATACGTTTACGATATTGAAAAAATAGCCAACGGCATGAAATTAATAATAGAATTTGCAATAGAAATACGGCAAACAGACTTAAACCAGTATGCGCACTCAAAGCAAACACAAGCCACGCGATTAATCCTGAAAACGCGCACCAACTCAACAGAATAATCGGCATCATTAGCAGCCACAACATGATCAACTTTGGAAAACTTTTAACTGCCAGCAACATTTCTGCACCAGCAAGATCCATCAAATCGACTGCAAACTTACTAAACTGTTTACCCAATATTAGGGTTTGCTCCAAATCATCGACCCATTGCGGCTGAGCATTTTGATTTGAGCCTTCCTCTTGGGGCACTTGCGCCCCAAGAGGAATTTCATTAGGGTCATGGTTATTCATGACTCAGCCTTAATGGCGGCGTTGTAATAAATGCGAGACCAACCAGCCAGCAGCAAAAGCAACGCCGACAGTAACCAGCGGTCTCGCCTTTACTACCTCCTCTGCCTTCTCTTCCAATTCGACTGCTCGAGCCTTGCCCTCATTAAGGCGAACTTTGGCATTAGCGGCCGTCGCACTACCAATAGAGCCGACAGCATCGTAAATACTTGAAGTCGCCTCTTTAAATTGCGAGATGGCCTCTGCCATAGTGATATCATTTAATTTTTCATCGACCGCATTTTTAACAGATGTTTGAGTAGCCATGGATATTACCTCTTTTGTGTTGTTAAAAAAATTACCTCAGTGATATAAAAAAACTAAAGGCGACGCCTACCGAAAATTAAAGAAAGAACAAATAGCACAAGGAAAACAAAGAATAAAATTTGTGCGATTCCCGAAGCTGCACCTGCAATGCCGCCGAACCCTAAAAGGCCGGCAATGATTGCAACAATAAAAAAGACTAACGCATAATAAAGCATAATTCTCTCCTTTTAAGACTCATAAATTAACCTTCAATGCATTACCTTCAAGTAGCGTGCCAAACATAACCAAAAAGTACGATAACGCGCTGTTGACGTCATTCACAGCGATTGACGCCTTCATCAACCACTACAATTGCATTATTTTTTGCAAAACTTGCACTAATTGGAAAACTTTACAAGAAGCATTATTAAGCCTCCGCCCCTCTGCCTCCCAGCTATTAAGATAAATATGACCGGCTTAATCAAAATTAAAGTCCGAAAATAAAAACCTCTCAACAACTTTTCAGCCACACAATAGAACGTATAGAAAAATTACATTTCAATGTAAACCTTTCAAAGAAAATATTGGCTCTATTAAAAAAAGTAATGGATGGCCATACCTATTTTTATAGCAATTCCAATAACAGCAGTAACTTAGCTACAAAATTTTACTTTTGGCACAAAAAAAGCAGTGAGCTAATTATGCGCTTCACTCTGAACGCATCAATTCAACAATTTGTTCTATTGCGAAAGTTATTCAAAGGAGCACACCATGAAAAGTTCACTATTGAATTCGACTATTATGTCCGTTGGCACCATCGCTTTAATCACCTCACTGTCGGCAGCTGCAGATAACAGTGCCACCAATACAAATAGTGGTTATACGGACAAAAAGACGGCCGCTGAATTCTGGGCGGACTTTAAACAGGACAGCAAACAAACTTGGAAAGACAGTAAGTCGGCATTTAAAGATGGGTGGATTGAAAGCAAGCTGGAAACGGCCTTGATCCTTAACAGGTATTTGAATCCATTTGAAATCGATATTCGCGTCGACAATGACATCGCAACCCTGGAAGGAGAGGTAAGTTCAGATATTGAAAAAGAGCTTGCGGAAAATATTGCTTTAGGCGTCGAAGGCATTGATTCGGTGGATAACAAAATCACGGTAAATGCCAAATCAACAAAAGTTGCCGAATCCGCGCCCTCCAAAAGCCGCAATTTTTCACAATATGTAGACGATGTTACGACAACTGCCGCCATCAAAACTGAGTTACTGGCCTCTAAGAATGTGAAAGGTCTTGATATAAATGTAGACACCTTGAACAATAAGGTCACTCTAACTGGCAAGGTTACATCCGCAGAAGAGAAAGCACTGGCTCAAGCAATCGCAGCAAAACATGATGGCGTGAAAGGTGTTATTAACAACCTGCAGGTTAAGTCCTAAGAGGAGCGAGACAAGCAGAGTTCGGTAGCCACTGCGGGGGGGCAACCCCGCAGTCTCATTTAGCTTACTAAACTCTTTAAATTCAAAGACTTAATCGTCCATTGGCGCAGTACCCCACCCACCCGACCTCACCTCAAGTGTAATTTATTCTTTATCCCGCCACTTGAATGGTTTAGTCTTACCTTAACTGAAGCTGTACGAGACTCATATCCGCTTTGAACACTCACGTCATTAGCCCTGAACCTATTACTCACCAACTCAGCCTAGAACCAGGCGATAGTCGTCGCCTTGCCAGCCTTAATGGCTTACTTGGTCAGCACCTGCGCCAGATTGAAGAGCGCCTTGAGATTGAAATCCGCAATCGTGGTACAGAGTTTGAGCTGATCGGCTCCGCCAATGCCACGCGCGCCGCTGCCGAACTGTTACGCAACCTCTATAAGCACACTGAGCACAACGAGCTCACTCCCGATGAAGTGCACCTAGCACTGCAAACTTCAGGTATTGAACAACTTATGCAAGAACTCGATAACGCTGAGTCAACATCCGTTGAAACTCAAGCCAACTCCTCATCCACTGAAGACAGCAGCGATCAGGGAATCACTCTGATTCGCACCAAAAAGTGCACCATTAAACCGCGCGGCTTAAACCAACAGCGCTATGTACGCTCTGTACAAAAACACGACATTAACTTTGGTATTGGGCCAGCGGGTACCGGCAAAACTTACCTCGCCGTTGCCTGCGCCGTTGAAGCACTGCTAAAAAATGAAATAGAACGCATCTTGTTGGTACGCCCTGCAGTTGAAGCCGGTGAAAAACTAGGCTTCCTGCCCGGTGATCTTGCGCAGAAGGTTGATCCTTATCTGCGCCCACTTTACGACGCGCTATTTGAGATGCTCGGTTTTGATACCGTTGGCAAACTCATGGAACGTGGCGTGATTGAAGTAGCTCCTCTCGCATTTATGCGCGGGCGCACATTGAACAACTCCTTCGTCATTCTTGATGAAAGCCAAAACACAACGCGTGAACAAATGAAAATGTTCCTGACCCGAATTGGTTTTGGTACCACGGCAGTCATCACGGGCGACCCAACACAAATCGATTTGCCCCGCGGTATGGCCTCTGGCCTTCGGCATGCGATGGAAGTGCTTGATAAGGTCAATGGCATCAGCTTCACTAACTTTACCTCTAAAGATGTGGTACGCCACCCTATAGTGCAACGCATCGTAGAGGCCTACGAAGCATTTGATCAACAGCAGCCAAAGCAAGACTAAAAATGGCTCATCAAATCGATATTGAAAGCAACAGCCAAAGCCAGTTAATTCCCGACCTGAGCGATATTGAACGCTGGATCGGAGCAGCCCTGCAAAGTCAAGATCTTGAAAATACTGAAGTCAGTATTTATATCGTCGATGAAGAAGAAGGGCAGGAACTAAATTCGCAGTATCGTGGCAGAGATTATCCTACTAATGTGCTCTCCTTCCCTGCCGACATCCCTGAGGAAGTCGGCACTCCATTGCTAGGTGACCTAGTGGTGTGTGCTCCGGTTGTAGAGCGCGAAGCTCAAGAGCAGAACAAGGCCTTAGCCGCCCACTGGGCACATATGCTGGTGCACGGTACCCTGCACTTGATTGGCTTCGATCATATCGATGATGGCGAAGCTGAAGAAATGGAGTCACTGGAAACCCAAATCATCACCGGTTTGGGGTATCCTGCCCCCTATCAAGACATCACTGAAGAATAAAAAACCTTGGGAAATTACATCATGTCGGACGACCATCCGAGTAGCATCACTACTGAAAAACACGAACGATCATGGCTGGATAAATTGCTCCATGCATTCAGTGCGGAGCCTAAATCCCGCGATGAACTGCTGGAAATTATTAAAGATGCCGCTGATAACCAATTGCTGGATCAGGAAGCACTGAGCATTATCGAGGGCGCACTGGATGTGTCCTCGCTGCAAGCGCGCGAAATTATGGTACCGCGCTCACACATAGTTGCAATCCGCCTCGACGACACGCCTCAAGAATATTTGCCGCAACTTATCGAATCGGGTCATTCACGCTTTCCGGTTATCGGCGAAAATATTGACGATATAAAAGGCATACTGCTCGCTAAAGATCTGTTACCTCTCGCATTAAAAGGCACAGATAATTTTAATCTTGAAACCATTCTGCGCCCCGCCACCATCATTCCCGAAAGCAAACGCGTCAACGTACTGCTACGCGAGTTTCGCGAAAATCGCTACCACATGGCTCTAGTAATGGATGAGTATGGTGGCATTACCGGACTGCTCACCATTGAAGATATTCTGGAAGAAATTGTCGGCGAAATTGAAGATGAAACAGACGAACAAGAAGAAGCAACCGACTTTATCAAACGCGTCAGTGAAAATGATTACATCATTAAAGCCTTGACCCCCATCGAAGATTTCAACGATTTCTTCAATAAAGAATTCAGCGATGAAGACTTCGACACCATTGGCGGCATACTGATGCAAGAATTTGGTCACCTACCAAAACGCAATGAAGTTGTGCAAATGGACAATATGCAATTCCGCGTACTCTACGCTGATAATCGCCAAATTCACTTGTTGCGACTGACAGTGCTTAACGACTAAGTTAACTAAAGTGATATCAACAACAATCCCGCCAACCGGCGGGATTTTTTTAACCAGACAGATAACATCTATGCCAGATAAATTCCTCAATCTCCCAAACCCCTTAGCGCTATTTATCGCACTACTCTGCGGCGCATTAATTACACTGAGCTTTGCGCCATTCAATTTCTGGCCAATTACACTCCTCAGCCTGACGGCCCTCGCACTTCTATTAAAAGAACAATCGCTCAAATCTATTCTCTGGCGCAGCTTCGTGTTTGGCATAGGGCTTTACGGCGCAGGCATCCACTGGATTTATGTCAGCATCCATAACTTCGGCGGCGCATCTCCGATGCTTGCTGGTTTTTTGGTTTTTATATTTGCTTGTTTTATGGCAAGTATTTTTATGCTGCCCTTTTATATTTTTGGTCGCTGGTTTAATCGCCACTCACTCGGATTATTTGTTGCATTGCCTGCATGCTGGCTACTTGGAGAATGGATGCGCACTTGGTTGTTGACCGGGTTTCCCTGGTTATTTATAGGCTATGCGCATTTAGATACACCACTGGCGGGATGGGCGCCAATAACAGGGGTGATGGGCATCAGCTTTATTGTTGTAACGAGCGCCGCCGTGCTTGCCGAATGGATATGGAAAATAAAAGGCCAACCAACAAAAAAAATATCGCTAATTATTGCCAGTTTAAGCTGCGCGGCATTTTGGGCTGTTGGCACCAGCTTAAAAAACATCACATGGGCAGAGCCAGATACTGCGCCGATAAAAATCGGCATGGTGCAACCCAATATCGATCAGAGCACTAAACTCAGCTTTAATCAGGACACCACTATCGCCGCACTCGATCAATTGCGTGATCTCAGCACTAATTTATGGACGAACGATTGGGTAATCTGGCCAGAGGCAGCAATTCCGACATCGCTTACCTATCAGGATGCACTGCCTTTTTTAGAGGAAATGAACAGCAAAGCCAGCGAACACAGTTCAGCATTATTTACCGGTGTAATTTATGAAGACCGCGCCAAACAAAAATACTACAACTCCATCGCAGGGCTAGGTGAGGGCTATGGATTTTATCACAAGCGCCGGTTGGTTCCTTTTGGCGAATACGTACCTTTGGAAGATCAATTGCGCGGCCTGATTGAGTTTTTTAACCTGCCCACTTCATTTATTCATTTGGGGCCACAAGACCAGCATGGACTTATCGCAAAAGGAGTCCGTATCACCCCTGCAATTTGTTATGAAATTGTCTACCCGGATTTAATCGCCCAAGGAGCGAAAGAAACACAAGTGCTATTAAGCGTGAATAACCTCGGCTGGTTTCTCGACTCAATTCAGTCGAAACAATTTATGCAAATGGTACAAATGCGCGCACTTGAGACAGGCCGCTATCTGGTTTACAGCACCAACAATGGCCCCAGCGCGATTATCGACAACCACGGAAAAATCCTCAGCCACAGCGATTCATTCAAGGCGCAAACTTTTACTGGTGTGATTTATGCTGTAAAAGATTGGACACCGTTCATGGTGTACGGCAGCGGACCACTCGCTATATTGTCAATCCTGCTACTGTTAAGCCTAAGCATGCCGCAATTACTTAAGCGCGATACTGTGCACGAGGAACGACAATAAGTATTTCGAATGCAATAGCAATACTCGGGATGTAGTGCGGCAGTTTTACCGCTAAAGTAAACTAAATGCCATCACCCAAATATTGCCATGAATACTACCGCCACTAACGCAATTACTGACCCACGCTGGCCGCTATTGGGTGATGCAGGCGCTGACGGTCAATTTGTGTATGCCGTTATCACTACCGGTATTTACTGCCGCCCTGGCTGCCCGTCACGTCGCCCCAATCCCGACAATGTGCGCTTCTTTGCCGATTGCACTCAGGCAGAAGCAGCAGGCTTTCGCGCCTGTAAACGCTGCCATCCACAACACTTGAGCAGCAATGCGATACAAACACAGCGCATCATCAATCTATGCCGCTTTATTGAATCCTCCGAGCAGGAGCCCAGCCTTGCTCAGCTTGCAGAATATTCAGGCATCAGCAGTTATCATCTGCAGCGTTTGTTTAAAGCAGCAACGAACTTAACCCCCAAGGCCTACGCCAAAGCTCACCGCCATAAAACAGAACGCCCTGCTCCCACATCAAGGAAACTAGCTGCAATGACAATTTTTTTTGCGCTGGATAAATGCTCACTCGGTACTATTTTGGTCGCACAAAGCGAAAAAGGTATTTGCGCTGTATTGCTCGGCGATGAGCCGCAATATCTACTTGATGATTTGCAACAACGCTTTCCCTCCGCAGAACTTATTATGGGAAATTCAGCATTTCAAAAGATAGCCATGCAGATCATGCGTGCTGTCGAGCAACCACAACTGAAGGTGGATTTGCCGCTAGATATTCGCGGCACCGTGTTTCAGCAACAAGTATGGAAAACACTACGGCAAATTCCCGCTGGTGAAACACGCAGCTACGCCGAAATAGCAAAAGCGATAGGATCACCCAAGGCTGTACGTGCAGTTGCCGGTGCTTGCGCTGCCAATACCATAGCCGTCATTATTCCCTGCCACCGAGTAGTCCGCAGCGACGGCAACTTATCAGGGTATCGTTGGGGTATTGAGCGCAAACAAAAATTATTACAGACGGAAACAGAACACGCAAAATCATAAGTTTATGCCGACCTTCATCTGAAACGCTGAGATGAGCAGTTATCAACCAACAAATCAACGTGAGCGCTGCAGTGACTGTACACCACATATTAATTCAGCATGTAGGCTTGCGGCACTCATCAGGTATTTGGTGTTATTGTTAAACACAGTTGAAAAGCCCGATCAAACGCAACCCAAGCTTGGCTAGACACATTTTCACCTTGGCGCGCCCTTGTTGCGGCGCATTTATGGGCCATGCAAAAAACGAAAGAATTTTAACGCAAATAAAAAACCTCGAGCTTTTGGCGCGAGGTTTTTTTTAATCAAAAACGGGGAAGCTTGGTTATTTACACACTAAACAAAGCCGCACTATCCAAGCCTTGCTTTTCCATTATATCGCGCAGACGTTTCAATGCTTCCACTTGAATTTGACGAACACGCTCACGAGTCAAGCCTATTTCAAGCCCTACTTCCTCTAACGTACTCACTTCATATCCACGCAAGCCAAAACGGCGCGCAAGAACTTCACGTTGCTTTTCGGTTAACTCATCCAACCAATGATCAAGACTGGTAGTCAAATCCGCATCCTGTAACAGTGCCGCCGGATCTGATACATGAGTATCAGCAATGGTATCCACAATCGCGCGGTCTGAAGAATTTCCAATGGGGGCGTCAATTGAGGTAACGCGCTCATTCAAGCTCAGCATATGCTCAACATCAGCCACTGGCCTATCAAGCAACTTGGCAATTTCTTCCGGTGTTGGCTCATGATCTAGTTTTTGGGATAACTCGCGCGCTGCACGCAGATAAATATTCAACTCTTTAACAACATGAATTGGCAAACGGATTGTGCGAGTCTGATTCATAATCGCACGTTCGATAGTTTGGCGAATCCACCAAGTGGCATAGGTTGAAAAACGGAAGCCACGCTCTGGATCAAACTTCTCAACGGCACGAATCAAGCCCAAGTTCCCCTCCTCAATTAAATCGAGAAGCGCTAATCCACGGTTTACATAACGACGGGAGATTTTTACAACTAGACGAAGATTACTTTCGATCATACGCTTACGCGCTGCCTCTTCGCCCTTTAAAGCTTTGCGCGCGAAGAACACTTCTTCTTCGGCACTCAACAGAGGGGAAAATCCAATTTCATTTAGATATATCTGGGTAGCATCGAGTGTTTTGTTGTACTTATCATCAATGATTCGCTCACTTGAGCTCGATGATGAAGACTTGGGAGACTCATCTTCTTCGGCCAACAATAATTCTGCTTCATCCAAGTCTGCATCTGGAGCAATAAATACATCATCGCGATCAAATGTAGCTGTATCCCTATTTTGTATAGTCATTTTTCAGCCCCTTATATCAATTTTTATTTAACCGGCTGGCTTTTTTATAAGTCATCCAGCTCGCTCAAGCTGTACCTTTCACATAGATGCCATATGTTTTTAGGTATTATTCAAAAGTCCCGTTCTAACTTATGAATATGACACTTTAGCGTCGTGGCAGAAACTTTAATGGATCTACCGGGGTACCATCACGACGAATTTCAAAGTGAAGCTTTACTCTATCAGTACCACTTGAACCCATATCGGCAATTCTCTGTCCAACTTTAACAAAATCGCCCTCTTTTACTAACAACCTATCATTGTGAGCATAGGCACTAAGGAAGGTTTCATTATGCTTGACGATTAGTAGTTTGCCGTATCCGCGCAGCCCACTTCCAGAATACACAACCTGTCCAGCTGCCGCCGCCAGCACAGGCTCTCCCAATTTTCCGCCAAGATCAATACCCTTATTCAAGGCATTACTGCCCTGAAATGATGATAATAATGGCCCGGTTGCAGGCCAGCGCCATTGTGGTGCACCCCAAGCCTGTGATTTACCTGCGTTATTAGCTGCAACGTTTGTTTTATTTTCTTGACGGTTTAAATTGGTTACTGCCTTTACTGGAGGTCGTTTGGTATTGGCGTTCGACGCTTTGGCGATACTAGTAGCAGGTCCCGCCCTGCGAGTCCCAGCCTCATTGATATCAAGGCGAATCACTTGGGAAGGTCTGATAATATAAGGTGGAGAAATGCCATTATATTTAGCGAGAATTTCGTATTTCAAACCATAGCGCCAAGCAATAGAGAACAAGGTATCACCGGCAATAACTACATGTGTCTTAGGACGATCAGAAAGGCGCTGAGAGCGATCCAATACAGGAGCAGGAGAATGAGAGGCGCAGGAAGTAACCAGCAGCAAAGTGATCGATATTAAGAACACCCTTAATGATTTAACCCGGTTATTTGATGACACTTCCGACATGAAATCACTCAAGAGCTTAGGTTGCTTTTTGATCACCCTTATTCCATTTGGAACTTAATAATCGTAATTTATTTTAAAATTATCTAATATATTTATAAAAACATGCACGAAAAAGGAATCAACGAAACCAAAAAGCCGCGATAGTGAGTAAAAACGCACGATTTGAATTCATTATGACTCACAGGTAACACCGCCTATTTAAATCTTAGATTTAAGATTAAGTATTAACGGGAAGTGCCTGAAAGAAAAGGAACAAATTTTACTGGCTCTAATATTTGCGTAATATAGTTTTCGGTCTCACCATCACGCAAAATCAAATGCAATTGCTGCTCTCTCCCGCCTATAGGAATAACCAGAACGCCACTTGGCGCAAGCTGCTTTAACAACTCATCGGGAACGGCTTGCGGCGCTGCAGTACTGAGAATGGCGTCATAAGGCCCTGCTTCCGGCCAACCAAAACCGCCGTCTGCGTGACGCAACTGCACATTGCGCAACCCTAATTGGCGCAAGCGCTCGCGCGCTTTATCTTGTAGCGGCTTAATTCGTTCCACACTGTATACGTTCGGTACTAATTGGGCGAGAACACTAGTCTGATAGCCAGAACCAGTACCAACCTCCAGTACCTTATTGAGCCTGCCACCCGCAGCCCCCAACAATATTTCCGTCATACGCGCAACAATATAAGGTTGCGAAATAGTTTGGCCGTGGCCAATGGGAAGCGCAGTATCCTCATAGGCGCGATGAGAAAGCGCCTCATCCAAAAAAATATGGCGCGGCGTATTCAGCAATACATCCAACACCCGCATATTGGTTACGCCCTGATCGCGCAAACGCTGAATAAGACGCTCACGGGTGCGTAGCGAGGTCATACCTACACCTTGCATCAATAAGTTGGTCATCTTCAGATCTTCTCCTATGTATATCCAGCTGACGCAAACACAAAAATCAATACGAGCCACTGGCGCTGAAACACCCCAAACAGCAACTATAGCACGGGTTCTTATATTTCCCGCTAGATGGGAACAGGCTCCTCATTCGATTGAGACTGCAGCACAGCGAACTCATGCAGAATCGCTGTCGCAAACTCGCCTGCATCCAGTGAAAAATACAAAATGAGGTCATCTCCCTCCCAGACCGAGCGAGCATTGCGTGGCATCAATTGCAAAGCACGTCGTTCCTGCGATAAGCCGGCATGCTCAAGACCATCACACCACGCGGCCCAATCAGCCAATGCGTTTTGCTCCAACTCAAGCAACGCACCTGACACCAACGGTCGCCCCCTGCCCCACAATGGTCCAGATGGGTTGGGATTGATTTCACCGTCAATCTGATTAGCCCAGTTCTTGGCGAACACTCGCGCTGCCAATACCTGATTAAATAAATAGGAGCGTGCTGCAGATAACATCAGACCGCGCTTTTGTTTATCGCGATAACGTTTTCCACCAACAAGAATCGCTTCAGCCTCCTGCAAATTATTTCCACCTAAACCAAAACGTTGCTCACCAAAATAGTTGGGAACACCCTGTGTGAAAACACTATCGATTTTTTGTTGCAGTATACTTCGATCATCTGTTTGCACTTCACGCAAACGGATCACAAAATTATTTTGTTGATGTTCACCACGCCGCAATTTTGTTTGATGCCTGGAAACCGATAAAAGTTGGATGGACTCTGTATTCAATAATGTCCAATCTGGCTCAGGCGCTTTAGGAAGATAAACACTAAACCACTGGGCAGTTACTGCGTGACGATCTTTGCGCCCGCAATAACCCACATCAGTTACATTGACACCAGCAAGCTCAGCAATTTTTCCGGCGACCCAAGCAGTGTTTTCGCCGCGCTTACACACATGTAAAAAAACATGTTCGCCCGAGCCAGAAGGAACATAACCTAATTCTTCATCAACCTGAAAATCCTCTGGTTGCGCACGAAAAATAGCTGTTGCCGTTAACGCACCATAAGCGCGGGGAAATTCCAGTGAAAACTCAGTCACAATACAACTCACAATATAAAATTTTTAAACACATTGCCGAAAATCGACAATATATAAGTAAAATATAAATGCAGGATTAGCTACATTTTTCAAGCAAGACTACAGCATAACAAGCAATCCCCTCTTCCCGCCCAGTAAAACCCAAGCGTTCAGTAGTTGTTGCTTTAACATTGACTTGGGTTAATTCACTCTGTAAGTCCGCAGCAATAGTTTCGACCATACGAAAAATATAATTCGCCATACGCGGCGCCTGTGCAACTATTGTCATATCCGCGTTGGCAAGCCGCCAGCCCAACTGATTTACTTTTGCGTACACCATCCGCAACAAGGCACGACTATCTGCATTGCGGTATTGCATATCCGTATCGGGAAAATGTTTGCCTATATCACCCAATGCTGCAGCACCCAACAATGCATCACACAATGCATGCAACAGCACGTCCCCATCGGAGTGAGCTACTAAACCATGGTGATGCGGAATAACAACACCACCAATCACAATTTTATCGCCGGGACCAAAAGCATGGACATCATAGCCATGACCAATTCGCATAGACATAGAGTAATTCCGTAACTGTACTTAACTATTAATAAGGTGGGCTTGCTGCTGCAAAATTACAGCTGCTATTGCCAAATCTTCCGGGCGAGTAATTTTTATATTATCGCTGCGCCCCTTTACCATTAATGGTTGATGACCATACAACTCTAACGCAGAAGACTCATCGGTAATTAATTGGCCTTCCGCCAATCCACGCTGCAAACACTCACGCAATAATCCAAAACGAAACATTTGCGGTGTTTGAGCCTGCCATAATAAGCGTCGATCAATTGTGGTATCGATAACTGAGCTATTAACTTGTTTTAATGTGTCACTCACCGGCACACCTAAAATACCACCAACCGGATGATCACCTACCTGCTCGATCAAACGCAAAATACTCTGCTTATATACACAAGGACGAGCCGCATCATGCACCAACACCCAATCATTAGGTGATGCCTTATCTTGCAACTGATCAAGTGCATTTAATACTGAATTACAGCGCTCAGCACCGCCCACAACTCGGTGGATATGATTATTTTTTGCGAGAGGCAATTCACCCCAATAACTATCACTATCGCCTAGCGCCAAATAAATACCGGCAACATTAGGCAAGGTTAATAAGCGCTCCAACGTATGCTCAATGACGGTCTTTCCCGCAAGCGACAAATATTGCTTTGGGCAATTCACTCCCATTCGCGCACCGATGCCGGCAGCAGGCACAATAATCCAGTAGGAAGAGGTTTGAGGGGATGACAACTTATTCATGAGGGGACATCGAAATTGGATAGTTAATAAAAATGTAGCTATGGGTAACTACTGCTCTTCATCCAAAATCATAAAAAAAGTTTCGTCTTTTTTGATCAGGCCGATATCGTTACGCGCTCGCTCTTCGATAGTATCAAGGCCCGTTTTTAACTCTTCTACTTCAACGTCCAGAATGCGGTTACGTTCACGCATACGATCATTTTCAGCTTGTTGCAGTTTAATGTCGGCTTCCAAGCGGTGCGCTTGCGCCAAACTACCCTCGCCAATCCACAAACGATATTGCAGCCCGGCAAGTAATATTATTAATACACCCAGCAGCCATTTCATAACATTGAGCGATCTTTATAAACGTTAATTGCGAATTGATTATTATTGAACAAAACAAAGGCCGAATAACCGGCCTTTGTTTTTTTAATCAGTTTACGACTTGAATTCTGCACGGCCTTTATAAGGAGCAGCCGCACCCAATTCAGCTTCAATGCGCAACAGACGGTTGTACTTGGATACGCGATCTGAACGGCACAGAGAACCGGTTTTGATCTGACCCGCTGCAGTAGCCACAGCCAAATCAGCAATGGTGGTATCTTCGGTTTCACCTGAACGATGCGAAATAACGGCAGTGTAACCTGCATCTTGCGCCATTTTGATTGCGTCAAGCGTCTCAGACAAAGAACCAATTTGGTTAAACTTGATCAGAATAGAGTTAGCGATTTTTTTATCGATGCCCTCTTTCAAAATTTTGGTGTTGGTTACAAACAAATCATCACCAACCAATTGGATTTTGTGACCAATTTTTTGCGTTAAGTCAGCCCAGCCAGCCCAGTCGCTTTCATCTTTACCGTCTTCGATAGAAATGATTGGGTATTTAGCAGCCAAGTCAGCCAAATAATCAGAGAACTCATTAGTAGTAAATACACGGCCTTCGCCAGCCAAATCGTATTTTCCATCTTTGTAGAACTCGGTAGAGGCGCAATCCAATGCCAAGGTAACGTTATCGCCCAGCTTGTAGCCAGCTTTCTCTACTGCTTCAGCGATAATTTTCAACGCATCTTCGTTAGACGGTAGGTTTGGTGCAAAACCACCTTCATCACCTACTGAGGTGCTCAAACCTTTGTCGTGCAGAATTTTTTTCAAGGTGTGGAAAATCTCAGCGCCAACACGCAAAGCTTCAGCAAAAGTTTTTGCGCCTACTGGTTGCACCATAAACTCTTGAATATCAACGTTGTTATCAGCATGTTCGCCACCGTTGATGATGTTCATCATTGGAACTGGCATAGAGTATTTGCCAGGAGTGCCATTCAAGTCAGCAATGTGTGCATAGAGTGGTACTTTTTTGGAGATGGCAGCTGCTTTAGCATTTGCCAAAGATACAGCCAGAATGGCGTTTGCACCCAACACGGTTTTAAAGTCGGTGCCATCCGCTTTGATCATAGCGTTATCAAGCGCGCGCTGATCAAGCGAATCAAAACCCACAACCAAATTTTTAATGGTGGTGTTGATGTTATTAACTGCTTTTAAAACACCTTTGCCCAAATAACGTGATTTATCGCCATCGCGTAATTCCAACGCTTCACGCGAACCAGTAGAAGCACCTGATGGTGCAGTTGCAGAACCAATAGAACCATCTTCCAAAATCACTTCCGCCATAACGGTTGGATTGCCACGGCTATCCAAAATTTCAAAAGCTTTGATATCAACAATCTTAGTCATTCGTTTTCTCCAGAGTGTGTTTCTACAAAATCAGTTAGAGCCTACTAATTAATAAAAAGCTACTTAATATCGAGCGGTGGAAAATTTTTCACCACATCATCAATCATTTTCATTTGCTGCAGGAAAGGCTGTAACTTGTCGAGCGGCAAAGCGCTGGGGCCATCGCATTTAGCATTGTCAGGATCTGGATGAGCTTCTAAAAATAAACCAGCCAAACCAACTGCCATACCTGCACGTGCCAACTCGGCCACCTGATGACGGCGGCCGCTAGACGCTGCGCCCATCGGGTCGCGGCACTGCAGGGAGTGGGTCACATCAAAAATCACCGGAGCATTGCCGCTAACTTCGCGCATAGTGCGGAAACCGAGCATATCGACCACCAAATTGTCGTAGCCAAAGTTGGTACCGCGATCACAAAGAATGATTTTATCATTGCCGCATTCGCCAAACTTTTCGACGATGTTTTTCATTTGCCCAGGGCTTAAAAACTGCGGCTTTTTGATGTTAATCACCGCACCGGTTTTGGCCATAGCGACAACCAAATCGGTTTGACGCGCGAGAAAAGCTGGCAACTGGATCACATCGCAAACCTCTGCGACGGGTTTGCACTGTTCAATTTCATGCACATCGGTGATAACAGGGATATTAAAGGTTTGTTTGATTTCCTGAAAAATCTTCAAGCCTTCTTCCATACCAGGACCGCGATAAGAATGGATCGATGAACGATTTGCTTTATCAAACGAGGCTTTAAAAACGTAGGGAATGGCGAGTGCTTGAGTTGCCCGCACATAGGCTTCAGCTACTTGCATCGCCATGTCGCGCGACTCAAGTACATTCATGCCGCCGAACAATACAAATGGCAATGAGTTGCCAACGCTCAAACTGCCCACTTTTACAATTTGCTGAGACACATGTATTCCTTTCAGAATAGTTTTAACTTTCGTTGATGAATTGTATAAAAAGGGGCGCAGCTATGTGCGCCCCTCAAACTATTTTTTATTTGCCAGTGCCGCTGCTACAAACGCAGTAAACAATGGGTGGCCGTCACGCGGTGTCGAGGTAAATTCCGGGTGGAATTGACATGCCACAAACCAAGGGTGGTCAGGAATCTCGACCATTTCAACCAAGGTATCATCTGCAGACCAACCGCCAATTTTCAAACCCGCTTTTTGTAGTTGATCAACATAATTGTTGTTCACTTCATAGCGATGACGGTGACGCTCAACAATAACGTCTGCACCATAAACATTGCGTGCATTTGAACCAGCGACCAAACGACACTCCTGCGCACCTAAACGCATAGTTCCGCCAAGATCGGAAGACTCATCGCGCTTTTCTACTTCGCCGTCAGAGGTGATCCATTCTGTAATCAAACCAATAACAGGGTGTGGAGAATTGCGATCAAACTCGGTTGAATTCGCCCCTTTTAGACCCAGCACATTGCGCGCAAATTCAATAACAACCGATTGCATCCCCAAACAAATGCCCAGATAAGGCACTTTGTTTTCACGGGCATATTGCACGGCCATTAATTTACCTTCTACGCCGCGCTCACCAAATCCGCCTGGAACCAAGATGGCATCTGCATCACTTAAAATGCCAACACCTTCATTTTCAACGCGTTCAGCATCAATGTAATTAATGTTTACTTTGGTATGGGTATGAATGCCTGCGTGTGTCAATGCTTCTATTAATGATTTATAAGCATCTAACAATTCCATGTATTTACCAACCATGGAAATGGTAATGGAATTAACAGGATTCAATTTACCTTCTACTACTTTATCCCACTCGCTCAAATCAGCTTCAGGACATTGCAGCCCCAACAATTCAACAGCAATTTGATCTAAACCATAACTTTGCAGCAAGCGTGGAATTGAATAAATTGTATCGGCGTCGGGAAGCGGCACAACTGCGCGCTCAGCAACGTTGGTAAACAAGGAGATTTTGCGGCGTGAATCTTCATCCACCAAGCGCTCGGAGCGACACAACAAAATATCGGGTTGCAAACCAATGGAGCGCAGCTCTTTTACCGAGTGCTGGGTTGGCTTGGTTTTGGTCTCACCGGCAGTGGCGATATAAGGCACCAGAGTCAAATGCATCAGCAATGCTCGCGAACCCATCTCTACTTTCAACTGACGCACAGCTTCCAGGAAAGGTTGCGACTCGATATCACCAACGGTACCACCAATCTCAACCAGCGCGACATCAACATCGCGGCCACCCTCAAGGATACGGCGCTTGATCTCATCAGTAATATGAGGGATAACTTGCACGGTGCCACCAAGATAATCACCGCGACGCTCTTTACGTAAAACGGTCTCGTAAACCCGCCCAGTGGTAAAGTTATTACGGCGAGTCATTTTAGTGCGAATAAAGCGCTCATAATGCCCCAAGTCCAAATCGGTCTCGGCACCATCTTCGGTTACAAACACCTCGCCATGTTGGAACGGGCTCATAGTGCCCGGATCTACGTTGATATAGGGGTCGAGCTTCATAATGGTTACTTTGAGGCCACGAGCCTCAAGAATAGCCGCGAGAGAAGCCGAGGCGATGCCTTTGCCCAATGAGGAAACAACACCACCTGTTACGAATATATAGCGCGTCATGTAAAACCTGATTAACTGTGAAAATGCGGAGCGGATTGGAGATAAATGCCAACAGCAGCACTCGTTAGAGGCAGGGGGGATTTATCGTTCAGGACGGGGCGCCAGAGTAACAGAAAGGCCTTTTCGGCTCAACGAAAAGCTCGCCCAAGTATCAAAACCTGAGCCTTGATGAATGGATTCGGACAAATAAACAACAAAATAACAAGCAACAAAACCGTCTAAAAATCACCATCCACATCAGAGGCTGCAACAAACACAGCCTGAATATGCTTGGAGGCAAAACCGCGGGAGTGCAAAAACCGCATCTGCTTGGCTCGCTCGCGGGCATCTGCAGGTGTGGCGCCACGGAATTTTCTGCTCCAAACATCGCGTACGAGCTCAAACCACAAAGAGTCCGCATCATCGACAAATTGGGCAATCAGCTCAGGGGCAACACCCTTTTCACGCAGCTCCATTTTGATTACAACAGGGCCTTTGCCCTGCCGTTGACGCATGGATACAAAGGCCTGACAGAAACGCTCATCTGATTGCAGGTTCTGCTCAACCAACCCACTAACAGCCTTATCAATCAGCTCCGAAGATGAAAATTTTCGCCCCAGCTTTTCTTTTAACTCTTTTACGGAGTGTTCACGCAGCGCCAAAAAGCTCATAGCACTAAAGCGAATATCACTGAGTGTAAATGGTGCTTGCTGCATAAGGATAACTATGCCCCCATAAAAATGGCCGCAAACGCGGCCACTTGGATAAAGGTACTCGCGCTTTAATTAACTGGCGGAAATTGACTAATAACTTCAGTAACAGCACGACTCAACACTTCCCGTTGCTGTTGTGGCGCCATGCTACGACTCAACCGTTTCTCGGAAACACCACGCCAAATAGGCTTTTCGGTTTTGGCATCGGCAATATCAATAATCAAGCTGCCTTGATTATATACACGCAACCCCGCACCAGGGCCACGAAAAAATGGATATGGGTAGCGATAACCCCGCCCGTAGTAACCAAAACCATAAAGATCATCGTAACTACGCGGATCAAGTTTTTCCTCGATTACCACATGATAGCTCACAATGAAATCTGGCTTTGCTGTGATAGATATACTCTGGTAACGCTTGGCCAGCTCAGCCTCTAACGCGGAGTGAATATGACTCAAGGTGAACGGGGATATTAAAATATTGTCTTTGCTGTCTTGCTTTGTCTCAGCAACAGCAAAGGTCTTTAGCGATGAAAAATCGAAATCAGCCTGATGATCAGTTTCCACTTTAGGCTGCACTGTGCAGCCAGCAAAAACCAAAGTACTTAACACTACCAACAACATACTCAATTGCTTCATCACAAACACACCCCTTATCGCCAATCCGATTATCAAATATCACCTAAACGCCTGCAGATTCCGCCTAGCCACCACACCATGAACTGCCAATGAGGATTGCACTACAGCATAGTGAGCGGCACCGGGGGATGCAAGGAAACTATTTAATACAAAAAAACCTTCGTTGCGCACAAGCAAACGAAGGTTTTTTAGAGAACTACTGAAACTTAGGCCTCCGCATCTTCCGTTACTTCGCCACCACCTGGGCTCAATGAGAGCGCAGGAGTAGCCAAAAGTTCCGTTCTGACTTTAAGCTCCAGCTCTTTGGCGATAACCGGATTTTCCTGCAAAAACTTCATTACATTGTTTTTGCCCTGACCAATTTTGTTACCTTGATAACTGTACCAAGCACCAGCTTTATCAATTAGACCCAGCTTCACACCGTAATCAACGATCTCCCCCATGCGGTTAATGCCCATACCATAAAGAATCTGAAACTCTGCCTGCTTAAAGGGAGGCGCGACCTTGTTCTTCACCACTTTTACGCGAGTCTCAGAACCAATTACCTCTTCGCCCTCCTTAACAGCTCCGGTCCGACGAATATCCAAGCGCACTGATGCGTAAAATTTAAGTGCATTACCACCTGTAGTGGTTTCAGGATTGCCGAACATAACACCGATTTTCATGCGAATCTGGTTGATGAAAATCACTAGACAGTTAGCATTTTTGATGTTGCCAGTGATTTTGCGCAGCGCCTGCGACATCAACCGCGCCTGCAAGCCCACATGGTGATCACCCATCTCGCCTTCAATTTCAGCGCGCGGCGTTAATGCAGCAACAGAGTCAATAACCAATACATCCACCGCACCGGAGCGCACCAGCATATCCGTAACTTCTAGTGCCTGCTCACCGGTATCTGGCTGGGAGATAATCAAATCCTCAACGTTGACGCCAAGTTTGGATGCATAAATAGGATCTAAAGCATGCTCGGCATCGATAAACGCACAGGTACCACCGGCACGCTGAGCCTCAGCAATAACCTGCAGTGTCAGAGTTGTTTTGCCAGAGGATTCAGGGCCGTAGATTTCGATAATCCGACCTTTAGGCAGACCGCCAATCCCCAAAGCCACATCAAGACCAAGGGATCCGGTAGAAATTGCAGGAATGGCGACCTGTTCTTTGTCGCCCATACGCATCACAGTACCCTTACCAAATTGACGCTCAATCTGACTCAGTGCGGCCTGCAGCGCCTTCTCTTTATTCGCATCCATCTGACACCTCAACATAAAAATAATGAAACACATTGTTATGAAATTGCGATGAGTTCTATCGAACCATGCCATCTAGCAGCTCTTTTAGGCTACTCAGGTAGACTCAAAATCACACCATTAGGGATAGCATACAGCAAAAAACTGTATGTGCAAACAGTACTAGCATTTTATACAGTATTTTGTGCAGTACTTATTGATTCAGCCCCTTAAATTCTCCAGTAAAGTTTACATCGGTAACATCGCCGTTGGATGTCATCAATATATACAACGTTTTCTGCTCAGCATCATTTGTCACGGTAACTATGTAAAAGCCGTCGCCATTTCGATGCAGCTTGGCATTTTTGGCAGGCACGCTACGCCAGCTTTCTGGAAGCTTACCAAAATCATATCCGGCGTCTTTTTGAGTTAACTGCACAGCATAGTCTTGCCCGACCACTACCGCAGCAGGCTCAGTAATAAAACTATGGTCATGCCCCTCATGCGCCATTACCACTGAAACACTACATAGAGTATTTAACAACAAAGCGGACACGAGATTTTTCATCATTTCTATTCCTGCGAAAAGTAAAGTTCAGACATTTTAAGGGCTTGTAACTATATCAATAAATGCCTAAGTCTGTTGGGAAGAAGATCGCACACAGTTGCGTTTATTCAGCCAAAACGGCATATCTATCAGCAGCGCAAGCATCATCCAAGCTGTGAAATAATGCCAAAATCTGGTGGGATTATTTCCTCGATCCCACCCGAAACTCACCCTACTCTACTGTTCAGAACATTAAGGATTCTCAATGTTCTTTGAAGGCGCTTGGTTGCATTCGGTAGCCAAGCCGTGTTGTTAATCATTAGAAGGAGTTTCGTTATGAAGCCGCAATTTTTATTTAGGCTGGCAACAGCCTGTTCCCTGTTTCTATCCAGTCAAACTCTTATGGCTCACGGTGCTGCCGATGCCGATGCAGGTGGTCTGCGTGAATTAATGGCGCAAAGTGCCGCAGTGGCTTATGGCAAGGTAGTAGATGTCCAATACCGCAATTCCGAGCCTACCCGCGAAGAACCCAACGGCATTCCCCACACATTTGTAACCTATGAAATAGGAAAAGTATTTCGCGGTTATCTACCAGAAAAAATTACGCTGCGTATTCCCGGCGGGGCGGATGGCAGCGGCGGCGCTTACATCGAGACCACTGCCCCCACCTTTGCCCGAGGTGAATCCGATGTATTGTTTATTCCCGGCGGCGAACCTGGCGACTGTCAATTAGTTAATTGTGTAGAAGGCCGTTTTCGCGTGATCGATGAACGTATCTACAGCGGATTTGGTGTGCCTTTAGTGGCCGCAGAAAAATCGCTGGAATTTGGTGGCAAGCCGCGCTTTGACGTCAACACCATGGAAATGCCCCGCCCTAATTTCGATAGAGTCATTAAACAACCTGATGCTGCGCGCTGGATTGAAGCAAATAAAATTGATGCCAAAGGCTTAGCAGATCTGCGCAAAAAATATGAAGCAGAGGCACCGGCGACTTATCAAATCGCGATGAATGTCGAAGGCTATACCAAAGCCGATGATTATTCCGGGGAAGCGCTCGCTCAGGTCATTAAGAAATATCGCGAGCCGCTAATCACCGATGAGTTTTTTGCTCTGATCGAACACTTCAATGCGGAACTCGGTCAACCCGAACAAAAGTTCGTTATGGCTAACGCGAAGCTAGCCTTTACTGTAAAACCTCCCGTAGCGGAAACAGTAAAAGAAATTACAGTCGCAGAACCAAAACCCAGCGCCGAAGAATTGAAATTTCGCGAACAAGCAGAAAGATCTGTAAGCAAGGCCGCTACAACCTCAACATTAACCGTTAAGTAATATAAGGAGAGACATCATGTTACGGTTTAATCTATTAATCAGCTCATTAATTGTATTGCTCGCACAACCCGCCTTGAGTGCATCATGGCTCGAGTGCGATGGCGACAGCGGTAAAAAATTGCGCTGGGGTGGAAACTCCACTAGCGCGCGCATCAACACCACCAGTTTCAGTGGCAGCAATCTAACTGCTGCACAACGGGGCATTACTGCTACCAATGCCAACCCTTCACCTTTTGTTATTAATGCCATCACTGAAACTGGCACTGTCGGTAGAGGAAATGGCCAAAACGAAATTTACGCAAAAAACATATCGCCACCGGGTGTGGCACAAATGAATTATCACTGCTATTGGTTTTTTGGCTGGCATTACGGTTTGGATGAGGTGGATATAGTGTTGGATTCAGATCGAACCTGGACTAGCTCTACCGCCAAATCATCCAACTTTAGCTACACAGGTTCAGCGCGCCCGATTGACTCCGTTATCACGCACGAGGCGGGGCATTTTCTCGGTTTAATGCATGTAAATTGGGAATACAACGTGATGGGGGATTCATGGCGACACCACCACACCAATGGCACTACTGCCAGTATTTATTTCGGTGAGGACGCGTCCCACGGCGCGAGAATTTTGTACGGCAATCAAAGCAGCGCGTTTAATGATGTGTCGGTATCCCACTGGCGTCGTACTGGTGCCGATGGCGAATACTCCAGCCACGATCGCGTAAGAGTGCGCAACAGTGCCAATACCGCAACCTTAACGCCCATTACCATCGCCGGTGAACCGGGTTTCCGAGTCACCCGTGGCACCACTGTGCGCCCGGAATTCACCTTGGAAAACAATGGTAAATCCACACTAAGTAATATCAGTTTTGGAATTTATGTGTCCACCAACGATTTTATTAGCACAGGCGACAGGCGGCTTGGCGGCGGTACATTCGGTTCACTTAGCCCGGACGATGTACACACCACCACCATTCCGGTATTTATTCCCAGCGATTTAACCCTGGGGCAAAATTATTGGCTCGGTATTATTATCGATGAAAACAATACTATTTCCGAAACCAATGGCAATAACAACATGACTTACATTCCAATTCGGATTCAATAGTCACACAACAAACTGATTGTTTTGCGATGCAAAAAACGCCGGAACTGAATTGCTCCGGCGTTTTTTATTATCATGGCTGCCAGCTGTTATTTAACCTGCGGCGATACCCACTCCACCACATCTTTACTTAGATCCCTCAAGCATTTGCGCGTCGCTGAACAGACAGTCACGCCATTCCCCAAATCCAATACGTTAGTCGATGGGGTAAACTCATTCAATGTCATGATGGCGCAGGTGTGTTTCGCAGTGACCATATCCTCCGCCCCCTTGATTAACGCAACAGTGACTTGCACCTTTGGTAGCGGATTGCTTTGCTTGGTACCAAATTGACGCTCCTCACTCCCCAAAACCAACTGTTCAATATCGATCGCGACTACCGGTATAACACCATTGAGGATTTTGTCTGTTGTACCAACAGGCTCAATCTGAATGCCATCCTGTTTGGCCTGCTCGACAATATTCTTAACCAATATCTTATCGATATTACAAGGGAACTCGGATTGCTTGTAGTTATAACCCTTCACATTAAAGCCAATATTTTTATTGATGTAGACCAGCGGCACCTTCTCATCCCTAGGCGCGGATTCAGGTGCAGCGACAGCAAACAGGGGACATATAAATACAGACAGGAATAGAGAGCGTTTTATCAGTGATAAT
This sequence comes from Cellvibrio sp. ATLC23, assembly GCF_057196725.1. Classification (NCBI taxonomy): domain Bacteria; kingdom Pseudomonadati; phylum Pseudomonadota; class Gammaproteobacteria; order Cellvibrionales; family Cellvibrionaceae; genus Cellvibrio; species Cellvibrio sp. ATLC23. Next base: position 609,574 of record NZ_JBXUOS010000001.1, on the reverse strand, counting down.
GAAAGTTTCATAACCTTACCTTTTGTAGTTACGATTAAGTAGGTGTGCGATTAATGAGGCACTCATCGATACGTCGGAGGATGTGTGTGAATTGAATATATTGCAAATGGCGATAAAAACACTGACCATACTAAAACCTCGTGCTTACCTTTTGCTTACCAACTTTTTTCAATTAAAAATCAATAAGTTAGAACAACCCTAAAAACGCACATTACTTGTATTTACACATTCATATCTTGCAAAATTACACCCATAGTCGCAGCTTACCGAATTGACTGCACGCCAAACAGACCAATAAAAACACTGACCGGAAAAGGCTCAACTATGCTGACCGCAACAGGCCACCCCCTGCAATGAACACCCAGCAAGAAAACAGTTTTATGTTGGGTGAAGTAAGGGTATCGCCATCACACAACACACTTTGGGCACGCAACAAAAGCCTCAAGCTGCAACCCAAAGCGATGGCAGTGCTGCACTACCTTGCCAGTAATCAAAGCCGAGTGATCAGCAATGAAGAGCTGATTGAACGCTTATGGGAGGGCCGTGTCGTCACTCATGGTTCAGTACAAAAAAGTATTAATGCACTGCGCACTGCATTACATGAGTTAATTGGCAATCAGGAATGGATTGCGCATTATTCCAAACGCGGTTATCAACTCAGGATCGAACCGCAGTTTCTCACACCGCTACCATCCGGCACGACGAGTGAATCCTACGCAGTTGCAAACCAACCAAATAACAGGCGCAATCTGCGCAAGTGGCGCATCGCAAGCATGGTGGCATTGGCACTACTGGTGATTGCAGTGACGTATAACACCGTCAACTGGCATACCGTCTACTTACCACACAATCACCAAACAGTTTTTACCACAACTCAGGGCTACACTAACGAAACCGGCCACGAGCGTAACGCGACCCCACACCCTGACAATCAACATCTCGCCTATATCCGCGAAAAACGCATTTCCGATAAGCTAAGTCAAAGCGAAAGTGAAATCATTATTCGCAATGCAAACGGTAAAGATTGGCGCATCGCCAACACTGATGGCAACTGGTTCAAACTAGCTTGGTCACCTGCCGGTAACAATCTGGTAGCGATTGAAGTAAAACGCCGCGACGGTTTGCCACTAGGCACCCATTTTTATCAACCGCCTAATTATCTTTATTCTTTTCATATATTCAGCCTGGATTTTGCGCAGGAACGATTACTGGAAAAACAACAGCTAAGCCAATGGCAAGGCCATATATTCAGTGTCACTTGGTGGGATGAAAGCACAGTCGAAATTGTCGCCAAGCAAGGGCCCAACGCCGGCAATGCACGCTATCGCTACTCCATTCTGGATCAACAATTAACCCTACTGGATGAATTCGAAGGTGCAACCAACCCAATTGCTAGCGCTGTTCTGAAACAAAAAACGGCCATTGCCAGTGTGCATAAAAATCAAATCAACATTGATTTTTTAAGTGCCCAACAAAAACCCATCAGCCGTGTGAATTTGGATGTGAACTTGACCGATATGAGTTGGATTCCTGACGGCAGCGGTGTACTAGTCTATGCCGAAGATGAGCGAAAACTAATCGCCGTCTATTTAGATGGAAAACAAACACCCATCCCACTCGCCGACAGCAAAGATAAAATTTTCTCTCGCCCACACTATAGTGCAGACGGCAGTGGAATTTTTTACACGGAAGAAAAGCGCAGCGCCAATATTGTATTGGCAGGACTAGACGGCACAAAAAAGCAGCTAACTGAAAACACCAACTTAAATTATGCCGCAAGCTTCTCACCCAACGGCGATGAAGTGGTATATGCCTCGGTGCGCAACAATCAAATACACTTGTGGTTAATAGAGAACGGGCAAGAACGCCAACTGACCCAACAACCTGTCCCCAAAAAAATCGATAGCATTATTTGGTCAGATGACGGCGAGCATATTGTTTTCAACGCCAACAATCAGCTCTTCCACCACAACTTCCTCAGCAATGAAACAATTTTGTTGTTGAGCAATAGCGATAAAATCGAACCAATCGCCTATTTTCCCACCAGCAATCGTCTGTATGCACTTAAGTACAGCGGCGACATTAGAAACTTATGGCGTATTGAAGGCGAGCAACAAAAACAACTCACCTTTGGTGCCGTCGGCTCAGCTATAGAATACGGCGGTGATATTTATTTTCAATACATCGGCGAAAACGGCTTTTGGGCTTTGCGCAACAAAGATGACACGCTTGAACGCATAACGTCCAACCTGGAGCAATACAGCAAATTACTGAAAGCCGACAGCAAAGGAATTTATTTTATAAACGGCGGCGTCTGTCAGGAATCCGACATCTTTTATCAAGATTATGCAACACCAAGCAAGTCGATATTTCTAGCGCAACAAAACAGCGCCGTATCGACCACCTCTTTTAATGCAAATAAAGGATTGTTGCAGACGGAGTGTTATTTGCCGGAGGCAAATATTGTGCTGTTAAATAAATAATCGCCACTCCGCTAACATGAGACACCTCAAAGTGACAGACTGATTTTCATCAGCAAAAAGGATATACTGATGATCTTGCACTATCAGCAATTTAAAATGAAGTCCTCTGCAGTGGCCACACACGCCAAATGATATGTATCACCTTGTAACAGCAAATTTGGCATCAGCGAAAAATTGGCAGGAGAGTTGAATTGAACCCACAATTAGACGGAAATGGAGTACTCTCCCCACTGTTGAGCATTGTGATCTGTACCTATAATAATTCTGAATCATTAGCCATTACCATACAGCAAATATTATCGCAAAAAATTAGTAATCCTGAGCGAGTAGAATTAGTTGTCATTAATAACAATAGCTCTGACAACACACATCAAGTATTAGAAAACATACAACATACTAATTTTCCTTTTAGGCATTACTTTGAGCCTCGCCAAGGCATTTCCCATGCTAGAAATACGGGGTTCGAAAACTCACTTGGCACATATATTTTATATACTGATGATGATGCTGAAATACCTCAATATTGGTTAGAGAAGTATATCAACAGGATATTGGTCAGCAATCCAGATTGCATCTTCGGAAAAATTACTGTTATTTGGGATATGCCGTCGCCATGGTGGTATGAAGATGAAAAATATCAAAGTTTTTTTGCTGCGCTTGATTATGGAGATGAAGAGTTTCAAATAAGCGATAAGAGATACCCCTTTCTCTCAAAAAATGCCTGTATTAGAAAAAACTGTCTTATCGAAATTGGTGGATTCGACCCAACCTTGGGGCGTAAAGGCGCGCTATTAGCTGGCGGAGAAGAAACTTTGGTATTTTATCGTCTTGTTGAAGCAGAAAAGACTATTTACTATTGCCCCGAATTGACAATCAGGCATAGATTAAAGCCACGGGAATACAAAGAGGAAAACATAACCAATCAATATATGGCGTGCGCCAAACCCATATTAAGAATCGCAACACTGCAACCAGGAAAACGATTTCTAAACAAACCACTTGGCGTTTTAGAGAACCAAATAAAAGAAATAATATACAGCCTTCCAATGCTATTAACCGCATACATCACCGGCAACAAAAAAGAATTTTTTTATCAAAGCCTTCGTTTTCGAAGAGCTTTTTTAATCACTTTACTTTGGTTCGGAAACCTCTAATAGCTTGGTCAAAGCAAAACTAACCGCCTGCCTTTGTATCGCTGCCCTATCCCCATCAAACCGCTTCAATTCAGTTTTTATTTCTCCAGCTGCCGTAGCCCAAGCAAACCAAACCGTGCCAACCGGCTTCTCAACTGAGCCACCACTTGGCCCGGCAATACCACTAATCGCAACCGCTATATCAGCGCCCGATAATGCCAGCACACCTCTGGCCATTTCGATGACAACGGCTTCGCTCACTGCACCTTCGCGTGCGAGAGTTTCGCTGGATACACCGAGCAGCTTTTCTTTTGCGGCATTGGCGTAGCTAACGATTCCGTATTCAAACCAAGCGGAGCTGCCAGGAATTGCCGTGATCGCCGCAGCGACGCCACCGCCAGTGCAAGATTCTGCGGTGGCGATGCGCCAATTGCGCTGTAGTAATTGCTCACCGAGACATTGGCTTAACTGGTGTAGATGATCATCCATATTGTGGAACCCGATTAGCAAAAAATAAGATGGCGATAGTGTGCCGCCAATTGGTTATAGATGCCAGCACGGGAAACTTTTAAGCGGGTGCGATAAGGCGATCTATACTTGAAGCCATATAACTGGTGAGAGATTGCGCGTGCAGACAATTCCGGGGTATCACATTAAAACGCTGATTGGCGAAGGCGGTATGGCCAAGGTGTATTTGGCAGTACAGAAATCCCTCGACCGGGCCGTTGCTATCAAAGTATTGGATGCAAGCCTGAACCAAGATCCGATCATTCAAGCGCAATTTGAACAAGAGTCCACATTGGTGGCGCGGTTAAGCCATCCGAATATTATTCAAATAATTGATAAAGGGATGAGCGAACAACAATTGCCCTATTTTGTTATGCCGTATGTGAAAAGTGTTTCGCTCGAAACCATATTACCGCGCACCGATATTAGCCTCACGCGCAAATTAAATATTCTTATCCAGCTATGCAGCGCATTGGCCTATGCACATCGCAACGGGGTTGTGCACCGCGATATCAAACCAGCCAATATTTTGGTGGATTATGATGGTCACGCCTACTTAGTGGATTTTGGTATTGCTGGTTACTTTACTGCGAATAAAGAAGCAACTGACCCCAATCAAGAAAGAATTATGGGAACCGATGCTTACATGGCACCCGAGCAACACAGTGGCACATCGCACACCAATCAATTGAGTGATATTTATTCTCTTGGAATTTTGATGCACGAGTTAATTTTTGGTGTAGTGCCCATGCTCGCCAATGAGCAAACTTACGCACAACAAACCAACGACAAATACCAAATGGCCAATGCATTGCGGCCATTAATTAATCGCTGTATTGAAGCTGATCTCAAGCAGCGCCCTAGCAGCGCTGATGAAGTTCGCCAGCAACTATTATTAATTTCGCAGGGGCGACATTTACAAGGCAATCGCTGGGGCAACGAATCTACCCGCGATAACATTCCGCCGAACTACATCTTGCTCGATGTTTTAAAAGAAAATCCTTTTGGTGCAACTTATTTAGTGAACGATCCCAATCGCCAACGTTTTTTGGTGATAAAAAAACAAAACCTCGATCACCTAGGTAACGCGCCGCAATACGCTGCCAAATTAACCCAGGTGCAACATCCCCATATAGTGCGCATCTTTGGTACAGGGAAAAATCCGCGGGTATTCATCAGCGCAATGGAGTATTTACCCGGCGGAAGCTTACAAGAGCGACTGACTCAATCGCTCAGCCTAGGGCAGTGTTTAACGATTGCACAGCAACTGTGTAACGCCCTCGCCTGCGCCCATTCTTACGGAATCGTGCACGGCAATTTACGCCCTAGCAATGTATTGTTTGCGGAAAAGAATCATTTAAAACTGAGTGACTTTGGCTTTCCTGCACACAGCTATGGCGATGATGCTCACTGGTATCAACCTGCCAATGAAGCTGTATCTACCGGTGCTGACGTCTATGCTTTGGGTGCAATACTATTCCAATTATTTACCGGAACCTTGCCCTCACCCAGCTTATGGGGATTAAAAAATCGCTGGCGGTTACGCAAAGCACCACCCAAAGTGGGCCGCTTGATTTTGCAAATTATCCACACTAGCCCGCACAAACGTATTGCGAGTGCGGAATTGGCTGGCAGCGTATTTAGCCAGCTACAGGGCGAGCAAAAAACACAGATTCTGGAAAAAATGATTGGCAATTAATCCGGTTTTTCCGCAACTGGCTCAAGTGGCACCAACTCCAAGGTAAGTCCGCTTATTGTAGTTCCAGATGGTGGGCCACCTTTACGCACCGCTTTCACACCTGTCGGTTTATGTTGCGCCTGCGCTTCGGCCGCGCGCTTCTGTTCTTGCTGCAAAACCAAGGCAGCCTGTCTTTCATCGGCCTTACGTTTTAACTGCACCGCCATTTGCCTGCATTTATCCGCTTGCAATTGCAAGTTCGGTATTTCAGTCAAAATATCAGCCAATAAATTATACGCATCAGGTAAACCGGAAAACTCGGGATACAATTTATGCATACCATTTAGCAACTTCACCGCTAACTTTGAATCCCCCTGCTGCTTCAACAAAGTAGCCAGTTGCACACGCATGATGGGTGAATCGGGAAGATAATCAGGTGCGACACACAAGATCTGCTTAAACGTTGGCGTCAGTTTATCGAATCGTTTGCGACGATTGAGGAATTCCAAATAGGTCAGCCCGTAATCTTCCATCAAAGCCGTTTTTTTGCATGCGTAAAGTAAATCAAAAAACTTATCAAAAAATAGGGGTTCATTGGGGTATTGCTTAAACGCATGGTAATAAAGCTTTATTAGCTGTTCGTAATCCCCTTCTTTTAGCATGACTTCAATTTTTGCGGTAAGCCGCTCTTGTTCACTGCGCTGTGAACCTTCATCGTCTTCATCCGAACGTGCGCTGTAACCTAATTGTTCTTGATATTGAAACAACATGTAGCCCATCAAATGAAACATCACCACTGTGTAGTAATTTGAAACAATCGATTGCAATAAATACGACATTGCCGGAAACACTGCACCGATCCACTCATGCAACACACCGACCGAGGTCATCATGATTAACATAAACACAATTAGCAGTCCGTAAGGCAAACCGATTGCTGCCATCAGCGCAATAGCGGCAAAAGGATTCATAGCCCCTAGCATATTTTCCGTTTGCGCAAAACGAATCAAAATCGCTGGATAAGAAAACACCGCGATAAAACCCAATAAACCACCGAGCGCTGCGCCGAGATAATAATAAGCAGCCCCAACAAGTACAGTTAACACCACTGTCATTAGCACCAGTTGCAATAACAACTTGATCCCGCCGGAATAGGCATCCATCACATCCGGGGCTTTCATTTCACCCATCGCGGTGCGTTCAAGACAAGTAAAGCTGTACTTCATCAGTGAGCCGGCAGCGAACAAATACATCGCTAAGGATAGAATCCATAAAAACGGCATAAGCGCTGCGAGCAATGAAATGATCGCCGTGATGACAATCAAACTCATCGAGTTAGCATTGACCGGATACTTAAACGCTTCTTTTAACCTGCGCCAAAATGGCTCTACCGTATTGGCAGAGCCGAGACTTTCCAGCACTGCGCCGCAAACAAAACAATGCGCTGCCCTGTGTGCGTCATCAACACATTTATCACATTGCCGACTATTGCAGGCACGGCACGCATAGGTGGCGCCATCCAGCGGATGATATTTACAGTAATCCACGTTCAGCTCCTTGTGCGAGTTGTTGGGCTACAGCATCGTAATGGGATTTTTTCCCCGTATCGCGCAAGCGCAGAAAGGCTGCCGCTAATTTGCTCGCGTAAACCGAAAGCGCTGGATTGTTACAACCGCGCGCCTGTAGCTGCAAAAATAATTGCTCCGCCGATTGCGGGCTTTCCAACGCAGTAAATTGCATGCCCAATTTTAAGGCGGCTTGCTCGGATAACTGCATGTGCACATCAGGATTATCCTTCCACACCTTGTCCAACTTTTTCACCTCTTCCGGCGCTAGCAGCGGCACTGTTAATAAGTTTAACGTTGCTGGCAAATAGGCGTCGCCTCGCGAAATTTTTAGCAAATTGTAGCGAATCATCGCCACATCAAATGTCAAACCGGTAGTTTGAATCAGCGCATCCACTAGCGCTAAGGCTTGGTCAAAGCGATGTTTTTCAATAGCGGTATAAATATCGGCTAATTGTTGCTGACGAGGATCAATCGTTTGATCGGTTTCAATATAGTGAGTGTTGAGCGTGTTGCGATTAAAAAGCCAGGCAATCCCAATCAATAGCGCACCGGCGATAAAACCGCCCGCATGCGCCATAAACGCCACATTGGATTCAGTATCGCTGTGATAACTGTAAATCTCTTTGCCAATATAAAATGGCAAGATCAACAGCGCTGGGGCACGAAAATAACCGACAAAAAAGAAAAACCAATAAAAGAATTCAATCTTCTTTAAGCGGAAAACTGCAAGGTACATGGCCATGACACCCGAAATAGCACCGGATGCACCCACCAGCGGTGTAGTACTGCTCCAATCCGACGCGACTTGCGCAAAACCAGCGGCAACACCCGAGACTAAATAAAATAACAAAAATCGCCAGTGGCCAATTGCCGCCTCTACCGCAAAGCCACAGATAATTAAAAAGAACATATTGCCCAACAAATGCATAATATCGCCGTGCAAAAACTGATGCGTAATAAACGTGGAGACGCGCATATCGCTCGCTCGCAAACCATTGGCGATGTAGCTAACAGATTGTAATTGCGCATGCAGGCGCGTCCGCTCAGGCGCCCACTCAGCGTAATAGTCCGGGGTAAAATAGCTGCGGTAATTTTTCTGCAGATAGGCGTAGAAGGCTTCGTTCATCACCATATCGCCAATAATCAAGTCAACATCACCCTGCTGAAATTGTTGGCGATAGTTCTTCAGCAGTATGAGGTCCTGCTTTTCTTCCAGATACTTTTCAAATACCGGCCACTCTTGCGCAAAATAATCTTTGGTTTGGTAAGTGGTAATGGCCTCAATAATTTTTTTGGTATCGCCGCTCTGGTAGAAAAAAAATACCATTACGTTCAGCAATACCAACGTGCACAGCACTATGGGAGCATTGCGCCAATCCAGTTGTTTTTCGGTGGGGACTATAATCATTGTTTATTCTCTATTCCTTTTTGGGTCGCACTGAGACAAAAATTTAGCTGGTATTCGGCCGCCAACTCCACGCAGGGATGAATTCTACCCAACCTTTGGCGCCATACCTAATGCGGATTTAACCTACCTTCAATACGGCATTGACTCCCCCATTCCCCTTAGCAAACAACTAAGCCCCAAAGTGACCTATATATATGAAGCCCAGTTTTCTCTTGACACTTTTCAACTGACCGCTATTATTAGCTTATAAATATGATTTATATAACAATCAATAAATGAGAGGAAGCCATGAGATACACCGCATCAACCCGCTATGCCCGCTCCAGCCTGTTTTTAGCGATCAGCTTGTTAGGACCTTGGGCGAATGCCCAGAGCACTGCACAAGATGTCCAAATTGAGGAGGTTGTGGTAACCGGTATGCGCGCGTCACTGGAGAAGGCGATTGCCGTGAAACGGCAAAGCACTAAGGTAATGGAGGCTTTGGCAATGGATGATATCAATGCCACTCCAGCAGTGACTATTGCCGAAGCCCTGGTGCGTTTACCCGGTATAAATGGCTCCCGCGACCGCGGCAATGAAAGCCAAGCCGCTATTCGTGGCCTAGGTCCACGTATGGTATTAGGTACAGTAAATGGCCGAGAAGCAGCAAGCCCGGAACCTGGCCGCGCTATTCGTTATGAACAATATCCCTCTGAGCTGGTATCAGCTGCAGAGGTCTTTAAAACCCAATCTGCCGAATTGGTAGAGGGCGGTATTGCTGGCACCATCAACCTTAAAACGATTTCCCCACTCACACACACCGGCCCTAAAGCGACCATTCGTGTCGGTGTGCAGTACAACGAAAGTGCTGAAGATATTCCCAATTACGATCCTCTCGGCAACCGCATGAGCGGTGCTTTTATTCATCAATTCAGTGATAACTTTGCGGTGGCCATTGGTGCATCCACCCAAACTCAAAAGAATGCCTACGGCTCCTTGCAAGGCTGGGGTTACAGCAGCGGCAACTGGGATCTGGATGGCCAAGGCTCTGTAGGCAATACCCCTTGGGGTGTAGCAGCTGAAGTGAAAAAACTCGATACCGATCGCGATGGCGTGATGACTACGTTTGAGTGGCAGGCGACCGACGCGCTCAACGTAAAATACGATGTGCTTTACACCAAATTTGCGATGGACGAACAACAAAATCAAACCTGGGCACAAGATATAGGTTTGAATCCCGGCCCATGGGGTGGCTGGGGCATTGAAGATACTAATGCAGATGGTCGCCCGGATAATTTATTAAGCAACGTAGTAATTGATGGTGATAAAGCGGTTGCAGCGACCATCAATGGGTGGGAAGGCCAAATGCGCCATGTGATTGCTGCTTACCAACAAGAGAATAGCGGTGTTACCCAAGGCTTAAAATTCAGCCACACAGGTTTTGACAACTGGCAAATCGATGTGGATTTTTCGCATTCCACCGCAGAACGTAAAAACTACTGGAATGCGATCTATCTGGATCAGTATGCCGAAACCTTTAGCTACGATACCCGTGGTCGCCCCTCTATTACCGCACCTGAAGGCTCACCATTGTTAACGCCGCAAAATGCCTCGTATAACTACATTGGCAATGCTAACGAAGGTTCAACGCTGGAAGACGAACTGCAGAGTGCTCAGTTTGATATCAAACGCGATTTGGACGCCGGCCATTTACGTGCACTGACATTTGGTGCACGTACCGCTGACCGCGAGAAAGAAGTGATCTGGACCGATTTCAGCATGAATCGCGCAGACGATAACGGCAACGCCGTGGCATTCCCTCAAGGTTTTCTCAGCGCATACACCCTCGGTGCGTTTAATACCATTCCGTTCCTGAACGCTCCTTCTTACGCAAAAACAGCAGACATCATTTACGGAGGTGTCGCCTATAGCACAGCAGCCGTGAATGAAAGCCGCTACTGGAAAGTGCAAGAGCAAAACGAAGCTGTTTATGTGAAGCTGGATTTTGAAGGCCAACTGGGCGGTTTAGATTACAACGCCAATATCGGTGTACGCCAAGTTGAAATCAATACCGAAAGCTACGCATTAAATGGCGATCACGTGGACAATGATTTCTCCAAAGCCCTGCCCAGCGCTAGCTTGAACCTGGATCTCGACGATACTCGCAAACTGCGCATTGGCGTTGCGCAAGCAATTTCCCGTCCGCCATTAGATGAGCTGCGCGCAGGTCAATACATCAACGCTATTAACACGGGCAGTTCCGGTGGTGCTGGCAACCCACTGCTGGATCCATTTACTTCAGATCAAATTGATGTCTCATACGAATGGTATTTTGCATCAGAATCATTGGCGGCACTGAGTCTGTATTACAAAGACATCGATAACTACATCGGCAACGCCACTGTAGGAACCTTCACCAGCCAGCAAGGCACATTTGAAATTTACGGCCCGGTGAATGGCAATGGCGGCTATGTGCGCGGCGCGGAAGTTACGTTCCAAATGCCGTTTGAATTTCTGCCAGTAGAAGGTTTTGGCATCTACTCTAACTACGCCTTTGCCGAATCCAATATTTATGAATTTGCCCCATCAGACAATCCATTACCCATGGCTGGCTTGGCAAGAGATACGGCGACGCTGGATTTGTGGTACAGCAACTTCGGTTTAGATGCGCGCTTGGGCTGGAAATACCACTCGACTTACACCAGTGCCTTCAGCTGGGATAGTTATGACCTCACCACCTTAGACGCTGAACTGGGTGTTGGCCTCAGCCTCGCCTATGAAATTAACGAAAATTACAATGTGCGCTTCCAAGTGTTCAACCTTACCAACGAACCGCTGCGCCTAACTCAGAATAACGATTCAGCTAACCTGAAACGTTTCGATGATTACGGTCGCAGCTACTTGATTGATTTCACCTGGAAACTGTAAGCATTGGTTTCTCTGCATGAACCACCCCTTATTACGGCTGCATGTGCAGCCGTGTTTTTTTGAGTCGTTTGTAACGCGAGAATGTGATGAAAAACTGGTTAACAAAATTCGCCTACCTTCTAGGTATTTTGCTTGCTGCATTGCATGCAAACAGCTGGGCCGAAACGCCTTTTTATATCGGCGCCGATTTATCCTACGTCAATGAGATGGAAGACTGCGGTGCGACCTACCGCGACGCAGGCAAAAAAGTTGATCCTTTTGCCCTGTTTGCCAATAAAGGCGCCAACATTGTGCGTGTACGCTTGTGGCATAACGCTGAATGGACAAAATATTCTGATTTGCCAGATGTAGAAAAAACGCTAAAGCGCGCGAAAGACAACAAAATGAAAACCCTGCTGGATTTTCACTATTCCGACACTTGGACTGACCCGGAAAAACAATTTATTCCCAAAGCCTGGGCACATATCAGCGATACCGATGAACTCGCAAAAGCACTTTACGATTACACTACCGAAACCCTTCGCGCACTCGATGCGAAAAATCTTTTGCCAGATATGGTGCAAGTCGGCAATGAAACCAATATCGAAATACTGCAACAAGAAAAATTCATCGTGCATGACATTCCCAATTGGCCACGCAATGCACAACTGTTAAACAGCGGAATTAAAGCAGTGCGTGATTACAGCAAAGTATCCAATAAGCACATCCAGATTGTGTTGCACATTGCGCAACCGGAAAATGCGCTTTGGTGGTTTAAGCAGGCCGACGAAAACAGCATTGTCGATTACGATATCATCGGCCTTTCCTATTATCCACAATGGTCTATTTATACGCTGTCAGATCTACCCAAAGCGCTTAAAGAATTAAAAAAAACCTACCACAAAGACGTCATGATTGTAGAAACGGCCTACCCTTGGACACTGAATAATAGCGACCAAGCCAGCAATGTGCTGGGAGAAAAAGCTGTACTGCCCGAGCATCCCGCCACAGCCAAAGGCCAACTGAGTTACTTACTCAAATTAACCCAATTAGTCAAAAGCGCGGGCGGATTAGGCGTTATCTATTGGGAGCCTGCTTGGGTTAGCAGCCGTTGCAAAACGCTATGGGGAACAGGTTCGCACTGGGAAAATGCCAGCTTTTTTGATGCAACGCGCCGCAACAACGCCCTGCCCTCCTTTTTGTTTTTTTCGGCAGAGTACACCGAATAATTAAATCCCCCTGTAATTTAAAAGAAAACGAGTGAGAGACATTATGATAAATACCAAAATTTTCAACCGGGGCAAATTTTACGTGTACAGCCTCGCGTTATACAGCCTAATCACCGGCTGCTCGCCCAGCGCACAAAATACAGCCCCGGTTACAGACATGCTCTATGACAAAGACTGGCAATTTTTCCGCAGCGACAGTGCGCTCGATTTAGCCGCAGCACAGCAATACAAAAACTGGGAAACAGTGCAAATTCCCCACACACCCAAAATTGAACCACTGGTTGTTAACGAGCAATTTCAAGGCGACGCCTGGTATAAAAAAGCCATTACTACAGAAGAGAGCTGGCAAGGAAAACAAATCTCCCTGAAATTTGAAGCGGCGATGAATGTAGCGGAAGTTTGGCTGAATGGCGAAAAGCTCATCACCCATATAGGCGGATATCTGCCCTTTACGGTTAATCTCACCGAAAAATTAAAATGGGGCGCAGCCAATGAATTGTTGGTGCGTTTGGACAACCGCGATAATGCCATCACCGGCCCCAAACCCTTAAAAGATTTGGATTTTAATACCTATGGCGGCATTTATCGCCATGTGTATTTACAAATTAATAATGACTTACATATTACTGATGCAGTTGCCGCAAACACAACCGCCAGCGGCGGCATTTTTGTCACTTACCCACAAGTCACTCGTGAACAAGCAACTATCAAGATTAATACTCATTTATTTAATGCGCATATCGATCCGAAGAAATTTCGCGTGGTACAAAAATTATTGGACGGCGACAAAGTTATAGTTGATCAGACTGGTGACCTACAAGCCGTCAATGGTAAAACTAATGTGGAAAATAGCATTACCTTAACCCTCAACAAGCCGCGTCTTTGGTCACCTAAAACCCCCAACCTCTACAATTTGGTAACAAGAGTTTATGAGGGGGAATCGTTGGTTGATGAGCAGACTACACGCATTGGTATTCGCGAATTCAAATGGGTAGACAATCAATTATTGATTAATGGCGAAAAAACGTTTTTGCGCGGTGTCAACCGCCATCAAGAGTATCCTTACATTGGCTATGCAACTTCGGATGCAGCGGATTATCGCGATGCAGTGAAAATAAAATCTGCCGGTTTTGATTATGTGCGTCTCTCGCACTACCCGCACTCGCCAGCCTTTATGGCAGCGGCCGATGAATTGGGCTTAGTGTTACTAGATTCAATTTTAGGCTGGCAATATTTTTCTGAAGACCCGGCATTTCAAACGCAGATTCAACAAACCTGTCGCGACTTAATTCGCCGCGACCGCAATCATCCATCCGTAATGGCTTGGGAGTGTTCGCTCAACGAATCATGGATGACGGAGCCTTTTATCGATTCCCTCACCAACATTATCGCAGAAGAATATCCCGGTGCCATGTCGGCCGGCTGGCAGGAATACGGTTACGATATTTATCTACAAGCACGCCAGCATCGTTTGGAACATTACAAAAAGCCAAACAAACCTTATGTCGTGAGCGAATACGGCGATTGGGAATACTACGCAATGAATGCTGGTCTAAACCAAACAGCCTGGGCAAATTTGTTACAAGCAGACCGCTCCAGCCGCCAATTACTGAGCGATGGAGAACAACGTTTACTGCAACAGGCATCTAACATTCAGGAAGCTCACAATGATAATTTCAACACCCCCGCTTTTGCCGATGGTTATTGGGTGATGTTTGATTACAATCGCGGTTATGCACCGGATTTAGAAAGTTCAGGCATTATGAGCATTGATCGTTTACCCAAATACAGCTACTACTTTTACCAAAGCCAACGCGATGCCAGTGAAATCTCAGACAAATTCAGTTCCGGCCCAATGGTATTTATTGCCAGTGAATGGAATGAAACATCCGACACCAATGTGCGCATATTCAGTAACGCGGATGAAGTAGAACTGTTGCTTAACGGAAAAATTATTGCCAAACAAACACCGGAGACAAACGGCAATAGCAACAATTTGCCACACCCACCATTCACCTTTGCATTAGAAAAATTTGAAGCAGGTGAATTAAAAGCTATTGCGTACATCAATGGCAAAGCCGTCGCCGAACATCGTCAGGTTACCGCAGGTGCCGCAAAAAGTTTGCGACTAACTTTAGACACCAGCGGCAAAGCTGCACAAGCAGGCGTTAAGGATGCAATATTTGTATACGCGCAATTAGTAGATGGTGAGGGTAATCCGGTGTACAGCAACAATATCCCGATCACCTTCAGTGTGAAAGGCAGTGCAACACTAATCAGTCCTGCAGAAGTAAGCACCAGCGGAGGTGTTTCCAGTGCGTTAATTGAGGTTGGCGATTCATTAGAAGATATTATTGTTAGCGCAAGACTCGGAGAGCACTCTCCTGCGAGCATCAAAATTCAATAAAAATCGTGAATGGTCATTACGTTTATGCCTTCGTTGAAAAACTAAAACCGCGCGATTGCGCGGTTTTTAACACAAAGAATTAAACAATACGCTTGCGTGCGACACCCAAGGCGATAATGCCTAATCCAAACAGTGCCAGACTAAACGGCTCAGGAACACTAGTCTTAATATTTGTGAATACAAATTGGTGGTCGTTGTAATCGAAATCACCTAAATCAGGCAAATCCTCGAATGCCACATAGGTATAAGCACCGGCCGGAATCAAACCACCGCCGCCAAAATTTGTAGCGTAGGTATGGTTCTTGCCATCCGAATTTAAGGTTTCATCGGAATACCATGATGTTCCAGTTGTAAGCACTTTTAACTCGAACGTTAAATGATCTCCAGCGGAGACGTTGCCCAGAAAGAATGAATCACCATAGGATGAGGTACGATTCATTAAGCCATATAAGCCAGTCGGAACTCCATTAACCCACATACCGATCATGCTGTTATAGCCAGCATCAGTTGCATAAAAATATGCGGTAACACCACCATCAGCTTCGGCCACAAACGAACTGGTGGGAGCAGGTGTACCTATATTCGGATACGGAATGGTGGCTGCGTTGGATGACATCGCGAGAGAAGCACTTAAAGCGGCTACAGCAATACTTAGTTGTTTAAACATAATCTTTCTCCGTGAATTGAAAACATAAGCTAAATTGCAGTATTAAGGAATTAATGCATTAGTGAGTTAGCAATAGCTATGCCAGATAAAATCCATGATTCCACTAGGTAATGACAGAAAAATAAAAATGTAAAATATATCGACGAAAATTCAATTTTTTCTACCAAAAACTTCTTAGCAGATATCACCTCACACTTGAGTGCATATCCTCCCGCCTATTACATTTCTTTTTAGCTTCGAAATATGTTCGCTGGCCCACGCAAACCAGGTAAAAATAGAGAAAATATTTTCACTCTTGCATTTTTTACAAAATTTTCGCAAAAAAAAACCGCATTGAAAATTCGATGCGGTTTTCGCTTTTGATGATTAAAGATAATTACGCTATTGGGATTTACTTAAACGCGTCCCACACCGCAGTCGCTTTACCGTTATTATCCATAGCGCCGAGTGTATAGCCTTTCCAACCCGGACGCGCTTCTGGTTCCCAATAGAAAATTGCCAAGCCTTTATTGCCACTCACCTGTCCTAGTTTGGTGACCATATCTTTCACGATAGTTTGCGCCTGAGAGTTATCCCAAGGTACTCCAATTTCAGAAATCATCACCGGTACAGCGTAGCGTGCGACCATATCGTTCAAGTTATTTAAACACGCGGTGTTGGCATTCTGCCATGTGTAACCCGAAGCGTTGGTGGGATAAGACGATGCGCCAATCACATCAAATTTCCCGCCATTTGCTTTCAGGCCATCAAAAATCCAGCGGAAATTGGCGTTGTCATGGCAATTGGCAAGATGCACAACCACTTTGCTGCTGGGGTAGATAGATTTAGCGGCGTTGTAACCCGTCGTGGTGAGCCACGCATAATTTTTCATGTTGACCGATGCTTTTCCATCATCCCATAACATACCGTTGTTGGTTTCATTACCGACTTGGACCCAGTCCACGGTAACGCCCGCATCTTTTACGGCTTGTAATGTATATCTCGTTGAATTCCACACCGCATCCATCAATTGTTGGAAAGTATAATTTTTCCACGCAACGGGCTTGGTTTGCTGACCAGGGTCGGCCCAGCTGTCACTGTAGTGAAAATCAATCATTACTTTCATGCCCGCCGCTTTGGCACGCTTGGCTTTAGCAACTACATCTTGCGTACCGTTGTACCAACCATCAGCCGGGTTAACCCATACACGTAAACGCACCGCAGTCATGCCCTGCTCTTTCATAATCGCCAAAATATCTTTCTTAACGCCGCTGCGGTTATAGAAGCTTAGGCCATTGGCTTCAATTTCCGACATCCAACTTACGTCAGCCCCTTTTAAAGGTGCAGCAAAACAGGAGGCGACGGGAAAAGTTAATACTGTAGCAATGCAGGCAGATAACGCCCATTTCGTTAGTTTCATGATATTCACCATTATTGTTATTAAGGGTTTTCTCAACTATCCCGCTCAGACTTGCGGAGATAGCCCCATGCAAGATAACTGCATCTCACATATTATTTATATTATAAATAATAATTTTATGCAAGGACCCTTTAGGCGGTGGCAATAAAGGGTTACAACTAGGGAGGAGGTAAACGCCTTACAAAAGTGGAATTTCAGCCTGTGAAGTTGAGCGGGAATTGGGTTTAGGTGGGTTATCGCCGCTACGATAGGTAAATACCATGGAAAATTTGGTCTTATCGGTAATGTTGCGCCCAGCGGCATGGAATAAATTGCTGTGAAATAACAATAGATCGCCCTGCTTCAACGGCACCGCAGTGGTTTGGTCGAGCAAGGTTTTGTTGGAGTCAAGGTCAGTGCGCAAAAACTGGCATGCATCCAGCTGGTCCGTGGTAATCGCCCAATGATGGGAGCCCGGCAACACCAGTAAACAACCGTTCTCCCGTTGCTCATCGCCCAAAGCTAACCAGGCAGAGACTAAATCGGCGCGCGCGAAATTCCAGTAACGACTGTCGCGATGCCAGCCGGTCACACTCGAATAAGCAGGTTGTTTGGTCATAATGCAGTTGTGATGTGCCTGCGACAAAAACACATCTGCGCCAAGTAACTGATGCAGAATTCCCTTTAGGGGATCAGTCGTAGCCCAATCCAACAACATAGGATGACGCTGCGATGCCATCAACAAGCGCCGCGCTGTTGCACCGCCCTCAGCAGTACGCGATCGCGGTGCGCCGGGGTATTGGGTATCCGCCTCAAATTCAATCGGCATGGCTTGCCGTTGCAGTTCACTTTTTGCCAAAGTCACAACACTTTCACAAAATGATCCATCAGAGAAACCGGACAGCACAAGGTAACCCTTTTCTTTGAACTCGCGTATTTGTTCAGATTTAAGCATCGCAATCAATAACTCAAGAATATAACCACCAAATATGCCCTTACAGCGCGGGCGGATTATATAGCAGAGCAAGTTAACTACCTATTAATACTCGGCGCACTTTATACGCTAGACGCCGCTGAGACTTGCAAGGTAAACAAGCGAAGTGCTATGGTCTTGCCATGAATACTTGCTTACCCACTTCTTACTCCATCACCTCAGTTTGCGCGCCGGAATGCAATTCCATCCGCGCCTTTGTCGTTTTTGGCGGTTAAGCTTTTTTATCGCTTAATCGCCCTACCATCAAAACCTTTTAATACTCATTACTTCCTTATTATTTCACTTAGGATTGGCCACATCGCCGACCTCACTTTATTTTTTGGAGCAAGCCGTGCGCGCAAAAAAAGAAACCTTACCCATCATTTCAAAAACCGATTATTTACAACTCATCAAACTGATTGAGCAGCATGACACACCCGCAGCCGAAGCCTTAGATATTGAATTGGGTCGTGCGGAAATAGCACCAAGCGCAGACGTACCGAGCGATGCAGTAACAATGGGCTCGACCGCTACGTTTACTGACCTGGATTCAGATGAAGAAAAAACCATTACGCTGGTTTATCCAAACGAAGCGGATGTAGCACAAATGAAAATATCTATTTTATCGCCCGTTGGCAGCGCATTAATCGGCTTGCGCATTGGCGGCGAAATTGATTGGCCGGTGCCATTAGGGAAAGTTCGTCGTTTGAAAGTGATTGCTGTGCAGCAATCATAAGCTCAAAAAAATCTGAAGCCCAAGAATAATCCAAAGCATGATAGTTATTTTCAGCTCATTTATTCGGTGACGAAAAATACTTTCATTTTATTAAACATTCCTTTGCGTCCACTCAAACTCCATCTGCCGTGCGGTAGCTTCAGCCAACGGCATTCCGGCAATACGCGAAACTAAATGTAAACTCATATCGATGCCCGCTGAAATTCCTGCTGATGTTACCACTGTGCCTTCATCAACCCAGCGCACATTATTCAATACATTGAGTGAGGGAAATGCTTGTTGGAGGTCGGCAATATCTTCCCAATGAGTGGTTACTTTTTGCGAGGTGATCACAGCAGATTTTGCCAACAAAAAAGCTCCTGTACAGACAGAGGCGGTAATTTTTGCTGTGGCTGCCGTGTGTTTAATCCAATCGATGACCGATAATTTTTCCATTTCAGCATTCACAACACCACCTGGGATAATTAAAACATCGATTGCAGGGTGCTGAGCAAAGGTAAATTCAGGTACAAACTTTAGCCCTGCCCTTGCTGCAACTGGAGTCGTAGTTTCAGCAATTGAAAACACTGAAAACGCCTTCGGCGATTCAGAATGCAGGCGTGCAGCAACACGCGCAGCTGTGGTAAACACCTCATAGGGGCCAGCAAAATCCAACACTTCTACTTCGGAAAAAAGAAAAATACCTACATTAATAGTCATCACAATCTCCTTGAAAAAACTTTTGGGCAATAAAAAAACCGCCGCAGTTGCCTGGGCGGTTTTTTGATCTAACCCGGAGCTTACTACGACCAGATTACAGACCTACGACGTTTTCAGCTTGTGGGCCTTTTTGACCGGGCTTAACGTCGAACTCTACTTTTTGGCCTTCTGCCAGAGTTTTAAAACCTGCACCGCTGATAGCGCTGTAGTGAACGAATACATCTTGACCCGCTTCACTTGCAATAAAACCAAAACCTTTGGATTCGTTGAACCATTTAACGGTACCAGTACTTCTAGCCATAATAAACCTCGATGTTCTTTATCAATAAAAAATGAATACCCCAAGGTGGAGCTATGCTGGCGGATTCAGATGCTACTTATGAAGAACAAAACGTGGTGCTAATAGATGTACTGCTAGAACAACGAGGTGACTTACCATAAATATTGCTGCGAACAGACCAGCTGATTAAATATATTCCCAGCTTTTCTTGATGTAAAGGCTTTATTGTGGCGGTTTATCCATGTTTTCTAGGGATAAGCGATTGAATGTGCGGCAATTTGTCACTCCCGCAAATGGCTACAGCCCGATAAGATGGGTTCATTCCACACCTCAAGCCCCCTCATCTTTCACTTAACCGGGTTGCCGGTTAATCTCCTTCGGGCTGGTTTGCCAGCCCTTTTTTATCCGCACCACTCCACTCCCATCTGCCAAGTTGCGCAAAATGCGACTTTAAGTACCGCCTGTGTACACCATTACCGGTTCAGTTGCGTTTAGAATGCGCTCGGGCAGACTGACCCCACCAATAACAGGTAAAGGAAGCAATCCATGCAACAGGTTCATAAGGTCATTGGGGCAATCCCCTTTTTTATCGCGGTATTTCTTAATGCATTTGTCGATCTCGGCCATAAGATCGTGGTGCAAAACACCGTATTTAAACTTTACGATGGCAACGAGCAAATTTTTCTCACCGCGATAGTCAATGCGATGATGCTACTGCCGTTTATCCTCTTGCTTAGCCCCGCTGGCTTTTTATCCGATGTGATGCGCAAAACCCGCGTGATGCGCGCCATGGCTTGGTTCGCTCTGGCGCTGACTTTGTTAATTACCGCCTTCTACTATCTCGGTTGGTTTTGGGCTGCCTTTGGCATGACGCTTTTACTCGCCGCACAAGCAGCGATTTATTCACCCGCCAAGTTTGGCTACATCAAAGAATTATTCGGCAAAGAGCGCCTTGCACAGGCAAATGGCGCGGTGGGCGCACTGTCGATGATCGCGATTCTGGCTGGCATTGCAGTATTTTCCATTTTCTTTGAAATGTTTTATCCCACAGGCGCCAGTACAGAGAAGCAAGTTATTCAAGCCATTGCCCCACTCGGCTGGTTATTGGTGCTCAGCGCCATTATCGAAGTGGTAATGATTCATCGCCTGCCGGAACAAACCGCGCCGCAAACTACTGCCCGTTTTTCCACCAAAGCTTATTTAACCGGAAAATTATTTGCCGAGGATATGGCGCCGGTTATGCGCCGCCGGGTGATTCGTTTATCGGTTGTCGGCCTCGCCATTTTTTGGGGTGTTGGCCAAGTGATGCTCGCTGCTTTCCCCGCGTTTATTAAAGAAGAATTACACATGGACAACGCGATGATTGTGCAAGGTATTCTTGCCTGTAGCGGCATTGGTATCGCGCTGGGTTCAATTATCGCCGGGCGTTTTTCCCGCAATTATATTGAAACCGGGCTGCTGCCCTTAGGCGCATTGGGCTTTGCATTAGGATTGTTGTGTTTACCGCACCTGCATTCCTACAGCGCTTTTGTGATTGCATTTTTATTTATCGGTTTCAGTGGCGGTGTCTTTACCGTGCCGCTTAATGCCATGATTCAATTCCACGCGGGCGAACATGAATTAGGCCGCACCCTCGCTGCCAATAACTGGGTACAAAATGTGGTGATGCTGGTTTTTCTCGGCGTGACCGTTGGATTTTCCTATGTTGGATTTAGCAGTAAAACCCTGCTGGAAATAATTGCTGTTATTACCTTGATTGGCTGTTGCTACACGATTTATGAATTACCGCAAAGCTTGGTGCGCTTTGTTTTCTCGCGCCTAGTTTCCCAGCGCTATCGCGTGCTAGTGCAAGGCATGAAAAATATTCCAGCCAAAGGCGGCGTATTATTGTTGGGCAATCACGTCAGCTGGATTGACTGGGCGGTGTTGCAACTTGCCAGCCCGCGCCCGGTTCGCTTTGTAATGCTGCGGGCGATTTACCAGCGCTGGTATTTGAAATGGTTTTTCGATTTGTTTGGCTGTATTCCAATCGAGTCCGGTGCGCAGAGCCGCAATGCGCTGGATACAGTTGCCGAGAGTTTAAATAAGGGTGAAGTCGTTTGTTTATTTCCTGAAGGCGCTATTAGTCGCACCGGTCACCTGGGTGAATTTCGCCGCGGTTACGAGCGCGCCTGCGAAAAAGCCAATGACGATGTGGTGATTGTGCCCTTCTATTTGCGCGGTTTATGGGGCAGCCAATTCTCCCGTTCATCTGCCCATTTGAAAAATAAAAACCGCCCGCTATTGAAACGCGATTTGATCGTCGCATTTGGCAAATCCTTGTCCAAAGAAACCAAAGCCGATGTACTCAAACGTCGCGTATTGGATTTATCCATTCACTCCTGGCAAGAATATGTAGACGGTTTGGATACCATTGGCCGCTGCTGGATTGACGCTGCTAAAAAAATGGGCAACCAACTTGCAATAATCGACACCATGGGCACCGAGCTGAGCGCGCACCGCGCATTGGCAGGCGCCAGCGCAATCGCCAGCCGCATTGCAAAATTGCCCGACCAAAATATCGGAGTTCTCCTACCAACTAGCGCAGCGGGTGTACTCACCAACCTCGCAGTTGTGTTAACCGGCAAAACTCTGATCAATTTAAATTACACCGCAAGCCAAAGCGCGTTTGCATCGGCACTCGCGCAGGCAAATATCAACACCGTATTTACCTCGGCGCGCTTTTTGAAAAAACTGGAAGACAAAGGCATTCCCGCAAACAATTTATTGCAAGGCGTTAATGTAATTGCCATGGAAGATTTTTCCGGCAGCATTTCTACCGCCGAAAAAATCGCACGCCTGCTATTAATTAAAATTCTTCCCGCATTTGCACTAAAAGCACTTTGGGCACGCAAACAGAACGCAGACGACATAGCCGTGATTTTATTCTCCAGCGGCAGCGAGGGAATTCCTAAAGGGGTGCAGATCAGCCACAAAAATATTATCGCCAATGTTAAACAAATTACCGATGTATTAAATGTGGAAGAAAAAGATGTAGTAATGGCCAACCTGCCCCTATTCCATGCATTTGGCTTAACGGTAACGCAATTTATGCCGCTGCTGGAAGCAGTACCCATGGTGTGCCACGCCGATCCAACCGATGCGTTAGGCAGTGCGAAAGCTATAGCGCAAAACCGCGTAACGGTTTTATTCGGCACTTCTACCTTCCTGCGTTTGTATTGCCGCAACCACAAAATTCATCCATTGATGTTAGAGAGTTTACGGCTTGTTGTTGCTGGTGCAGAAAAATTGCAAGAGGAAGTGCGCACGGCCTTTAATCTGAAATTTAATTTGCCGATTTACGAAGGGTATGGTGCAACGGAAACTACACCGGTCGCCAGCGTCAATCTGCCGGATAAAATTGATACTCAATACTGGCAGGTGCAAGCGGGTAATCGCCCCGGCTCAGTGGGTATGCCCCTGCCCGGCTCCAGCTGCATGATTGTTGACCCTGTGACATTTCAAGAACTGCCCACCGGTGAAGCAGGCATGATTTTAATTGGCGGTGCGCAAGTGATGGTGGGCTACTTAAATAATCCGGAAAAAACGGCCAGCGCCATAAAAGAAATACAGGATATGCGTTGGTATGTGACTGGTGATAAAGGTGTAATTGATCAGGATGGTTTCCTATTCATTCAGGATCGCTATTCGCGTTTTGCCAAAATTGGCGGCGAGATGGTGAGTTTAACACTGGTGGAAAGCGCCTTGAAAAAAGCGATCAACAACGATGCGATCGATGTCATTGTAGTGGCCATCGAAGATGCGAAAAAAGGCGAACGCCTAATCGCCATCACCAATGCCGACGTGGCAAAAGATGAAATTCGCACCGAGGTGTTAAAACAGGGCTTAAACGCACTCGCTATTCCCAGCGACTGGATGCTGATCGAAGCCATGCCGCTGCTTGGCTCAGGTAAAACGGACTTTAGTTTGGCGAAAGCCATGGCGAAGGAGTGGATTCAAACAGAGAACGCTTCATCACTCGCGTTGGCTGACTAATCTTTCATCAAGGGTGCGCGCACAGCCACTGAGCATACCCTTGATGTAAATCAACTATTTACCCCTCATGGCAAAGCTGCAACAATCGCTTAATCTACCTATCCCCGCCCAATCCACTTGAGGGATAAGGGTCCCTTGAGGTTTCTGTGTTATGACTATGAATCACACAATCGTAAAATCCCAGGATTCCAACTGCCCACACGATAAAAAAGTAAGCTGCGGCAACTGTCGATTAAATACTATCTGCTTGCCTATTAGCTTGCACATTGATGATATAGACCGGCTCAACAGTATTATTCAGCGCGGTAAACCTCTACAAAAAGGCGATTATCTGTATCGCGCTAATGATCTCTTTGATTCGGTTTATGCAATCCGCTCTGGCGCTGTTAAGGCTATTACCATTAACGATAACGGCGTAGAACAAGTCACTGGATTCTATTTGCCAGGTGAAATTGTGGGTATGGATGGCATTGGCGACAATCGTTATACCAATTCCGTTATTGCGCTCGAAACAGCATCCGTGTGCGAAATCCCGTTTAATCGCATGGAAGAATTAAGCTTGCAGATTCCTAATCTACAGCGGCATTTTTTTCAATTAATGAGCCGCGAAATCACTCAGGATCAACAGATCATTACGCTGCTCAGCAAAAGTAGCGCAGAAGAGCGAATTGCCGCATTACTCTTAAGCATCTCTAGCCGCAATAGCCGTCGTCAATTATCCGCCAATGCGTTTCGCTTACCCATGTCGCGCACCGACATTGGCAATTATTTAGGTCTGACCATAGAAACCGTCAGCCGCATCTTCACTCGCCTGCAAAAACAAGATGTGATTGCAGTAGATAAAAAAGAAATTGTAATTAATGACATGGATAAGCTGCGCAGTATCGCCAATGGCGAATCTGGCAACTAAAACAGAACAAAAAAACTATTCACGAGCCCCCCTAATGACCAACCAAAACCGATTAGAAAAAACTCTCGCCGCATTTGATGCCGCCAATTTACAGGACCCCAATACCGAGATTGTCGATGGGAAAGCCGTTGCCAAAGAATGGATTTATGCACAGCGCATGAGTGCGCAATTGCATCGTTTTTGTGAGGCGCCATCGGAAGCACTGCAACTCGCCGCGCGCAGCCAGCATATCTGTCGCTGGAAAAGTCCGCGCAGTGATTACCCGATGGATCGCAGTGGCTATAAAAAATGGCGCTTGGATTTGGCGCAGCTGCACGGAGAAATCGCCGGTGCAATCATGGCCCAGGAAGGTTACGACACAAGCATGATTGAGCGCGTGAAAGATTTACTGCTGAAACGCAGCCTAAAACGAGACAATGAAGTGCAAGCACTGGAGGATGTTATCTGCTTGGTATTTATTGAATTTTATTTGGAAGACTTTGCCAGTAAACATGACGAAGAAAAACTTATCGATATCATTCGCAAAACCTGGAACAAAATGTCTGACAAAGGCCACACAGCCGCATTAAAACTGCCCCTGTCCGATGCTATGCTTGCGTTGGTTGGGAAAGCGCTGGCTGCAGCCTGAGCACACTGATTAGCGCCCCCACTTAATATAGATAAAAAGGAAAACCTCATGTATTTAGCACTTAAACACCTTCACCTCACTTTTGTAGCCTTGTCACTACTGGCGTTTGTTGTGCGCGGATTGTGGCTGTTTATGAGCTCCAACATGCTCAGCAAAAAGTGGGTAAAAATACTTCCACACATCATCAGTACAATTTTATTGGTTAGTGGCATAGTGTTAGCAGTGCACCTGAGTATGTCGCCCGGCAGCCAGCCGTGGTTGATAGCCAAAATTGTCGGCTTGGTTGTTTATATCGGCCTTGGTATAGCGGCATTTAAAGTGCCGAATCCCAGTGTACGCAAAGCGCTTTGGATCAGCGCGCTAATTGTATTTGGTTATATTGTTAGCGTGGCTATCAGCAAAAACCCAATGGGCTTTTTTAGCTAGACATAATATTAATTCTTATGATGTAGGGCAGCCGAGAGCTGCCTTCTTATTATCTGCCGCGTTCCTAATTCCTCCAATGCCCCCTTACCACTACCCTATTTCCTGTTGGGCAATTAAATCGATTCATGTTTGCATTTTCGCAGTGACCCCCTAGTCTTAATACTAATGGCTATATCCAAGCTCGATATTATTTACAATACTTGACGTATCTTTAAAAGTGATTTATATCACAGTCCAGTTGTTCAGCTTTCATATAACTTTAATAATCGGTGAGCCCCTATGAAAAAAATCCTCTTGATCATTGCCCTGCTATCGCTATCCCAAGTCAGCTTCAGTTGCGATGAAGCCTGTAAGCGTACCAAGGCAGAAACAGCCAATAATGTGAAGTTTGCCAGTTACTTAAATGCCAAATATTGCAAATCGACTGGTCTGGATTTTTTAATGCAAGGGCGCAGAAGCCTGCAGAGTTATCGCGACAAACAACTGCCTACCGCACACCGTGGCGGCGCCAAGAACATCCGTAACTTCATTTCGCAGCGTAAAGATTGGCTGCAAGAGTGCGATAATTATTTAGAGTTAACAGAACAAGGCCGCATTTTCCGCGACAAAGAGACTACCGAGAAAATAATAGCTGCAATGACCGGAACAGCCGAGGAGCTGCACAAAATCATGCGCCGCCCGAAATCTGAAATTGAAAGTCTGGAAATGGTTATCGCACCTGCGGCGGCCAAATTTGATGAACTTTTCAAGCTGATTGATGCACACTATCTCGAATTACAAAGACGTGGATTACTCTAAGAACAGCTTGGCTAGTAGCAACCAGAATTCACAAGACTTAACAAGCATAAAAAAACCGGCTGATTACGCCGGTTTTTTTATGCTGCCTCTGCTTCTTGCAACAGGTCAGGAATTCTTTTTCAGTGAAAGCACTGATCGCTGGGGCTTATCTGGCCGATCCGCGAAACGTTTTGCCAGTTCTTCGCGGGCTTTAATCGCTTCTGATTTTGCATCCTGCACCGGGCTGGATTGCCAGGATTTAAGCGCACTTCCACCTGACTTGGCTAAAAATTCCAACCCTGAACGCAATAAGCGCGCCTGATCGACAAAGCTCATCCCTTCTGGAAACTTGCCGGGATACACTTCGGAAGGATCTTTTGGATTACCTTCAATACGAATAGTAAACCCAGTGGCATGAGTTGCCGTGCCTGCAGCCATATCAGCTGTCCAATCGTCAAAATTCATAGCTACCACAGATATTTATTAACGGAAACAGCATTAAAGCATAAAGTAAATGTGTGACAAAATAGCTAAATACTATTTGTCACCGATTAGATCTATCACCACCTGCAGCCAACGACAACCGACGCTGCTCTTCACGATGCTCAAGCTTTTGCGCACGACGCAATTGACGCTCAGGCGGCAATACACCAATGTGCGCTTGATTGCGTTGCTTGGCTAATTCGATTTGTTTTTGTCGCTCGGCAAAACGAGTGGTTTGTTCGGGGGTCAGCTTATCGAAGCAGCGTGGGCAGCAAACACCTAGCATATAGTGTTCTGACTTTTTATCATCTTCAGTAATGGGGTAGCGGCAACCGTGGCATTGATCGT
The DNA here is from genome assembly GCF_057196725.1 of Cellvibrio sp. ATLC23. NCBI lineage: Bacteria > Pseudomonadati > Pseudomonadota > Gammaproteobacteria > Cellvibrionales > Cellvibrionaceae > Cellvibrio > Cellvibrio sp. ATLC23. The sequence continues at coordinate 581,935 of NZ_JBXUOS010000001.1, read as the reverse complement.
AAATACCCTTTTCTAATTTGTGATTGACCGCTACACGGTTATCAAACACAAAACATTCACCGCGCCACAAGCTCTCTTCTTCCGGCACTTCTTCCAAATATTTCAGGATCCCACCTTCAAGGTGATATACCTCTTGAAATCCCTGCTCTTTTAAGTAGGCCGTGGATTTTTCACAGCGAATACCGCCGGTGCAGAACATGGCCACTTTTTTGTGTTTGGCAGGATCAAGGTTTTCTGCAACGTAAGCTGGAAACTCACGGAAGGTTTCGGTTTTAGGATCAATAGCGCGTTCAAAAGTGCCTATTTCATATTCGTAGGAGTTGCGTGTATCCACAACTAGCACATCGGGATCACTGATCAGTGCATTCCAATCCTGAGGCTTAACATAGGTGCCCACTATCTGCTGTGGATCTATGCCATTGACACCCATAGTGACGATTTCTTTTTTGAGTTTGACCTTCATCCGATAAAAAGGCTGCTCATCGTAGAACGATTCTTTGTAACTTAAATTATCAAAGCGGCCGTCAGCATCCAAAAAGGCAACCAGACGATCAATTCCCTCGCGCGAACCAGAAACGGTACCGTTAATGCCCTCTTCCGCTAACAGTAAGGTTCCCTTGATACCCAATTGATCACACAGATCTTTCAGGCGCGGAACCAGAATTTCGTAATCAGGTAATTTAACGAATTTATACAGGGCGGCGACGACAATTTGGCTCATAAACATCACTTAACGGGTTAACAGTAATCAGATTTAGGTATTCAAAGGCAGCAAGATGGCGCAGGGCGCGCATTATAGGCGTTTAGTTTTTGCACAACCAGCATTTATTATTGGTCGTGTTTACTCCCACCCAGACACTGGGGAGATTCCGGAACCTGATTGCTCGCCAGCCACTCCTCTGGACTAAAAGTGTGCAACGCCAGTGCATGAACACCGGACTGCAGCTCCTCGGCCAAACAGGCGTAGATCGCTTGGTGGCGCTGCACTTGCCGCTTTCCAGCAAATGCGGCAGACGCCAATACCACCTTAAAATGAGTTTCAGAGCCAGGTGGCACCGAATGCATATAGCTCTCATTAACAACGTCCAGATGTACCGGCTGGAAGTTGGCACTCAGCTTGGTACAGATTCGACTCTCAACAGGATTCATAGCTTCAACCTTTGCGCAGGCAACAACAGCATCACAGAGGGATAGACATTTACTATCCAACTAGACCTGTTTATGCAAAAAAACTTGCCGCATTTTAACGACAAAGATCTACACTGTGTTGACTTGGCGCAACCAGTGAACAGTTAAATTCAAGGTTATAACGATAATCAGCCCGAAAGAAGAAGTATTGACTATGAATGAGCACAAGTTTTTTTTCGACCGCCGCAAAGGTAATGATCGCCGACTAGATCGCGACCCGTGCAAAAACATGCCGCTAGATCTCTATCATCGTAAACGCCGCAAATCTACCGACCGGCGGACAGAGGAGCGCAGTGTGGTAGATGACTATTTGGCATTTTTAAGTGATGCAGATACAGCAGGCAAAACGCAGCATTGATTTATATAGGCAGGAACGCCGCTTACTGCGCCCTGAAAAAAATGAAATAGAGACATCGGGGCGCGGCTATCAGCGCCTCGAATGGGAGAAGAGAACTAGGCGAAGGCTCCTGCACTAGCCTTGGCGCGGATCAACGTAGGCTCACAGCCAGTTTGCGCTTGATAATAGAGCTCAACAGCAGCAACCAATTGCGGAATAACTTCAGCTGGTGCCATAGCGACAACACAGCCACCAAAGCCACCACCGGTCATACGCGCCCCCGCATTGCCCTCACCGGCATCAACAAGAATATTCACCAATGTATCAATTGCCGAAACCGTAATATTAAAATCATCGCGCATGGACGCATGAGACTCTGCCATCACTTTAACCAACCCCGCCAGATTGCCTTCGGCAAGCGCGTTTGCCGCTGCCAGCGTGCGCTGATTTTCTGTAAGCACATGGCGCGCACGGCGAAAACTCAACTCGTCCAGCTGGCCTTCGGCTGCCAGTAATTGTTCCAACGCCACACCGCGCAAGGAAGTTTGGCCAAAATAAGCCGCCGCTTGTTCGCACTGCTGGCGACGCTGATTGTATTCACTTTCGACCAAGCCTCGCTTAACACCGCTATGTACTATGAGAATTTCCCAATCTGCTGGAACTGGCACTGCGCGAGCCGTGAGCTCCTGACAATCAATCAGCAATGCCGCATGCTCTTGGCCGCGTGCTGAAATCAACTGATCCATAATCCCGCAATTACAGCCAACAAAATTGTTTTCTGCAGCCTGCCCCATCAACGCCGCTTGGGTAGGTTCAACTGGCTCACCACTAAGCGCTGTCAGCGCGCGAATCAACGCCATTTCAAGCGATGCCGAACTACTTAAACCAGCGCCTGAATGCAGATCACCGGCGATGTATAAATCACCACCGGCAAGAGCAAAACCCTGAGTCCGCATTTCTTGCACTACACCGCGCACATAATTAGCCCATGAGGCATTGCTGTCATGAACCTGATCTACATCAAGGTCAACAGTGACTAACTCATTATCAAAATTGTACGCGACTAATCGCAAGCTGCGGTCAGCGCGCGGTGCGAACGCAATATAGGTGTGATAATTGATTGCCGCAGGCAAGACAAAACCGCCATTGTAATCAGTGTGTTCACCAATCAAGTTCACCCGACCCGGTGCCTTGACTACCGCCACTGGCGCCACAGCAAAATAGTGTTCAAATAATTCGCTCACACGAGCATTGGAGAGAGTCTTCATGCTCGTCTTACCTCAGTCTAAAATGAATAGGGCTTTGTTGACGCAAACGTTCTGCGGCTTGCTCAGGAGATAGGTCGCGCTGGGTTTCAGCCAACATTTCATACCCCACCATAAACTTACGTACACTGGCACTGCGCAACAGCGGCGGATAAAAGTGTGCGTGCAACTGCCAATGCGCTGTGTCATCAACCATAAAGGGTGCACCGTGCCACCCCATCGAATAGGGGAATGAGCATTCGAACAGGTTGTCGTAGCGGGCGGTGATATCGCGCAAGATATTACTAAGACTTAACTGTTGAGCAGCCCTGAGTTGCGTGATACGCGCGAGCTTATGCTTGGGCAACAGAAGGGTTTCATAGGGCCAAGCCGCCCAAAATGGCACCACCACGAGCCAATCATCGTTCTCGACTACCACCCGCTCACCATTGGCGGACTCTTTCAGCGCATAGTCCAATAGCAGAGGAATTGCATGTTGATCAAGATAGACGCGCTGCTGTTGATCCTCCTTACTAACCAGCGTAGGCAATTGCGATTGCGCCCAAATTTGACCATGGGGATGAGGGTTTGAGCAGCCCATTACCGCACCTTTATTCTCAAAAATCTGCACACTGGCATAGCTTTTACCGAGATCTGCAGCTTCCGCCATCCAAGTCTTAATAACCGCGCTCATCTCCTCATCATTCAGCAGTGGTAAGGTTTTGCTGTGATCGGCAGAAAAACAAATCACCCTGCTCGTGCCATGCTCCGCCTGAATTTGAAACAGCGGATCACGGCTAAGGGGTGCATCAGGCACCGCGGGCATTAAAGCGGCAAAATCGTTGGTAAATACAAATGTGGTCTTATAAAGGGGATTAACCTCCCCTCCTGCGCGCGCATTTCCCGCACAAAGATAACAAGCAGGGTTATGGGGCGGACTTTCCGGCCATTGATTCTGTTCTTGCTGCCCCTGCCAGGGGCGCTTGGTGCGATGGGGGGAAATCAATAGCCATTCACCCGAGAGCGGGTTATAGCGACGATGAGGGTGTTCGTTTACTGAAAATTCTTCGTTCATAGCATTTCTTATAGGGCATATAAATATGATAATTAACCGATTGGTGTAATTTACCCTAAACAGAGATGCTCTGCAATCAAGCGCGCTGTTTTACCCGAAAGAAAAAGCCCCGACAATTGAGCCGAGGCTTTAAAAGGGATCACTACTACTAAAATCAACCAAAGCGATTAAACGCGATAATTCCCCACACAACAGCCAGCAACACCAAACTCATAAAAACCAGTGCTGAGCCTATATCCTTAGCACGCCCGGATAGTTCGTGGCGCTCAGAGCCTGTGCGATCCACTACCGCTTCAACTGATGAGTTGGCCAACTCGGCCATCAATACCCAAAACACACTACTGATCAATAAAATCAACTCTATGTGATTTCGCGCAAGCCAAAACGCCGTAGGGATCAAAATAACGGCCAACCCTACTTCTTGCCGAAAGGCAGCTTCGTACCTCCAGCTGGCAGCAAACCCTTTCATCGAATAACCAAACGCATCTATTACGCGCGCGATACCGGTTTTGCCTGGCTTACTCATTCATTGTCTCCACTGGGTTGTCACTACAGATTAATTACATATTCACACAATAGTCACACAGCAATGTTACTAATAGATGGCGCAAGCAAAAATTAGATTGCCTGTGCGATTTCATCTGCAACTATTTAGCACGGCGGTGAATCATGAACACTTTTTTACAGCGCGTCCATCACTTGGATACCCTCGCTTTTTTGTGGGTTCATGTGACTAAAGGCTTTCAGTATCGTCGCTCCGTCAAATTCATTTCGCAGACCGGCGATGGCCCATTCTATTTAATTGTCGCCCTCTGTTTATTGGCCCTCGAACCTGTTGCGGGCACACATTTTTTCTGGGCCGGCATTATCGCCTATATTTTTGATGTCAGCTTATATTTGCTCTTGAAAAACGTGATCAAGCGCGATCGCCCAGCAGTAAAAATCACCACCTATCAAGCGTGGATCACACCATCGGATCAATTCAGTTTTCCCTCGGGGCACACGGCTGCTGCCTTTTTATTTGCCTGTTTGATTTTTAATTTTTATCCAATATTTGCAATCCCCTGTTTTATTTGGGCCAGCGCGATTGGCATGAGCCGCGTATTACTCGGCGTACATTACCCGACAGATTTAGTCGCCGGAGCACTGCTAGGTAGCGCCTGCGCCTTCTGGGGCATTTATTTGCACTCGTTAATTATTGCATTGCATTAGCAGAGTGATGATTAACCCACTCGATATTCAACCAAAGAGCGAGACCGCATGAAAATATTGTACGGAGTTCAAGGCACTGGCAATGGCCACACGACACGCGCGCGCATTATGGCTAAAGCCTTTGCCGATGTTGGCGCACAAGTTGATTGGGTTTTTTCAGGCCGGGAGCGTGACAAGTTTTTTGATATGGAAGCCTTTGGCGATTTCCAATGCTATCGCGGGCTTACCTTTGCCACCGAAAAAGGTAAGGTTTTATTTGTAAAAACCGCACTGACCTCTAACATCGCCCAACTTTATCAAGACACCAAAAAAGTTAACGTAGAAGGTTACGATTTTATTATCAATGATTTTGAACCGGTATCCGCTTGGGCAGCAAAACGTGCGGGTAAAAAAGTAATCGGCATATCACATCAAAATGCTTTTTTTTACGATATTCCCAAAGCCGATAGCAACTTTATCACCGACTGGTTCATGCATAACTTTGCGCCTGTCACGCAAGCAATTGGATTGCACTGGCATCACTTCAATCAGCCGATATTGCCGCCACTGGTAGAGCCATCTCACTACCCCAATGTCTCTACACCAAAACATTATTTGGTCTATCTGCCATTTGCAGGGCTGGACGACATAGTGCCGCAGCTGCGCCAATTTCCCGATTATGATTTTTTTATTTATCAACCAGTGCCTGCAGCTTATGACGAAGGACACATCCATGTTCGCCCCTTCTCCCGTGAAGGTTTTCAAATGGATTTGCACAGATGTGAAGGGGTGATTTGCAGTGCCGGTTTTGAACTGCCCAGCGAAGCCATTCATTTGGGTAAAAAGATATTAGTGCAGCCCGTTGCCGGGCAAATGGAACAAAAGTCCAACGCCGTGGCACTGGAAAAATTAGGTTATGGCCATGCCACTAAACAGTTTGATGTAGCAACTTTAAGTAAATGGCTGCCACTAAAACCGCCAGCTGGCCCGCGCCATTACCCAGATGTTGCTAAAGCACTCGTGCATTGGTTAATGAATGGCGGCGGTGAAAATATCAGTGATTTACAACAGCAGTTATGGCAAGAAAGTATCGCGCAGGAAACAGAGTTGGCAGGATTGCTGGCTAAATAAAAATGCTTTGCACTAATCCAACGAGACTTTTTGACGCGCCGATTTGATCGACCCTCGTTGGGTTTTTGCATCCATCCGGCGCTGTTTGGAAGAAAAGGTTGGTTTGGTTGCGCGGCGCATTTTTTCAATTTTTATTGCGTCGATAATAATTTCTTGCAATCGCACGAGCGCATCCTCACGGTTTTGTTCTTGGGTGCGAAACCGCTGGGCTTTGATGATAAGCACGCCCTCACTGGTGATGCGTTTATCACCCAAGGCCAGCAATCGCGCTTTGCAAAATTCACTTAATGATGACTTAGGGATATCAAACCGCAAATGTATCGCACTCGACACCTTGTTGACATTTTGCCCACCCGCACCCTGAGCGCGCATGGCGTTACACTCAATCTCACTCAGGGGAATGACAATCGACGCATTCACGCGCAACATATTAGTGTTGCCCTGCCGCTTGGTAAAAATGCAGTGGTTTTCGATCGTCGACCAATACTGGCTGCAGATTCCGATCCAATCGGCTACGCCATGAGTGCCAGCGCACAATCAACCCACCTAAAAGCAACCCAACAAAACCACTGAGTGTCGTAATACCTTCGTGAGCAAATTGGTGATGGGCCACGGCGGTAGCAATCAGCAGGGTGATTAAAGGCAGCATATAAACCAGTAACGCACCCTTGGCGATAACGTCTTCGGGAATGCCAATTTGGATTTCATCACCCAAGTGGTAGGTTTCCGGCTTGCGCCCTTCCAGCAGTACCCAAATATACGCTGTGTGACCATCCCACTTATTGATCAGACTTTGCCCGCAACCTTTTTCGGCTTTACAAGAGCCGCAGGCCGATTTCTGGATGGTTTCCACCCAAACACCTTCAGCTTCTATCGCCACTATGCGACCAGTTTCGAGAATCATACGCCTACCTTGAATGTGCAGACTACTAAAGGAAATTAGAGCCCATTTATATTCTGCGCAATTTTTTGCGCGGTGACGACCGGTATTTCACCAACTACGGTGATGCGATAATTTTTGCCGTGATACACCAAGGAATCCATTACCGCCAGGGTTGCGCCACGAGAAGCAACACCTTCAGGAATAGCACCAGTTGCCAATTCAACAAATACCGAAAATGTTGTTAGCCCGTCGGTATACATCATCATGTCAATATGGTCGCGCACCTGACGCTGACCCGCAAACGCAAAACCGGGCGGCACCCAAGCCAAGCGCCAATGTTCAGATTGTTTTAAATCGGAGGGATTACATTCACTGATCTGGGCAGTTGCCGAGCGCTGCAATTTAGCGGCTGGCTGCTGGCGAATGCTGTCAACATCGGGGCTCAAATCTAGATCGATGAACTGATAACGCTCTAGTGGCCGAGCCGACTCATCGACCAGCCAGGATTTCAATACCAGGCCAGTCTCATTATCAATCGTCAACAATGAGCTGTGACGATAAGTATCCAATGGCAGCGCAAGTAGCGCAGTGGCTTCGCGCCCTGCGACCCGCTCCGGACCGCGAATTTCAAATTTATACAATTGATCCATACGTGCCAGATTAGCGCCCAGTTGGCCAATCTTACCTTGCAATAGCTGATCGCCAAGTGATGCACAACCTATCGCCTTACCCGAGCGCAAAAACTCCCGCTCTGGTCCATTCAGGTGCTGCAACCGCTCATGCTCTATACCGTCTTGCACCCAATGGATAATCCGGAAACTTTGCAATGAGGGATTATCTTTGTGCTGATAAGTAAAAGATCCCTGATAATTCAGGGTGTGCGGAATACTCGCCATTTTTTGCAATAGTTTGGTTACTTCTTGCGACTGGGTAATATTGGATTGTGCTTGGGAAGATGAGACAACTACATCTTGAGCGTGCAGATTCAGCGATACCAACAAAGGCAATACAAATAAAACGGGGCGAATAAACAGCGGCGTTAACATTAGAAGCTCGTGAGAGAGTGGATCAAGGGAGCAGCATAACTGCTCCACCTGTTAAAGCAACGGCTAGCTAGAACTATTCCTCTTCCACCAGAATAACGCGAGTATAAGGCAGCATACCTTGGCCGCTATTAATCGACGCATTATCAGTATGCTCTTGAATCAGCTGGTTAACGTAGGTACTCACGTCTTCATTATAAATAGGTGCCGCTTCTTGGCGTGGCACAAACATTACCCGACGATTTTCTTGAGGGCGCGATTCATAACCACTTTGCACAGCTACAGTTCGCGCAGAAAGTGCAGGCGCATTGATACCAGAGGGCAAATTGGCCGCTTTGGTTTCGGTCGCTGCAACAGGTGCAGAAACAGCAGTATTAACCGCGAATTCTGCCGTTTGTGGTGCCACCGTTTGATATTGCTGCACACCAACAATCAAAGCCCCAGCGACCGATGCCGCTACTGCAACACGGCCTGCCTGCTGCCACCAGCGCAACGGCATGGCAACCACATTGCCCGAGTCAGCTTGGTTAGCCTCTGGTTGCGACGCAGCCTGTGGTTTAAGCGTATAAGTTTCTTCAGCATCAATTGCCACACTAATACGTGACGCAAAGTCACTGGAAGCAATAACAGGGAGTTCACCCTTGAGGCCTGCACTGGCAATTTGATAGCGAGACCAAGTAGATTTGAGTTCAGGGCTTGCATCAAGTGCCTTGAGCAGCCGCTGAATCTCCAACTCAGACGCCTGATTATCCATAAGTGCTGACAAAGATTCGGCAAGCACTGGTGGTTGGATTTGCTCTGTCATTCTCGCTGGTGCCTCTGTTAGAAGTGCTCGCAGGTGCGCAAAAAATTATTTATGCATTGCGTTATTAACGGGCCAGTAACCTTAATACTCAACAGCTCTGACCCAGCTGTTTTCTATGACTAGACAATAGTCAATTGGTTCACGAAATTACAAAAAAATGTGCAAGTTTTTCAATAGGGTTGCTATTTCCCTTACACACTCTAATTGACTAGAGATTGGTTAATCTTCAATGAGCGGTTTGATGCGTTTATCAATCGCCTCGCGCGCGCGGAAAATACGTGAACGCACTGTGCCAACCGGGCAAGCCATTACCTCGGCGATCTCCTCATAGCTCAAACCATCAATTTCACGCAGAGTCACCGCAGTGCGCAGATCATCCGGCAGATCCTGAAATGCCTGCTCAATCGTATCCTGCAGCTCTGCGCATAAAATATTATGCTCAGGTGTATTTAATTCGTGCATGCCGTCATTGCCATCAAAGAATTCAGCATCTTCGATTTCCACATCGCTCGTTGGCGGGCGGCGGTTGCGCGCAACTATGTGATTTTTGGCGGTGTTAATAGCGATACGGTAAATCCAGGTGTAAAACGCACTATCTCCGCGGAAATTGGGCAGCGCGCGATAGGCTTTGATAAAGGCCTCTTGCGCCACATCCTGAGCTTCGGCGTGATCGCGAATAAAACGGCTAATCACCGCCAGTACTTTGTGCTGGTATTTAATTACTAGCAAATCAAACGCGCGTTTATCGCCTTTTTGAACTCGCTCGACCAGTTGCTGATCAATATCAGGCGCCAGTTGCGCTGTCATTCTTTTAACCCCCAAGCGCCCTAACCTTGCTGGTTATGGGCAAATCTATGTCAGTATTCCAGAGCTAATCGTCTCAATTCAGAAACCGACCTCACTAAACCAACTTTATCACCTGCTATCCATGGAGCGATCTGCAATGGTGCAAGCATTTTTCTACAACCTCAACTATTAAAGCTGGTTGGCTCATAGACAAAACCATGCTTAAAAAGTTCATGAGTGATTATACGGAGTTATTAGTCCAAAGGCTGTTTACTTCGTATAAACCTCTGCGGGCTTGATATACTGCGCCAAAATCTACCCGCTTCACCTAATCCTATCGCCCACTGGGTATTACTTGCATGAAAAAACACTATCAATACGATGTTTTGGTTATTGGCTCGGGCGCAGCCGGTTTGACGCTGGCGCTAAGTCTAGCCCAACAAGCGCGGGTTGCTGTGCTCAGCAAAAATGAAATCAATCAGGGCTCTACCTGGTTTGCCCAAGGCGGCATAGCAGCAGTGTTGGACGATCAAGACTCCATTGACGCACATGTTGCCGACACCCTGATTGCCGGTGCCGGTCTCTGTCATGAAGACGCCGTGCGTTTTACCGTTGAGCGCAGTAAAGACGCGATCCAATGGCTGATTAACCAAGGCGTCAATTTCACCAAGGAAAATAACAACGGCGATTATCACCTGACCAAAGAAGGCGGCCACAGCCACCGACGCATTATTCACAGCGCCGATGCCACCGGCCAAGCGGTGCACTCAACCCTGATCGAACAGGTTCAGCAACAAACCAATATTGATATTTTTGAACACCACGTGGCGGTCAACCTGATCTCTCAAGCCGATGCAGACTCCCGCAAACTGCGCTGCAGTGGCGCCTATGTGTTAGACAGTAAAAATGATGCAGTGCATGTATTCCAAGCCAAGGTTGTCGTTCTGGCAACGGGTGGCGCGAGCAAGGTTTATTTGTATAGCAGCAACCCGGACAGCGCCAGTGGCGATGGCATCGCCATGGCGTGGCGCACTGGTTGCAGGGTGGCCAATATGGAATTCAATCAATTCCACCCCACCTGTTTATATCACCCAAGGGCGAAAAACTTTTTGATTACCGAAGCGCTTCGCGGCGAAGGCGCGTATTTGCGTTTGCCGAGTGGCGAGCGTTTTATGCCGCGTTTTGATGAGCGCGAAGAGTTGGCGCCGCGCGATATAGTCGCCCGCGCCATTGACCATGAAATCAAACGTTTGGGTTGCGACTGTGTGTACTTGGATATCAGCCACAAATCCGAAGAGTTTATTAGCGAACACTTTCCAACCGTAAAAGCGCGCTGCCTGGAGTTTGGGATCGACATTACCAAGGAGGCCATCCCAGTAGTACCTGCAGCGCATTACACCTGCGGTGGGATTGTGGTCGATAAAAATGGCCAAACCGACTTACAACATCTCTACGCCATCGGTGAAACCTCGTTCACCGGTTTGCACGGCGCCAATCGCATGGCGAGCAATTCCCTACTCGAATGTATTGTCTATGCGCAGTCGGCCGCACAGCACATTTTGGCCAAGCTCGAGAGCATTCAAGCACCGGAGTTATCGCCGCAATGGGATGAGTCGCGTGTAAGAGATTCAGATGAGGACGTTGTTATCTCCCATAACTGGGATGAATTACGCCGTTTTATGTGGGATTACGTAGGTATTGTGCGCACCCACAAACGTTTGGAACGCGCGACACATCGCATCAAGCTGCTCCAAAAAGAAATCGCCGAGTATTACAGCAACTACACCGTCAGCAGCGATTTGATCGAGCTGCGCAATCTTGCGACTGTGGCGGAGTTGATTATTCGCTCGGCTCATGAGCGCAAAGAGAGCCGCGGCTTGCACTACTCCCCCGACTATCCGGAAAAATCGCCTATCGCGCGCGATACCATTCTGGTGCCCACTAATTTTGCCGGGCAGGATGTGATAGTCAGCAAAGATGCCTAATCACTCACTTACGCCTTGGGCGTCAAACAAGCACGCAACCAGCGGCGTAAGCGGGCATTATCATTTTTACTTAGCGCGTCACTAAACAATAACAAGCGGCAGGTTTTGCCGCTTTCGATATCGCGCAAGGGCAAAATAATTAACCAAGACCAACACAAAACCTCACCAGCCAGCTTCAACTGACTGGACCGTCCGGCCTGCTCTAACAGCCAATGATTGTCAGCAAAGCTGAGCGCACCCACTACAAAATGGCCGTTTGTTTGGTGATATGCCCACCAGACTCCACCCCAACACAACAGCAGAGCCAGCCCCCAGAGAGCCTGCTCAATGATAAAAGGATAAAACACCAACAACAGACTGGCGGCGAATGCGCCGTAACTGCAAAAATAAAGCAGAGAGCCTAAACGGGAGCGATTAATAGAGACCGCCGCCAATCGTGGCAGCGGTTTTAATACAGATGAATCAGCGGTGATGAGGTTAGTATCAACTGCTTTTTTGAAGACCGGTATTTGCACGAATAATACCTACAATCCGTTGTAGTTCAGGGTCGGCAGGATCATTCCTGCGCATAAACCAGGCAAATAAATCCTGATCCTGCTCTTCCAATAACAACCAGTAACGCTCTTTATCTGCCTGCTCCAAGGTCGGATAGACATTTTCCAAAAACGGCATCAGCACCAAATCCAACTCTAACATTCCGCGCCGACTACCCCAAAACAAACGACTGATATCCACGCTACTACCTATTTCGATGATTCGACAGGCAGCGATTATAAACGAGCCGCAACCTATGAGCGAACTCTCCGTAGAACTATGCACTCACCAATACGCAGCAGATCGTCAAAAACGGTATGATGCAGTGAGCATCACCTTGATAAATTTAGGTTTTGTCATTTACACCATACAGAGAATCACACACTTTAGCGGTATTTGATCGTCATGACCCACGCCAGCATCACCACCAACCATTCCACTTACCGGGTGTCCCTTAACCAAACTCGATTACTGCTGGTCAAAGGACCAGATGCCAGTAAGTTCTTACAAGGTCAGGTCACATGTGATCTGCGCGAGTTATGCGCTCCCATCACCCGCATAGGCGCACAGTGCAATCCTAAAGGGCGCATCCTGCTCAGCTTCCGCGCCCTGCAAATAGATGCAGAAACCATCGCCCTGCGTATTCCCGCATCTATGCTGGAAAAGGCCAAAATCTCGCTCGGTAAATACATCGTGTTTTCCAAAGCCAAGTTGCGCGATGACAGCGGCTATAGCCTTTATGGAATTTATGGCGATACAGCCAAGCAAACGGTTGAGGCCATTTTTAAAAAGTTGCCGGCAGAGAATGATGGTTGGATCGAGCAGGAGGGAAATTTTCTGATTCAACTGAGCGAGAATCGCTATGAATGCTGGGTCAAGACTAGCGAAATAAACATCTTTGAACAACAACTAGCCAACCACACGCTTTCCGGCGACATCAATGGGTGGGAATTACAAAATATTCGTGCTGGAATTGCAGATATTTATCCCGAAACCATCGAGCTTTTTACCCCACAGGAAATCAACTACCAACTCGTTAACGGCATTAATTTCCGCAAGGGCTGTTATACCGGTCAGGAAATCGTGGCGCGCTTGCATTATCGCGGCAAACTAAAACGTCATATGTACCGTTTTACCCTGAGTAGTACCCAGCTCCCAACGCCCGGCAGCGCACTTATCAACGCCACAACCCGGCAGGCCTGTGGGCACCTTGTTGCCGCTGCTTTCGCCGCCGAAGGCCAAATTGAGATTCTCGCTTCTTTATTGGATGAGCAATTAGATCAGGTAACGCTGGAAAACAGCGGGGAAATTTTCAGTCAACTACCGCTTCCCTATGCTATACCTACAGCAGATGACATCATTGAATAAACGCTGCTATAGGATCACGCATGAACCCCATTGCTGAAAAAGTTCGCACTGAAATTATCACCGCAATCAACAACGACCGGCTTGTTTTACCTACCCTCCCCGAAGTTGCACTAAAGGTGCGGGAAGTCGCTGACGACCCGGATGCTAGTATCGAGACACTAAATGGAGTGATCGGTGGTGATGCAGCTTTGAGCGCCCGAATTATCCGTGTCGCCAACAGCCCCCTTTTGCGCGCCAGCCGCGCTATTGAAGATTTGCGCACTGCACTCATGCGCCTCGGCATTCAATACACCTGCAATATCGCCACCGGTCTGGCGATGGAACAAATGTTTCAAGCCACTTCCGACCTGGTCGACATGCGTATGCGTGAAGTCTGGAGTCGCTCCAGTGAGGTCGCGGGAATCAGCCATGTATTGTGCAAACACTACACCAACTTGCGGCCAGACCAAGCGACCCTCGCCGGTCTCATCCATAAAATTGGCGTACTTCCCATTCTCACCTACGCAGAAGATCACCCTGCATTGCTTCAGGACAGCTTCACCCTCGACGCCGTCATCGACCAACTACACGGGCCCATTGGCGATCTCATTTTAAAAACATGGGGATTCCCTGAAGAACTGGCTTACATCCCGACCCAGCATATCAATTTCACTCGTCAAAGCTCCAAAGCGGACTATAGCGATGTCGTTACCGTAGCCATGCTGCAAAGTTATCTCGGCACAGATTCCCCCATGGCCAAAATAGATTGCACCAAAGTAACAGCTTTTGAGCGCTTGGGTCTCGACCCGGATATGCAGATTGCAGAGTCAGAAAATTTAAGTGAAGAAATGGAAGCAGCTATGTCGTTGTTGCTTTAAAACGCAACAACAAATTAACCAGAGAGAATAAATAAAAATGACCAAACTATTTACACTGACCACGATAGCAATTTGCTTTACGATCGCGCTTGATGCTGTTGCAGAAAATCCGCCTAAGATAGGCGCCGATCTATATGAAAAAAAAGAAATAACCGTCGCTGAAATCCCACCTGCCATCATCAAAATGCTGGCCGAGCGCTATCCAGGGTTCGAAATCAAAGAAGCAGAAACCGAAAGCAAGAACGGCAATAATTACATGGACATAGAAGGCACTTTACCCGACGGAAAAGAAATTGAATTTGATTTACTGCTAGACAAAGAAGAGTGGCGCATCGTTGAAATTCAACGGGACCTCAGCCTCAACACCACCCCAAGATCTGTAGTTGATGCACTATTTGAAACAGCACCTGATTTCACTGTAGATCGTATTATCGAAAGCGATCAGGGCGATGGGGTTATTATCTATGAGTTTTACTCAACGCAGATACATCAAAAAACACTGAAAAAAGAAGTGAAATTAGAAAATGGCAAAGCAGAAGTGCTAGAGGAAGAGTGGTCGCACTAATACTCACTCACAAAAGAAGGATATATATCGCTATTGTTTTTAACCTAATAGCGATTAAAACTCCAAAAATAACCGTTTGAAAAGCTGATAATTAAGAGGGCCATGATGCTCAATGGCGGTATGCATATCCAACCCAGTATCAGCACACCACCAATAACTTTCGTCCGCGTCAGATTCAATCAAATCAAGTGCGGCCAATACACCTGATACAGGCATTTCAGATTTGACATGCTCAGCAAGAAAAGCACATATCTCATCGGGTAGAAAATTCCCTTGCAATAAGATCGGAAGGTTACTTGCCAATAAATGCAGATCTGATACAGACACAAGATCAACCAAAGAATCACCGCGCAAAATAGCAGCAAAAGGAAAATACCTACCCACCGAATCAACACTCGGCATGACAGCACCGTACAGATATTCCTCCCCCCATACTCCGGGGCAAATGACAAAATTCCAGACCGGTGCAGTTAAATAATTATTTAACCAATCCTGATGGTCGGAAAATAAGCCAACCATACCCGCACTAAACCAATCATCAAAATACTGCACATAACCGTAGGGAATATCCCGCGAAACAAAATCGCCAGCGCTGGGGATTTTCCCATAAAAACCATAATTGAACCGAGGTATAGCATCACTCATACTAATTTAATCGCACCGGACACGAAAAATCGCTCAACTCCGCCAAATAAAATGGGTTGTTAACGCTACTGGAAGTAATTTCAAGCACCACCTTATATCCTTGAATAAACAGGGTGGAGATAAACTTTTCCGGCTGTAAACGACGACGCTCCCCCGAATCAAACAAACGCATCAATGCCCAAGGGCCATTTACGACCAAAGACTTTCGATTGGCTTCTGCACTACTCAATTCGATTCGTATCTGATTGCTCCCCAATGGGCCAGGCCAAGAAACAGCTCGTGGAATTTGTGGCCCATGTGCATATTGAAATAACTGACCATCAAAGTCGACGGAAAGTTGACTAATCGCCGCGTCCATTTCCAGCACTTTGAACTCAAAATTTAATGCAGGCATTGAGGAGCCAGAGGCAAAAAACACATCGCGAATTTTCGCCGCTTGCTGAAACGATTTAATGGGCAACTGACCATTATCGGCTTTCCGCAAAGTCCACACCCTACCACTGACATCAGTGATCAGTTTTAAATGTGTATTAAAAAAGCTATCCATCATTCCGCCCGGGGAAAAAATTTTGGAAAAATCGGCATAGGTAGCATCACGTTTTGAATTGCGATCAAAAGGATAACGCCCTCGTATAGCAACGCGACAGAATTCACCCACCGAGCTTTCCAGCTCAGCACTTAAGGCCCCCCTAATCCCTCCATCAGCTTGCCGCCTCCCTTCATCGGTCAACCCTTCCAGAACTGTGCGAATAGGTACAGGATAACGTGCTGCCTCTGAACGGATTTTTGCAACGGTGTCTTGTTGATCTAACGCCCTTACGCCACTGCGGATAGAAAAATCAATATTAGAAAGATTCACATATAAATCATTAAATAATTTCAGCAGTGCATTTGCCTCGGCCTCTTTGTTAGCTCCAAGACTAAATTCAATCAACTCTTTGAAACGAACGCCAACTATTTCATCAAGCTCATCATCCATTAACGCAGCCAGAGATAAACCCTCAACATGACTATTCAAACCTGACACTCTAGCAGTGACACGTTTTGCCAACTGATCAACTACCGCACCAGATTGGTCAGACAATCGCTCTGTAAGATTTAGTTCCTGTGCAGCCGCATTTAATAGTTTAATTAATGGCGAGTCCGCAGCAGATAAAATTCGTGCAATATCGATAGATTCAGACATGGAACGAGTCTCAGCAAGGCGCAGGTCGCCAAGATAACTTTCCCAAACAGCCGCATACTCCTGTAAATACAAGCGGTTTATAGCGCGCGCTGCATCCGCTTGATTTAAAGCCTCCATACCTTTTAAACCAGCCGATGAAAAGGACTCCAGCACCCAAGACTCCTCTGTAGCAATTCCTGCAAGCTCAGTCTCTAACCTTGGCAAAAACACTTCGCGATAGCCAGCACGAGTAAAAAACCCAGGAATACCATCGCTTAGTAATTTTCCACTACTACGCTGGAATACAAAATTGCCTTTTGCACCGCTACCACTTGAAAAAGAAAAATCAACCACGTTGTCTCTCATTAGGCGAGCCTTAATCGTTTGATAAGCTCTCTCCACAAAAGAAAAACCACTTAATACTCTACGCTTGTCTTGAACCAATGCTTCACTTAATGCAAACGGAGAAATCAGTTCTTGCTGAGAAAACAAGTTACGCAAGTGAAACAACATAGCCGCTTGCTGTTCACGAGAAACATTTTGAGAAAAATGCTGTTTGAAATCTGCCTCAACAAATTTCAGCAACTGCTTACCATTATAATGCTCCGCCTGATTAAGCATTAAATAAGCTTTTAATGCCTGGTAAGTAGAATCCAAGTCGCGCCCCGTTGAAGCATTAAGCAACAGCTCTAATCGTTGTGCTACTACCGGCAGCAATTTACTTCGCAAAGCGCGATCATAGGTATACCGAGTTGCAGTATCAACTTTCAATCCTTGATATAAACCAAAGGTCATTTCAAGTGGTGGATCACCTGCCAGAAAATCAGCTCCAGCTGCGATACAACAAAGTTCATTAAGCGCGGGAAGATATCGAACAAAATCGACCACACCGGAATTGGATAAGTCTATAAATTCTTTGGATGCAGCCTTGTTTCTTACTTCGACACCCTGTAAATAATCAACGTTTCTATAATAGCTTCCCGCCAAAAACACACAAAAAGTCAAAAAAATAAGCAGAATGAGACTGTGTGCCCCCAGGCCAAGCCACAATTCCTTTTTTTCCTCACGACGATTTTTACCCGCCAAATGCGCCTCAGGAAGAATCACCTTGGTAACCAGATCTTTTAAGAAAAAGCTGCGCCCACCGCTACCTTTTTTATTAATATTTATACTCGAACTAACACCGAAACGACGCCCCAGCGCACTCAACACCCGGTCAAAAGGTGTTCCCTCTTGAGTGCCGCTAGTAAAATAAATACCTCGAACTAAAGCCCCAGAGCAATCGCCACCCAAGAAAATCTTATCTACCATATCGCCTATTAATGGAAGACAATTAGAAAAATTTTGTGGGAATGCATAAGCTTGCGCTCGACGCGAAAAGTCAGCCTCGCGCAGCATAATATCGGGCATTCCATCGAATAAACGCCGAGCAATCAGCCCCAACTCCTTACGAATTAGCTCATTCACCCCGCTCTCTGCAGATCCATGATTAGCCTGAAAGGGGAAGGTAAATCCCAATACCTGTTCCCGCTCCTCTTTAGAAAAATCAGAAAAATAGTCGCCAAAACCACCTAATAGATCAGTTTTGGTGATCAGAATATACACGGGGAAACTAATACCTAAAGACTTTCCTAGCTCATTCAAGCGCGCCTTAATAATGGCCGCGTGCCTATCACGTGACTGTTCACTACCAGCCAAAAGATCACTCATTGCAATGGTTAACACAGCGCCATTTAAAGGTTGTCTTGGTCGAAATTTTTTCAACAACCCCAAAAATCCAAGCCATTCATCTTTATCATTTTCACTGTGGCTTTCATGTGTAATGTAACGACCTGCCGTATCGATAAACACAGCATCATCAGTGAACCACCAGTCACAATTACGCGTGCCGCCCACACCCTTTACAGGTTCTCGCCCCACAACTTCGGCCAATGGGAATTGCAAGCCGCTATTGATTAACGCTGTGGTTTTTCCTGAACCCGGGGCTCCAATAAAAACATACCAAGGAAACTGGTAAACAAACTTTTTTCGTAAACCGGAGAAAAAACCGCTACGTACATCATTAGTCGTAACTTTTAAACGCCCCATAGCATTGGAAAAATTACGGCTCAACTCATCTATTGCTGGCGCATTTTTCGATTCAGACAATCCCTTACCGGCCAAGGCATCAAGAAACTTGTCATTAATTCTATGTACGCGCCAGACAGAAACTAATTTTTTAATTAAAAAATACGTAAGTAAAAACGAAATCAGTAAAACACGATGACTAATGGCCTCCAATGGCCTCCATTCTGCAAACGCAAACAATGGGCCTACAAACCAGATGGCGCAGATAAGCAAGAGTGCTGCGATTAGCTTCCACAGTACAGGGTGAGATAAAAAATGAATGATTTTACGAATCACGAGAACAAATTCCTTTTAGTATTTTGAAGAGGCAAGCACTATTTTTATTTCAACCCGACGATTCAATGACCGCCCCTCTTTTGTATTGTTTTCAGCAAGAGGTTCAGCATCACCCAGTCCTTGCACTTCAATTAGGCGATCGCCAAGAAGGCTTGTTTGTAACTGTCGCGCAACACTTCCTGCACGGTCCACCGATAAATGCCAATTAGAAGGAAATCGTGCAGTGCGAATAGGAACATTATCCGTATGACCAGAAATCAAAGCGCCCTTACCATAACGGTTAACAGCATCAGCAATTTTATTAATCACCTTCAAATAACTTGCACTAATAGTAGCGCTGCCCGACTCAAACAAACCGTCCCCCATAAGAGTAACCACAGCGGCTCCCGCAGACTCATTTACCCTCACCAACTGCTGCCTAACTTCCTCCTGAAGCATTAGTGATATTGGATTGTCAGCCTGAGCCACTGGTGCAGCAACTACTTTAGGTATAGGCAAAGCAACAATTTGAGCAAATAAAGAGTCAGAATAAACCGATAACTTAAGTGCAAAATAGATAAACAAAACCGCGCCCACAATCACACAAAATAGCGCTGACACCCACACCGGCAACACTGTCCATATAGCAGTACGCGGTTTTGCATACCCCATCCAGTGAGAGGATAAGGCTTTAATTTTTTCACCCTTAAGATCAGCAAGCATGTCTGCTAAGCGCCGGCGTAATAGTTCTAATTGGGAATTGCCGTTGGGTACTATTTTATATCGCCCTTCAAAGCCGAGAGAGATACAAAAAAACATTAGTTCGATAAGATCGCGATGCAATGCAGGCGTCTGCGATACCCTAGCCAAAATTTGGAAGAACTTTTCACCACCCCATGTCTCATTGTGAAACGTCACCAACAAACTGTAGCGAGGCCATACACCACCTCCACCCCAAGGAGTTTGAGCAGCCGTCTCATCGATCACAGTGCATAAACAATACCGCGCAGCAGTAATATGTTCAGGTAATATAGCTTCAGCCTTTGCTCTCGCTTCAAATTTTTTAATTTCTTCAATTAAGTAATTACGCAGCTGGGAAGGGTCAGGATTGTGCACCAAAGTGCGCACTTGATAAATCATATTTAGAATCGGATTAGCTACCGCCAAAAGCGGATTACTTCCTGAAAACACCTCATCAGACTCATTAAAAAATGAATTTAGTACAGGTGCTTCAGTTGCTACCTTTGATCGCCCTCCGGGATTTGGCACCACAAAGGTCCTAGACGTGTTAACTCCGAATGAATCAATATCGAGCATAATCGTTCCCTATAATCGTTGGATTATCTACGTATTGCCCAGCATTGCATTTGTAAATCGGGAAAATCACCCGCCACATGCATAGCAATAGTACCTGTAGCCTTAAATGCGGCCCACATATCCGAACTAGTATCCAATTCAAAATAGTGCGTCCCTGTATGATAGGGAATTTGGCGTGGCGCTATAGGCAGCGCACTCAATAAAATACCCGGCAACTGCAAATTGACCAAATCCCTAATTTTATCAACAGACCCAATTTTTATTTGCTTAGGAAAACTTTGTTTCAGTAAATCAGGAGGGACGCTTGCATGAACAGCTAAAACAAACTGACTGGAGGTGAATAGATCACGATCAACTACCTGACCAATGCGCACACCATAGTTTTTTTCTACCAGCTGAATCTCAATCGCATTTTGTTCCAATACAGTAGACAAATAACGTCTGAGTATTTGCACCAAAGGAACAAAAGATCTATCAAGATCATCATGAAAATATAGGGGTAAATCCCCAGTGCGCTTGTTATCACTTGCAAAGGTCGCTAACTCACCGCAAAGCGCAACCAACATTTTGTAAGCCTCTTCAGGGGTTCCCCCCTGACTTTGCAATAAATGTGTTAATTGCGGCTCACTCCGATTCAGTAATTGCAACATCAAGAACTCACCCACCTCGGAAACACCGCCTCGGCCAGGCTGACTAATACGTGTACTCAATACATCAGCGCGCTGTTTTACCAAGCCAAGCACTTCGTTTAACAAGGATGTCAAACCGCTTGATGCAGAGCTAGAAATTAAGGCAGGAATATAATGATGATCTAATAGCAACTGCCTATCAGTGCGTCTATCTAAAATGCGCACAAGCCCCAAAGCAACCCATGAGTCTGTCAATTCAGCTTGCAACAATAACCTTAAGCGAGGCTTAGCCAATTGCAATTCTGCAGCTTCGCCGCCCACAGAATTGATATCGTCTGTTAAAACATCTTCTACTGAATAACGGGCAAGCCCTGCCTCATCCGCATCAAAGATGATCAATTCAGTTTGATTATTGTGTATTGGTAAAGCGAGATAAACAACTTGATCAGCAACACCCTCTTTCACCGCAAGCGGCTTAGGTGCATCACTAGCAGAAGAAAAACTAAATGGCGTACCATCTGGAAATACACCTTCAGCATCTAAAATCGCAATAACACCAAGAGCCAGAGATGATGTATCTAACTGCAGCCGTCTAAACCCCCAAAAGTAATGTGCAGGCGCTTGTGCTCGCTGATGACGCATCGCCTCTATATGTCGTTCTTGCTGCTGGAAATGTTGTGGTCGTAAAAACATTCCCTCAGACCAAACAACCTTTTTGTAAGTATCCATAAAACAAAAACTCCCATTAATGTTTTGCAGGTAGAGGCTCTAAGTGAATACTATTTCTTCTGAGCACCACCCTATGAGAATATACAACGGCCCCATTTAACTTGGAAAAAAAACCTTCCTTGGATCGTGGATAGTCGTATACAAGTTGCCAAGTACTACTGTCAGTAACTCTATAGCCAGCCACAATGCCAAAGGCAACCTCAGCCTCAGCAATGACATAGTTAAGCTCAATAGTTTGACCGGGCCGAACCGTAATAAAGTTAATTGCAGTGAGATCTTCACTTAGCACGGATTTACCATTTTCAATCAGCGAAACATAGTCCGCCTTTTTAAACGCAGAAGAACTTTTTAGTTGATAAATAATTAGCACTAGCGGTGAAGCACGGCCATTAATATCCGGATTTAAATCGGGTGACGCAACCAACGTTAACGATATTTTATTTTTTTTAGCAGTGGTACTAGAACAGGAAACAATCGCCAAAAGTGATATTAAAAAAACACATTTTATAAACAATAAAAAATGGAAACTAGACTTATTGCAAAGCCTAACTACTCTATTGTTGAAAGCCGTAATTAAGCTATAGCTTATTGCTGCCATGTCAAACTATATCCATAGGGAGTTTGGAAATATCACCAGATCCCAAACTGAGCGTTATATCGTTTGGGCTGCCAACCCAGACTGCCAATGCACTATAATTGTCTTGCGTCGCAGAGTTTCTATCTAGCACCAATTGTTCCATTCTAATTAACCACTCTTCAGCGGAACCAGCCAACCCCAAGGAAGACACCATTGCATCAGCACCCACCCCTTCCCAAAAACCATCTGAACACAATAAAAACGCATCACCTTCATGAAGAGAAAATGGTTCGTCGAGCGATTCAAAGTAAACCTCTTCGCCGGTACCTAAAGCAGCATAGAGAATATTTCTTGCAATACTGCCTTGAACCAAACCCTCACTCATCGCAGGGGAATCAATAAAGCGTTGTAGCAAACTATGATCTTTAGTTAAAAGCGTACAGCTACGTCGCCTTATTAAATAAATACGTGTATCACCAAGATGAATCCACTGCGCCAAACCTGCATCATCATTTAAAAAGAGACAGGCAACAGTAGTGCTCATTTTTTTTAATTGATTAGCTAGGGTTTGACCATAACGAATAGCCGAATCAGCCTGATGCAGCAATTGGTCGACATGATTTTTGTTAATGCTAGGTTGAGCTGAAAATCCCATTAAAAATGTTTTTACTGCAGTTTCCGATGCAACATCACCACCTCCGTGGCCACCTGCGCCATCAGCCACAACAAAACAAGCTCCGTCTTCTGACATCCAATAACCACAAGCATCTTCGTTATAGTCACGCGCCCCCTGCCGAGAGAGGGTGGCAAACTCTATTCTCATACCTGATGTTGCTAAATAAGAACTCATGCACGCTCCCGAGCTTCACACATCCTGTCGATTTCCTGCTCATAGGCTTGTGAAAACGCTTGTTGAAAACGCAATTCAAAATCCTCCTTGGCATTACCGGCCACGTCCGAGTAATGTGTTTCGTACAATTCCCAGAGCTTGGATTTTTTTGACATCGGCAAAAATGAATCAATGAAATTTTTATTGACCATGTATTTGTGAATTTTTTCAGGGCTAAAATCCTTTACAACATCATAAACAGCCGCTCTTGCACCAGACATCATCCCAATTTGATGCGCCAAAAGATCGTCAAAAGCATCATCAATAGCCTCGACCGAATGCATAAAACCGGGAACTCGTTCGCCAAGTAGATGTACCAGTGCCGATTGAGCATCAGGTGCAAATTTCAATGGATTATTACCAGAGGAAGCAATAATAGTTACGTCAGCGCGCATCTCATGCTTAATTTGTGCTCGCTCGTGCATCATATTGACCGCGCCAGCGGTTAAATGAAGCAATATACCGCCTAACTTCTCAAAAAAATCCGTTGTCAATTCAGGTAGTTTATTTGGTTCTATTTGCAACCCACGAGCTAAAGCATGACGATGTTCATCGGGCAAACCAACACTTGGATTAAGTGCTTCAACCGCTAGTTTATCAACAGGTATCTGTGTTGCGCGGTGATCGTGAACTGGAACAAAAATATCAGACCCAGATTCCATTTTTGCGGATGATTGATAAACAGAGTCGCTTGAACGAGCTACACGAGGAACTACAAATAAAGAGCCAACTTCAATCCCCTCATCAAGATTATAAGTTTCCGAAGAATTCGCTGCGGCACCAGAAGCCAATAAAGCTAAAGGATCCGATTCCTCTTTTTTCAATAATCTGTCATCTAAAACGCCATCACCAAAATTAAGTAAATCTTCATGCAATCCCAATTCACTTAAATTACCGAGTAGCAAATTATTTTCATTTTCATCATTAATGGATTCCAATGACGCATTGCTAGAAACGACATTTTCTAAAGATTTCTCAGCTGAAAAAAAATCGAAGTCATCAGGGATAATACTTGTCGAATCAGGAAATTTGTAACTTGATTCCGCTGATCCTATAACAGACGCATTAACAGACGATGTTTTTACTGGCTCCAATTTTAGTATGTAAGCGCCAATCATCAGGGTATCGGTAAGACTAACAACAGCTGAAAAACCAGGTTGCAATTCGGTGGCACCAATAAATATACCAGTCGAACTGCTTACATTATTAATAGTTGCTGATGAGCCATCTCTATAAGCAAGATGCGCCTGAACACGAGAAATTAAACGGGAAGGATCTTCGAGCACAAGATGATTAGCAGAGCCTCTACCAATGGAAATACGCTCACCAGCACCAAAATCACAAAGCACACCGCCACTGTTTATTGATGCGCCATTATAAGAAATAGCCTTAACCATTAATCTTGAAGAGTACAACATGAAATCTATATCCATATAGTTGCAGAAAATAATTTCTGTAAGTAATTAACACACTATTGATAATGTGACTCATGAAAAGTGGCGCCATCATAACGATATTTTTTTACATCACAAATCAAAAATGTAGATCTGCATCACAAAGATAAATTTGATTTGTAAATAGAATCGCCCCCTGTAAATTAAAGGGATGCAGTTACTAAACTTGCAAATTAATTTGTGAAGTACATCCCGCATTAACCAATACACACCTCTCACTACTCATAGCGGAATCTGCATGGACGCCAATGCAACTGCAACACCTCCAACAAAACAACCTACCTCCAGCGAAAGAGGAAACTACTCCGCGTCAGCCCTTGCTACAGGTGCAAAGTTAAAAGAATTTGTTGTCACTGGAATCATTGGTGAAGGTGGATTTGGGATTGTTTATTCAGCTGATGACACCCTGCTACAGCGAAATGTAGCCATTAAAGAGTATATGCCCGCTGCTATTGCAAATCGGCAGGCGTCATCGCACATTAATCTACGTTCAGTGCGTCATCAACAAACCTTTGCCGCAGGTATGCAAGGCTTTATTGACGAAGCAAGGCTACTAGCGCAGTTTAAACACCCTGCCCTTGTGGAAATATTGCGCTTTTGGGAAGCCAACGGCACAGCTTATATGGTAATGCCGCACTACTCAGGCAAAACATTGCGCAACCTGTTAAAAACGTCGCGCAACTTGTGCTCAGAACGCTGGTTAAAATGCATTCTAGGTCCGGTGCTCGATGCCATAGAACTGCTTCATACCAATCATATTTATCATCGCGATATAGCGCCCGATAACATTGTTATTCAAGATAATGGCCAACCTGTACTATTAGATTTAGGTTCTGCAAGACGTGTAATTGCCGGAATGCAAAGTGCTCTTACTGTTGTCGTAAAACCTGGCTATGCCCCGATAGAACAGTACACGGAAGACACAGCTAACGAACAGGGGCCATGGACAGACATATACGCACTCGGTGCCGTACTGCATTTTGCGATTACTGGTTCAGCACCCGCTGCATCAGTGTCACGAATGATGCGCGATTCACTCAAACTTCTAAACATTAGTGATTATCCACAATACAGTGAGAGCTTTTTATCAGCGATAAATAAAGCACTAGCATTACGTCCATGCGATAGATTTCAATCTGTTGCTGATTTTCGAGACGCATTAACTATACACACCTCATTAACTGGCAATACCCCCCTCGTTGAGCTAGCACAAGAAAATGCAAAAAACCAAAAAGGTAACGCCAATCATCTACATAAAGATGACGAAATCACCCTTATTCTCTCAGAGGATGAAATAAGTGTTTTTAAGGAAAAGCTCCTTCAATCACTGCAATCGCCCGCCACAAATAGTCGGGTTAACGACAACATACTACAAGACCATGTGTCGCCCAAGAAAGATACTTCTATAAGTACTTTTGCCGATGTAAAAGATCTAATTGAAAACACGCAGATTACAAACTCCAATAAAGATGGACTGAAAAAAGTAACTACAAATAATGCGCAAAATGCAGAAGATCAGATTCTCAAGAATAAGAGGGGTACAAGAACAACTCAGCAGAATTCTGCCCCGATGGAAAGGCGCCTTATTGCACTTCCGCTAGTAATTGTGTTGTCTGCATTGGCTGGCATTATTTTAGCAGTAGCTTTTGTTGTCACCGACAGCAATTCTAACGACGAAAAAACAAGCAGACAAGCTATCGAAGAATTACAACAAGATGAAACATCAGTCGAAGCGGCTATTGCGCTGTCGCAAGTAAAAAACTATGACTTATTACATAATCAAAACATTGCTGAACATGCTATCGAAAACAATTATTTAACAACGCCCCCCTCAAGTATTGCCGGGCAACAAGAATCTCCAATCATTATGGAAGCAGGCGAAGCAAACCAAAATAAATCAGAAGAAATTTCTGCCGTGCGTGAAAACTCACCAGCACAGAAAACCATTGATGAGTCCGAAAATATTTCCACACAAAATAATGCGCAACCTAAGGATAATAACACACCAATAACATCAAATTCCATTGCTCCCAGCAAGGTGAAAACTGTAGAGAGCGCAGCTCAAGCCGTTCAAATGAGTTCAATAAAAGTCACTCTAGTTCCTTGGGGTGAAATTTGGATAGACAACCAACGCTACGGTGTGAGCCCACCGCTTCGCGAAATATTGCTCGCGCCAGGCAACTATACCATTGAATTACGTAACCCAGGTTTAGCAACCGAAATCCGCACCATACATTTTGAACAGGGTGATAAACCAGTCATTTATCACAATTTTACTGACCCAAAAACTAACCCTGTTAGCGCTAAAAAAGAAACAAACAATAATGAATCCATAGAAGCAGAAGATAAAAAAAGTGAACAAACAGCTGCGCAGACCGAAGCGCAAGAAAATAGTGAGCAAAAGTCTCAACCACAAGAAAACTCAAAAGATAGTACCGCTCAACCTATCACAAAAGATAGAACACTGAATATTAAAGTAATACCTTGGGGTGAGATCTATTTAGATGGAAAAATGAAGGGGGTAACTCCACCATTACGTCAAATTACGTTAACACCTGGCGATCACATTATTGAGATTCGCCATCCAAGCTATGCCACAAAAACCATCAAAATAGGTGCAGAAGATCCAGCATCGGAAACGCTCGAACATCATTTTCAATAAATTTATCAAGATACGGAAGCCATGAAAGCAATGCAGTTAACTACATGTTTAAAAAATAATTTATTCGCCATTATCACAATATCAGGCCTCTTAATAAGTGGCTGTAACACTACACCACAGAAGCCTATAGAACTCACCCCGTCACAGATGAAGGTACAAGCGGGAAAATCCAGCTTTCAAAATGGCGAATATGGCGTAGCGGAAAGCTCATTCCTTGATCCGAGCATTTGGCATGGCGAGAAGGAACTGCAGATTGAATCACTAAAATATTTAGCTTTTATTTATTGTGTTACTGATCGAGTAACACTCTGCCGCCATTCTTTCTATAAAGCACTGCAATTAAATCCAACTTTTGAACTGACACCGGCTGAAAGCACTCATCCGCTATGGGGCCCAGAATTTGTTGTAGCTCAAAGCGGCTTGAAAGGAAACTAATTAATACCGTGCTTAAAGGACAAACAAATGGATTACAGCAATATTGATTTTTATTTTGACGCGCTTGAAAACAAATTACTTCACAGCGAGCATCGCGGCATAGAAATTGATTACGATCCGGATTTTCTAGAACTGGAAAATATGGTAGCCGTAAAAGCTGAACAGCAATATGGCGATACTATCATTCCTGCCACACCTATTGATTGGTCTAAAACACTAACCAAGGCATGCGAATTACTCAATAAAAGTAGAGACTATCGTCTGTGTTGCATTATTACTCGCGCACTAACACATAAGTATGGTGTTCAAGGAACACTTAAAGGTATTGATGCAATTCGCTTGCTTACGGAGCGCTCCTGGAATGAATCTTTTCCCTCCACCATCTATGATGGAGAAGCAGACTTCTTCCCTCGCGCAAATGCCATTGCAGAGCTCAACTCCAACACAGGCTTGTTAGGTGATTTACGCGCGAGCGAAATTAAACTAGGTGCAAGCGGAAAACTTTCCATCAGTCGAATAGAGAAAATTCTTAGTGGTAGAGTCGATAACGAAGACTATACACGCGAACAACTATTGCAAATATTGCAAAATGAAGTTCTAGCAGATAATAGTGAATTATTAGCAATCAAAGAATTACACATGCAAGTCGTCGCCCTAGAACAGCAGCTTTCGTTGTTGTTTGGAAGCGATCAAGCACCTGACTTTGGACAGTTGAAAAACCTTCTGAGCCAGGCCAATCCAATTAACTACAGTGATAGCCCTATTGAATTACAACCGATAGATGAGGATGCTGCCGCTCTAAACTTACCAATCAATCAACAAGAGTTCAGCGCCATATCAGGCCAGATCAAATCTCGTACTGATGCAATAAAAACACTGGATAAAGTCTGCGAATTTCTTGAGAAAAATGATCCATCAAACCCTGCTCCTCTGCTGATTAAACGCGCACGCAACATGATTGGACAGGACTTTTTTACTATTCTCAGCCAGCTGGCACCCGATGCTATAGCTCAGGCGGAACAAGTTACCGGAACACAACTTTAACAACCAACATCTGCGCATTGCAGGGGAGCTACCATGAGCAACAGTCAAAGCAGTCAGAAGTTTATCGCACGCAATCGTGCACCACGTGTGCAGATTGAATACGATGTAGAAATTTACGGCGCCGAAAAAAAGATTCAAATTCCATTCATCATGGGCGTAATGTCTGACCTCGCAGGCAAACAAAAGGAAGAAATGCCAGCAATTGCAGACCGTAAATTTCTTGAAATTGATGTCAGCAATTTTGATGATCGAATGAAGGCACTTAAACCACGCGCGGCATTCCGCGTAGACAACACATTGACGGGCGAAGGTGAGCTAACAGTAGATTTAACATTTAACAGCATGGACGATTTCTCTCCATCTGCAATTGCAAAAAATATTGCACCACTTGCACAACTACTTGAGGCTCGCACCCAGTTAAATAATCTACTGACCTACATGGATGGGAAAACGGGCGCAGAGGAACTGATTAGTAAAGTTCTGCAAGACCCAACTCTGCTAAAAAGCCTGGCTCTGCCAAGCAACACTACCGAAACATTAGAAGCTGCTGACGCAGTGTAATCCAGGCCACCGACAGGAGCATCCCCATGGAGATGAGCGAAGCTATCAGAACTCAGGAGTCGCAAGTTAATTTCAGCGATTTTTCCAGCCTATTACAAAAAGAATTTAAGCCAAAGACCGATGAAGCTAAATCAGCAGTGCAATTTGCTGTGCAAACATTAGCTCAACAAGCTCTATCGATGTCGGGCACTATTAATAGTGACGCATACAAAGCCATTGAATCTATCATTGCTGAAATAGATATACGCCTATCTGAGCAAATCAATGCTGTAATTCATCACCCCGACTTTCTGAAACTAGAAAGCGCTTGGCGTGGGCTGCATTATTTAGTCAACAATACCGAGACGGATGAAATGTTAAAAATTCGTTTCATGCCTATTACCAAACAGGAGCTTCATCGCACTCTGCGCCGCCATAAAGGCGTGGGCTGGGATCAAAGCCCCATTTTCAAAAAAATCTATGAACAAGAATACGATCAACTCGGCGGATCACCTTACGGCTGTGTAGTAGGCGATTACACTTTTGATCATTCACCTCCCGATGTTGAATTACTCGGTGAAATGGCAAAAATATCGGCTGCCGCCCACTGCCCATTCATCTCTGCCGCTGACCCAGCGGTAATGCAAATGGAATCATGGCAGGAATTAGCGAATCCGCGTGATCTGACCAAGATTTTTGAAAATACTGAATATGCCGCGTGGCGTAGCCTGCGTGAGTCAGACGATTCACGTTATTTAGGGCTTAGCATGCCACGTTTTTTAGCGCGCACACCCTATGGTGCAAAAACTAATCCTGTTGACGAATTTGATTTTGAAGAAAGCATTGATGGCGCAGATCACTCACGCTACTGCTGGGCAAACTCTGCTTATGCAATGGCGGTAAATATCAATAACTCGTTTAAGCAATACGGTTGGTGCACATCAATCAGAGGTGTTGAATCGGGTGGCGCAGTCCCTAATTTACCCACACACACTTTCCCAACAGATGACGGCGGCATTGATATGAAATGCCCAACCGAAATTGCCATTTCCGATCGCCGTGAAGCGGAATTAGCAAAAAATGGATTCATGCCATTAATTCATCGCAAAAACACTGATGTGGCTGCATTTATTGGCGCCCAATCATTACAAAAACCCGGTGAATTTTTTGACCCTGATGCAACAGCAAATGCCAACCTAGCCGCTCGCCTGCCCTATTTGTTTGCCTGCTGCAGATTCGCACATTACTTAAAATGCATAGTGCGCGACAAAATAGGATCATTCAAAGAACGTGAAGATATGGAGCGTTGGCTGAATGATTGGATCATGAATTATGTAGATGGCGATCCTGCCAACTCATCACAACAAACTAAAGCATTAAAACCGTTAGCAGCTGCGGAAGTATACGTAGAAGAAGTGGAAGGAAATCCAGGCCACTACACATCAAAATTTTTCTTGCGCCCTCACTATCAATTGGAGGGACTGACCGTTTCATTACGACTGGTATCTAAATTGCCATCGGTAAAATCGGGCGGTCAATAAATATTAAGATCCTGCTGTTGAAATATGGCGGGATCTTAATAAACCAGGTATCACCATGTAAGGTGGTATGTATTTATGATGTTGTATTAACTAAGGAAGAATGACTATGTCTGCACATGAATCCCTACAGGATTTTTTTATCAAAATTGAAGGCATTGCTGGCGAATCAAAAGATTCCAAACACGCGGGCCAGATTGACGTTTTAAATTGGGGCTACGCAGTATCTCAATCCTCTTCCGCCAATACAGGCGGTGGTGGCGGTGTTGGTAAGGCTCACTTTAGTGAACTGGTATTTACTCACTACATTGATAAATCCACACCTAACCTAATGAAATACTGCGCTAGCGGTAAACACGTTCCAAGCGTGGAACTGTCTTGCTGCAAAGTAGGTGATGGTCAACAAGAGTACATGAAAGTTGTAATGACTGACGTGCTAATCACTCACGTTCGCCCTACTGGCGACTCAAGCAGCCCACGTGTAATGGAAGAAGTTGGTCTCTCTTACTCCACAATCAAAGTGGAAGTAAAAGAACAAAATGCCAACGGCTCTATGGGCGCAGCAGTTACCGGCGCCTGGGATGTAAAACAAAACAAGGCCGCTTAATTTGCCTGTCAGTTGCCTGTCCGCAGGCAACTGTTTTTCTGAGTTTGCTAAAGGAATTCTATTATGAGCGTCCCTAGACCAAAATTTCTTTCGATATGGGGAAACTTTAAAAGTATTTATGCTGATGGCAAGGTGACCAGTGTCGGAAATAAAATTGGGGGGAAAGTAAAACAAAATATTGATCTTGGAGTTAGCGATCCAAATTTAGGATTTACAAATGCATGTGCTTTGAGAATGAGTTATGCATTAAATTATTCTGGCATGAACATTCCTCGTGGAAGCTGGAAAACCGTATCTGGGGCAGACAATAAATGGTACATATTCAGAGTGAAAGATCTATTAACCTATATTAATCATTCACTTGGAAAGCCTGATAAGGTCATAAAAAATCCAAAACCACAAGATTTTTCCGGACTGCAAGGCATTTTAATATTCAATGTAAGCTGGAGCGATGCTACAGGACACGCAACACTTTGGGATGGACAAACATGTTCTGATCATTGTTATTTTCCAGAAGCTCAAGAGGCATCGATATGGATTTTAAAATAATAAAGCTATTATTTTTTGTTTTTTCTATCTCTGCGCTAGCCCAAGAAACAAAACAATACTCTGCAAATGAATATTTTAAAAACTATGCATTAAGCACATGTATATCTGATGGTTTTCAAGAAACAGAAGTCAGGGCTGATGCTGCTGCTGCCGCTCGTGGGTACCTAGAACTTGGAGATTTCCCTCTGGAGGCTCACACAGAAGCAGCGCTGCTGGGACGACAATACTTAAAAAAAGAATACAAAAGCAATTCAGAATCAAATCTCACAATAATGAAATGCATTGACTTTTATCACAGCATAGAACTTGAAAATATTGTGAAAAAATATGCCAACGACCTTTCAGAATTAGAAAAGTAAACCTTAATAAGCATTAAAAATCTCCCAGAAAAAGCCAAGGAATAACGGAATGCAAGCAACAGCGGTCAAAAAAACTCACTCACATGACATAGCAATCGCAGTGCAAATTGAACAATTGTATGCAGATATTCGCAACCATCCCGGAAAAGTTGAATATCGAATTCATTTGGCTCAATTATTAATGGTAAATGGGCAGTGGAATAAAGCATTACAACAATTACAAACAGCAGCGCAGCTTGATACCAAAGCTGCTGC
Organism: Cellvibrio sp. ATLC23; assembly: GCF_057196725.1. NCBI lineage: Bacteria > Pseudomonadati > Pseudomonadota > Gammaproteobacteria > Cellvibrionales > Cellvibrionaceae > Cellvibrio > Cellvibrio sp. ATLC23. The sequence continues at coordinate 549,167 of NZ_JBXUOS010000001.1, read as the reverse complement.
TATGGCACAGAGCTATCGTGCCCTGATTCAAGCCGAAACTGCCAGAGAACAGGTTTTTCAAGGGTTGGTCAACCCTCAACATATTTCTAGCCCGGATGACTGGGAAATTTTGTTAGCAGAATCACTCGTTGCGCGTGCGCACCATCAACTGGATGCGGCCGAAAAATTTTTGCAGCAGGCATTTAATGATGCACCGGCATGCGCATTTACCATTGATGGATCAGCTGCTGCTTGGATTGCCGATGGTGACTCGCGCCTTGGGCCAGTATGTGAAGTATTTATCAACGGAAAATACTTTTGGGTTCCTTTCAATAAAATACATCAAATTACCATTGAAGCGCCGCAAGATCTACGCGATCTTGTATGGATCCCGGCCACCATCACACTGACCGATTTCTCCCGCCATTTTGGTTTTTTGCCAAGCCGTTATCCATTGAGCTATGCGCAGGCCAACGATCAACTTAGTTTAGCCAGCCTGACCGAATGGGCAGCAATTGATGAACACAGCTGGGCAGGATTAGGACAAAAAATACTAGTGACCAATCACGGAGAATATCCGCTGCTTGCCGTACGAACCCTCACCCAAATAGTGATGAGTGAATGACAGTGCAACAACCGACCACCACTAGTCGCATAGCCCGCAGCAATCGGCTAACGCCAAGCTTATTAGATCGCCTAACCGATCAAGAGCCGCTCAATAAGCGCGAAACCGTCAGCGCTCAGGGAATGAGTAAGCGCGATTATCGTGCAAGTGTATTACGTGATATTTCATGGTTATTGAATACCACTAATGCAGATTCAGCACTTCCGTTTGATGAACTAAATTATGCTAAAAACTCTGTATTAAATTTTGGTGTTGTTCCTTTATCGGGGCAATATTTGGTAGATGATGACCGCAATATGATTGCCAATTCTATAGCACAAACATTACTTACATATGAGCCACGCATTATTCCAAAAAGTTTATTGGTCAAAGCACTACCAATGGATGATGGCTATGCGGCACGCAACCAACTCTCACTTGAAATAAAAGGGCAGCTTTGGGCTGAGCCCTACCCGCTCGAATTTTTACTGCGCAGTCATATTGATTTGGAAATTGGATTGGTCCAACTCACTGATATTCTGGACTCATCACTATGATTCAGAAAATGCTGGAATACTACAACAGCGAGCTAGCCTATCTGCGGGAAGCAGGTACACAATTTGCTGTACATTACCCTAAAATTGCCGGGCGTTTGGCGCTGAATGAATCAGAAGTTGCCGACCCTTATGTAGAGCGTTTACTTGAGGGTTTCAGCTTTTTAACCGCACGTATCAAGTTAAAAATGGATGCGGAATTTCCGCGCTTTATTCAACGCTTAATTGAAGTCACCTACCCTAACTACCTTGCACCAACTCCCTCAATGTGCATTGTACGTTTCACCCCAGGTGAATTGGTGAGAAACCAGCGCAGCTCATACATCGCACCTAAAGGTGCGCGTCTGCGCTCTCACCCTATTCCTGGTGCGAGCTATTGTGAATTTCGCACCGCGCACACTGTAGAACTCTTACCACTTAAATTAGCCAGCGCTAAATTTCACGCAGTGAGTAGCGAATTAAAAAATTTGCATGCGCCAGGTAAACCCGCACCATTGTCTTGCTTGCATTTACGCTTTTCGCTCACCATTCCCCTGGAGTTTAATGAGTTAAGCGATGACCAAATACCTATTCATTTATGTGGCGATTTACAATTAGCTTCACGCCTCTATGAAATTATCATGGGGCATAATGTAGGCATTGCTCTGCGGGCGATCAGCGGTAGTGACGATAAGGCCTGGCATTTTGAAGCTGATGCAATAAAACCTGTAGGGTTTGACGAAAAAGAGGCCTTATTACCCTATGAGAACCAAAGCTTTCAAGGCTATCGTTTGTTGCATGAATACTTTGCCCTGCCCGGGCGTTTTCATTTTTTTGCACTGCAAGGTATCAAACGGTTTCTATCATCAAAACCAAAATGTCGCGAATTTGAAATCGCCATACTTTTAGATAGATCCACCGGCGATTATGAAAAACTAGTCGATACCACACAGTTTGCATTATTTTGTTCACCCGCAATCAATTTAATATCCATGCGCGCAGATCGTTTGCCGTTGTCAGATGGCCGCAATGAATTTCATCTGGTGCCGGATAAAAGCCGCCCTCTAGATTACGAAGTCTACAGCGTGAGTGCGGCTGAGGGATTTGATCGCGATCATCGCATACAGCGTCAATTTCGCCCGTTTTATGCAACACATGCTGATGATCGCAGCAATCACGGTGCCTATTTTTCTATTCGTCGCGAACCGAGAGTTGCTTCAGAAGATATTTTACAAAATGGAGCTCGCTCAACCTATCAAGGTGCAGAAGTTTTTATTTCACTCGTCGATCAACAAGATGCACCTTTTGATAGAAAACTGCGGCAGTTAGGTGCCGATATACTAGCCACCAATCGCGATCTTCCGCTATTAATTCCTACCGGATCAGAGCAGGATTTGCGCCCCGTATCATCATTACCGGTAGAGGGCGTGCGCATTATCAGCGGACCAACTAGACCTGTAGCAGCCATCAATGAAGGGCACATGCACTGGCGTTTTATCAGCCACTTGAATCTCTCTTACCAAAGTTTGGCGCAGCCGAACCCAGAGCAAAATGCAAAAACCTTGCGCGAATTATTAGGCTTGTATACGGCACTCGGCGATGCAGCATTGGGGCGCTATAGCAGTGCATTGATAAAATGTGCAATGCAACCTATTACCCGCCGCATGCCGGGCAAAGGGCCATTAATTTTTGGTAGAGGCACTAGCATTAAAATCGAAGTGGATGAAATTCCGTTTGCAGGTGCCAGCCCTTATGCTTTTGGCGCTGTGTTAGAACGCTATCTCGCTCGCCATGCCAGCATTAACTCATTTACTGAAATGCAATTAGTCAGCGCTCAACGCGGTTTAATCGGCCACTGGCCAACGCGATTTGGCGAGCGAGGCAATCTATGACAAACCTCGCACAATCACCAAGCACAACAGAGATGTTGCTGAGCGAGTTAGCAGCAGCACCCCATTCAATGGATCTATTTGCATTGATGCGCCGCTTGGAAGCAAGCGACAGCACTGCGACTAAATGGGGCTATGCCAATAAATATCACGATGAAAAATTGCAATTTGGTCAAGAGCCATCATCCATTTTTCCGAGCTCCACCATCGCGAAACTCTATCAATACTCCAATGGTAGAAAGCCTAAACTAGCCATTCATAGCTTTGGTTTGTTTGGTGCAAATGGCGCTATGCCACTGGTTTTTACCGAATACGTCAAAGAGCGAATGGCGCATCACGGCGACTATGCCCTGAGTGATTTTATCGATATTTTTCACAATCGTTTAATTATGTTGTTTTACCGGGCATGGGCCGATGCTAACTCCTGTACCAATATGGATGACACAGAGGAAAAATTTACCACTTATATTTCTAGCCTCTGTGCATCCAGCCTGCCGCACAACACAAACACAGACACAATTCCAACTCATGCGCGCTGGCACAATACTGGGCATTTGTTGCGTCAGGCACGTACCGCAGAAGGCTTAAAGAATATTTTATCCGGTTTTTTTAACGTGCCCGTACGAATAGAAGAATTTGTTCTACGTTGGTTAAATTTGCCAGCAGATGAACAAACTCGCTTAGGTAATTTTAAAGGTGCTCAACTGGGATTTGATGCAGTACTAGGGCGTAAGGTGATGAGTAAACAACAGCATTTTCGTGTCCATCTGGACTCGTTAAGCATGGAGCAATACGAACAATTTCTGCCTAATACACTTAAATATCAGCAATTGCGCGATTGGGTTCGTACATATACCGGCAAAGAGTTTAGCTGGGATCTACAACTGCACCTGCATAAATCTATCGATAACACAGGACTACAACTTGGCAATAAGAAAAACCTTGGCTGGAGTACATGGCTTGGCAAACTATCTGGCTGCAATCAATGTCGTGTTGACAAAGTAACATTCACTCCAGACCCTGAAGTTACTCATCCAATTTCTTTTTAAATCTAAACATCAAAACACAATTGAAGACTTTTATCATGATTAAAAAATTACCCTGTGCGAACCTTATTAAACACACTCTTGGCCTCGCAAGCTTGATGCTAGCTAGCCTGCATTTGCCAATACAAGCCGCTAACGAACCTGACCTATACCTTATTCAAGCATTTGAAGGCGTGTGGAAAATGGAGCGCAGCGCCACCACGCTATTGACTGACCGTATAAATACACGCGCTGAACAAGGTATATTGTTCCATGAGCCGCAAGTGAAAGATGCGCCCGTCTATTTGCGTAAATCTTATGAAATAGGTGAAATTGAATATCGCCGTAAAAAATACTCCTCCATCGAAACCCCATGGGGTAGCTTTCCGCATTTGAATCCTGACACTATGCGCTTGATAGAAATCAGTATTCCACAGACCCGCTATTGGGTTCTTTCAGGCCAAGGTGAAAATTTATTTTCTGCCACCGACTGGAATCGTTATCGGTTTTTGCATGTATTTGATATGGGGCGCAGCCGCTACATTACTAATTATTATTCTGTTTTTTCCGAAGCTCACTTGGGTGAGCGTGTACTTGGCCGATTACCGAATTCACCCGTACTAAATTATGCCCGTGTAGTGCCCGCGCAATGGGACGCAAACAACAACATTAGTAGTTATGAAGTACTGCTTTACAATTTAGATCGCAATGGAATAAATCGCACACTGGAAGATGGATCTCTCGTCTCGTATAACCTCACCAAAAATACTGACAGCCCATTATGGACACTTACCCCTGCATCAACTACGCCCGTTGCTGACGAGCTTGATCGAAAAGGTCACTATTTTACTGGTGCACGCTTATCTGCTAATGAGTATCAAGCCCGATTACAGGAAGCGCAACCATCCAAAAAACAATCCAATAAAAAATCGGCCAAAAAGACAACTAAAAAAAATAGTAAACCCATATCACAACGTTAATCGATCAAAAAGGAATTTTTTATGCGTGAAATAAGCCGCACCGCTCTGTTTGGAAAATTAAATCCGGTTTTGTATAAAGCCATTGAAAGTGCAACCGTATTTTGTAAATTGCGCGGTAATCCCTATGTGGAATTAGCTCACTGGCTGCATCAATTGGTGCAGTTAGACGATAGCGATATGCACCGCATTGTGCGTCATTACCAATTGGACTCCAGTCAAATCGCCAGCGAAATTACGCAGGCATTAGAGCAATTGCCACGTGGCGCCAATAGCATTAGTGATTTGTCACCTAACATAGAATCTGCGGTTGAGCGCGCCTGGGTTTACGCCACGCTTATGCTGAATGAAGTGCAAGTGCGCAGTGGCAGCTTATTACTAGGTCTATTAAAAACACCAGAACTGCGCAGTAAACTCACCGCTATTTCACCCACTATTGCCAAGCTCGATAGTGAAAAACTTGCCGAGGAATTTGCCCGCATTTTAAATGAGTCACCCGAGCAAACACTCAGTGCTAGCGATAACTCGTTGGCCGTTGGCAACCCCGGTGAATTTAGCGGCGCTATGGCGCCCGGCGCCCTGGGAAAGCAGGAAGCGCTCAATCGTTTTTCAGTAGATTTAACTGAGCGCGCACGCAATGGTGAGATAGATCCTGTTACCGGTCGCGATGAAGAAATCCGTCAGATCATCGATATATTAATGCGTCGCCGCCAAAATAATCCGCTACTTACCGGCGAAGCTGGCGTGGGTAAAACCGCCGTTGCTGAAGGTTTTGCGCTGCGCCTTGCGCAGGGCGATGTACCGCCACAACTCAAAGACGTGCGCTTGTTGCTGTTGGATATTGGCTTGTTACAAGCTGGCGCGAGCATGAAAGGTGAATTTGAACAACGCCTGCGCCAAGTGATTGATGAAGTACAAACTAGCGCCACGCCGATTATTTTATTTATCGATGAAATTCATACCCTAGTTGGTGCCGGTGGCGCAGCCGGCACAGGCGATGCCGCTAATTTATTAAAGCCCGCACTCGCGCGCGGAACCTTACGCACCATAGGCGCAACAACCTGGAGCGAATACAAAAAATATATTGAAAAAGATCCTGCACTCACCCGCCGTTTTCAAACCGTTCAAGTAGGCGAGCCAGACGAGCAGAAAGCGATTGCTATGTTGCGCGGTATTACTGCCAACCTTGAGCAGCATCACCAAATACTTCTACTCGATGGAGCCATCACTGCTGCAGTAACACTGTCGCATCGCTATATTCCCGCGCGCCAGTTACCCGACAAAGCTATCAGCCTGCTCGACACTGCCTGTGCGCGTGTCGCCATTAGCCAGCACGCCACACCCGCAGCGCTTGAAGACTGTCAAAAACGTATCGCTAATTTGCGCACCCAAGCGGGTATTCTCGACCGTGAAGCGGTGTACGGTTTGGCCGATCCAGAGCAACAAAAAGCTTGCCAAACAGAATTAGATTTAGCACTCGCCGAAGAAGAAACATTACGCGATCGCTGGGTTGCAGAAAAAACCTGCATCGAACAATTATTACAATTACGCCAACAATTGTTTACGGCGAATCAACAGCCTGAAGAAACCGAAAGCGATATTGACCTCGTTGCACTACGCAAGGAGCATCAAACATTACTTGCACAACTTGCCGATATTCAAGGTGAATCACCGCTGGTATTACTTGCCGTGGATGAAGCCGCCGTTGCTACAGTCGTCGCCGACTGGACCGGCATTCCACTCGGGCGCATGTTGCGCAATGAAATTACCAATGTATTGCACTTGGCCGACAATCTCGACCAACGCGTGATTGGCCAGCGCCACGCATTGGAATTAATTAGCCGCCGCATTCAAACCGCGCGCGCGCATTTAGATAACCCCAATAAACCTATCGGCGTATTTATGCTGGTTGGCCCTTCTGGTGTGGGTAAAACGGAAACCGCATTGGCACTTGCTGAAACACTTTATGGCGGCGAGCAAAATCTCATCACCATTAACATGAGTGAATTTCAGGAAGCGCACAGTATTTCTACACTCAAAGGTGCGCCGCCAGGTTATGTCGGTTATGGCGAAGGTGGTGTGTTAACCGAAGCCGTGCGACGCAAACCCTACTCAGTGGTTTTATTGGATGAAATTGAAAAAGCCCATCCCGATGTGCACGAATTATTTTTCCAGGTATTTGATAAGGGCTGGATGGAAGATGGTGAAGGCCGCGCAATTGATTTCCGCAACACCGTCATTTTGCTCACATCTAATGTAGGCACTGATTTAATTAGCAGCCTCACCCGCGACCCTGATTTATGCCCGGAGCCAGAAGCGCTTGCCGGTGCCTTGCGCGAACCGCTACTGCAAGTATTTCCGCCGGCATTTTTGGGGCGCATGGTGGTAATTCCCTATTACCCACTAAGCCATACCACCCTCGCCGATATAGTGCGTTTGCAACTCGCGCGCATTCAGCAACGAGTATTAGAGCAACACCATATTAATTTCACTTACACCACAGCAGCGGTAGATTTAATTATTCAACGCTGCACCGATGTGGAGTCAGGCGGGCGAATGATCGATGCGATTCTTACTCATCATTTATTGCCAGTAATTAGCCGTGAACTCTTGGGGCGCCTTGCGAACAACACACCGCTCACCAGTATTCATTTGGATGTCAACGCAAGTGAATTTAATTTTCACTTTACGCCCGCGAACATTGAACCTTCTATCACTCAGATTGCGCCCAGCGCAGCAGTAGAGGCATAACGGAATCGATCATGCAAAGGAATTACAATTTACTCAGCCCTTTACCGCCAACCGATTTACGCTTTGTCAGCATGAAAGGTACCGAGGCGGTATCGCAGCTCTTTGCGCTCACATTAAATTTGCAAAGCCCGCGTAAAGACATCAACCCGAACGATCTGCTCGGCCAGCCGATATCAGTCGCGATTAGTCTGCCCGGCGGCGGCGTGCGCCACATTAACGGCCAATGCACTCAGTTTTCCAGCGCCGCAAAATCGGGGCGCCATTACGCTTATAGCGCGGTAATTCAACCCTGGCTTTGGTACGCTACACGCAGGCAGGACTATCGCATCTTCCAACACAAAACCGTCAAAGACATGGTGCAAGAAGTACTCGCGCCCTACGCGTTTGAATTTCGTTTTGATTTAACCCGCAGCTATCGCACCTGGGAATATTGTGTGCAATACCGCGAGACAGATGCAAACTTTGTGATGCGGATGTTAGAACATGAAGGCATTTGGTTTTGGTTTGATCACAAAGCCGGTTCCCATGCATTGGTGATGACCGATGACATTGGCAGTGCCAGCCCCGCACCCGGTTGCGCCTCACTGCCCTATCGCAGTTCCGCACAGGGCAACCCCAATGAAGATTTTGTTAGCGAGTGGCATGCCGCTGGCGCAGTGACATCGGGCGATTACGCCGCGCGCGATTATTCGTTTAAAGAAGCTAGCGCCCTGCTCGATACTCGACAACAAAAACCGGGCGAGCACGCGCACAATAGTTTTCAAATATTTGATTATCCCGGCAGCTACTACGAAGCAGGTGAAGGCAATAGTTACGCACAAGTGCGCATGGATGAATTACACAGTCCCCATCAACGCGCCGGTGGTCAAGCTTCTGCGCGCGGTATTGCACCCGGCCGCTCGTTTACCCTAAAAGATCACACCCAAGCACAACTCAATCGGGAATATTTAATTCTGGCTTGCAGTTATTTTTTTCAAGCCAACGACTATGAAGCCGATTCAGGCACCACACCGTTTGCGATGGAAACCAGTGTCTACGCGCATCCGAGCAATCAACCCTATCGCCCTGCACGGGTAACACAAAAACCGATTAGCCAAGGGCCAGACACAGCCGTCATCACCGGCCCCGCTGGCAAAGAAATTCACACCGATGAATTTGGCCGCGTGATTGTGCAATTTCAGTGGGATCGTTACGGCAATAATGATGAAAATTCCTCCTGCTGGATTCGTGTATCACACCCCTGGGCCGGTTCCGGTTTTGGCGGCGTACACATACCGCGCATCGGCCAAGAAGTATTGGTGGATTATTTAAACGGCGACCCGGACCGCCCGGTCATCACCAATCGCGTGTACAACAATTTGCAGCCGCACCCCTGGGGCTTACCTGCTAACGCCACCCAATCCGGTTTTCTCACCCGCTCAACCCCCAAAGGCACTGCGGAAGATGCCAACGCATTTCGCTTTGAAGACAAAATCGGCGCCGAACAAATTTGGATTCACGCACAGCGCAATCAAGACATAGAAGTCGAACACGATGAAACCCACTGGGTCGGCAACGACCGCAGCAAAACCATCGACCGCGACGAAACCGTGCATGTCAAACGCCACCGCACCGAAACAGTAGACGGCAACGAAACCATCACTGTGCACAAAGAGCGCACCGAAGAAGTCGATGGCAATGAAACCATTACCATCCACAGCAACCGCAAAGAGCGTGTTGATAAAAATGAAACCATCAGCATCGGCGTAGACCGCACCGAAGACGTTGGCAAAAACGAAACCATCACCATCGGCAAAAACCAATCACGCGATATCGGCGGCCACAAAAAAGAAACCATCGCCAAAACCAGCATGCAAAATGTTGGTTTGGCAAGAATGGACAACGTGGGTGCCGCTTACAGTTTGAACGTAGGCGCGGCGATGAATACGGTGGTGGGCTTAAGCAATACGGAACAAGTCGGCCACACCAAAAATATTCAAGTCGGCAAAAATACCACACTCAACACCGGTGAAAACTTGGTGTTGGAAGCGGGTAAATCCATCATGCTCAAAGTGGGTAAATCCATGTTAGTAATGGACAGCGACGGCAAGATTACCTTGACCGGCAGCGACATCACTTTTGAAGCCAGCGGCCCATTGCAAATCACCGGCAAGGATATCGACCTGAACTAGGCCGATCACAAGGAATTGGATTGATGCAGTTTAAAAATTTAACGCCGTTCGATGCTCTGTGTTTCGACTCTATTGATACGCAAGGTCGCGAATGCAGCACAGTTGTGATCAACGTGGGTTACAACATTTTAGTAGATGCCGGTAGCGGTGTGGCCACGCTGAGCCTCAAAGAAACAGAACCTTCGCTATTGCAGATGGAGGATGTCTATTGGGGCGAGCCGCTACTCACCAGTGTCCGCCAAGAGTCCGATGTGGTGCCATTCAAACCGGCGTGCGATGTATTGGTGTTGGGCAATGCTTATGCGCCCGAAGGAAAACCTGCGCACGCGTGGCCGGTGCGCATTCAACTGCTCAGTAGAACCGAAAATAAATCTGCGAATCAATCCGACGTTCTACAACCCGTTTTAGACAAAACTCTCACCATTTTTCAGCCGGGCATTTTCCGGCGCCGTTTATTGGGCCCGAAATTGGAGCGCGAGAAATCAGCCACTGTGGTACCGCTACGTTGGGAGCAAAGTTTTGGTGGTGCAAGCCAAGTGCGCAATCCAAAGTTTGCAGAACAACCAGATCAAGCTGAGCATTTACTCAACGAAGTCTGTTTCACTAATTCACTTGGCTGCGGTTGGCAACACAAAGGCTTTAATGCAGCGATACAAAAAGCGGGATTGCCGATTGAGGATACTCTACCCGCACCCTGTATTTTTTATCCCGGTGAACACTTGGATAAACCGGCCACGATTAAACACCCGCGCAGCGTTCAATCACCTGCCGATATCTGTGCAGCCAGCAAAACTTATCCGTATCGCTCAGCAGGTTTCGGGGCGATTGCTCGTCATTGGGCACCCCGTATTGCACATACCGGCACTTACGATGACAACTGGTTAAATACCCGCTGGCCATTGCTGCCTAAGGATTTTAATGAACACTTTTGGAACTGCGCACCACAAGATCAACAAATTGCGTGGCCAAGTGCTGATTGCCAAATAAATACCTGGTTTTTGTTCAGCCCAAGCATTGCCCCAAAAGGTTATGTTGAATTAACGCTGCCGGGACATCGCGCATTTGTGATGGCGCGTTTGAACAACAAATCACTATTACCCTTGCCAGCACAAATTGACACACTGATATTGGATACAGAGGCACTCGAATTAACTGTGACCTGGCGCTGTCGATTAATTCAATCGTCGCTTTTAGCAAAACTGGAAGCTCGTTTTGAAATAGACCCCTCTGCGCCACTTTTAAAATGGAAAAAAAGACAACTATCGCAACAAATACCCGTACCTACAGCACCGCAGGAAGTCAGTTATGCCTAACAATCTTACCGCCCGCAAAGACGGCGAATGGATGGTGATTTTTACTCTGCCGGATGTGTGTAAAACGCCGGTTGGCAGCGCCATAGTGCCTATTCCCTACCCCACCATTGCAAAACTGGGCGACGCCGCCAAAGAAGTGAAACACGTGCGTGCCAACGGCGCACCTTTGGTCACGATTGCCGGCCACGTACCTACCACAATCGGCGCCGAACCCGGTGTTAAAAAAGGGCTTAAGAGCGGCACAGTAGGTAAAAAAGCCTCATACAAAAGTAAATCCCACAGCTCAACTGTACGCGCCGATAAACAACCGATCCTACGCCATGGTGATTTATTTTGGCTCAACCATTCGTAAAGCTTTTGCACCGCCACCACAACCGGCTCTTGTGCCTGGGATTGGCTTTTGTGCCGGTGGCCGTGCGTTTTTATTCAATCGTGAAATTCGAAAGGAAAACACCCCAAATGCAACTAAAGGACACCACAACTGCAAGGACACTGGGCGATGAGTGAGCATTCCGTCGTCAGACAAGAGCCACTAAAAATCAACCGCTTCACCTCCGAAACAGTTGAGCGCGGTGGCGTGAAATTTATTAATAATCCCAATGGCGTGGTTGCATCCTGGGAGCCACCACCGGGTTTTGATCCGCAAGCTCATGCACAGCAACATAACCTGAGTAATATCGGTTATGAAACTCACACGGATAGCATCACCGGTGAAACACGCTCTATAGCTTACACCGAAATGTCGCACGAAGAATACGAAGAGTTGCGTCAATCGCCGCAAGGCCGTGTGCTTGAGTTGCCACCCATGCCAGCGGAAAAAATCGGCAACACCTTAGGCATGATTACTTTCAAACCTTCTGTTAGCCCCACACGCGCTGCACTGGCCAACCCACCGGAAATACCGCCAGAAGATGTTGAAAACCCTGAAGCACCCGAAGGCGAAAGAACCAGTGAAAAAATAAAACAATTAACCGCAGAGCGCGAAGCTTTAAATAAAAAACTCATCAATTCAGATGCTGCCGATGAATACGTTCGGTTTGATGATTTACACAGCTCACTCAATGATTTGATTGGTGAAATTAGGGGCGAACCCCGCACCATTGGCGATTATGCGGCGCAAGGTACACGCGGCTTATTAGGCTTTGCAAAAGATGCTCTGGTAGGTGTTGGTGAACTCGCCTACGAAGGCAGCAAGCTGGTATTTGATGCACAACAGGCCATGCTCACCCCCGCTGGTATTCAAAGCCAAATTCTCGATGCACAAATCCTTCTTGAAAATATACGCCTCGGTAATGTCACCACCGGCACTATGACAAGCGGCGCAGCAAACACCGCAACCAGTGTTGGCAAAGCACTCGTCGCCCCCGTTACTGATGCTTGGGCAAAAGGGGAATATGTAGAATCAATAACGCGCGCAACAGCAGAAATCGCCACACTACCGTTTGTTGCGTTAAAATCCAGTAAGGCTGCAAAAGGCGCTGACGTACTCATTGATCCGGCTAAAATCAACAAGTCTGGAGGAGTAACGAGCGATGCAAGCACCGCGAATAAAGCTGCAAAGGCAGGGGATACAAGCACACCAGCCAACGCCAGTGAAGCGGAAAAAGCACCTGAGCCGCAGGGGCCTAAGGGGAATGGGGGGAAGATAAAACAAACACCACCATCTAAGAAACCACAGGATTTAACAAACCACCAAAAAGCTGCTATTGGAGAAAAAACAGCGCACGATGAAATGGTAAGTCAGGGACATACACCACTAGGAAATACCGATGGTGTTTATCAGCCAGGACAAACGGGAATTGATGGAGTATATAAAAATGCTAGCCCACCTCCAGACTACATAATTACTGAAGCAAAATATGGCACTGCGAAATTAGGGAAAACTGCTGATGGTAAGCAGCTGAGTGATTCATGGGTTACAGGTGGTTCAAGATTGGAGAACGCAGGGTTAACTCAAAAAGATATCAAAGCGATCCGCGAAGGCTTGGAATTTGGTGATGGCACCGTTGAAAAACGATTAATTCGTGTGAAGCCGGACGGAAGCGTCACATCAAAAACAATTAAATAGTGAGGAATAAAATGTTACGTGATTCTATAAGAGATAAAGACTATTTCGACGAAGCCATTGCAGACACAGACGATAGTATTGCGCGCTATCAAAAGCGATTAGAGCATCCAGAAAAACTAGTACCATACGGAAGGATGGGGGGGGCAGCGGGGCTTTGTCGGCTTATTCTTGACAGGATGAAATATTGTTATTCAAGAGGTGATTCTCTGAAAGATTTACAGCAGAACTTGGTAGATTTATTAAAGTATCGAGAAATTCAAAAACATTATGCAGATGCCTTGCCGCCAGAAGATGCGGATAGAAGAGTTGAATGGGAACGCTTAGATTTTTCAAACTATAAAAAAACTTTTTCATGGCTTGCTTTCGCCGTAGCCGCAGGTGCATCGAAAGAATATTTTTCCAAGCTCTTTCATCTAGTCGATAACAAAGGTTTGGATGCCATTTTCGACCGCATTGCAGTGAAACTAGGTGATAGCGATAGACCAGTTGCAGAGAAAGTATTGCATGAAAAACCTTACGGTTTGTTATTAAACGTGATTGATGCTGCGCCATCGGAACAAGCAGCACTAATGAATAAGTTTATGGATGATTGGTACCCAGCCTGTGCAAAAAACGGTTTTTATGAAACTCACAACATCACCAATAATTTCGGTTACGGCGGGTATTGGTGTTTTGAAGCTGCACTGGTCACTATGGTATTTAAGCTTGACGATAGCAGTTACAGAAATCATAAATACTACCCGGCCGCATTAGTGCATGGCGATTAAACGACTCTATAAGGAATATTCATGCTAAGAGACACTCGAAAAAGCGCCGACTATTTCGACCACCTGTTGCCCCAATTTTGTGAGGGAAAAAGTGATATAGCATCTGCATTAAACGATGGTTCTATCACCCTACCCGATGAACAAACCAAATACACCCATGAATTATTCGAATTGCAATTAACGTATTGCATTGCGAGTTACTCAAGCGGTGAAACACTGGAAGAACTTAAGCCAAAGGTAGAGAAAATACTTTCTATCAGAAAGCTTTATATGGACAAAGCAAATACTTTACCTGAGCGGCAACAGGTCTACCGAAATCAGTTTGAAGAGATTATTGGCGATGAGAACCGCCATTTAACTCACTACATAAATACACTTTGGTGGTTGTCTTTGGTCGTTGCTACGCAGCAGCCAAAAGATCATTGCCTTGAAGTAGTCAATTGCATTGGCAATAAAGGCAAGGACGCGCTTTTGGATTACATTGCATTTGCAATGGGTGAAGAGAGTCGTAAGCAAGCAGATACACTTGCTTATCCTCATCTATACAAAACCCTATTTGAAGCATTTTCTAGCTCGAACACAAAGAGTATTTCCTTTGTACAACAATTTTTGTCTGAGTGGTATACCAGCTGCTGGCAAGCTTTGTGGTTTGGTAGTCATAGCAAAGAAGACGAAGAAGAAGGCAACTGGGATTTTTATTTTGGTTATTGGTGCCTAGAAGCTGTTTTAGTGGTAAACCTACTCAACATTGACGATAGTAGCTTCCGCAATCATCCTCACTACCCAGCTGATCTACGACTAAATTTAAACACCGCACTCAACAAGGACTGATGCATGACATCCATTACACTACAAAATTTTATCGACACGCATATACCCTCCTCCAAAAATACACCAGCCGGTGCCGAGACTATCGCATCCTACAAAGGTGTTCTACCCGATAGCTTATTGGAACTTTGGCAGACAACAGGATTTGGATTTTACGGCAACGGGCTTATTCAAGTGATTAACCCTGATGACTACAAAGAAATTCTCTGGTCATGGTTATTGCGCGATGAAGATATGACTCGACTACCCATCGCCCTGTCTGCATTTGGTGATATTTTTTATTACCGGAATTTAAGTAGCAAGGAAGAGGATGAAGACGAAACTCATGAAGATGTGTCATTCCTTGATCCACATACACCTGAATCAGGCTGCACAGTGTGGTCGCTGAATGATTTTTTTAACGAATGGCTCTGCGATAGTGAAGTGATCGAGAATTTCTTAAATAAAGATATGCAAAATGCCGCCACCGAAAAACATGGGGCACTGGAAGAAAAACAAATATTTACATTTATCCCCGCACTAAAACTAGGTGGCAGGAGATCAGCAGAGCACACAGATCGTTGCGATGCGAAATGCCAACTGGATTTTCTTTTGCAGCTTAACCTGGATTAATGCCCGAGCCTTTCACCCAAGCACTCCAAAAACCCATCAGCCAGGGGCCAGACACCGCCGTCATCACCGGCCCCGCCGGCAAAGAAATTCACACCGATGAATTTGGTCGTGTGATTGTGCAATTTCAGTGGGATCGCTACGGCAACAATGATGAAAACTCCTCCTGCTGGATTCGTGTATCACACCCCTGGGCCGGTTCCGGTTTTGGCGGCGTACACATACCGCGCATCGGCCAAGAAGTATTGGTGG
The DNA here is from genome assembly GCF_057196725.1 of Cellvibrio sp. ATLC23. Lineage (NCBI taxonomy): Bacteria > Pseudomonadati > Pseudomonadota > Gammaproteobacteria > Cellvibrionales > Cellvibrionaceae > Cellvibrio > Cellvibrio sp. ATLC23. Next base: position 533,401 of record NZ_JBXUOS010000001.1, on the reverse strand, counting down.
ATTATTTAAACGGCGACCCGGATCGCCCGGTCATCACCAATCGCGTGTACAACAATTTGCAGCCGCATCCCTGGGGCTTACCTGCTAACGCCACCCAATCCGGGTTTCTCACCCGCTCAACCCCCAAAGGCACCGCAGAAGATGCCAACGCGTTTCGCTTTGAAGACAAAATCGGCGCCGAACAAATTTGGATTCACGCACAGCGCAATCAAGACATAGAAGTCGAACACGATGAAACCCACTGGGTCGGCAACGACCGCAGCAAAACCATCGACCGCGACGAAACCGTGCACGTCAAACGCCACCGCACCGAAACGGTAGACGGCAATGAAACCATCACCGTGCATGAAAACCGCAAAGAGCGCGTGGATAAAGATGAAACCATCAGCATCGGCGACAACCGCACCGAAGATGTTGGCATTAACGAAAAAATTACGATTGGAAAAAACCGCGACAAATCAATTGGTAAAAATGAATCCATCGATATCGGCGGCCACAAAAAAGAAACCATCGCTAAAACCAGCATGCAAAATGTTGGCTTGGCCAGAATGGACAACGTGGGAGCGGCTTACAGTTTAAACGTAGGTGCGGCGATGAATACTATCGTTGGTTTGAGTAATACCGAACAAGTCGGCCACACCAAAAATATTCAAGTCGGCAAAAATACCACACTCAACACCGGTGAAAATTTGGTGCTGGAAGCGGGTAAATGCATCACGCTCAAAGACGATATTTATACTGAAATTGAAGAACTGTCAGAAGCTGGCAACCAGCTATGTGATGATGAAAATTTGACCACTACAATTGAAAAATGGAACGGATCCTTAATGCTATTTCCCGATCCAAAATCTGACGGGGAAGCGTATACATGGCTGTCATCCTCCATCGGAGATGGGCTCTACCAGTTAAAAGATTTTTTCGCTGCCCGCGAGAATTTTTTTGATGCGCTAATGGACCAGATGGAAAAGAAGACCCATTTGTACACTATCGTCTAGGCCAATGTGAAATTCATCTTGGCAATGAAAAGGGTGGAATTAATCATCTACTGCAGGCTTACATGCAGATGGCGAAGAAATTTTTCAAGTAGAAGATGATGGAGCCATGTATCTACAAAAGCTTTCAGAGAAAAACACTACATAAATATCTACGCGAGGACGACTTAGCCAAACAGATGGAACCACAGCAAATCATTAAAATTTAACGCTATCAACAACACTTTTATCTGGAACTATAAAATTATTGTTTAATAAAACGGAATTTATGCAAACTAGTGATTCAATTAAAAATGAATCACTAGTTTTGATCAATATAAGAATAGACAACCGATTTTATTTCCCGCCACAACTACCGCAACATACCGGCTCTTTAGTGGCGGAACCTGTAACAGGTTCAACGATTAAAACAACAGGCTTCGCTGAAGAAAACAACCCCCATACGACCTGCCAACTCACCGCGAGCGCGCCGATAATAAAGACCACATCACCAAACGTGCGCACCCAGCGCAAGGTTTGCAATATATCCTGCTGCATAAAGGTTTCACTGCGCGCGTACCATAAACCTTCCGGTACGCTGGCATGAAACTGTATAAAACCAATCGGCAAAAGGCTGGTGAAAATCATCAGTGCAAGGCCTGCGTTAAGCCACCAAAATCCGACGTTCATTAACTTTTCGTTAAATACTAAGTGCGGGCGAATATAGCGCAACACCAATAGCGTAAAGCCTAATGCCAGCAACCCATATACACCAAAGAGTGCCGCGTGTGCATGCACCGGCGTGGTGTTCAAACCCTGAATATAATAGAGCGCAACCGGCGGGTTAATCATAAAACCCAGTACTCCTGCACCCAACATATTCCAGAAGGCAACACCGACAAAAAACAACAGCGGCCATTTAATATTTTGCATCCAGGGCGCGCTATTTTTTAACCGCCAATTTTCCCAAGCCTCATAACCCAGTACGACCAGCGGCACAACTTCCAATGCACTGAAGGTTGCCCCTACTGCCATCACCGGTGTAGTGGTACCAGCGAAATACAAATGGTGAAAGGTGCCGGGAATACCACCGAGCATAAACAGCGACGCAGAAGCAAGGCTCGCAGTGGTTGCCATTGAGCGCGAAACCAAACCCATACTGCAAAAAATAAACGCAAGCGCCGCTGTGGCAAATACTTCAAAAAAGCCCTCCACCCACAAATGCACAATCCACCAGCGCCAGTATTCCATTACTGACAGCACTGTGCGCTCGCCATAGAAAAAACCGGCACCGTAAAACAAACCAATTGCCGCAACCGATGCCGTTAACAATGCGAGTAAATTTCTATCGCCCGGGCGATACAATGCAGGCACTATGCCGCGCAGCATTAATACCAACCACAATACGATTCCGGTAAATTTACCAATCTGCCAAATACGCCCAAGATCAACATATTCATAGCCTTGATGTCCAAGCCAGAAATTTAAATTCGCCGGCATTATGTGTGCGATCGCCAAATAATTTCCAACAAAAGAGCCCACCACAACAGCAACTAATGCCCAAAATAAAATATCGACACCGAGCTTTTGAAATTTTGGATCTTTCCCGCCATTAATAATCGGCGCGAGAAATAGACCGGCAGCTAAAAATCCGCTGGCGATCCAAAACAGTGCCGACTGGATATGCCAGGTGCGGGTTAATGAATAAGGAAACCATTGCGATACATCAATGCCATAAAACTCCTGACCTTCAACCGTATAGTGCGCAGTGAAACCACCCAGCATCACCTGAAAACAAAATAAGGCCACCACTAAAAACAAATATTTCCCCAATGCGCGCTGCGAGGGGGTCAGCGCCACCAACGAAATAGGGTCCTGTACGGGCGCCGATAATTCTTGTTCATCCTCTTTGCGCAAAAATGCCCACGCCCAAATTAAACCACCTACTCCAGCAATTAATAAAATCACACTCACAATTGACCAAATAATATTTTCAGCGGTGGGCTTATTATCAATCAACGGCTCGTGCGGCCAATTATTGGTATAGGTCGCAGTTCCGTTAGATCGCTCAGTTCCCGCAGCCCAAGCGGTCCAAAAGAAGAATTCTGTTAAGCGCGCACGACGCTCAGCATCAGGCAAGGTATTTTCTTTCATCGCATAGCTTATGCGTGTGCTACGCAACTCAGGCTCTGCACCAAATAGGCTGACATAATAGGCTGCTGTTTTTTGTATCGCTTCGGCGCGGCGCTCGCTCACAATTAAACTGTCCGTCGCTGAATCATAAGTATTAGTGCGATACGCAATTTTTAATTTGTATTGCAACGCATTTTTTTGCGCACCATCCAACTCGGCATAGGGTTTATTGAACTCCTCCTGCGCAGCCAATTCCAACCAGGCAGTTAATTCACGATGCAGCCAATCAGCGGTCCAATCCGGCGCTTGATACGCACCATGTCCCCAGATTGATCCCAACTGCATGCCGCCAACGGATTGCCATGCCGTTTGTCCATCAAGAATACTGTCATGGGTCATTAATAAGCGGCCATTGTCAGTCACCACCTGCGCGGGAATCGGTGGCGCCTGGCGATAAACTTCGTGGCCAAAATAGCCGAGAATTGAAAAGGTCACTATCAGGACAGCAATTAATAGCCACCATAATTTTCTGTACTCATGCATGGCTTTCGCCTCCAAGTAAATAATCAATACGTTCAAAAAAATAGTGCTTTCCAAATGGATATGATCCTTCAGATCGGCTGCAAAAAAATGCTACTTATTTAAGGCCATCTGGCATCTTGCCAAACAACCTAATAACATGCATTGTAAATGCACCTTTTAAAGATGTAAACTAAATACATGTTTAAAGTAAAAGATTTTTCGCTTTGCCGCGCTTTCGCTACCCCAGAGGTTTTCATGAATCATTCTTTCCCAGCGTCCGCACTTCTTGCGCATCCCTTTCGTCCCTTTTTTCTATTAGCAGGATTGTATGGCGTTATTACCCTTGCCGCCTGGATAGGTTTTTTATTTGGTGGCCTATCACTACCCTTTGGCTGGTCGCCGGTACACTGGCACAGCCATGAAATGTTATTTGGTTTGATTCCACTGGCTATCGCTGGTTTTTTATTGACTGCCGTATGCAACTGGACTGGTGCGGCGCCCCTGCACGGCAAAGCACTAGCTGCACTGATTGCACTCTGGTTCGCTGGCCGCGCGGCGATGTGGACTGCAAGCTGGTGGCCGGTAGCTGCAGTGGCCGCCATTGATTTATTATTTATGCCGGTAATGGCCATTTATATGACGCGCGTTTTATTGCAGCACGGCAATACGCGCAATTTGCCCATCGCTGCGATTTTAATCTTACTTAGCCTCGCCAATCTGTTTGTGCATATTGGTTTTATCACAACCGATCCGCTGTGGTTACAGCGCGGCGAATTGATGGCACTGGGCTTAATAACATTGATGATGATTGTTATTGGTGGCCGAATAATTCCGCTCTTTACCGCCAACTGGCTGCGCAATCAAGTCATGCAGACTGATGCAATAAAATCATTTCCTTTGCTAGATCGCGCGGCAATTATTGCCACACTACTGTTAATTTCCATCGATTTTTTCAGCAGTCTACCTTGGTTAACCGGCATTGCCGCGTTAAGTGCCGGTGTACTTAACGCGCTGCGTTTACTCGGCTGGTCGGGTTGGCGCACGGCGCGGGAACCACTGCTATGGATTTTGCACCTGGGTTACGGCTGGATTGTGGTTGCACTCTTGCTCAAGAGCGCTGCAGCCTTTAACCTCATCGCCCCTAGCGCCTGGCAACATGCACTCGGCGTCGGCGCTATGGGCACCCTGATTCTGGGGGTAATGACTCGCGTCGCTCTTGGGCACACTGGTCGCCCGCTCAGCTTGCCGCGCTTTGGTGTAGTGATTTATCTCGCGATTAGCGCAGCCGCATTAGCCCGTGTACTGGCCGCAGTACAATTATTGGATTACCGTACCGGGCTGTTCACCGCCGCGCTCTGTTGGTCGCTCGCTTTTGGCGTATTTACCCTGATTTACTGGCCAATACTCACCCGCCCACGGGCAGATGGCCGCCCCGGATAAAAAGAGAAAGTTATGCATATAACCCGTTATACCGACTACTCCCTGCGTGTACTTATGTACGTTGCCCTCAAGGGCGAAGAAATTTCCACCATTGGTGAGATTGCCGATAGCTACAACATTTCTAAAAATCATTTAATGAAAGTCGTGCAAGAACTTAACGCCAAAGGGTATTTAATTGCCGTGCGAGGGAAAAATGGCGGGCTGCGTTTAAATGGCCGCGCTGAAGATATTAATATCGGCGGCTTGGTGCGCGACACAGAGCAGGACTTTGCCTTAGTAGAATGTTTCACTGGCGCTCAGGGCTGCACCATCACACCTGCATGCCACCTTAAATCCGTTTTTGCAGAAGCCTTGGAAGCGTTTTTCAAAGTGCTCGATCAATATACTCTAGCCGACCTACTGCCCAAACAAAAACAAGCGGCGCTGATTAAATTATTAGGTATTAATTAATTTCAATTTCAGCAAATGATTAGCGCGATTCATTCAATATATCGGATGTGATAATGCCATTCTTTTGCCGAACCTTAATAAAATCAGGCACAAACTCAAAACTAACCAGCACACCGCCATCGGTCTGGTTAGATACCAGCAGCTCACCGCCTAAATGTTTAGCCCGCTCTTTCATAATGGCCAAACCATAATGATTCACTTTTTCCGGTGAGTCCGGCAGGCCGCTGCCGTCATCGGCGATCGTTAAACTGATCGCCTGCTCCGCACTTTGCCACAGCCGTATTGCCAGGTTTTTTCCACCGCTGTGATTGATCGAGTTCTGACTGGCCTCCCGAATAATTTGTAATAAATGAATTTCCTCATTGGGCGTCAGCGGAATATTACTGAGCGCAAAATCAAAGCGAATGTTCATTGAATTTTGTGCACGCAGCTGTTCGATACTGGATTCAAGTGCAACCTTTAAACCGCTACCATCAATTTTCAAGCGGAACGTGGTTAACAATTCGCGCAATTGGCGATAAGCATTATTTAGTCCCTCGCGCAATTCATCGGCCACATCTTCCATAGTGATTTTATCTTCGCGATCAATTGCCCGATTGAGGCGAGTTACTTGAATTTTTAAGTAGGACAGCGCTTGGGCGAGGGAATCATGCAGCTCGCGGGCAATAGCGTTGCGCTCTTGCAGAACCGCCAGGCGACGGGATTGGTCTTCATCGGTTTTTAAACTTATGCCAACCGCCAATTGATCGGTGGTTGATTGGATTAGCTGCTCTTGCCAAGGCAACAATAACTGCTGATCACTGACACGACACACTATCAACCCATAATGTCGCTCATAGCGTGTTAATTGAAAACGATAAATTGCCATTCCACTCGCTTTTTCTACCACACCCCGACTGGATAAACATTTTGAACAATTTTGTTTTTTGCACAGCTCGGAATTAATTTCACTGGCCGGTTTTATTTGCAGATAAGGGCTATTGCCCTCGGTTGTCATCAAACACAACTCCAGATTTTCAACACCAATAGTTTCCCCTAAGTGAGAAATAACAGCATCGTAATTTATTCCCTGTGGATTATGCTCGATAATAATTTTGGCGGTTTCATATAAAAATTGCAGCGAGCGATTGGATTGTTGTAACGCCCTGGTTTTTTCATCTACCTGTTGCTCAAGGTGATCGTAACTATTGGCAATTGAGCGGCTCATAAGATTAAACGTACTGGCAAGCACGCCCAACTCATCTTGATTATGTACCGGTATTTGGTGGCTAAAATCCCCTTGAGAAATGCGCTTGGCCATGGTCGTTAATTGATTCAGTGGCTGCTCAACTTTAACCCTCAATGAATACATCACCAGTACCGAAACCAATAAGGTGGCAAACAGCGCGATAATTTGTACCAGGCGGAAACTGCGAATTTTTTGCTCTGCATCTTGTTGAATGACTTGTACCAGCGCATCCAGTATTTGAACATGCTCATCCAGCAGTGTTTGCAATTGTCGCCCGGCCATCCCACCCTGTTGATGCTTAATCCTATTGAATTCAGGCAATAGGTGTTCCTGCCAATTCCTCACAGCCTGATTATACAAGTCACGGATTTTGGGCTTCTCATGCAAAAAGGGAATAAACACCGGGTTATTCCAGGTGTCATCTATTTTCTGCACTGCATCTAACCACTGCGTCATGTCGGACGAGTCATCCATCGCCAATAAACCCAAACGATAACTTTGCATACGTAAGGAGCCAGCAATATTGATCGCCAAGGAATCGCTTTCAGCGCGCTCCGACAGCCAATAAGAAACTAACATTGTGCTCATGCCTAACACGACGATGCCAGCAAGCGCCGCACTGACGCGCACAATAATAGAAGATTTGGATGCAAGTAAATTCATAAGACTGCTTCATGTAAAAAAGATAAATACCTCTTAATAGGTATTTTTTTAGGTTCATCTAGCCACTCAGAGAAATTGCTAAAAAGTGTTTTTTAGCCGATAAGCTTTATTACCTAGCGCCAATCAAACCACACGAGGCTCAATGATGAATACTACCAATACTAGCGGCTCTTGCGCCAAAGATATTATGAGCAGCACATTATTAACCGCCTATGAGGGCTGGACGATCAGCCGCTTGGCGGATTTTTTTATTAACCGAAAAATTTCCGCCGCGCCGGTCATAGCATCAGACCACGAATTAGTAGGCGTGGTAAGCATAAGCGATGTATTTAAATTTAATAATCTCACCGAGGGCGATAAAAGTAATGCACTGCGCAATCACTATAGGGATAGCTGCGGTCAGGAAATAAATGAAGAGGTGTTGCGCTCCTGGGTGAAGGATGCCGACAAAAACTGCACGGTGCATCAGATAATGACCCATGAAGTAATTGCAATCGACCAGAGCGAATCAATTAAATCAGTCGCACAATTGCTGCTTGAACAACATTTACATCGCGTATTTGTCACCGACAACAATAAAGTAATCGGTGTTATTACTGCTATGGATGTGCTCGCCGCCCTCGCCCCGCATTAATTTTTTTATTCTTATTATCCTGTTTTTTTAAGGCCGCTCCCCACATGGTAGAGCGGCCTTTTTATTGGAGTACTCCTTCTGCACTAGGGTGTATTTTTTTACTTTAACTAGCTTTATAAAAAATACAATAAATGTAATAAATTCATAAGCTTAGCCTAACAAATCAAATACTCACAAAGAGGTAGTTAGCGCCGTTTTTGACACTTTTCCCTCACTGGCAGACAACTCATGAATGGCGCAGTATTCAAGTGTCAACCGTGAACCGAAAGCGCGCCATTAACATAACCACCTTGGGGCTGTAATGGATTGACGCGCACACTTTTAGGAGCTGCCGAAGAATGAGTCATCTACTCGACAAATTACGTTTTTTTAAAAAACGTCAAGAACCCTTTGCTGATGGGCATGGTGCTACCACCAATGAAGATCGCACTTGGGAGCAAGGTTATCGTCAACGCTGGCAGCACGATAAAATTGTGCGCTCAACCCACGGAGTCAATTGCACCGGTTCTTGTAGCTGGAAAATTTACGTGAAAGACGGTTTGATAACTTGGGAAACCCAACAGACAGATTACCCGCGCACACGCCCTGACTTACCAAACCATGAACCGCGCGGCTGCCCTCGAGGCGCCAGTTACTCCTGGTATATTTACAGCGCCAATCGTTTGAAATATCCCAAAGTGCGTCAGGCATTAATTGAACTTTGGCGCGAAGCGCGGCAGGAATATTGCGACCCGGTAGAAGCCTGGGGTTCCATTGTGGAAGATCCCGCACGCGCAAAAAAATATAAATCCCGTCGCGGTCTGGGTGGTTTTGTGCGCGCACACTGGGGCGAAGTAAATGAAATTATTGCCGCCGCAAATGTGTACACCGCTAAAACCTATGGGCCAGATCGCATTAGCGGTTTCTCGCCTATTCCCGCTATGTCGATGGTGTCCTACGCGGCTGGCTCGCGCTACTTGTCATTAATTGGCGGCAACTGTTTAAGTTTTTACGATTGGTATTGCGACTTGCCACCTTCATCACCACAGGTGTGGGGCGAGCAAACCGACGTACCTGAATCTGCCGATTGGTATAACTCCAATTACATTATTGTATGGGGTTCTAACGTTCCACAAACACGTACACCCGATGCGCATTTTTTATCTGAAGTTCGCTATAAGGGAACCAAAACCTGTGTTATTACTTCCGATTATTCAGAGGCATCGAAATTTGGCGACACTTGGCTGGCGCCCAAACAAGGCACCGATGCAGCACTGGGCATGGCGTTTGGTCATGTAATCTTAAAAGAATTTCATATCGATAATCCCAGCACCTATTTCACCAACTATGTAAAACAATATACCGATATGCCCATGCTGGTAATGCTCGAACCACATGGCGAGCATTTAACACAGGGGCGTTTTTTACGCGCAGCAGATTTAGTGGACAATCTCGGGCAGGAAAATAATCCCGACTGGAAAACCATTGCGATTAATTCACAGACACAAGAATTGATCAGCCCCAATGGTTCCATTGGGTACCGCTGGGGGCAAAGTGGCAAGTGGAACCTTGAACAGCGCGACGGAAAAAACGGCGCTGAAACAGATACGCTTTTGTCGTTAAAAAATAATTGTGATGCAATTATTGACGTTGCCTTCCCCTACTTCGGCGGCAATGAACACGAGCACAATTATTTTAAACACACGGACCACAGTGATATTCAATTGCGCAAAGTGCCAGCGCGCAAAGTGCTGCTGGCCAATGGTGAAACCACTTGGGTAGCCAGTGTGTTTGATTTGATGGTTGCACACTACGGTGTAGACAATGGTTTGGGCGATGCCAATGTAGCCAAGAGTTTTGATGAGGACGCCCCCTACACCCCCGCATGGCAAGAAAAAATTACCGGCGTGAAACGCGAAGATGTTATTCGGGTTGCACGTGAGTTTGCGCGCACTGCTGACAAAACCCATGGCCGCTCAATGGTGATTGTGGGCGCCGCACTCAATCACTGGTACAACATGGATATGAATTACCGCAGCCTGATTAATATGCTGATGATGTGCGGCTGTGTTGGCCAAAGTGGCGGCGGTTGGGCACATTATGTCGGTCAGGAAAAACTGCGCCCGCAAAATGGTTGGCTGCCACTTGCGTTTGGTTTGGATTGGCAGCGCCCACCGCGCCAAATGAACGGCACTTCATTTTTCTATAATCATGCCAGCCAGTGGCGCTACGAAAAATTGGATATGAGTGAAGTGGTTTCACCACTCGCCAACAAAGAAAAATGGAGCGGCAGCATTATCGATTTTAATGCACGCGCTGAGCGTATGGGCTGGCTGCCTTCTGCTCCACAATTAAAAACCAATCCACTGAGCATTGTTGCGGCCGCAACTACCGCAGGAAAATCACCCAAGGATTATGTAGTTGAAAAACTCAAAAGCGGTGAAATTGAATTTTCTTGTATCGACCCCGACGCACCGGAAAACTTTCCGCGCAATTTGTTCATCTGGCGCTCTAACTTATTAGGCTCCAGTGGCAAAGGCCACGAATACATGCTCAACCATTTACTCGGCACCAAACACGGCTTGCTCGGCAAAGACTTGGGTACGGATGGCAAAAAACCGGAAGATGTGAAATGGCATCAAGAAGGTGCGGAAGGCAAGGTGGATTTACTAGTCACGCTGGATTTCAGAATGTCCACCACCTGTTTGTATTCCGACATAGTGCTGCCAACCGCAACCTGGTATGAAAAAGACGACATGAATACTTCGGATATGCATCCGTTTATTCATCCACTCACCAAAGCCATTGATCCGGTATGGGAATCGCGCAGTGACTGGGACATTTTTAAAGGTATAGCCAAAAAATTCTCATCACTCTGTGAAGGTCATTTGGGGGTCGAGCAAGATTTTGTTACGCAACCCATGATGCACGATTCACCCGATGAACTCGCTCAACCCTACGGTGTTAAAGCCTGGTGGAAAGGTGAATGTGAAGCCATACCCGGGCTGACCATGCCCAATATGGTGGTGGTAGAACGCGATTACCCCAACACCTATAAACGTTTTACCTCCGTTGGCCCGCTGCTCGAATCACTCGGTAATGGCGGCAAAGGTATTAAGTGGGATACCAAAGAAGAAGTGGAATTCCTCGGTAAATTAAATCGCATTCACCATGAGGAAGGCGCGCACCAAGGTCGCCCGAAAATTGAAACAGCAATTGATGCTTGCGAAGTTATTTTATCGCTCGCACCAGAAACCAATGGGCATGTTGCGGTAAAAGCCTGGGATGCACTTTCAAAAATTACCGGGCGCGACCACACCCATTTAGCCAAACCCAAAGAAGAGGAAAAAATTCGCTTTCACGACATTGTTGCCCAGCCGCGCAAAATTATTTCTGCACCCACCTGGTCAGGTTTGGAAGATGAACATGTGTCCTACAACGCGGGCTATACCAATGTGCATGAATTAATTCCGTGGCGCACCATCACCGGCCGCCAGCAGTTTTATCAGGATCATGAATGGATGCGCGATTTTGGCGAGCAGCTGTGCTGTTATAAACCGCCGGTCAATTTAAAAACCATCGACCCGGTGATGAACCGCACACCAAACGGCAATAAAGAAATTATTTTGAACTGGATCACACCGCATCAGAAGTGGGGCATTCACAGTACCTATAGCGACAACCTGTTAATGCTCACCTTATCGCGCGGTGGCCCGATTGTTTGGATGAGTGAAACAGATGCTAAAGCCGCAGGCATTGAAGACAACGACTGGATCGATATCTTTAATGTGAACGGTGCCATTGCTGCACGTGCTGTGGTATCCCAACGTGTACCGCAAGGCATGGGTATGATGTACCACGCACAGGAACGCATTATTAATATGCCCGGCTCATCGCTCACCAAAACACGTGGCGGCATGCATAACTCTGTAACCCGCGCCGTTATGAAACCCACCCATATGATTGGTGGCTATGCACAACAGGCATACGGGTTCAATTATTACGGCACCGTTGGCTGCAACCGCGATGAATTTGTGGTTGTGAGAAAAATGACAGAAGTGGATTGGTTAGATACACCCTAAACCAAGGCGATCACTGTTAAAAAATCGCCGCTTCTTAAATTATTATTCTCGACCGGAGAAATTAACATGAAAGTTCGTGCCCAGATTGGCATGGTGTTGAACCTGGATAAATGTATCGGTTGCCACACTTGCTCTATTACTTGCAAAAATGTTTGGACCTCTCGCGAAGGCGTTGAGTACGCCTGGTTTAATAACGTAGAAACAAAACCTGGCGTTGGCTTCCCCAAAGAATGGGAAAATCAAGATAAATGGAAAGGCGGCTGGCAGCGCAGTGCCAACGGAAAACTAACCCCGCGCATTGGTGGCAAACTGCGTGTACTCGCCAATATTTTTGCCAACCCGGATCTACCGGAAATTGACGATTATTACGAACCTTTTGATTTTGATTACCAGCACCTGCACACCGCCGGTAATAGCCAGCACCAACCCACCGCGCGCCCGCGCTCGCTCATTACCGGCCAGCGCATGGAAAAAATTAACTGGGGTCCAAACTGGGAAGAAATTCTCGGCACCGAGTTTGCCAAACGCAAAAAAGATAAAAACTTTGACAATGTAGTGCAAACCGAAATTTACGGACAATTTGAAAAAACATTTTTGATGTACCTGCCGCGTTTATGTGAGCACTGCTTAAACCCGGCCTGTGTTGCCTCCTGCCCTTCCGGTGCAATTTACAAACGCGAAGAAGACGGCATTGTGTTAATCGATCAGGATAAATGTCGCGGCTGGCGGATGTGTGTATCTGGCTGCCCTTACAAAAAAATCTATTACAACTGGAAAAGTGGCAAATCAGAAAAATGTACTTTTTGTTATCCGCGCATTGAAGCAGGTCAACCAACCGTTTGTTCAGAAACCTGTGTGGGCCGCATTCGCTATTTAGGCGTGCTGTTATACGATGCAGATCGCATCGCTGAAGCGGCCAGTGTGGCGAGCGAAAAAGATTTGTATCAAGCACAGCTGGATATTTTTCTTGACCCCAACTCACCCGGCGTCATTGCCGCCGCACAAGCCGAAGGTATTCCGCAGGCGTGGATTGACGCTGCACAGCGTTCGCCGGTCTACAAAATGGCGGTTGATTGGCAAGTCGCACTGCCTTTGCACCCTGAATATCGCACCTTGCCAATGGTGTGGTACATACCGCCGCTATCGCCTATTCAAAATGCAGCGCAAGCAGGTCATATCGGCATGAACGGCGAAATTCCCGATTTAAAATCGCTGCGTATTCCGCTGCGTTATCTCGCCAATTTGTTAACTGCAGGCGATGAAAAACCGATTGTGCATGCCCTTGAACGCATGATTGCCATGCGCGCCTATATGCGAAGCAAACATGTAGATGGTGTGCAGGATTTGGCAGTACTGAAACAAGTCGGTCTCGATGTCGCCACGGTTGAAGAAATGTATCGCTATATGGCCATCGCCAATTACGAAGACCGTTTTGTGGTGCCGACCAGCCACCGCGCCTATGCCGAAAATGCCTACGATTTAAAAAGCAGTTGCGGTTTTAGTTTTGGTAATGGCTGCGGCGATGGCAACAATGATGTGAGCTTATTTGGCACTAAAGCCAAAGGGGTTCGCCAAGTCATTCCCGTATCAATTCAGGAGTAATGCATATGAAATTGTTAAGGGTTTTATCACTCCTGTTAGATTATCCGCAAGACAACTCTGCCGAATTGGTGGCTGAGTTGCATGCAACCGTGCAACAGATGGCAATACCGGATCATCTGCAACAATTGCACAGGTTCTTAGATAATTTTTTAGCACACTACAGCCACAGTTCGCTGCTGGATTTGCAATCAGACTATGACGGTTTGTTTGAGCGTGGCCGCGCGCTTTCACTGCATTTATTTGAGCATATCCACGGTGAATCGCGCGATAGAGGGCAAGCGATGGTGAACCTCCAACAACAATACCGGGATGCAGGTCTGGAAATAGGAGTAAAAGAATTACCGGATTATTTACCGCTGTATCTGGAATTCTTATCCACTCAAGGTGAAGAAAATGCACGCATAGGTTTAGAGGAAGTTGCGCCGATTTTAGCGGTATTGGCCTGCCGTCTGGAAAAGCGCGACAACCCCTATGCCGGGCTATTCCACTGCCTGATTTTGCTTTCGGGAGTCGAGGTTAATATCGACGAACTGCACAAACAACTAGAGCAAGAAAAACGTGATGACACACCCGAGGCATTAGATAAGGTCTGGGAGGATGAAGTGGTGAATTTCGGCGCTGAAAAAAATGCCGACAGCTGCAGTAATACAACGGCGCGCCCCACCCCACAACAGAGCCGGGATCATGTCGAATTTCTCAATGTCGATGAATTAGTAAATTTACAAGCCAGTGCGCGGTAATAGGAGCAGTTATGAATTATCTCAACACATTATTATTTGGCCTCTACCCCTATCTGGCATTAATTATTTGTTTTATCGCCAGCTGGATTCGCTACGACCGCGAGCAATACACCTGGAGAGCCAGCTCCAGCCAATTGCTGGAAAGCAAACAACTCAAAACCGGTAGCCGTTTATTTCACGTAGGTATCATCATGGTATTGCTGGGTCATTTTGTCGGGTTATTAACACCCGTTGAAGTTTGGCATGTGCTCGGCATTCACGCGCATCACAAACAATTGATTGCGATGACACTCGGCGGTGTATTTGGTGTTATTTGTTTTATCGGACTGACGATTCTACTGCGTCGTCGTTTATTTAATCCGCGCATTCGCGCCACCAGTAGCACCATGGACATCACAGTATTGCTGTTACTCTACGCACAATTGATTTTGGGGTTGGGTTCGATTTTTATTTCTGCGCAACATACCGACGGCGAAGAAATGTTGTTGTTAATGAGTTGGGCGCAAAACATTGTCACCTTTGATCCTGCGCAAGCGGCAACGGCTATAGCTTCAGTACACTGGATTTATAAACTCCATGTGTTTTTGGGAATGAGTTTATTTGTGGTATTCCCCTTTAGCCGCTTGGTGCATGTATTCAGTGTGCCGGTGCAATACCTGGGGCGCCGCTATCAAATTGTGCGCAAAAAAGCCTGGCATTAATCGCGAAGGAGAACCCTATGATTCAGGTCAACCAAACCACTATTAATGAACAACATATTCTGGCTGAAATGCAATATCATCCGGCGGCTTCGCAGCGCGAAGCTATGATTAAAGCCGCTGAGGCATTAATCATCAGCGAGTTGCTGCGCCAGCGCGCAGCGCAACTTGAACTGCAAGTGGGCGACGATAACGCAGAGGCTTCCGATGAAGATTTTATTGAAGCCTTACTTGCGCAGGAAGTGCAATTGCCAACGGCGGATGAACAGGCCTGCCAGCAATATTATCGCGCTAATGCACAGCGTTTTATGAGTTCACCACTGCTTGAATTGCAGCATATTTTAATTGCTGCAGCACCAGACGATGAAGCTGCGCGTATTACCGCCAAACAAGACGCTGAAGCGCTGTTAATAAAATTGCAGCTGGGGCAAGATTTTGCCCAGCTGGCACAAACCCATTCCGCCTGCCCGTCCAAACATGAGGGCGGCGATTTGGGTGTTATCAGCCGCGGCCAAACAGTGCCAGAGTTTGAACGGCAGTTATTGTTATTGCCTGTGGGTTTACATCACCAACCACTGGAAAGCCGCTATGGTTTTCATATTGTAAAAGTCAATCGCATCACCCCGGGGCAAGCACTGCAATTTGATGATGTCAAAACCAAAATTGCACACTTTTTACAGGAGCGTGTACGCCACAAAGCTATCGCCCAATATATTCAGCAATTGATTAATGATGCAAAGATAGAAGGTTATGATTTTTCTGTGCCTGCATCACCGCTCATACAATAAATTTTAATCATTGATTTGCGGTGCAAGGTGAAATGAAAAAGCCTGGCACCGTTCATACGATGACAGTCTTAGTGGAACCAATACGCGCGCAGATTCCGTTTGATGAATTGGATGATGCGCGCGTCTTCTGGTAAATTCGCGCTACTCGTTGGCCGTTAACGACAAAATATCCCCCTGCTTATCAAATACCAAATACTGCTGAATCATACCGGTATTAATACCTGCAATCATTGCATCAAGGGGTTTGTTGGCATCGCTGCTGCTTGGTGCATCAGCGCCTTTACCGGCAAGGCTGGCAGCAAACACCAGCGACCAAGCCTGACCCGTCTGCGCCGCTTCCGCGATCAGATCATTGAAGCTGGTAATTTCATTCGGCGTTTTATCAACACACATTTTAGGGGTTAGAAAACCGCCCTCCTGTGTATTGTTATTTGCCACCTCATCTACCGCCACAAATACCAACAATAAACGTTGCGCATCTGCTTGCGCCCGTGCAGCTATTAAAAAATCATCAAAATGTTCCATTGGCTTAACCTCGTCTAATTACCCAATCACACAATCTACGCACTCCACCCGAGCGGTTAAATACCCATTAAGGTTTAGCTACCTCCCCGCCAGCCACCTACTCCTTTGTGGGTAGCAGCGCCCAAGGCTTGATGTAGATCAAATATTTAAGCCAGCTCACAGACTAGCCTTGCACCACATATAGATACAAACTAAAAAATGAATACTAGATATGGTGTTTTATGAAATTCTTACGTTTTGTGAACGAACAGATTGTGTGGCAGGAAGTGCCCGGTGAAACCTCACTGGCTTACACCATTACTGGCTGCCCCCTGCGCTGCAAAGGCTGTCATAGCAGCGAATACCGCAACCCCAAGTTAGGGGAGCCACTCTACAAAGACTATTTTCAGAGCCGTTTGGACGAGTATCGCGGGCTCATTAGTTGCGTCGTTTTTTTTGGCGGGGAATGGCTTCCCGCACTTTTACAGCCCCTGCTTGAACAAGCGCAACGCGCCAACTTACACACCTGCCTCTACAGCGGTTTTGATTTGATTCCCAATTGTTTATTACCGCACTTGACCTATGTAAAAACCGGCGCTTGGACTGCAGCGCGCGGCGGTTTGGACAACCCTAATACCAATCAGCGCTTCATCGATTTACGCACCAATGAATTATTGAATTACAAATTTCACGCCACTGCCAATTGTTAATTACACGTTAGTCATCATCTATCACGAGGAGTTTTTTATGCTGCGCCTGAACCCTGCTCAACTCGATGAAAAATTAAATTTTATTCAGCATTATTTAGCGGCAGAAAATGCCGCTGACGGTTCCACCATGGACGCCAATGCCAATGTCACGCAAAAAAATATTGCCACATTGGAGGCGGAGTTAATGAAGGATTTTTTTGTGCAGGTTAATCGCGCGCAAGTCAGCCGGAAAATTTCCGAATTGTTTGGCGATAAAATGGCAACTGAATATATTCGCCAAATTGAACAACATGAAATTTATGTGCACGATGAAACCAGCCTAAAACCCTATTGTGCATCGCTCACCATGTATCCATTTTTATTGGATGGGTTGACCAAGCTGGGCGGGGAATCCCGCGCGCCACAGCACCTGGAATCTTTTTGCGGCACATTTGTGAATTTTGTTTTTGCAGTAAGTTCGCAATTTGCCGGTGCTATAGCAACCGTCGAATTCCTTACCTACTTTGACTATTTTGCGCGCAAAGACTATGGCGACAATTACCTCACCACCCACACCAAACAAATTGCCAACCACTTGCAACATGTTGTTTATGCCCTGAATCAACCGGCGGCAGCGCGTGGTTATCAAAGTGTGTTCTGGAACATTTCTATTTATGACCAACACTATTTTGATTCGATGTTTGGCGAATTTGTATTCCCGGATTTCACCAAGCCCGAATGGAATAGTGTTGCGCAACTGCAAGATTTTTTCCTGCACTGGTTTAATGCCGAGCGCAGCAAAACCTTACTGACCTTCCCGGTGGTGACCGTTGCCATGTTAACCGAAGATGGTCAGTGTAAAGATCAGGCCTTTGCTGCCGCTATAGGTTCACATCTCGCGCAAGGCAGTGCGTTTTTTATGTATCTCTCTGACAATGCCGATTCGCTCGCCTCTTGCTGCCGCCTGCGCAATGAAATTAGCGACCACACATTTTCTTACACCCTCGGTGCTGGCGGTGTCGCCACCGGTTCAATTAATGTCATCACCCTTAATATGAACCGTTTGGTGCAAGACAAACGCGACCTCCTCACCGAAGTGAAAAAAATTCACTGTTACCAGGTCGCATATCGCCAATTAATGGAAGATTATTTAGCCGCTGGCATGCTAAACGTGTACTCCGCAGGTTTTATTAGCCTTAACAAACAATTCCTCACCATCGGCATTAACGGCATGGCGGAGGCCGCTGAGTCACAAGGCATAAAAGTCAGCAATAACAAAGAGTATATTGCCTTTGTCCAAAATCATTTAAAGGTGATTTACAACGCAAACAAAGCGGCCAAAGCAGAATTCGGATATTTATTTAATACCGAATTTGTTCCCGCCGAAAATTTGGGAATTAAAAATGCAAAATGGGATAAGGCCGATGGCTATGAAGTGAAACGCGACTGTTATAACTCGTATTTTTATATAGTAGAAGATGAAGCGACCAACCCGCTTGATAAGTTTATTTTGCATGGCCGCGAGTTGATTGATTATCTCGATGGCGGCTCGGCACTGCATTTAAATCTGGACGAAGCATTAAGTGCAGATGCCTATCTAAACCTGATTAATATCGCCGCTAAAACCGGCTGCAACTACTTCTGCATCAACGTAAAAATCACAATCTGTAATCAGTGCCAGCAGATTGATAAACGCACCCTGCACCACTGCTCCGCCTGCGGTTCAGGCGATGTGGACTATGGCACTCGCGTAATTGGTTATTTGAAACGTATTTCGTCATTCAGTGCAGGGCGGCGCAAAGAGCACAAATTGCGTCACTACCATGTGAAAAAAGCGCGCACCAGTTCGGCAAATAGTGCGCAATATCAAGCTGTGCGATATAAATCAACCGCTACGGCCTAGGATAATTAATTCGCCTAGTAAAATCCGCTTAACCTGTTAACAGCACTTTTTCACCACCAATATTGCTGAAATCTCCTCAGCACTTTCTGCACCCGGTTCCCCTAGCCGGTGTGCAGTTTTTTGCACAGCTATTTTCGGTTACGCGCAATAATCCCGGCAATTTGTTGTATCACCCTAGCGATACGCGGGGGCAATTGGGCATTTAACTCAATACTGGCCAATAAGTTTTTAATCCCCAAACCCAATTCAGTATCACCATTCATTTCCAGCCGCCGCTGAAAAAACAACATGTCCGGATCAAGCTGTTGTGTTGCAATCAGTAGCAGATCATAACTGTTTGCACTAAAACGTAGATCCGGTTCCGCCACTGCATCTGTCACCACCAACTTATGGCGGTGATAGCGAATTCCAAATTGCACATCTATATCCTTCACACAAATATGCAGTAATTTATTGCAAAAAAAATCCAATTCACCCGCAGCAATAGCCTCGCGCAGGGCATAGTTAAGGCTGCGCGCCAAGGCTACTTGCTGCAGCCGATCTGGCACCCGTCGCGCCGCCCAATTCATTGCACTTGGCAGGCGTGGAATCATCGCCTGTGCGAGCGCATCTACCCCCTGACTTACCCTTTGTTGGTATAACATTTTTGCACCTCATGATTGACAATAGAGCAATGCAAAACATCATGACAAGTCAACCGCAGGCTGGCTATTAACCATTGGAGGTAGACGATGGAATTGTTATGCCCGGCAGGCAATATTCCTGCACTTAAGGCCGCCATTGAAAATGGTGCGGATGCGGTTTACCTGGGGTTGCGCAACAAAACTAACGCGCGCCATTTTGCCGGCTTGAATTTGGATGCGCTCAAACTAAAAGAGGCAACACACTATGCACATCAACACCAATGCAAGGTGCATCTGGCAATTAATACTTTTGCCCACCCGGATACCTGGCAGCATTGGAGCAGCGCAGTAGATGAGGCGATTGCCTGCGGAGTTGATGCATTAATTATTGCCGATATGAGCATTCTGCAATATGCCGCCGAACGCTATCCAGAAGCAGAGCTGCATTTATCTGTGCAAGCATCCGCAACTAACGCAGCCGCCATCGATTTTTATACGCAGCAATTTAATGTGCAGCGGGTGGTATTGCCCCGTGTATTGTCTATCGCGCAAGTAAAAAATTTGGCGCGTTCCTGCACCACACCGCTGGAGGTATTTGCCTTTGGCAGCCTCTGCATTATGGCGGAAGGACGCTGTTATTTAAGTTCCTATTTGACCGGGCAATCGCCCAATACATTTGGCGCCTGCTCACCGGCTGAATTTGTGCGCTGGGAAGACCGCAACGGTGTATTGGATTCGCGCTTGAACAATGTGTTGATTGATCGTTTTGGCGCGCAAGAAACGGCGGGCTATCCCACACTGTGCAAAGGCCGCTTCGCACTCGCCGATGAAACCGACACTCCGCCTTACCATGCACTGGAAGAACCCACCAGCTTAAACACAATGGAATTATTGCCAGAATTATTAGCGCTGGGAATTCGCTCTTTAAAAATCGAGGGGCGCCAACGCAGCGCCGCTTATGTCGCGCAGGTTACCCGTGCATGGCGTGCGGCGATTGATTGCTGCCACGCCGATCCTGAAAAATTTTTAGTAAAAGCGGAATGGCAAGCTGCGCTCGCACAACTGGCTGAAGGTAGCCAAACTACACTGGGCGCCTATGAACGGCAGTGGCGATAACAATAAAAGGTTGCGATTATGAAATTTTCACTCGGCCCTATTTTATATTTTTGGGATAAAAATAGCGTATTGGATTTTTATCGCACTGCAGCTGAATCCCCGGTGGATATTATTTATTTAGGTGAAACTGTGTGCCCCAAGCGGCGCGAGTTGAGATTGGAAGATTACCTCACCATCGCCCACCAACTACGCGAAGCCGGTAAAGAAATTGTGCTCTCCAGCATGACCCTGCTGGAATCGCCCGCCGATTTACGCGAACTAAACCGCTATTGCGACAATGGCGAATTTTTAATTGAAGCCAATGATGTAGGTGCGGTGGGTTTATTAAATGAACGCGGGCTGCCATTTGTAGCAGGCAATACACTGAACTGTTACAACCAGCACAGTGTGCGCTACCTAATGAAAATGGGCATGCAGCGCTGGGTAATTCCAGTGGAATTGCCGCTGCGCTGGATCAATGCCATGTTGGACAGCAGCGAAATAAACGATGTGCGCGAATGTTTTACAACCGAGTTATTTGCCTTTGGCCATTTACCGCTTGCGTGGTCGGCGCGCTGTTTTACCGCGCGCGCAGAGGGAAAACCAAAAGACCAATGCGATTTATGCTGCAATAAATATCCAGCGGGGCGCACTGTAACCAGTCAGGAAGGCGAAATATTATTTACCTTGAATGGTATTCAAACCCAGTCCGGTTATCGCCACAATCTTATTAATGATTTACCAACGCTGCACAATAGCGTGGATATTATTCGCTTAAGCCCACAGCCCCAAGACACCTTTGTCTGGCTCGAACGTTTTCAACAACAAGCGAAAAATCCAACCCTGTTTCCGCTACAAAAACCTGACTGCAATGGTTTTTGGCACGAACAAGCGGGCAAAGAATTAATCATCGCCAGCAGCGGAGAACATTAACGGAACAAGCGATTCCCTGGTATTGGCCGATGACTAATCACGCAAATGGGTGCGCAGCGAAATCATATTAGGCTTATCCGTAACAACTTTCTTATCACGATAAACCCGCCATTTTTAATTACCTCATTGTGGGTAGCGCCTACCTATTCAAACCACCGCGCAACCATAACAAGCCTAGTAAACTGCTATTGAAGAGCACCACTTAATGATACTCACACTGCAATTTATTGGCATCGCTAGGAGATAGTTATGGAAAAAAGTGAATACAAAGCCTGGTCGGTGGTTATCGCCAGTACGTTTTCATTTACCATTTGTTTTATGATTTGGATGATGTTTGCGGTTATCGGCATTCCCATCAAAGAAATGCTCGGGCTCAATGAAACGGAATTTGGTTTATTAATTGCTATGCCGGTATTGACCGGTTCTTTAATCCGATTGCCCATGGGTATGTGGACCGATCGCTTTGGCGGCAGAATTGTATTTTTAATATTAATGCTCGCCACTGTACTACCAATCTGGCTAATTTCTTACGCAACAGTTTACTGGCAATTTTTAGTACTGAGTTTATTTGTGGGAGTCGCCGGCGGTTCATTTACCGTTGGTATTGCCTATTGCGCACGCTGGTTTAAAAAAGAGCGTCAAGGTTTGGCGATGGGAATTTTTGGCGCGGGCAATACCGGTGCTGCAGTGACCAAATTGGTGGCACCATTAATTGTAGTTGCCTATGGCTGGACAATGGTACCCAAAGTCTATGCCGTGTTAATGCTGATTACCGCCATGCTATTTTGGTTTTTTAGCTTTACCGATAAATCCCACAGCGCAACCAGTAAAGTCACCATTAAACAACAGCTCATGGTATTAAAAGATCCCCGCGTATGGCGCTACAGCCAGTATTACTCCATTGTATTTGGCGGCTATGTGGCGCTCTCACTATGGATGACAAAATACTACATCACCGAATATGGTTTTGATTTAAAAACAGCGGCACTGCTGGCAGTTGCATTTAGTTTACCCGGCGGCATGTTGCGCGCACTGGGCGGCTACTTCTCCGATAAGTTTGGTGCTCACACAGTCACTTGGTGGGTACTTTGGGTGTCACTTGTCTGTTTATTTTTTCTCTCTTATCCACCCACTGAAATTGTCATCACCACAATCAACGGCCCGACAAGTTTTCACCTTGGTCTGGGCGCGACCAGTTTCACCATTATTATGTTTGCCATGGGCATAGCCTTCGCAGTCGGCAAGGCTTCGGTATTTAAATATATTGCTGATGACTACCCACAAAATATTGGTGTAGTGTCTGGTATTGTCGGGCTCGCAGGTGGTTTAGGTGGGTTTATTTTGCCAATCATATTTGGTGCGTTGGTCGATTTTACCGGCGTGCGCTCATCTGCATTTATGTTCATGTTCGGCATTATTTGGACATCATTGATGTGGATGTACTTTACCGAAGTTCGCCCAGTGCACGCCGAACAAGAAATACAACGCAATCTGCAGCAAAATTAATGCTATTCAAGAGGGCTTGATGCAGATCAAGCGCAACAGGCCCGTCATTTTTATACTGATTACAGTTTATTTTTACCATCGTATAAACGTATCAGGACACAATCATGACCAAAAAAAATGCCGACTTACCATTAGTCTATTCCTGCTCAGGTTGTTCAAATGTGGCGCAGCTGGCTAATGATGTTGCCGTTGTACTCGACCGCGAAGGGCATGCACAAATGTCTTGTATTGCGGGCGTAGGCGGCAATATCAAAGGGTTAGTCAAAATCGCAAAATCCGGGCGCCCTATTCTCGCCATTGATGGCTGCAGAATAGCTTGTGTGAAAAAGGTATTGGGAAACCATGAGATTACACCCCGCTGGCATTTGGAACTAAGTAGTTTGGGCTTGAAAAAAATTGAACACCAGAGCTGTTCTGTTGGCGACATGCATAAAGCCTTGAGCAGCGCACATCAATTATTAGCTTCAACAAAAAGCGACCTACCTACAAAGGGGTAATCGCACACCCATTTACGGCAATAACACCAACAGCGTAAACCCGCTAGTATAAATCTCACTAGAAACAACGCCGAGCTTCATGACCTAACGTCATCCCGACTATGGCATTAAGCCAATGGGTCTGTTTAGAAATGAACAGGCCTCCCGGATTGGAAAGGTGTTTTATGTTGATTGAACCACCCTTGACGGACAGGTTTGCACGCGCCTTTGGTTACCTGCGCCTATCGCTCACCGAAAAATGTAATTTCAGTTGCAGTTATTGCCTGCCCGACGGCAGTGAATGCCGCTCTATGAATGGCGATTTAAATCCCACTGAAATTCGCCGCCTAGTCACCGGGTTTGCATTGTTAGGCACCCAAAAAATTCGCCTCACCGGCGGTGAACCCAGTTTGCGCCGCGATCTATGCGAGATAATAGCTATCTGCAAAAGTGTTGCGGGAATTACCTCTGTAGCACTCACAACCAATGGCTTCCGCTTGGAAAAAGATGTCGCCAGTTGGCGCGCCGCCGGTTTGGATGCACTTAATGTCAGCGTCGATAGTTTGCGCCCGGAAATGTTCCAATTAATCACCGGCAGCGGAAAATTGCGCAGCATTTTAACCGGGCTGGATCAGGCTCAGGCGCTCGCTTTTAAACAAGTTAAAATCAACACAGTATTACTGCGTGAACAAAATGCCAGTGAGCTGGATGATTTTCTCGCGTTTATTAAAACGCGCAAGCTGACGCTGCGTTTTATTGAATTAATGCGCACCGGCGACAATGCCGATTTTTTTGCGCGCCAACATTTAAGTGGCGAAAGTATTCAGCAGCGTTTGTTAGCCGAAGGCTGGACACAAAAAATTCGCAGCGCCAATGCAGGCCCCGCCAAAGAATTTATCCACCCGGATTATGCCGGCGCCATTGGGCTGATCATGCCCTACAGCAAAAATTTTTGCGCGGATTGCAATCGCCTACGGGTATCCAGCAAGGCAGAGCTGTATTTATGTCTATTCGCCGAACAACATCAATCCATGCGCGCACTATTACAAAGTGATGATCCGCAACCACTAATGCATTTTTTGCGCGCCGCACTGCAACATAAAACCGCCAGTCACGATTTACACCAACAGGTCACTGGCTCAACCCGCCACCTGGCCATGATTGGCGGCTGAACCCTGTTAACAACAAGCGAGCTATTTATGGGACACCACACCACTGACACTACACTGCCGCTGGCAATTGCAGTTCTAACCGTATCAGACACCCGCACCATGGCCACTGACACTTCCGGTGCCGCATTAATTGAGCGGCTGCAAGAAGCGCAGCACCAATTGGCTGCGCGCGCATTGGTTATTGATGATATTTATCAAATCCGCGCTCAGTGTTCGCAGTGGATTGCCGATCAAACCATTCAGGTTATTTTAATTACCGGCGGCACCGGTTTTACCGGACGCGATTCAACACCCGAGGCGATGACACCGCTGTTTGATAAAACAGTGGAAGGTTTTGGTGAATTATTTCGCCAGATTTCTTATCGCCACATAGGCACGTCAACTATTCAATCGCGCGCGGTTGCAGGGCTTGCAAACAACACTCTCATTTTCTGCTTGCCTGGCTCTACCAATGCCTGCAGAACTGCCTGGGATGAAATTATTAAATACCAACTGGATTCAACCCAGGGGCCTTGCAACTTTGTGCCACATTTAAAAAAGACCGAGCGCTCACCCTGCGGCACACGCGGCTAATCAGGCACCCACCAATGAACCAACAATACCTAACACAAAACCCATCAGGCCTGACGCATCTGGATCAAACCGGTGCTGCCTGCATGGTGGATGTCAGCGATAAAGCGGTCACCAAACGCATTGCCGTTGCCAGTGCGATGCTGATCACCCGTCCCGATGTGATTGAACTCATCAACAGTGCCAGCTTGAAAAAAGGCGATGTATTAGCCACCGCGCGTATTGCCGGCATTATGGCAGCGAAAAAAACGGCCGATTTAATTCCACTCTGCCACCCTTTGGCGCTCGCCAAAGTCAGTATCGACTTTGATTGCAATCTCGCTCTGGGCTCTATCGCTATTCGCGCGCGCTGTATCACCAATGGTCAAACCGGCGTGGAAATGGAAGCGCTGACCGCAGCCAGTGTTGCCGCGCTAACTATTTACGATATGTGCAAAGCGGTAGATAAACACATGGAAATAAACTCTATTTATGTAGAACAAAAATCCGGTGGCAAAACAGGGGATTGGCAAAAGGAGAGCGAGCATGATTAAAGTATGTTTTTTTGCCGACTTGCGCGAGCGCCTCGGCTGCGCGGACATGTTGGTCGAGCATTTTTCAGGTGAAAGCATCGCCCAACTGAAAGATTTTATCGTTAAACAACATCCGCAGTGGGAGAAAATATTTTTAGAAAAAAAATTGTTGGTCGCCGTCAATCACGCCATGGCCAACAATAACTCTGCGATTGTAGCAGGTGATGAGGTCGCTTTTTTTCCGCCAGTGACAGGTGGCTAAGTAGGTATATATGAGCACTTCAGTGCGTGTACAAACAGAGGATTTCGATTTAAATAAAGAATACAACCATTTAAGAGCGGCGCATTACCCCTGTGGTGCGGTGGTACTCTTTAGCGGACTGGTGCGCGATTTCTTGCCGCCACAGCAGCTAATTAGCCTTGAGCTGGAACACTATCCCGGTATGACCGAGGCGATGCTTCATCAACTTAGCACAGCGGCAACCGCACGCTGGAAATTACTCGGCACAACAATTATTCATCGCACTGGAAAGCTGTTGCCGGGCGACCAGATTGTATTGGTGGGTGTATCCAGCGCACACCGCACCGATGCTTTTGAAGCCGCTCTATTTATTATGGATACATTAAAAACCAGCGCGCCGTTTTGGAAAAAAGAAACGCTTAAACAATACCCTGGCAGCGCTCCAGAATCTTACTGGGTTGCCGCCAAAGACAGCGACGAACAACTCGCACAACGCTGGTAAACACTGCTGCACTCACCCCAAAAACATTTTTCCACCCGCAATTAGCAGCACTACTGCCATTACTTGCCGAATCACAGTGCCGCTAAAATGCTTGCTGCCAAACTCGGCGCCCAGCCAGCCGCCCATAATCGCGGCAATTGCCCAGTAGCTAATGCCCTCGGGCAAAACCGGATGTTTGGCAATTAGCCCCAGCAAGCCAGCGATAGAATTCACCAAAATAAATACCGCTGCTACACCGGAAATAATGCGCGCTTCACCCCAGCGGAGAAATAACAAAATGGGGCTAAGAAAAATGCCACCACCCACACCAATTAGGCCAGACAAAAAACCAATAATCGCACCCGTGCCAACTAGCCACAGTTTTTGTGGTGTTTTGGATTCTTGTAAAACAGCGGCTTTAGCAGTGAAAAATGAATGGAACGCAGCATAAATTAAGACTGCGCCAAGAATGGGTTTGTAGTAATGACCCGGTAGCGTTAAGCCACCGCCGATAAAAGCGCAGGGAATTGAAGTGATAATTAATGGCCACAGCAGCGGCCAGGAAAATGCTTCGGCCCGAATGTATTTAGTGCTGGCAATGCTCGCCACCAAAATATTTAACACCAGCGCGGCGGGTTTTAAACTTTCTGGAGCCAAGCCCGCAAGCGCCATAATGGCAATATAACCAGAAGCCCCTGCATGCCCCACCGAAGAATAAAGAACTGCGGCAATAAAAATCCCACACGCGATCAAAATAAAAACCAAGTCCAAGAAAAAACCTCTTTGTCATTAGCGAATAAATTTATCAAACGGGATAACAGTAACGGTTTCACCAGGTTGCACTGTGCCCCGCTCCGCTTCCAAGCGAATATAACAATTGGCTTTTGCCATGCTGCTTAACACACCGGAACTTTGTGAACCGGCACTGACAACGCGATTAACACCTTGGTCATTAATTAAAATTCCGCGCTGAAAATCCATTCGCCCCGGCTGTTTTTTTAATCGCTGCTCGGCGATGGCACTCAACTGCATAAGCTCAAGCGTTTTTTCACCGGCCAAATATCGAACCGCAGGCACCACGAGCTGATGATAAGTCACCGCTGTTGACACAGGGTTGCCCGGCAAACCAAAAAACCAACCTGCACCCAAGCGACCGAAAGCAAATGGCTTGCCCGGTTTCATGGCGATTTTCCAAAAATCGATTTCACCTAATTCTGTTAACACGGCTTTGGTGTAGTCCGCATCCCCCACCGATACACCGCCGCTAGAAATAACCAGATCAGCCCATTGCATGGCTTGGGTAAATGCCGTCCGCAATGCGGGCAGATCATCGGCAACTATGCCAAGGTCTTTAACTTCCACCGCTAAACGCTGCAAGAGTGCACAGAGTAACGGGCGATTGCTGTCATAAATTTTGTCGGCATTGTGCGGCGCGCCCGGTGGCAATAATTCATCGCCGGTAGACAACACCGCAATGCGCAATTTCCGCCAGACTTTTACTCGCGCAATACCCAGCGATGCCAGCAGACCTATATCCAGCGCACTAATACGATGGCCTTGGCTTAGAATTTCACTGCCGCTTTTTATATCTTCACCCGCGCGGCGAATATTATCTCCGGCCACAACCGCTGTATTTAACTGCAGAGTTTCGCCGGTGCGCGTAACATTTTCTTGCATCACTACTGTATCGGCACCGGCAGGAATCATCGCACCCGTCATAATGCGAACTGCCTGCATCTTACCGAGCGCAGACTCTGTACCCTGTTGCACTGCAAAACAAAATGGGTGCCCGGCCAGCGACTGCCCAATCACCTCAAACAGCGCGCCTTCAATTTGAGCATCGGCACTGCGCAGTGCGTAACCATCCATCGCCGAATTATCGCTGGCAGGAACATTAATGCTGGCCAGTACCGCTTCAGCGAGCACACGATCCAACGCAAACGCTACATCAACCCATTCCGTTTCTTGCACTGGAATTAATTGTTGCTGCATACGCAACAGCGCATCTTCTACCGGTAATAAACCAGGTTGTGCACAACAGTCCATTAATAAGCCTCTACTGAATATTAGTTTTGCTGATTAATCATCCACACTGCGGCTTCCACCCGTGAACGCAAATGCAACTTTTTTAACAAATGTTTAACGTGTACTTTGACGGTGCCGTCGGAGATATCCAATTCGCGAGCAATCACTTTATTGCTCATGCCCTTGGCAATTAATTTTAGAATTTCCAATTCGCGCTGGGTGAGGCTGTCGCTCCCCTCGGCGGCTTTAGTGGTGGGGTTGCGAATAGCAGTAGCCAACACTTGTGTAACCGCTTCACTCAATACCATTTTGCCCGACAAGGCGCGTTCGATTTGCACCAGCATATCTTCCGGCTCCATGTCTTTCAGTAAATAGCCATCGGCTCCTGCTGAAATTGCACTGAGCACATCTTCATCGGCATCGGAAACGGTCAGCATCACAATGCGTGACGTGACACCCTCATCGCGCAAATGGCGCAGAGTTTCCAACCCATCCATGCCCTGCATATTCAAATCCAACAGAATCAAATCCGGGTCGAGCTCACTCGCCAATTTAATTGCATCTTTGCCATTACTCGCTTCGGCTACCACTTCCATGTCGCCCGATAGGGTTAACAGTTGACGCAAGCCTTTGCGCAATAACGGATGATCGTCCACCAACATGATGCTCGCGGCTGTCTCTGTCACAAGATTCTCCTCTTCTTATAAATTGCTCAATAACGGCAGTTTAACTGCTTGTAGTACTCAATTGCAGCTCCTGCCCATTTGTAGGTAGGCATAGTGCGCACAACTACCCCAACTGGGTAGGCCAGCTAACACCTCTAATACGGCAACTTAACACTGAGGTTGAATAGTTTACCTAGCGGCGCAGCGCCATAGTGATCTTTGCGCGACAACAACTTTTTGACCGAGGATTTCACATGTCTGATCTAAAACAATGGGAACCGGAACAGCAAGCCTTTTGGGATTCAAGCGGGCGAACAATTGCAAATCGCAATCTGTGGATCTCGATTCCAAGTTTATTGTGTGGTTTTGCCGTGTGGATGCAGTGGAGCATTATCACGGTACAAATGCTAAACCTTGGTTTTCCTTATCAGGCAGGTGATTTATTTAGCCTTGCCGCAATTGCTGGTTTAACCGGGGCAACACTCCGTATTCCAGCAAGTTTTTTTATTCGCCTGTGCGGCGGGCGCTACACCATTTTTTTAACAACCAGTTTGTTGATGGTACCGGCAGTGGGCACCGGCCTCGCATTGCAGGATCAAAACACACCCTTTTGGGTATTCCAATTAATGGCGTTGCTGTCGGGTATTGGCGGCGGAAATTTTGCTGCGTCTATGTCTAACATCAGTTTTTTTTACCCGCGCAAACAACAGGGATTAGCACTCGGCCTAAATGCCGGGCTGGGCAATTTTGGAGTAACCAGTATGCAAATTCTGGTACCGCTATTTATGACCTTTGGCGCTTTTGGTGCATTGGGCGGCGACCCGATGATTTTGAAATCTGCAAGTGGCACACTCATAGGTTCAATTCCAGCCGGTACTGAAACCTGGATTCAAAATGCCGGTTTTGTATGGTTGCTCCTGCTGATTCCGCTGGCCTTTGCGATTTGGTTTGGCATGAACAATATCAACACCGCCGACGTTACCCCCAACCTGGCTGGTGGGGCCCCGCGCTCTTTTGCCATTATCATTGCCATGATGTTAATTGGTTTTGCCACTTCGGTATTTGGGCTGTGGTTAATTATGCCTGCCAGTGTAAACGGTTCCGGTTTTGGTATTCCTAAAGAGCTGGCACTTGTGCTGGTATTGTTTGCCACCGTGATGTTACTGAAAGCACTGCCGGGTACAATTCGCACCAGCCTGGATCGGCAATACAAAATTTTTAACAACAAACACACTTGGGTTATGAGTGTGTTGTATGTGATGACGTTTGGCTCCTTTATTGGATTTTCAGCGGCCTTTCCTCTGTCGATTCAAGTGATATTTGGTTTTAGTCATGTCGCGATTGATGGGGTAATGACTCACAACACGGTGAACCCAAATGCGCCGAGTGCCTTGACCTACGCCTGGATTGCTCCCTTTATTGGTGCGCTAATTCGCCCTGTAGGTGGCTGGGTATCAGACAAATTTGGCGGAGCACTGGTCACCCAAGTGTGTGCGATCAGCATGGTAATTTTGTCGGTGGCGGCAGCTTATTACATGCGCATGGCCTATCAATCCGCTCACCCTGAGCATTATTTTGTCCCTTTCTTTTTGGTCTTTTTGGGTTTGTTTGCCGCAAGCGGCATGGGCAATGGTTCAACCTTTTGCTCTATCGCCAATATTTTTCCAAAAGAACAAGCCGGGCCAGCATTGGGTTGGACCTCTGCGGTTGCGGGTTACGGCGCGTTTTATATTCCGCAGGTTTTTGGCGAGCAAATAAAAGCGGCTACACCTGAATATGCAATGATAGGTTTTGCCGTATTTTATTTGGTTTGTGTGTTATTGAACTGGGGATTCTATTTACGCAAACAGGGTGAATTTTATAACCCCTAATTCTGGCTGCTTCTTTTCATATCACTAACACAACAGCACCAACATCACACGGCCAATTTCGCCAAGTGAAGTTAGGTGCTGTTTTAACTCTAGCGCTTGACACTAGCGAAAGAAACAATAATCAATAACGACGCAGGGATCTTGAATTAAATTACTTTGGAGTAACGAATCGCGGATGAGTTGTTGAGGTAGGCATCAAACACCATGCAAACTCTGCGAATTAATAAGCGCCCAGCATTTAGCACTTTTATTCCTGCATCATTAATTGTTAACAGGTTATCGTCAACCATGGGTTTTAATTGCGATAACTCCGCAGCAAAATGACGTTGCACATCAATATCAAATGCCTTGCCGATAGCGGCAAAATTTAACTCAAAGTGACAAATTAATTGATTGATAACACTCTGGCGCAACAGGTCTTCTGTGCTGAGTACCACACCTTTAATAAAAGGAATAGCGCCTTCATCAATAGCTTGTTGGTAGGGTTCAACGCGTTTTGCGTTTTGTATATAAGTATTTCCAAAGGCGCTAATTGCAGAGGCGCCAAAAGACAGCAAATCGCAATCGCCATGCGTAGAATAGCCCTGAAAATTACGCTGCAATTTTCCAGCTCTTTGCGCCTGTACCAAACTATCTTCCGGTTTGGCAAAATGATCCATCCCGATATAAATATACCCAGCGTTTTGCAAACGCTCTATCGCCATATACAAAAGTTCGAGTTTTTGTTCGGCAGATGGAAGATCCTGTTGATTAATTAATTCCTGACTCTTAAACAGATGCGGCATGTGTGCATAATTAAATAATGACAAACGATCAGGAGACAACTCAATTGCTCGATCCAATGTTTCGCCAACACTACTCAATGTTTGCATGGGCAATCCATAGATTAAATCCATACTGATTGAATGATATTCCTGCTGCCTTAGCGCTTTTACCAGCGCACTGACTTCTTCAACACTGTTGTGACGATTAACTGCTTTTTGCACCTGGGCATTAAAATCCTGCACGCCCATACTGACACGATTAAAGCCAAGCTGGCGCAGGTGCGCCATAGTGTTAGCCGATACGCGCCCCGGATGAATTTCTACGGAGTACTCGCCTGCGTCATCATCCAGCAAGGTAAAGTGCTTACGTGTTGCATTCATCAGCCAAGTCATTTCTTCATCGCTAATAAATGTGGGCGTACCGCCACCCCAATGCAATTGAGTGACAGGCCGCGCGGTATCAAATAGCGCCACCTGTAGCGCCATCTCCTGCCCCATACGCTCCAAATAAGGTTGCGCACGGCCTTTATTGTTAGTCACCACCTTGTTGCATCCGCAATAAAAACAAAGCGTATCGCAAAAGGGAATATGAAAATAAAGCGACAGCGGCCTACCGCTTGCATTGCTACGCGCAACCGCCGCGTTAAAATCAGCCGCCGAAAAGTCTTCATGGAATTGTGGTGCTGTGGGGTAAGAGGTATAACGCGGGCCGGTTAAATCGTACTGACGAATTAGATTGGAATCCCATTTAAGCGGAGCTTGAAAGTGTGCCATAGCTAACCTTGTGTTATTGGGTCAGAGTTATTTGTGCGCAATAGTCTTTCAGCATACCGGCTTCATTTTGAATGCCGTTGACTTACGTCAAGTCGCCATTTATTACCAAACACTTAACCGCATAAGCACCGCAACAAGGCAAAGACATCCCAATTGTTCAAGAACGTTTTTAGCCCCATAAAAAAGGCCCACACTAATTACAGCGTGAGCCAAACGAGCAAGGGGATTTTTAAACGATTAATTTACTGGGATAAACTCAATGCGATCTGCATTCCACTCCCAGGTTGAACTGGTAGAACCGGCAGAAATGATGCGCACTGTGTGAGTTCCCTGAGTAAGCCGAACACTGCTACTTACCTCCAACAAGGCAAAGACATCCCAATTGTTATTGTTGGGCACGGTCTTTTTCGCCACTGGCACACCATCTACCAACACCTCAATAGCGCCGCCAGTCTGGGTGGTGCCGAGATAAGCATTGATACGATAGTTAGCAGTTGCAGCCACATTGATGCTGTAGTCCGCCCAGTCTCCAGTTTGGTTGTAGTTAATAGCACCTACTCCCGCCGCAGTGGTGTACTTTTGGAAGCCCTGATAGGTTCCGCCAGTTGCGATGTACGACTCAGCCTGCATTACTACCGGTACTGCCGCTGGCGCCGAACTTGAAGCGCGCGATGAAGAGGAAGGAGTAGCGACTGTCACTTGAGTGAACTCAATGCGATCTGCATTCCACTCCCAGGTCGACGCTGTAGTACCGGCCGAAATAATGCGCACGCTGTGTGTACCCGCACTTAATTGCACACTAGTCGCTACTGCCAACTTGGTAAACACATCCCAGTTGTTGTTATTGGCAACGGTCTTTTTCGCGACTGACACACCGTCAATCAACACCTCTATAGCACCACCGTCTTGTGTGGTACCCAGGAAGGCGTCAATGCTATAGGTGCCCGCACTAGTGACATTCAGGGTGTAATCGGCCCAATCGCCACGTTGGTTGTAGTTGATAGCCCCTACTCCAGCTGCCGTTGTGTATTTTTGGAAGCCTTGATAGGTGCCACCCGTCGCAGTATATGCCTCAGCTTGCAACACCAACTTCGAACCACCTGCTGCCACACTGGATGCAACCGACGAGCTTGACGATACAGATGTGGATGAGCGCGATGATGAACTCAATGGAGCCGAAGACGGCAATGACGATGACAGTGGTGTAGATGAACGCGATGAAGATGACAGCGGCGTTGATGAACGTGAAGAAGATGCCGGTGTCGATGCGGCGATTGACGATGCCCCACCAGTCGTCGTTTTCAAAATACGATAACCAATCTTGTCCAAATTCCACTGATAAGCACCGCCAGCACCCACACTGAGCAAGCGCAGCGTATGGGTACCTGCAGAGTTAATCTGCAGACCATTGGTTACTACCGTTGTCACGTGCTGATCCCAATTGCCATTGTTGGGCAAGGAGGAGCGGCCATTGGAGACGCCATTCACTAGGAATTCCACACCCGCGCCATCTAAAGGTGTACCGGTTGCCAACACCAACTGGTAAATACCCGCCTGCGCAAAGTTAATATCGAACTCCACCCAGTCACCGGTTTGGTTGTCATTGATATTGCCGGCACCAGTGATGCTTTTCACAAAACCGCCATAGGCTCCGCCGGTGCGATTAAAAGCTTCAGCTTCGATATAGGTCAGTGTGGTATTGGAGGCAACAACTTCCACTTGGGTTTTACCGCTAAAGCCACCGTCGTTACTGCGCCCGGTAATCTCGGCCACACCCAACCCAACACCTTTCACCAATCCGGTACTGCTCACGGTCGCGACTGCGGTATTACTGGAGGTCCAAGTGACCGACTTATCACTGGCGTCTGCCGGAGTGAAACTGGTTTGGATTTGCAGGCTGTCATTTTGTGGGATCAAGGTGCTCGCGGGCGATATGGCCATCCCGGTCAACAACTTGGCTTTCACCTGAATGTTTGCCGTGCCCACTATGTTGTTCGCGACCGTTTTTGCGGTAATGGTGACATTACCTGCCTTAAGGCCAGTGACTACCCCTTGGGCATCCACAGTTGCAATGGTCGGATTAGAGCTGCTCCAGGTCACTCTACGGTTAGGGGCATGAATTGGCGTAACTGCCGCACTCAGCTGTTTGCTCGCACCTATGTAGAGAGGGTTGGGTAAACCAACCACAGAAACAGCAGCAGGCACCAACTGGCTGACAGATACCGAAGCCGTAGCAGTTAACGCACCGTCCACCGTTTTAGCGGTGATAGTGGCAGAACCTGGCTTGTTACCGGTCACCAAACCATTTTGATCAACACTGGCCACACTGGGGTTAGATGAAACCCAGGTGACGTTTTGGTTGGAGGCATTGGCTGGGCTAACACTTGGTTGAAGCGCTACCGATTGAGTCACCAACAGATTGCTGATGCTGGTTTGGCTCAGGCTCAAGCCAGTAACGGCCGTGCATGGGCTGCAAGCAGCA
The DNA here is from genome assembly GCF_057196725.1 of Cellvibrio sp. ATLC23. Taxonomy (NCBI): domain Bacteria; kingdom Pseudomonadati; phylum Pseudomonadota; class Gammaproteobacteria; order Cellvibrionales; family Cellvibrionaceae; genus Cellvibrio; species Cellvibrio sp. ATLC23. The sequence continues at coordinate 498,185 of NZ_JBXUOS010000001.1, read as the reverse complement.
GGAATGCTACGGGTAACTTGAGTATCCATATCCCACACTTGCAGGCTCACCGCCGCAACTTCACCCTGGGCAATCGTCGTTAACTGAATGTTGTTATTGCCGGTTGCACTTAAATAACTCACATCAAACGGAATCTCCAAAGTTGCCATGGAGCGCCCGTTTCTTCTCGACTCATCGCCGCGCCAATCGGTTTTCACCGGTACTGTATTGCCGTTAATTTTGAGCGATACGCGGCTGTCGGACGAGCCAGTCGCTATGCCGGTATTCATAAAGAAGGCGCCGGTCACACGCAGTTGCGCTTCACCTTTAGCCGGTTTGGGCACACCGTTCACCTGCGCACTCACATTTGCGGCTGCAACGCGATACGGGGCATTGGCGGTCAGTGGTTCAGCCGGGTATTTCTGCTCTTTGCTGTTGAGTGTGGGGTTTGGGTTATTGGTGTACTCAATATCCAAAATCACCGTTGCATCTGCGCCAATTGTGATGTTTTTAGGCAGGCTGGTCAGAGTGGCATCGGCCAGAATTGGCTTACCCACACCGTTGGCTGGATTGTTATCATCATCAATGGCCTCGTCTAAATATAAGTGGCGCATTTTGATGCTCTTGATCGCATTGCCGCTGATGCCCGCAAAGTTCATGTCTACGGTGGTCGGCTTTGCTTCCAAACTGTTTAAAATGACATACATGTGTTTGCCCTTAACATAGGCATCCACTTGAATATCGCGGTCACTGGCATAGGTATCTACACGGGTGCCATCAACGTCACGCCACAATTCATACCATTTAATGGAAGGGTTAAAGTTCCAGGTACAGTTGGTATAAGCCGTAGGTGTTTCGGTACAAGTTGAGTAGTCACGATCCAACAGACTTTGGCCGTAAGGATGGGTTTTGTCCTCATCGCCCCACTCACCCTTAACCACGATGAACGGCATAGACAAGGTGACGTAATCAGGGCGCTCCATAAATTGCATCATCATTTGCGAGAAGGGCTTTAATACTTCCCAGCGCATGCGCTGACGATCCAATTTAGTAATGTCGGTGCCGGTAATATTGCCGTATTCCGACATCACCACTTCTTTGCGTTGACCGAGCATTTTCATGTCGTACCATTCGAGCAAATCCAAAACCCCTTCAGATTGGAAACCCGTACGCAAAGCGCCGGTGCGAGTAGATGCTCCGTCCCAAGAAGCCCAGTCATACAAATGGACTGAATAGAAATCCATATTTTTACCGGCGGCATCCATAAAGCCTTTCCAGATTACATCCCATTGATACCAATCCGAACTTGGGCTTGGGCCATTGAGCGACATCGTGGGCGATTTATTAAAGCTGTTTACACGGATAGCATTTTTGATCGCCTCACTACCCGCATCCGAGCCATAAAACATATTCAATAATGCATCGCCACGATTGCGCGGCGAACCTGTTGCAGTTGCATCGCCTTTTTCCAAATCGTGCAGACCCCAGGTCATACCGCCGATTTTGGGCGCCTTATTGCCCAGCTTGGCGCGTACGGTATCGGCAACCACATTGTGAAATTCAAACAGTTCTTCCCAGGTAGATACATGCCCTTCATGACTGGGAACGTTCATCAACATATCGGGTTCGTTGACTACCTCCCAATATTTGGGCATAGGAATAGCCGTAGGATCATTCTCGTATTGCACAAAAAATTTATTTAAAAATTCCGCATACCATTCTGCAGCATCTTGTGCGGTGCGTGGGCGCCACGGAGTTTCACTGGTCAAGCCACCACCAAACCAGGAATACGAACTCCAGTTAGGGTAAGCGGGTCTGGGTTGTGACCCCATAATCAATGAAGAAGTGCGCCCAAAATATTCCTGCGCATCGGCGTATTTGGTATCCAAATTTTCTTTGTATTGCGCCGAGAGAGCACTCAACTGTGCCAGATTAGGCTTGTTGGCATAACCAAAAGGAAATGGGCCGGGGGTATCGGTAGAGCGCGCCTTATCACCACCGGTTTGGCTGAAATAGTACATCGACAAACCATTATCGCGACCAAAGGTCACACCTAAATCCATCAGGTAATCGAGCTTTTCTTTTTCACCCAAGAAATCATTTTCCATTGGGCTGGCATGAATGGTAATGCGCCGCTCGCGTCCAAAATCAGAAACGCCATTGACCGAGTGTTTGATATTCGCGTTGATATCGACCTTAACGTTTTGCGCCAATGCTAAAGACGCCATGCTACTTAAAACCCCAGTAGTAATAGCGGCAACAGCAAGGCGAAGTTTATGTTGTTTAAACATAATTGCCTCTTTGATGAAATGATAATTATCGTTATTGGAAAAACACTAACAGCTGAAGAACATATTATTGTTATTAATGATTGGCCAAGACGATTCTGATGTACGCGAATCCCAAGCCCCTGCTGGTGAAACTGTGCCAGTAGCAGAAATAGAATCTTACACCGATATTTTTTGCATTAACACAACATTGTTAACATTTCACAGTTAATCTTTAACTTTTTTTACACTGCCACCTCCCCCCATGTGCAGCTGATACCCATTCTCCTCACTGTCATAGCCCGTGCCCCATCACTTCGACCAACAACCACACCTTTTGTTAACAATTAATGTTTGACATTAAAAAGAAGTGGGCAGATGATACTTGCGCAAGGCAAGGCGCGGAAACCACGCGTTTCAATCTTTAGCAAACCGCCCTTACTTTCGAATCAACCATAAGGCCTGTTTTGATTCGAACAAAGGCAAAACAAGCCAATAAAGAAAAATGAAAGACCATTAGGAGAGTGTTGTATGGCGATGATTATTCAAGACCGCTTCAAACTAAAAGTACTTTCAGCAGCAGTGATTGCTGCATCCAGCATCAATATTTATGCGCAAGATTCCGGCGCTGTCGAAGAAGTTGTAGTGACCGGGATTAGAAGCTCACTCACCGGCGCAATGGAAACCAAGCGCCAAGCAAGCGGCGTTGTAGATGCCATCAGTGCCGAAGACATAGGTAAATTTCCCGACACCAACCTCGCTGAATCTTTACAACGGATTACCGGTGTATCCATCGACCGGAGCAACAATGAGGGTAACCAAGTGACCGTTCGGGGCTTCGGCCCCAGTTTTAATCTGGTGACTTTAAATGGCCGTCAAATGCCCAACTCATCCGCGTTGGATGGCACACCCATTTCTCGCAGCTTTAATTTCCGTGAAATAGCCGCAGAAAGTGTTTCCGGCGTAGAGGTTTATAAAACCGGCAAAGCAAACGTGGCCTCAGGCGGATTGGGCGCAACCATTAACTTGAAAACCGCCAAGCCGTTTGATTTTAATGAATTGGTTGCTCACGCGAGCGTGAAAGGTGTAATCGAGCCCACTGTTGAAACAGGCGATGAAGTAACACCGGAAATTTCCGGCATGATTAGCAACACTTTTGCCGATGGAAAATTTGGCGTACTCGCATCTTATTCCTACGCCGAACGCAACTTCCATGTCGATCGTATCGGCACACAAAATGGTTGGAGCCGCGGCTATCCCGGCCAACAAAATCCTGACACCAGCGCTATTGATACTGATCGCAATCCCACTAAAGCGACTTGGCGCATCCCCACTGTCGATTTGGAAAATGCCAACTACGAGCGCACCCGCCAAAACGGTCAATTGGTATTGCAATTTGCCCCAACCGACAACCTGACCGCGACTGTTGATTACACCATGTCACGCCTTGAAGAAGACGGCGCGATGAATCGCATGAGCTTTTGGTTTGATGATGTACAAACCGGTAAAGCCGATGCCAATGGCACCATCATTAACCCGGCGCGCAGCAACGATGAGTTGAACTTTTGGGCGTGGGAATACGGTTTTAATACTGAAAATGATTCATTCGGTGTAAATGTAGAGTGGGACGTTAATGATCAATTGTCTTTCACTCTAGATGCACATGACTCAACCTCTCATGCGAACCCAGGTGCACAACCTGCCGAGCGCATTGCCAATACCAAAAACCCGTTTGGTGCAGTGGATATCGCAGCGGATTTCTCTGGCAAATTGCCCAGCGTTTCCTATGACGATTCAGACTTACCCGGCGGCGCCTACAACAAAGCCAATATTGTCGGCGACCTGTATCAAGAGCGCGGTCATGAACTGGAAAATAATATTCAACAAGTTCAATTGCACGGCGTTTGGCAAAATGCCGATGCAGGTGCACTTACGGCGATTAATTTTGGTGTAGCACAAACCAAAAACACCGTAGATGTAAAAGATATTTACAGCGCGAACTTTGCATTAAGCGGCATGGATCTGAGCAATCTGAATCTCAGTTTTGATAAAGGCGACATCGGCTTTGAATATGTACCTGTATTTAGTGCCAATGAGTTTATTGATTTGGTGTATGCACAAAATCTGAATAACCCAATGAACTACGGCACTAACGGCATAGAGGAAGATACCAGCGCACTTTATCTATCATTTGATTTTGATGCGGAATTTAACCAAATGCCGGTTAAAGCCAATGTTGGCCTGCGCTACGAAGAAACCGATGTTAGCTCCTACACCATCACTAAACCAGTGATAGGTTTTAACTGGGTATCGCCACTGGAGATGTCGAAGATATACGCTGATACCGAACAGTCGGACACACTCAAAGGAAATTACGATAATTTTTTACCTAACTTCGATTTAAGTTTAAATTTAACCGATGACCTGGTAACGCGTTTCTCGTACAGCAAAACCATTGCGCGCAGCAATATTGATGCAATGTATCCCGGCACAGATTTAGTCACGCACTTATCAACCGGCCCATTCAAAGCAAATCAAGGCAACCCGGGTTTATTACCGTTCGAATCCGAAAACCTCGACCTGTCACTTGAGTGGTACTACGGCGAAGGCAGTTATGTATCCGGTGGTTACTTCCGCAAGAAAGTGGATAACTTTATTGCTGTAGGCCAAGAAGACCGCATCATCAACAGCCCCAATGGCCCACTGACTAACCCCAGCGCCAATCCGCGCCCTGGTTGCCCAGGTGGCTCAGTAGCTAACCCAACATCAGCCTGTACTTCACAACCTGGTGATCAAGCTATTGTCTGGGAAGTTTCCACACCACAAAACCTGAACGACTCTTTGGTTGATGGTTGGGAGTTTAATGTACAGCACATGTTCGGCGACTCAGGCTTCGGCACCATTGTTAACTACACCATGGTAGATAGCGATGACAGTTACGACGTCTACAGTTTGGACAATGATTTGGCGCTACAAGGCTTGAGCGATTCAGCCAACTTTGTCGGCTTCTACGAAAATAATGGTTTCCAAATTCGTATTGCCTATAACTGGCGCGACAAGTTCCTCCTGTCATCCGGCAATGAACCCGTCTTTACTGCGGCCTATGATCAAATTGATATCAACGCAAGTTATGAAATCAATGAGAATCTATCCGTATTTATCGAAGGCTTGAACGTAACCGATGAAGCAACCCATCGTTACGGCCGTTGGACTAATCAAATTAAAGATTACGAGCAATACGGTTCTCGTTACAACGTAGGTGTACGTGCGAAATTCTAATTGTCAGTGTTTAACACCCAATTATGATTGAGTACAAAAAAGGTCGCCTACTATTGGCGACCTTTTTTTTAAAACGAAACAGATTAAATGGATAATAAAAACGGCGGTGCAAATATGACAAAAGCAATAAAATCCATTGTCATTGTTGGCGGTGGTGCAGCCGGTTGGATTACCGCAGGCACGCTCGCAGCCAAAATACGCAGCCAGCATAGCGAAGGCATACAAATTAGCCTCGTAGAATCACCCAAAACACCCATCATTGGCGTCGGTGAAGGAACCTGGCCCACCATGCGTAACACCTTAAAAAAAATGGGCGTGCGTGAAACAGATTTTCTGCGTGAATGTAATGTGTCCTTTAAACAGGGAGCAAAATTTGTGCATTGGTGCACTGGCCAAAAAGACGATTTTTATTATCACCCTTTAGTTTTACCGCAAGGCTTTTCCGAGATTAATCTTGCGCCCCACTGGTTAGCTAATCCACACAACCAATCTTTCTCCAACGCCGTCTGCGTACAAGAAACCCTTTGTGAAGCGGGCTTAGCGCCGAAATTAATTACCACACCGGAATATGCCGCTGTTGCAAACTATGCCTACCATTTGGATGCCGGTGCATTTGCCGAATTTTTAAAAAAGCATTGCACTACCAACCTTGGTGTCACCCATTTATTAGCCGATGTTATTCATGTTAATGCCGCCGACAATGGCGATATCACCTCAATTGCTACCGATACACAGGGCGATATTGCAGGCGATTTATTTATAGACTGCAGTGGATTTAATTCGCTGCTGCTTGGCAAACACTACAAAGTGCCGTTTATATCCTGTAAAGATGTACTTTTTATCGACACAGCCTTGGCAGTCCACCTGCCCTATGAAAATGACAACAGCCCTATCGCCTCGCACACCATTTCTACCGCGCAGGATTCCGGATGGATTTGGGATATAGGCCTGCCAAGCAGACGCGGTATAGGCCACGTATTTTCCAGCGCGCACACCAGCACAGAGCAAGCCGAAGAAAAACTGCACCAATACCTCAGACAACACTCCTCCAACACCGAGCAAATTTCTGTGCGAAAAATTCCTATAACACCAGGGCACAGAGCAAAGTTTTGGGAAAAAAATTGTGTCGCTGTAGGGTTATCCGCAGGGTTTCTTGAACCGCTGGAGGCATCGGCATTGGTATTGATTGAAATATCAGCCGCGATGATTGCCGACCAACTACCAGCAACACGCCCCGCGATGGACATCATCGCAAAACGATTTAATGAAACTTTTTTATATCGCTGGCAACGCATTATTGATTTTTTGAAATTGCATTACACCCTTAGCAAACGCGACGACAGTGATTTTTGGAGAGACAATCGACGCTTAAGTAGCATTCCAGAAAGCTTGCAAGAGTTAATGACTTTGTGGCGCTACCAACCGCCTTGGCATATGGATTTTGATCGCGCGGCTGAGGTATTCCCCGCTGCCAGCTATCAATATTTACTGTACGGAATGGGCTACACAACAGAAGCCAGCACTCTAGGTATGTCGCAACACAATCAACAATTAGCGCAAGTGTTATTCAAAAAAAATGCAACGTTGGCGCAACAACTCAAAAGCCAACTTCCCAGCAACAGAGAACTTATTAACAAAATTAAAGAATATGGATTACAGCCCGTTTAATTTGGACTTTATTATCCAATTACGATAGCGAGAACATATGAGCACTTCTATTGAAATACTGAATCACCAAATACACACGCAACTGAAAGTGATTACTGAGCATGGTGCAGAATACGGTGAAAATATTAATAACGTTCCGGTATTGATCCATGAGCTAAAAAAATTAGCCCATGAATACCCGATATGTTTTATGAAAGACCCAGACACAGGTCAGTTTAATCTATATGCCCTATTAGGTTTTGCGCCTGAAGAGAATCTTTATTTAGATCAACACCAATGGAACGCCAATTATATTCCGCTCCATATCCAACGTCAGCCATTTATTGTTGGGCGTCGCCATGCTACTGAGAATACCCAAGCACCCAACACAGAACACGACAGTGGTTTTATTAGCATCAACAATCAGAGCAAACGTATTAGCCACACACAAGGAGAGTCGCTTTTTAATAGCAACGGAACACCCACCGCTTATTTAAATTCCATCAATGAATTACTGAGTCAATTAACACCCAGTGAAACCATGACAAAAGTATTTATTGCACAGCTATTAAACCATCAGTTGCTGGAATCGGCGCGCATTAACATCGCGCTTAATGACGGATCAAGTTTTAGTTACGAAGGTATCTATACCATCAACACCGATAGATTGAATAGTTTAAGTGAAGTGGAAATAAACCGGTTACAAGAGCAACATTTTTTGGCTCCCATAAAATTTATTATCCAATCCTTACAGCAATTACAACGTCTAATTGATTTTAAAAACAATCGCCTGCAAGGATCAACACATGAAACAGCTTAATGTAATTGCAATACTTTTCTTGATGACCTGCACTATTGCTGCTTGCACGACAAACAAATGGGATAAAAGTGAAGGCCACTTAGCGCCAGAACTCAACCAAGCGATAGGATCCATTGAGATTATTGATCCTCGTGCTTTGCAGCTGATCGACCCAACGAAAAAAATCTTTATTCGTGCCGATGGATTTCGCTGGACTGAAGGGCCGTTATGGGTTGATGAATTGCAAGCATTGCTATTCTCAGATATTCCCAACAACCGCATTATGCAATATCAACCCGGCATAGGAACTCGCCTTTATTTAGAGCCCGCTGGTGCAACTGCACTCTTTCCCGATGATGATAACGGTGGTTCCAATGGATTATTACTCAATAACAACAATGAATTGATTTTGTTGCAGCAAGGCGACCGACGCATTGCACTTATGAACGCCCCGTTAAACCGCCCTGCGCCACAATACAAAAATGTTGCCAGCGAGTTCAAAGGAAAAAGACTCAACAGCCCTAACGATGCCGTGCTCAGTCGCAGCGGAAATTTATACTTTACTGACCCTCCCTACGGCTTGGCAGGTGGCATGACTGACAAGCGTAGAGCCATTGCATTTCAAGGTATTTATAAAGTAACACCCTCAGGGGAAAGCGTACTGCTGGATGATCAAGTAAAGTCCCCTAACGGTATAGGCCTCTCAATAGATCAGAAAACGCTATACATCGGCGTGTCAGATCCAGAACATCCCCATTGGTTGGCCTATGACCTTGATGAGCAAGGAAACACATCGAATAAACGTGTTTTTTATGATGCGACCAAATTTAAAAATAACATCGAACACCAAGGTGTACCTGATGGAATGGCGACACATTCATCCGGCGTTTTATTTGCGACAGGCCCCGGTGGTGTGTGGGTCTTTTCTCCGGCGGGTGAAGTGCTCGCTAAAATTTACACTGAAAAACTCACCGCCAATTGCACACTTTCCAGCGATGAAAAAACTTTGTTTATTACCGCCCACGACACCTTAATGAGCCTGTCATTAAAATAATGTTGCAACTTTTTCTATTAGTATTTTTAACCGCTCAACCAAGCGCTGCGCTTCTTCTGGTGTACGCACCGGCGCAGCCAAACTCCCACCCACACCGATTCCTTTAGCACCTGAATTCGCCCAGCGTTCGACATTGAGTTCATTAATACCACCGACCGGAAAAAAAATTGTGTTGTTAAATGGTCCAAAAGCCAGAGATTTTAAATAATCAGGGCCCATTGGCTCAGCCGGGAATAATTTTACAATATCAGCTTGCGCCTCAATTGCAGCCACAATTTCCGTTGGTGTGAATGCTCCCATCACAACTGGAACTTCTTGCTCATGAGCAACCTTTACAACCGCGGAACTGGTATTCGGCGTCACTAAAAATTGGGCGCCTGCCGCCATCGCTTGCTGCGCAAGCGACACATTGGTAATAGTACCCGCCCCTACCAAAACCTCAGGAAACTCGCCACGAATACGACTAATCGCCGCACAAAAGTTGGGCGTATTGGCAGTCACCTCTAATACCTTTATTCCCGCAGCCGCCAAACATTGCACAATGGGAATAATATCTTCTGAGTGTTTTACTCGTAAAATGACAATTAGCTTTTCGGCAAGCAACTTGTTGACTCGTTCAAACTTCATCGATGTATTCCACTATTAATCCAGCAGCCTTAAACTTTGGCTGCATCTATTACTTGCGCTCAACAAAACACGAATTAACGCACCACATAACCAGCAGTATTACCCCGCGCCACCTCATTAATTTCTGTCTCGCTCATCCAAGCCTGATCGCCATAACAATTGTGCGCCAGCGCAAAGGCGGCATTGGCAAAATCAATAGTTTGTTGCGCTGACCAGGCTTGCTGATAGCCGTATAAAACTCCTGCGGCGAATGCATCCCCTGTACCTAATCGATCAAGGATATCTACCCGCAACTCGGTACTCTTAAACGAGTCGGCATTTTTCCTTAACAGTGAAGTGAGCGAATTAACTGAAGCGCTGTGATGAATACGGCTAGTAACGGCGGCATCTACATTAAACTCATCACCTAAAAATTCAGCCACAGCCTGAACTTCTGCAAGTGCATCAGAATTAAAAAATTGATATCCAAATACATCACTGATAACACCTGCATTGGCAAATACCAAATCGCAATACTGCATAATTTGTTTAAAATAGTGCTTGGCAAATGCCGGTTCTGGCCAAAGACTGCGCCTGAAATTGAGATCAAAACTTACTCTGACCCCCATGCCATGTGCAATTTTTGCAGCTTTGATTGTTTCTAGTGCACACTGCTCTGAAAGTGCTGGCGTTATGCCACTCAAATGCAATCGCTGTTTACCCTGCAATATTTCATTCCAATTAAATTCATTTTCAACGATGGTTGAAATAGCGGAGTATTTTCGGTCATAAACCACTCGCGTTGGACGAAGCGAAGCACCTAATTCGATAAAATAAGTACCCATGCGCTCTCCACCGAACAAGACATTATTCGTAGCTATACCGCAGCGATGGAGACTGGCAATAGCCTGTTCCGCAATTAGGTTGTCTGGCAATTTCGTAATGAAATCCGTCGCCACACCTAACCGAGCCAATGCGGCCGCAACATTCGCTTCAGCCCCTGCAAAATCTACCGACAATTGCTGTGCCACAATGAGCCGCTGCTGTGGTTGCGCTGGGGTTAAACGCAACATAAGCTCACCAAAAAATGTAATGCTCAATTTATTTCTCCAGATTAACGGCTGTAATGGGAGCAATTTTTCCCACCAAAAAAACATAGGAAAATAAGCCTGCCAATGCCAAACCGGTAATCAATAATAGCGCAGGCTTAAAGTCACCATCTTGTACCAAATAGCCAATTGCAATCGGCACCATAACGGCTGAAAGTCCACCAATAAAATTGAAACATCCGCCGACCAATCCCACCATTTTTTGCGGGGCAAGCAGTGATACAAAAACCCAGGCTATAGACGTTAATCCATTACCAAAAAAAGCGATTGACAGGAAAAAAGTTGCCCAGGCAATACTGTCGACATAATTTGCACCAACGACACTGGCAGATAATATAAAGCCAAGAATAATAGGCGCCTTTCTTGAAACCTCAGTAGAAACACCACGCCGCACCAAATAGTCTGACAAAAACCCAGCAAACAGAACGCCGAAAAAAGCAAACAAAAACGGAATAGACGCGTAAATTCCGGTTTTTAAATCACTCAAGCCACGATATTCGGCTAAATAGGTAGGAAACCAGGTTAGAAAAAAAATTAAGGTACCACCCAAACAAAACTGACCAATATAAATGCCCCAAAGTTTACGATTGGAGAAAGCTAATTTGATATTGCTCCAAGGTATTTCGATGGGTTCTTTTTTTGATGTAGCCGGTGATGATATGACCGAAGCGGTAGACTGAATTATTTTGTCACGATAAAAGTAGTGCCATACCAGTGCCCAAACAATTCCGATTAAGCCTGAAATAATAAACAACCCGCGCCAGCCAAATAACTCTTGAATGAATGCTAAAACAGGCATTAGAAATGCCAACCCAATAAATTGGCCTGAGGTATAAACAGCAATAGCTCCAGCACGCTCTTGCTCTGCGAACCATTGCGTCACAATTTTGTTATTGGCGGGATAGGATGGCGACTCAAATAAACCAATCGCCATACGGCACCCCACCAAAGCGGCAAAACTACTTACAACACCTTGAACTAAAGTCGCTAATGACCAAGCAACCAAAATAATGGGATATAAAATTCTAATGCGCAGCGCATCAACCAATAATCCACCAGGAATTTGCATAATTGAATAAGTCCAACCAAATGCCGAGAAGATAATTCCCATTTGCACTTTAGTTAATTCAAGATCTTGCGCAATAGCATTGGCAGCAACCGATATATTGGTTCTGTCCATGTAATTTATAACGACTGTCAAAAACAGCAGAATCAAAATTCCACTTTTACTTGCAGGTGCATTTTTTTTCATTATTTTATTCACCAATTGGTATAGGAGCCGTCCGGTTTTATAAGTCGCGGTGGCTCCCAATATTTGAAGGAAAGATTTTTAATTAATTGCTCATTAACATCCACACCTAATCCCGGGTCAGTGGGGATACTGAAACCATTAGCTTGCACGAGCGGGCGATGAGTAAAAATGCGATCGAATTCAGACATATCCCCGTCGTAAGGCGACAATTCCAAACTCGCGAGATTGGAAATAGCTGCACAATAATGAATGGAGGCAGCCGTACAAATAGGGCTAAGTGGATTGTGTGGCATCATGTCCACATATTTTGCTTCACATAACGCAGCAATTTTCATCGCCTCAGTAAAACCACCCGCATTACAAATATCTACGCGAGCAAACTGGGTTAACAGCGGCGCCAAATAGCGAGAAAAATCCCACTTGCTGGTGAACTCTTCACCAATAGCGAAGGGTATATCTACCATAGTGCGCAACGCTTGATAGGCCGCAGGGGATTCATCGCGAATAGGTTCTTCAATAAAATCCAAAGTGCCTGCTGGCATCCGCTGACAAAAAGAAGCCGCTTCGGCCACGCTCAAACGGTGGTGATAATCCACCCCTAACATTATTTCACTTCCCAAAGCTTCGCGTGCCTGCGTGAGCCAGTGAGAAGATTTGGCAATCGATTTACGCACGTCAAATACAGTCGACCTATGGCTTACACCATGCTCACCGGTAGTCGCTCGAATGGTTTGCCAACCATCGCTTTGTAATTGCAGTAGATGGTCAACAAAAGCGGGGCCAAAATCCAAGGCAGAAGTAACAAACAGCGGAATGCTGTTGCGCTGCTTGCCACCCAGCAACTGATATACAGGCACCTTCAAATGTTTTCCGCAGGCATCGTGCAGAGCAATATCCAGAGCAGAAATTGCAGCAGCCAATACTCGCCCACCTTCAAAATAATGACTCCGATACAACTCTTGCCACAGTGCACCTATATCCAATGCCGAGCGACCAATCAGAAATTGTTTAAAATGTTCAATAGCGCCTATTACCGCTTTTTCACGCCCTGATAAGCCTGACTCGCCCCAGCCATAGATACCCTCATCGGTCTCCACTTTAACCAAACAGACGTTGCGAAACCCCAGCCAAAAAGCATAGGTTTTAATATCCACTATGTTCATTCTTTGCTCTGTATTAACGAATTAATTTTGACCAGTAATCTTCACTGGAAGATAAATGCAGCGCTAATGCCTGCAGTGATTGCGCACCCTTGCCCGCGCGCAGTGCGTCAATTATCTGCTGATGCTCACCAATTGAATGCTCAATACGCGTACGACTGACCGCTAAATTTCCATGCATCGCAAGCAGCATTAGTCGTTTTGTTTTCCAAATCTTTAGTGCACTTTTGTTGTAGTGATGGCGATACATTTCCCAATGAAACAAATTGTCTAAATGCAAAAATCCCACCCGGTCATTAGCCGTTAAACCACGCATTTGCTGCAATAATTGATCTAGCTGTGCCACATTTTCATCGCTGTAATGATCCACAAACCAAGCCATAAAATACGGTTCAAGCAATTGCAGAATCTCAAATAGATCACGCATGCTGGTGTATTCAAAACTTGCCACGCGCGCACCACTATTTTTTTGCGAAGTTACAAACCCCTCACCTTCTAGCTGCTTAAGGGCCTCGCGCACAGGGTTTACGCCGGTTCCATAGCGCTCGGCCAATTGAGCCGTAACCAAGCGATTACCACTTACAAAAGTTCCCAGGGCGATATCTGCCAATATTTGCTCTACCAGCCCCTGCTCCCGCCCCAGGAGCACCGAAAAAGCCAATTCCGTATCTATCAACGCCATCATTACGCCTCATATTGCATACAATTAACATAATATTGTATACAATCTTAAATAATCAAGAGTTCTTTAGGTTGTCCATAAATTAACGCAACTTACAAAACCTTACATTGTAAATTGTTGACATAATTACCATTAGCTAAGAAGAATTCAACTTTCTGAAAGATCACGCGAGCCACTACCAACCCAAAAGAGGAGATAAAAATGAAAAAAAATCAACTACGTCTAATCAAGCAGATACTTGCTGGCACTCTGGCGGGGTTGTCACTCAGCTGCGCCGCCAATCAAGATTCCCCAATTGGCAGCGTCGAAAACTTTGATAGTTTTTCGCTGAATAAAGCTGTGGAAAATAACGTCAAGGCAAGCTTGATAGAGGGACAAGAGAAAAAATATGGCAAAGCACTAAAACTGGTATTCGAGCCCCGCGAAGAATCTACAATTGAGCTGCCTACTCCCGCTCAAGGTTATTGGAATTGGGATTACGTAGGTGATTTGAATCTAGCACTAGACGTTACCAATCCCGGCAGTCAATCGTTTCAATTTTGGTTGACATTAATAGATGCAAACGGCCGCAAACAAGAGCGCAGCGCAGTGATTAATGCGGGGCAATCTGCCCGTTTTTATGCACTCTTAACCGGGCGTGTTGCCAATGCGCAAACCGGCATGCGTGAAACTCCACCAGCATGGCAAACCAGCGAAGAGAAATTGGCGTGGCGCTCAGGCGATCGCGATTTTGATTTCACTAAAGTGACTAAAATTATTTTCAAAGCTTACGCCCAATTTGAAACCAATACCTTAATTGTGGACAACCTAGAGCTGCGTGTTAATCCAGCCCAAGATCCTGAATATCTGGTAGGGATAGTCGATAAATTTGGTCAAGCCGCCAAAAAAAATTACCCCACTAAAATTCATTCAGAAAAACAATTAAAAGCAGCGGCAGATGCCGAGTTAGCCAGTTTGGCCAATGCCAAACAACCGGAAGACAGATCGCGTTTTGGTGGCTGGAGCAAAGGCCCTAAATTGGAAGGCACAGGTTATTTCCGCACCGCAAAAGTAGATGGCCGCTGGTGGATGGTAGACCCGGAAGGCTATTTGTTTTTTTCCAGCGCTATCGCCAATGTACGTATGGCCAATTTGGAAACCATCACCGGTTATGATTTCAACGATGCCAGCGTGCGCAAAATAGATCCGGAAGAATTAACCCCGGAAGACTCGCGCGATATTATTCCTGTCGGTAAAAAATCCTTGAATTCGCGCTTTCTCGCGTCGCCTTTGCGCCGAGAAATGTTTGAATGGTTGCCTCCTTACGATCACGAGCTGGGCGAACACTATGGCTACCGTCGCACAGTGCACCAAGGCGTACTCGAACAGGGCGAAGTCTACAGCTTTTACAAAGCCAATCTGGAACGCCGCTACGGCCAAAGTTCACCCAATTCCTACATAAAAATCTGGCGCGATGTGACTCTGGATCGTATGGTCGACTGGGGCTTTACCTCATTTGGCAATTGGATTGATCCCATGTTTTACGACAACCAGCGCATGCCATTTTTTGCCAACGGTTGGATTATTGGCGACTTTAAAGTGATCTATTCCGGGCAAGACTATTGGTCGCCGCTACCCGATGTTTACGACCCGGAATTTAAACGTCGCGCGCATTTGACTATTAAACAAATTGCTCGCGAAGTAAAAAATACGCCCTGGTGTGTCGGCGTATTTGTCGATAATGAAAAAGGTTGGGGCTCGATGAAAAATGACCGCGCTCACTTCGGCGCTGTCTATTACGCACTCAGCAGAACTGCCGATGAAAGCCCTGCAAAGAAACAATTTACCCAATTGCTCACTAAAAAATACGGCGATATAGCGACGCTTAACCAAGCCTGGGGAACGAAGATTGACTCATGGTCAAGTTTTGCAACTGGCATCACTATGGACAAGTTGAATGATGCTTCTCGCGCAGATTTTTCTATGCTCTACGCCGATTACGCAGAAACCTATTTCCGCATTGTCAGCAGCGAACTAAAACGCGCCCTGCCCAACCATATGTACATGGGTGTAAGAATCGCCGCCGAATGGGGTATGCCGACTGAAGTGGTCGCCGCTGCAAAAAAATACAGCGATGTATTGAGCTTTAATAATTATCGCGAAGGCATGCACCCTGACACTTGGGAATTTTTAAAAGATTTGGATTTTCCCACCATCATCGGTGAATACCACATAGGCTCAACGTCGGATACAGATTTCTATCACCCCGGTTTAGTCATTGCCGCCAACCAAACCGACCGCGCAAAAATGTATGAAAACTACATGAATAGCGTAATCGACAACCCTTACATGGTGGGCGCGCATTGGTTCCAATATATTGATGACCCAGTCACCGGCCGCGCCTACGATGGTGAAAATTACAATGTAGGCTGGGTAAGTAATACCGACATCCCCTATCAACCCATGGTGGATGCAGCCAAGCGGGTGAATAAATCGCTCTATACACGCCGCAGCAAAATTCCGCCCATCCAATAAATGAAGTGCGGCCCTCAAGATTTAATCTTGAGGGCCGTCCACTTTTTAGCCCTTACGCTCCGCCCCTCTATAGCGCCAAAATTAATTTAAAAATAATAAGTCTAATAAAAGATCGAACCTGTAAAACCCAACCAATTTTGTCAACATTATACCATTGACATATAGAATTTCAGAAATTATCCTGCCCATGTAAATAAATATAAATAATTCAAGCGTGTTAAAGGAATGAGCAAACAGCTTTTTCGTCAACAAGCAATAGACTATCGCAAGCAAAGAGTGCTTGGAGATGTTGTTTTGCTACCTCAACTATCCCATACGCACATACTCAGCGCTTTATTGCTGTGGGTATTTGCTGTTTTTGTTTGGCTTTTGTTCAGCCACTATGCGCGCAAAGAAACCGTTGTAGGCTGGTTTGAGCCACCCGAAGGTATTATTCGTGCATATGCCGAAACCACTGGCATTGTTGAAAAGGTGTTGCTGTCTAAAGGTGAGCATATTGCAGAAAATATTTCATGCTTTGGACCATAAATCAACTTGCAGAAAGTACATTCCTGCATGCACCTCGCATTGTGGCTTGCCATTAAGAGAAATAGTTGCGAGCATTCGCATCAGTAATGTTAACCGGTAGTTTCGGTTGGTTTTGTAAAAACGCAGTTTCTTACAGCTCAAACCGTCGCAGCCATAACAGGCGCTCCAGCACCGCACACTTCGTGTGCTCTACAGCTTGGCGTTAGCAGCATGGATTGAGTATGGTAGACGTATTGTGGGAAAGGCATAAAAACATATGGAGCTGGTATATAAGACCTGTATTTGGCTTCGTATTATTTTATGGTGCTTGGCTCAATGATTGGTATGTTTTAGCTGCAGGCATCATTGGTCTTACTACTAGCTGGTTTTGGTTTCCTAAGCCTAAGGAAGTAAGCCCTGTCGTTGAAAGATTCATCGATATTGAGCGTAAATATCTTACCCCTCCATGGACCTTTACTAAGGTGGGGGCACTCGTAATTGTTCTTTTGTTTATTTTTGTTTCGGTCCTGATATTTTGGTATCGCTGGTTGGAGGCAGGTTTACTTCTAATGTGTACAGGAGGCCTTGCTAAGTCTTTTTGGAGTGTTAAAGTCGCAGGTAAGTCAGGCTTTATCGCTGCTGCATTCGGTATTTTTTGGGCGGTATTGTCGCTAAGTATCTATATGCTTTGGGTGTGGCCATACAACTAACAAACGCATCAAGTCGCTCGTAGGCTCGCTGGGACATCAAAACTACGCGGCGAATAGTATTTGGTGCTTAGCCCAATTTTAATCCAATCGCCGCAAACCAACGGCATCTGTGAATGATTCCATAAAACGATACCGCAAGAGTTTTATCACGTAACGTTCCGCAAAAAACTTTATGCAGCGCTGGAGGAGTTGCAAAAGGATCTGGACGAATGGATGAAATACTACAACAATGAACGAACTCATCAAGGCAAGGTTTGCTGCGGTCGCATACCCTTGGAAGCTTTGCTGGATGGTAAGAAGGTTTGGGCTGAAAAAAAATTTAGCTCAAATCTAAACTGACAGACACTCGTAAAAACCGGTAACTGTCAGATCGGGTCTGAGCTAGTACAATTTACAGCAATAAAAAACCTGAACTAAAACTGCCAACCAATATCATCAGGTGAAAGGCAACTCAAGCTCAGGTTAATCATCAATCAAACCAACCAAAAATTACTAACTTTACCGAATATTCGCTTTAAGCGCGGCAGTGGCTTCGCGAATATTGTCTTTGCGCAGTGCATCACTTATCGCTCTATGCTCGTTAACACAATCCACCGGCTTGGAAATACGCTTGTAATTCATACGCATGCGCAAAATGATCGGTTGCCATAAGTTAACCAGCTCTTCCCCACCCGCTTTCATAACCAGATAGCGATGAAAGTCCATGTCAGCCTTTGTCACCTCTGTGTAATCTTCGTTATCAAATGCATCTTGGAGGCGATCAAGAATTGCATCAATTTCGGCAAAATCTGCCTCCTGCAACTTGCCTTTCAAGCTTTTTACTGCATGAAGCTCAATCTTGGTGCGGATGTCGATCATCAACTCCTGCAGCTCTGGTGACAGAACACTATTCACCGAAACGCCACAATTATTTTTAGCGACCAACAAGCCTTCTTTGGTGAGTTGCAGTAATACATCGCGAACCGGGCCGCGTGAGACACCAAAGCGCTCAGCCAATGCCACTTCATTTAATTTGGCATTGGGCGGCATATCGCCCGCAATAATGTCTGATCTGATTTGATCAGCAATTTGATCCCGAACCGGAATGATTTTTTTTGTTTCTTTCATGATCTGGATGACCTTTTCGCAAATAGCCTTATTGGAGAGTGATATAAGGCTAAGCTATTTGCAGACATTAGACAATAATCTCTGCATATAACAATGGGTAGATGTGACTATTTGTTTCCAAAAAGCACATCTACCCACTGAGCCCGGCAATGATAAAACGGCGGATTAACGACTAATATTTTTCACTTAAATAAACAGTTTTCTTTTCCAAATATTGTTCCAAACCATACTTACCGTCTTCACCGCCGGCGCCGCTCATCTTCCAACCATTATGAAAACCCTGATGCTGCTCGCCAAGACCGCGGTTTACATAGACCTCTCCCACTTCCATTTCCGCAATAGAGCGATGGATGTAGTTCAGGCTCTGGGTAAATAAATAGGCCGACAGACCGTATTCACTGTCATTGGTGTAAGCAATGGCCTCATCGATACTGCTGATTTTCACAATTGGCAATATGGGACCAAAGGTTTCTTCATGAACCAAAATATTATCTTGTTTCACATTCACCAGGACTGTCGGCTCATACCAATTGCCCTGCTCAAAACCAGGCACTACCGCAGGTTTACCGCCACAGGCTAATTCCGCCCCCTGCGCCAAACCCTGTTTTACCAAACCATCAATCTGCTCGATTTCACGGCGATTAACCTTGGGGCCCATTTGCGTTGCAGGATTCATTGGGTCTCCCACCACCAAGGCCTTTACCTTAGGTACAAACTTGGCGACAAACGCGTCGTATACCTTTTCATGCACATAGAGACGCTCGGCACAGGTACAAACTTGTCCGCAGTTGGCAAAACGCGCCCAGAGCGCCTCTTCAGCGGCCAATTCCAGATCTGCATCTTCCATCACGATAAAGGGGGCTTTTCCGCCCAACTCCAACATGACAGGAGTTAAATGCTGCGCACTGGCCTTGTAAATGATTTGTCCGGCACGAGTACTACCAGTCATGGTAATTAAACGGGTGATGGGGCTTTCACATAGGTGCTGCCCTACTACCGAACCAGAGCCATTCACAATATTTAATACACCAGCAGGAATGCCGACATCATTGGCAATACGACCCAGCTCCAATGTTGTTAAAGGCGTTTCCTGAGTCGGCTTAATAACAATGGTGTTGCCTGTTATTAACGCAGGGCCAATTTTGCGGCCTGCCAATGCCAGTGGAAAATTCCAGGCAGTAATCGCTACCACTACGCCGCGCGGCACTTTGTGGATGTAGATTTTTTCATTGGGTTTATCGGAAGGTAAAATATCGCCTTCTATCGTGAGTGCATTGTCGCAGGCGTATTCGATAAACGTGGCCGTTGCAGTTACTTCACCGCGCGCCACATCGAGCAACTTGCCCTGCTCTTGCACCAACATAGTGGCAAGCAATTCAGTTTCATTGCGAATGGCCTGAGCGAATTTACGCAGCAATGTTGCACGCGCACGCGCCGTAAGGGCAGCCCAAGGCTTTTGTGCTGCCTGTGCCGCTTCTAATGCATCCTGTGCATCTTCTTTACATCCTTCGGGAATGCGGCCAATTTCAGCACCCGTACTTGGGCTGTAAACAGCAATATGCCCAGTGGCTTTTGATGGCACATATTGGCCATTAATAAAATTGAGATCATTTTTCATGGTGCTTATCTCCCCATCCAGCCGCCGTCAACCAACACGGTGCTGCCATTCATATAGTTAGAAGCGCTAGATGCCAAAAACACCACCGGCCCTTTAAAATCTTCCGGTGTGCCCCAGCGGCCCTGCGGAATACGACTAAGAATAGACGCAGAACGCTCTTTGTCATTACGCAAAGCTTCAGTGTTATCGGTAGAGATATAACCGGGCGCAATGGCATTCACATTAATCCCCTGCGATGCCCACTCATTTGACAGCGCCATCACCAACTGGCCTAAAGCACCTTTACTTGCCGCATAGCCAGGCACAGTCACACCACCCTGATAGGTTAACAATGAAGCGGTGAAAATAACTTTTCCGCTTTTGCGCGCAAGCATAGTTTTACCAATTTCACGGCTCAAAATAAATTGCGAGTTCAGATTTACATTGATCACCTGATCCCAATACTCATCGCTGTGTTCGGCCGCAGGTGCACGCAAAATTGTACCGGCGTTATTGACCAGAATATCAATCACTGGATGCTCTGCTTTTACTTTTTCAATAAAGGCATAAAGACTGTCGCGATTAGCAAAATCACATTGATAAGCACTGAATTTTTTTCCGGTAGCGGTTACCGCTTTTTCAATCTCTGAGCCTTGCAACTCCAGTGATGCCGATACACCAATAATATCTGCACCCGCTTCTGCCAAGGCCACCGCCATTGCTTTACCAATGCCGCGCTTGCAGCCAGTGACCAAAGCGACTTTACCGTTTAAGCTAAATTGTTCCAACATAATCGTGATTACTCCGCGCAAGACACAAGGGCTTTCATACCAGCAGGATTGTTATCCATGCTCGCAAAAGCGCTGCCAATGTTGTTCAAGCTAGATACCGAACTAATGAATGGCTCCAGTTTGACTTTACCGGATGCAACCAATTCAATGGCCATATCAAAGTCAGCCGCTTCGTAAACGCGCGCGCCCACTAACTCCAGCTCTTTCCAGAAGAATTGGAACAAATCCACTTCAGGCTTTTGTGAGTGAATCGCCACCATACAAATACGACCGCGCACCGAGGCAATCTTGGTCATAGCTTCAATCGCCGCTTTCACACCAGACACTTCAAACACAACATCTGCGCCCTTGCCGTTGGTCCACTCTTTGACAGCTGCATCTAAATCTTGCTCAAGCGGATTAACGGTTTTAATACCATTTTTCTGGGCAAATTCATTGCGCACCTGATTCACTTCCGAAATCATGACCTCAGCGCCAACACTTTTTGCTACCAATGCAACCAACTGACCAATGGGGCCGCCACCAATCACAACCGCTTTTTCACCAGCCGTTAAACGCGCACGGGAAATATCGTGCACCGCTACCGACAGTGGCTCAATCAGCGCACCTTGTTTTAAGTCAATATTCTCAGGCAGTTTGTGCAAAGTGCGCGCCTTTACAGTCCATGAATTTTGGAAAGCGCCCGGGCTATCGATACCCATAAATTTTAATTTGTGGCACACATGGCTGTGGCCTGCAGCACACGCAGGACACTCGCCACAATAATCGAGCGGGCGCACAACAACGCGATCACCAATGGCAAAACCTTTTACATTGGCTCCCATCTCAACAATGGTGCCCGACATTTCATGGCCGATAATTTGCGGCGGTGCAACGCGCTGATCCATAACACCGTGATAGATGTGCATATCCGTTCCACAGATACCTACAAACCCTACTTGCAAACGCACTTCATCCGCAGCAGGAGCAACCATTTGACCTTCAACAACCTGAAAGCCTTTATTACCAACATATTGAGCAGCTAACATAATTTCGATCCCCTCAGGATTGTTTGATTAAATGTGGACGTAATAATTTTTCATCAAATGTCACACCGGTTCCCGGCTCATCGGAAGCAACCGCAAGACCATCGGCGATCACAATTGGGCGCGTGGTGTAAGCATCTATAGGAAAGGAGTGAACTTCGAGGTAACCCGCGTGCGGCTGGGAAGACATCAGCGATACATGCAACTCATGCATGCCGTGACTGCAAACAGGCAAGTTGTGCGCATACGCAAGCTCAGCGACTTTTAACCAACCGGTGATACCACCGATATTGGATGCATCTGGCTGCAAGAAACCTAATTTTGCTTGTCTGATGGCATAGGTGAATTCATGGATAGTGTGTAGGTTTTCACCCATCGCCAAGGCGATGTTAATGCTGTCCGCAATGCGGGCATAACCTTCATAGTCATCGGGAATGGTTGGCTCTTCAAACCAGGTGATATCGTACTGCTCTATCGCCCGGCCAAAACGAATAGCTTTTTCAACGGTCATTGAGTAATTGGCATCGACCATAAAGGTGGTGTGTTTACCAATTAATTCGCGCACCGCAGCAACGCGCGCAACATCTTCTTTGTAATTGTCTTTACCGACTTTAATTTTTACCGCGTTAAAACCGCGATCCAAATAACTATCGATATTCTTCAATAGTTTTTGTTCGCTGAAATTCAAATCAATACCACCCGCATAACAACGGGTTTTGTTACTGGCAGCGCCCGCCAATTTCCACAAAGGCAAATTCAGGCGTTTGCAGCGAATATCCCACAGGGCGATATCGACCGCAGAAATAGCGAAACTAACCAAACCGCCGCGACCCACATAGTGCAGGTGCCAACCCAAATCTTCCCAAATTGCATGAATATCCGATGCATCACGACCAATCAGCATTGGCTTTAGTTCATCATCCAAAAGTGAGTAAATGGCGCGTCCGCCCTTGCCGCCGGTATAGGTGTAACCAACACCTTCGGTGCCATCCTGACAATAAATGCGGCACACCAGCAATTCAAAACAGGTGTGATCGCCATGTTTTGCATCGGATAACACCTCGGCCAATGGCACTTGGTAGTATTCAACTTTGACGGCTTTGATATGTGTTGCAGAGAGTTCGTTGTGACTCACGCAAGAAATTGTATTTAGCATAGACCTATCCCGACGCATTTGTTTATTGTTAACAATCTACACTCAGGATAAGCACTTGTAAAGGAGAAAAGTCTGATAATTTCAAAAGTGGGATACGGAAATGCAATAACGATAAAAAAGTACTAAAGCGCGAGGGAATACTTACCAATACGGCCAGATGGCGGCACTTTTTGCCTACATCTGGCGAGCGATAAGAGACTAAACAGAAGAGATAAAACAGCGGCGATCAATAACCAGAGTTTTATTTGACGGCGACAAGTTGACTCTCGATTTCCTCCAAACTTTTCCCTTTGGTTTCCGGCACCATTTTTAGAACAAAAATAGCACCCAACACGCAAAAGCAGGTATAGATCAAAAATGTGACCGCAACACCCTGAACCTCTATCTGCCACGGGAACAATGTAGGCACCAATACGCCACCAAAGAGTGTACAGACCAGCGCACAAGCAGGAATGGCAACACCCCTGATGCGCGTAGGAAATATTTCGGAAAACAAAATCCACATGACTGGGCCTAAGGAAAAGTTAAATGCCGCCACAAAACTAATTAATCCAATAAACACCAACACGCCCTGCATATGCGCAGCAGTATTGAGCAAATCAACCTGCAGTGAACCCAGCGCTGCCGATCCCAAATGAGTCACCAATGCCCGTTTAAATTCCAGATCACTGGCGTACTCAACCCCAAGCATAGGGGCCAATAGTGACGTATCAATCCGATCAGCGAAGGCTGCGACAGATTCTGCGCTCAACATATAAGTCGCTCCCGCAAAACAATAAGTCACCACACCCATGCTCACAGCAGCCCAGACCGAACCCCAGAGCAAAATAGGACGGCGCCCCATGCGATCAATCATCACCAGCGCCAGGAAGGTAAAAAATAACCCTATAGCACCAACCCAAACGGTTTGCTGAAAGGCGCTTGCATCGCCACCGCCTACCTGCGAAAAAATAAATGGCATATAACCTAAAACAGCATTCATACCGCACAAAGATTGCAACATGGCCGCACCAGCGCCAATGAATAGCGCGATACACAACCTGGATTTAAACAATAACCCCAACTGCTCACTTACACTCAGCGAATGCTCAGCACCTTTTAAGTTGTCACAAATTTGTTTGAACTGCTGAGCAACCATCTCAGCAGGTGCAATTTTGGCAATTACCTCTTCCGCGTTATGCTTCTTACCATTCATCACCAGCCAGCGCGGGCTTTCCGGAATAAAAAAGAGCAGTAAAAACCAGATTAACGCCGGCAAAATCTCCAAGCCCAACATCCAACGCCAACTGGTCAACTCGGTCAAACCAATCCAATTTGCCCAAGCGGGCTGCGTGCTAATTACCGTCACTATGTAGAAATTTAATAGCTGCGCGATAAAAATCCCCACCACAATATTCATTTGATTCAGTCCCACCAACTTACCGCGCAAGTCTGGCGGGGCAATCTCACCAATGTACATTGATGCCAGCGTGAGCGACGCAAAAGCTAAACCGCCCAAAAAGCGCGCAGCAAAAAGCGTCTCAAAACTAACGGCAAATGCCGACCCCAACGCGGAAATTAAATACAACGCAGCAATGACTAATAAGGTGTTTTTCCGCCCAAAGCGCTCACAAAAATAACCCGCGCATAGCAACGCAACAATTGACCCCAACCCCGTAGCACCACCGACAATGGCACCCACTTGAAAGGCCGTTAAACTAAATTCAGCAATAATGTATTTAATGGTGCCGGAGATCAGGGCTATATCCAGGCCAAATACAAATCCACCCAGAGCCACAATAAAGGAAAAGAAAAATGCGTTTCTATTTGCTCTCTGCATATCTAATTACCACTCAATAGTTATTATTTGAACTGATCGCCCAGCCCATCAATACCGACAAAACCAAGCCTATTGCAAGGCTATCGCCACCTTTCAATAGAACAACTGCAATTACTCTGGCGCATCCAGGGCAGATCTGCAGAACACACACCACTTAAATAGAAACCCTGATTCAAGTGTAACACGCGCCATTTTTGTTAACAATTAAATATATACATATTGGAAATCTACTGCTAACCTTCGCGTTGCAGCCAATCAGTTGGCCAAATAAACATAACCATTGCAGGTGTGATATGAAACTCACTCAACTAATTAGCATCGCAACCTATACCCTTATTTTGGGCGGCTGTGGCGGTGGCGGTGGCGGAACATCAACTCCCCCAGCATCAAGCAAAGCCAGTGTCAGCCCCACACAATCGTCCACCGCCGTTAGCAGTCTAGTCGCAAGTAGCAGCACTAGCCTGTCGAGCACACCGAACAGCTCAGTCGCTTCAACTGACAGCAGACCAAAAATCAGTTTCAATAGAGACATCAAACATATTGTTGGCGGTATCGACAGCTTTGACCGACGCAAATTCATCACCATTCACTCGTCCAATACCGAAGCCGATTGGTTTGGTTCAAACGCCCAAAGTTTGGGAGCCCCCAACGCCTCACCTGACCTGATTACCGAAGTCATGGACGGCTATGACGTGTATTTCGGCCGCGATACCGGAGGCATTACCTGGCAACTTGGTGAACTCAATCAAGACCCCGCTCGCCCGGGTTTTGTCAGCGAGAGTCACGCACAAACCAAAGGTGGCGACGCACGCTGGGTGTATAGCAACAATGCCAACAGCACCAAAATTCGTCAGTTTGAAAACCGGCTAACGGATATGATTATAGGGGCACAGCAACACCCCTTCTGGCCAGATGGCAAAACTACCCGCAAAGGCTGGGCACTCTCACAGACCGATACCCCAAGTGAACCTTTTGGAACTGCCACTGGCCACTACATGGGGCAGTATCTCGCGAAATACTTTAATAAAGGCGCAGGCGATTTATATGGTCAACCTAAGCCGCTCTATGTTGAGGTTATGAATGAACCTCTTTACGACCTGGTGGATGCTAGTGCATCACCAGTGCCAGTAGAAAAAGTATTCCAGTTTCACAACACAGTGGCGGCAGAAATTCGAAAGACCAATAGCGATGTTTTAATTGGCGGCTACACAGTGGCCTTTCCCGATTACGATAAAAATGACTTTCAACAATGGCTAAACCGCGACAAAGTTTTTATTGATCTGGCCGGTGCCAATATGGACTTTTACTCAATCCATCTCTATGACTTTCCGGCGCACAATAATCGCGAGAAATATCGTCGCGGCAGCAACGTCGAGGCAACCCTCGATCTGCTCGAGCAATATGACACGATTAAATTTGGCAAGATCAAGCCCTTAGTGATATCGGAATATGGCGCCAGCATTCACTCCATGTTTTCTGATCCCTGGACCCCACAGCGCGACGGATTACGCCTGATTGCATTTAACGGTCTATTGATGAGTTTTCTTGAACGCCCCAACAATATTGCTAAAACGATTCCGTTTCTGCCGATAAAAGCCGAGTGGGGCCGCGTTAATGGCATACCCTACAATGACCGCCTTATGCGTCAACGCAAAGAGGCACCCGGCGAAACTGGTGACGAATGGGTTTTCACTGACATGATCAAGTTTTATCAATTGTGGTCAGACGTAAAAGGAACACGTATTGATATTACCTCTAGCGATCCCGATCTGGTCGTCAATGCTTATGCCGACAATAAGCGGGTGTATCTCATCATTAACAATTTGGAATTTAACGCGCAAGAATTCACACTGAATGATTATTCATTAAATAATCCTGCCTTTGCCAATGCGACGATTAAACACTTACATCTGGATAGCCAAAACGCGCCGGTCTTAAGCGAAACGGTTAGCGACAAGTTTCCAGATTCGTTAAGCATTGGAGGTAGTGGCACCATGATCATTACCATGAACTATGAAAGTGCAGTAGTAATCGATCAAACTAAAGTTGAACAGAAAACATATGCAACAAATTATTTGCAGGCAATTAAAACCAATAGTCCCCTTAACTTTGCGATAAACGGCATCACTCCAGCAGCATTTGGAGAGGCTACGTTACGCTTGGGCATAGGTAGGGATCACGGAAAATCCTTGCAGCCTAAAGTGACCATTAATGGCACCGAAGTAACTGTACCAAAAGATTATCGCGGCTATGATCAATACCACCAAGGCAAAGGGCGGGAAAACTTTTTTGGCGTAATTGAAATCCCTGTGCCCTATTCAATCCTCAAAGCTAACAATCAGATTGAGGTGACCTTTGCGGATGATGGCGGCCACATAAGCTCAGCGGCATTAAGAGCATTTCACTACAGCCGAAACTTTACCCACTAAACATTCTTTGTCGTGCCGTTTGCCATACTCACCCGAGTATGGCTTTTTTATTTTTACTGATTATTTTTTACGGAAACATCAATTGTCTTGGCAATTTCTGGCAGTGGTGCAAAGTAGTGTTCGTAGGCAGAATTTAACTTTGCATTTAACGGATTGTTGAGCAAAAACATTCTTCGCTTACTCAGTTGTATAAACTTCAAGCTGGTTAGGAACTTTTTATCCCAAAGCGCCTGCAAACTTTTATCCTTATAGGCAGCCAGCAACCCCTGTTCAATTCTGGCTTTTAATATCTTATTCTGCACGCTAACGAAAAAAAATCGTGGCAACTTATAATAAAAATAGAAACTGTCATCAATAGTCAGATGCAAACCTGAATTGTTATGCAGATACTCATTCATAATCTGGCTAGCCCCCAAACAAAATAAATCCGCCCGGCCAGAGGCAACCATACGAAATGAGCTTTTGTAAGCAGGCACCTCTAGTGTTTTAAATCCGTTGGCATGCAAAATTTTTGTATCAGTCCAATTAATACCCTGCAAAATACGGTACTGCTTGAGCTCATCAGAAGCCTTCGCTGCTGCTACTGCTTGGGCCACACCCGGATTGACAAAACATACCCTATAACTCAAAACTCCTAAATCGATGGGAAACTCTATGTAAGCAATAGCAGATCGTTCGACTCCATCATAACTATCTTCAATAACCAAGTTAGGGTATTCATTACTTGCAATCGCTTGTTTGGCTCTAAGCCTATTAAACCCCTTAGGCAAAGGCTGAAGCTCATAGTCACCATAGCGAGCGCGAGTTTTTTCAAGAGCCAAGGTCAGTAGCTCAATCGTATAGTTTTCGTATTGATCTATAGGGGTGCTGGGGACACGATAATTGACAACCTGCATGCCAAAGCAGCCGCAAGAGACCCCCACTCCCGAAAAGAATAGAATTCCGATTATATGGCGCAGATGTAAGCACACAATCCCTCTCCCGCTGAATTCGCTGTTAACCTGCAATGTCATCTTATACACAAGAGTAGATCATTGTTCATAAAACGGGTAAGCATCGTCTGGACACTGCGATTCTTTCCAACATGCGCCACCTAAACTTTGTCAACATTTTACATAAAGCCGGTACATCTATAGAATAGAAAGCAGCCCCTTAACAGTGCCCGAAATAAGCGAATATGCGATGAAACGAATTGTGATTATTGGCGAAAGTATGCTCGAACTAAGCCCCGCTAGCCCGGGCTTATGGCAACAATCATTTGCCGGAGATGTACACAGTTTGGCGGTATATTTAAAACGCTGCGCACCCGAAGCGATACAAGTGTCGTTTATGAGCGCGGTCGGTGTGGATGCCGCCAGCGCTGAACTAATCTCTAGTTTGCAGCAAGAAGATATAGATACCTCGTTGATCTATAAGCACCTGAGTAAAACCTTGGGGCTCTATATGATCAACAATACCCCCAGTGGCGAGCGCAGCTTTCAATATTGGCGCAATGACTCAGCAGCAAAACAAGTCATGCATTTGCATCATGCGCAATTTTCCGCTGCGACTTTCACAGCTCCCGATCAAGTGTTTTTTTCCGGCATTTCTTTGGCCATATTAGAAAAAGACAACCGCGACCTCTTTTGGGATTTTATCCATCGATTAAAACAACAGGGCACACAAGTTATTTTTGACCCCAACTATCGCGCAAAACTATGGTCTTCCGTCGAGGCTTGTAAAGCCCAATACGAACTCGCTTTTCATGCAAGCAATTTGGTTTTACCGAGCTTGGAGGATTTCACCAATCTTTATCAGCTAAACTCCGCAATCGCGGTTAGCAAATTTTTAAGTGCTTATGATATTGATGAAATTATTATTAAAGATGGCCCTGCTCCTATTATTTATCAGTCAAACCAAGAACAATTGGAAGTCGCTATTGAGCCCGTCACTCAGGTTATAGATACAACTGCAGCAGGTGATTCTTTTAATGGCAGCTATCTAGCGGCGCGCGCACGCGGGCTAAACCCCGAAAATGCCATTCGTTTTGCAGCAAAAATATCTGCACTGGTGATTCAACATAAAGGAGCTATTCTTAATCGCGACCTATTCATGCGCCACCTCAGCAAATCAACTCATTAAAATCGCCTTTTACCGCTACTTTTTCACCTCACACTCAAGCAAACAAGCTCCAGTTCCGCTGGAGCTTTTACTAAGCAGATCACAAATAAAATAATTATAGATCCGCATAATTTTTTCATTCTAATCCTTGCGAACAGCAACACGAAATAATTCTACCATCAGCATAAACTCAATCTGTTAGCGGATTCCGCTACACCTACTCAAACACACCCATTTACTGTCAGCTTTAGCTAAAAGGAGATAAACATGAATAAAATAAAATTTTGTTTTTCTATTTCTGCATTATTGTTTTCAAGCACATTATTGGCACAGGATCAGTGCAACACTACAAGCGAGTGTAAAAACACTTATGGTAGCTCTGCGACAGACTGTGCCAACAGCAAATCCAGCCTTAGTATTTGCATGTGCGGCACACTGCGCTGCGACAGTTTTGGTCAACCTACTATCAGCTACATCAATGTCCCAGCCAAAATTCAGGCAGAAGATTTTTTAACAGCATTTGATACAACACCCGGCAATCAAGGCGGGCAAGGGCAATCCGGCAATGTCGATATTCAAACAACAAGCGATACTGGCGGTGGCCTCAATATCGGCTGGATTAATAGTGGGGAATGGCTGGAATATCCCATCAATATCACTAGTGCAGGCGAATACCAACTTCAACTCCGCATTGCATCGCCCAATACTTCCGGCACACTCAGTATTGATATTGATGGCGCTCTGTTGGGTAGCACGCTGACTATTCCAAACACAGGCGGATGGCAAAGCTGGCAAACACTCAGCTCGGCTAAAAAAAGTCTGACCGCAGGCAAAAAAATGCTGCGTTTAAATATGCTCACAGGTGGATTCAACATCAATTGGATCGACATTAAAAAAGTAGAACCAGACACCAACAATCCACCAGTGGATAATGTCATTCTCGGAAAATTCAATACAACCAAGGATTTATTGCTCGCCCACTTCGATCAAAAACCTGATCTAGATGATGTGCACGCAGTTGCTGCCCTAGCCACCATGTTGCGCGATTCACGCTTTAATAATGTGAAATACCATGCAGTAGCTGGAACTATCGGCACTCAAGGTGGCCGCTATATAGATGCACCACAACTTTTTAACTTAGCGTTTGGAAGCAATTGGTCCAACGCTTCTACCAATTGGAATGCTGCCGTTAATAACGTCACGCAAAAAACCTTGGCAACATTGAATGCCGGCGGCGATATTTGGGTACAAGAAGCGGGTCAATCGGATTTTACCGCCGATGTACTCAGAGCCATTCAGCAGGCTAATCCCAGCATTAATTTGAAAACGCGCTTTCATGTTGTTCAACACAGCAACTGGAACGAAGATAAAACAACACCCGCCGATTTAACCTATGTGAAAAATACCGCGCAATACAACAAAATTGCTGATGGTAATTCGACGGGTAACGGCACACCTGGATTTAACACCAAAGACGGTAGTGATTGGCAGAGAGCAAAAGCCGATGTTGGTGTAGGCAATATCTGGAGTGAAGCGCAACGAGTTGCGGATGCAAACAACAATATCAGCGGATACGAAAACCCCTCAATTAAAGCCGGTGGTTTTGATTTTTCCGACTGCGTTGAAAATGCCTGGATATTTGGATTCTTAACACTTAATAACTCCAAAGCATTTTTTGATGAATTCTTAAAAGAGTAAAATGTTAAATAAATTGCTATATTGAATAAATTAGCGACACTTTCAGCTAGCCGTTGAAAGTGTCGTTTTTACTACTCGCGGCGAACAAGCAACTCTGTATTAGCTCAACTAGTCCATTGAAGTTCATGTCAAATTTCTGATACTTTTTCACCTTATCTGTGTATTAGCCGCAAGGTCTCCGCTCTATCATAAAAGCCATCAATGATCGCTTGGAGACGCCCACTATGAGCAAGTGCCCGTTTAATCACACTGGTATTCCCGACCCTTTTGAGCAAGCTCGCACTGAGCAAGGTGTTGGTTTTGTGGATGATCAAAATGATCCGGTGATGATGGTGCTGCGCCATAAAGATTTACGAAAATGTGCGCACGACTGGAAAACCTTTAGCTCTGCCGCCACTCCCGGCAGAATTGTGGTGCCGTCCGAAGTCAATATTCGCGATATTCGCCAGGTTCCCTTTGAAGTAGACCCGCCCCTACACGGCGATTACCGCGCCTTTTTAGAGCCTTGGTTTAAACGGCCACTGGAAGAAACTTATCGCCAAGCGTTGCGCCAACAAATTTCGGCATTAATACAGGAATCTCTACAACAGGATTCCATTGAAGCCATTTACGATTTTGCGCTGCCGCTACAATCTCGCGCCTTAACCCTACTGCTCAATATTCCTTATGCAGAAGCGGAGGTATTTATCAGCTGGGGAACCCACGTATTTCGCAGTGAAGATAATCCATTAGATGGCAGCAAAGCCCAGGTACTTTATAACTATATTGATAAAAAAATCGCCGAGGCAGAAAAATCGCCCAGCGACGATATTTTTTCGGTGTTATTAACCACTGAAGTGCAAGGCAGAAAATTAACTCACGATGAAATTAAAGGCATCATTGTGCTCACCTTTGCTGGCGGTCGCGACACAGTGATCAATATGGTCACTAATACTCTCGCTTATTTGGGTGAAAAACCCGAATCCCTGACGCGTTTACGCAAAGAACCTGAAATTCATAACCGTGCGATTGAAGAACTCATACGTTATTTCTCTCCCCTCACCCATATGGGAAGAGTTGCGACTAAAGACAGTGAAGTTTGTGGCCATGCAGTCAAAAACGACACCCGAATTTCACTCTGCTGGGCCTCCGCCAACCGCGATGCAACCGTTTTTGAAAACCCTAACGAGGTAATGCTGGATCGAAAATTAAATCCGCACGTCGGTTTTGGTTTTAGTCATCACAATTGCCTTGGTGCAACTCACGCGCGGGTAATCATGCAAATTCTGTTGGATGAGCTGTGCCAACAAGTCGATAAAATAACCCTGAGTGATGCACAGGAAAATATTGAAAACTGGGGTGAATTTCAGCGCAAGGTGGGTTACCACAAGTTGCAGCTGCAATTATCAAAATAATCTCTTATTCGAACAATTCTTGAATACAACATTTTTACACGAGAAACCAAAATGGCCAAAATTACGTTTATTACTCCCGGTAAAGACAGTATCACTTTAGAGGCAACTTCAGGCAATGCAATGGAACTGGCGGTTAACAATGGCATTCCAGGTATTGGCGGCGACTGTGGTGGCGTCTGCTCCTGTGCAACTTGCCATGTTTATGTTCCAGCAGAGCATGCCAGTAAATTAACCGCTGCCAGTGACATTGAGAAAGACATGCTGGAGCTGGACGACAATGTAAATGAGTTCAGTCGTTTGTGTTGCCAAATTGAAATCACCCCTCAGGTAGATGGCTTGGTACTCGAAGTTGTTGGCTAAACAATCCAAACCAATCAACAACATTCAAACAACCATAAACAATTATTTGTGGGTTAAAGGCTATGACTAAGCATCCGCTTACAACAGCAACTTGTATTATCGTCGGCGCCAGTCACGCCGGTGTTAACGCCGCCTTTGCACTGCGCAAAGAGGGCTGGGCAGGAAAAATTGTACTTATCGATAGCGACCCAAGGCTTCCCTATCACCGTCCGCCACTGTCAAAAACCTATATCACCAGCGATGATCCAATCGAAAAACTGGCGCTCAAGCCAGAAGCCAGTTACACACAAGATGACATCGAATTATTGCTGGGGGTTACAGTCACCCAGCTGGATGCTAAGGCAAAAAAAATCTCTACCCATAGTGGTGATGAACTCTATTACGACAAATTAATTCTAGCGACCGGCGCAAGCCCTATAGTGCCGGCGATCAGTGGCTTAACTGATGCGCACAATCTATTTTTTATGCGCAGCCTGGAAGATAGCCTAGGCATCAAAGCGGCTCTTCACAACAGCTCAAACAAGCGTGTTGTGATTATTGGCGGCGGTTATATAGGTTTGGAAACGGCGGCCTCACTGAAAAAATTGGGCGCATCCCTGGTGGTGGTAGAGCGCGAAAATCGTATTCTCGCCCGTGTCACCGCGCCTGAAATGTCGGCTTTCTTTTTACAATTGCACGAGTCTCATGGTGTAAACATTATTACCGATAAAAATGTCAGTGCCATCACCACTGACGCAGGCGTTAATAAAGTGATCACCAGTGACGGCGCGGAATACCCAGCCGATATTATTATTGTGGGTGTCGGTGTGCGAGTAAATAAAACGCTCGCTGAACAAGCGGGTTTAACCATTGAAAATGGTATTTGTGTTGACGCACAGGCACGCACCAGCGATGAAAACATCTATGCCATTGGCGACTGCACTTATCACTTTAACCCTCACTATCAACGCCACATACGTTTGGAGTCGGTACAAAACGCTGTCGATCAAGCCAAAATTGCCGCCTTAGCTATTTGCGGCAAAGGGCAAGATTACCATGCCCCACCCTGGTTTTGGTCCGATCAGTACGATGTGAAATTACAGATGGTGGGGCTTTCAACTGGCTACGATCACGTCATAGTTAGACGCGAAAATAATGCTGAACAGAAATTATCTACCTGGTATTTTTCAGGAGATGAATTACTGGCCGTAGATGCAATTAACAATGCCAAGGCTTATGTAATGGGCACAAAAATAATCAAAGCCAAAATGCGGATCAACAAAACCGCGTTGATGAACAGCAACCTGGAATTGACCTTAGAACACTTGCAATAAAAAATAACCCCCTGTGCGACAACACAGGGGGTTATTTTATATTCATATTGCCTATTAAAAAAATTACACCTAACCGCGGAACTTCACCCTGTAAGGCCAGCCGGAAAACTGTT
Organism: Cellvibrio sp. ATLC23; assembly: GCF_057196725.1. Taxonomy (NCBI): domain Bacteria; kingdom Pseudomonadati; phylum Pseudomonadota; class Gammaproteobacteria; order Cellvibrionales; family Cellvibrionaceae; genus Cellvibrio; species Cellvibrio sp. ATLC23. The sequence goes on along the minus strand of NZ_JBXUOS010000001.1, from coordinate 463,718 downwards.
TATCGGTTTTTGGATTAGCATGCCAAGGCCAGCACTCTATGTCGAAGTGCTTTTTCTGGTGATTAATACGAATTAAACCATAGCCTTCACTTTTTAACTCTGGATCGGCTAAAAATTGCATACCATTGGTAACGTGTTTTAGATATTCCCGATAGCTGATTTTAGGGTTGACAACCGCGAGTATGCGCACTTTGTTGCCAAAGGCATCGGTGAAGTTGCCGGTATTGGGGTCTTGTTCCCGCTGGTTGGGCAGGCTACCGCCCGGCTCAAACCAGCGCTGCCAAAAGACACCCGCAGCAGGGCCGCAGAATTGTACGGGGCCATCATCGAAATCATTCACCCCTATTTGTTTTAGCATCGCCAAATGTTGATCGCCCGCCAAAATTAAATTGCTTACCTCGTGCACCAAATGCACTGCCCGCGTGCGAGCAATAGGCGGATAGCCATTGGAGTCAAAATCGACCAGCGGTTTTTGATCCGGAGTGGTTTGCGCACACACCCAAGACGAAGCGGTAATAACCACTTTTTCATACCCCACATGCATATTTTTCCAGGCCTTTAAAAAAGCCTCTTGCCGTTCACCTAGCAGTTCACCGGTTTGGCTGGCGTAGGGTTTAGCTGGGTCGGGTTTTGATTTAAATTTGCGATCTTCGAGCAGACCAAAACTGATACCACCATATCGAAAGGCGCCATAAGTCACAGGAATATTATGGGCGATAGGCGTGGGGTCATACGCATCTGGGTTATGGGCGTTCTCTATTCGATGCACCATACGTACTAGGTCTTTGTCCCAGCGATAGCCACCGTCCTCTTCCCGCTCACCAGTGCCATCTAGCCCCGCTTGCCCCCAGAGATTGCCCTGCAACACATCGTGGTCATCAATAAGCACTATTGCCGGCTTATCGCGCGTTGCATCGCGAAAAGTCCAGAGGAACATATACCAGCGGTAAAGTGTATCTATCTTAGTATCGGGACGATTTGCCCACCAACGGGTAGGATTGGCTTCGTAAAATTGATCGCCGCAAAAAATATACAAATCAGGTTCATGGCTTTCACAATGACCAACCAAGGTTTTGTGGGGGAAAACAATATTGTCTTGGGTGTAACGCCCCAGCTCGCGCTCCTGAGGAACAAATTTGCTATAGACACCCTCCTCCAGATTGCGCGATGTGGGAGTGATGCAGGAAAACAGGGCGACTTTTAGCTCTTTGGTTTTGCCTGGATCGCGGCGAATTTGGCCACTGAACAGTGTCTCATCACTACCCTCCAGGACAATGCGGTAATCCCAGGTTTTACTAGAGTTCCACTTGGCGTGGCGAAATACGGCGATAAAACCCTCTTCGATATCCGCAACCCCAGCTTGCCGCCAGCCTTTTGCGCCAGGGGCCTTGTAGTGCAACTGCGCGCGCGGATTTTGGCTAAGGTCTATAGGCATAAACTGTGCAGTGAGTTTAAGCACATTTACATTCAAGCTATGTAAGCAGGCCAATACAGGGCCCAGTGCCCGCTCAGGATACTCCCCAATTTTTTCACCACCGGTGGCAATGTCTTTAAACCACCAGCGCGCACCATCCTGGCCGGTAGGCGGTGAAGAAAGCAGCATCACTCCACCGCGCAACTCATCGGCAGGTACGGCTGCACGCACGGCGAAGGCCAATTCTTTACCGGTTGCCGCATCACTGGCGACTAGGCGCACATCGAAGATTCCCTTAGCCACAGGATCAAGATGGCAGTCGAGAATGATGCTTTTATCGCCGACATTACTAATCGGCTCACTGCCGGTGCGCTCCAATTGATCAAAGGCAAGAGTGTTATCTTTGCGAGTAAAATCGCGAAACTCGAGCTTGCCAGCGCTAGTCAGTACCGCCATAAAACCACCATTGGTACCACTGGCGCGCTGAGCCAGTGCGCAACCGCGATAATCCAATTCGCCCTTACCGACCCCCAATAAAAACCCACAAAAACCCGGTTTTTCCGGATCCAGCGTGCCCACTGTCATCTGTAATCGGCCGGGTTTATCGCCCGCCTCAAGAAAGCGTGTTAATAAAGACACTGTGCGCATTTCAAAACTTTTATCGGCGCGAATACACTCAATGCGGTTATTTTGCAGCTTCCAGTCCTGCAGACGATTGCTCCAAAAATCAGCTCCCAGCCAATAGGCGTCTGAACCTTTAGCTAGTTTTAAGGGAGCCGACAATTGGCATAAATCATCTCGCTCAATGGCAGCAGCAAGGCCAGGGCGAGAGAACAGTGCGCAGCCTAGAGCTGCAACGCCAGTTTTAATAACAGTTCTGCGCTTCATAGGATTACCCTTTAAGTTGTAGACAATAAACAATACACAACTTTAGGGAAACCCTCCACTGAAGGGCTTGTATTTACACGGGTGATAAAAATCCGTTGTTAGAAGGTATAAATTGAGACTACCTAGCGCTCAACACATTGAGCGCGCCAAAGTCATTGGATATACCACTGGGGTTTTTGCGCATCCTTCAGGTTTTCTTGATAGAGCGCCTCATAAAAACTATTGCGTCTTTTTTCGTAAGCCTCGTTTTGCAACAGCACATTGCGTTGATTCTTTTTATTCCAATCGTTCCAAAGCTTGGCCAGCTGTTGTTCTTGCTTTGGTCTTTGTCCGGCAATATTGTGCTGTTCAATAGGGTCTTTAACCATATCAAAAAAAGCGAGACCTAAATCTGGCAACGGCTGGTTTAAATATTTTTCTGTTTGCGTGCGCACCGCCCATAAATTATCGGCTTCTTCCATGCGCCAAAATAAGGCTTTGTGCGGTGATTGTTTACTTTTACCGGTAACGTACGCGGTTAGGTCTACGCCATCGAGTTTGGCGTCTTTAGTATTAGCGCCCGCCAAAGCTAAAGAAGTGGCGGCAATATCTAAGGCGGAAACCAATCCGTTTAAACGTTTACCTTTGGTAATTTTTTTGGGCCAGTGAGCAATGAAAGGCACATGCACTCCGCCTTCAGTAAGCGCTACTTTACCGAAACGGAAAGGGCTGTTATCGGCCCAGGTATAGTCAGGCCACCATGCGTAAGGATAAAGCCCACCGTTATCGCTCAAGAAAAAAATGAGCGTATTGTCCAGCTCACCACTTTTATCCAAGGCGTCGATCAACATACCAATACCATCATCCATCGCATCCACCATAGCGGCATAGGTGCGGCGTTTTTCGTCTTTAATATGCGCGTATTTATCAAGATAATTTTGTGGCGCTTGGAGCGGTGCATGGGGCGCGTTGTAACTCATGTAAATAAAAAATGGCGCCTGTTCTTTGCTGGTGCGTTCAATATATCGCGCTGCATCGCGGCTTAAGGCCGTGGTTAAGTACTCATCAAATTCAGCAACACCTTTGTTGCGCATAATCGGCAGCAAATAACCACCAGCCCCAAGATGAACCTCACCGGGCATATAATTGTGACCGCCATCCAAGAACCCATAAAAATAATCGAAACCGCGCTCATTAGGTTGAAAGTGTGGCGCACCGCCTAAATGCCATTTGCCAAACACCGCCGTTTTATAACCGACTTCTTGCAAGCGGGCTGGAAAGGTTTTTTCTGTTAGTGGTAACCCCATGTACTTGTCGTCGGGGGAATAACTCACATTATTTTCCATACCAAAGCGCGCTTGATAGCGCCCAGTGATTAGACCCGCACGGGACGGCCCGCAATAAGGATGAGTGACGTAGCCGTTTTCAAAAACCACACCCTCGTTTGCAAGTGCATCAAGATGCGGTGTTTTTATTTCTGTTTGGCCGTTGGTAAATCCAACATCGTTATAGCCCAAATCATCAGCCAATATCACCAAAATATTCGGGCGTTTATCCGCACCCAGTGCGCTGCAACTAATCACCACCATAAACGCGGCCTGCATTAACCGCTGGCTTAGTTTCATCATTTTGATACTCCTGTTTGTCACGGGTTTTACATTAATGTTGTTATTCGGGTTTATGCCAGTAATCATCCATACGTTTAATTACCGCACCTAAAAATTCGGGTTTTAGTTGCCACGCGGGGCGATCCAGCGTTAATTCCCATGCAAATAGCTGGCGATAAAGTTGGCTAACTTTAGCGGGATCTTGCAGCGCCAAATCAGTTAACTCGGAGGGGTCTGTAGCAATGTTGTATAACTCTGCTGGGCGATCAGGAAAGCGCAACAATTTCCAATCGCCCTGCCGCAGAGCGGCAATCGGCCCCTCACGCCAGAATAAATTTTTGTGCGGTGACTGAATATTTTTTCCCTGTAAAAAGGGTTTAAGGTAAACACCATCCAAACCTTTAGCCTGACGCAAATTGCCTCCGGCGGCGGCATAAAAAGTGGGTAATAAATCCAGAGTAGAAACCATAGGGGCATAACTACTGCCGGGCTGAGTTATACCCGGCCAGCGCATAACCATTGGCACCCGAATGCCACCTTCTAGCAGATTGGCCTTGGTGCCACTCAAGGGGAGATTGATCGAGCCATTGTGATCGCTAGGCCCGCCGTTATCGTTGGTAAATATCACCAAGGTATTATCACTTAAGCCTTCCTGTTGCAGTGTTTGCAACACTCGGCCTATAGCTCTATCCATGTTTAACATCATGGCAGCATAGATTTTTCGCTCCCCGGTAAGATGAGGAAATTGGTCGAGATCGCCCTGCTCTGCCTCCATTGGATAATGGGGCGCCGTTAAGGACAAAAAAGCAAAAAAAGGTTGGTGTTTATTGCGCTTAATAAACTCGATAGTCTCATTCGCAAGAGCATCAGTCAGGTAAAGAGAGCTTTCGCCGTAACTATTAAAATTGCGCTCTAAAAAATCCTCCCGGCGCGAACTGGGGTGTATTTGAGTAAAGGGAAAATAACTGCGCGCACCGCCGCGAAAACCAAAAAATTCATCAAATCCCCGCTTAAGAGGATGAAACTTATCCTCATTGCCTTGATGCCACTTACCTATAAGACTGGTGCGGTAACCGCGTTCAGCTAAATAATTAGCCATGGTGAGCTGATCCAAACGCATGCCCATATCATCGCCAGTGGCGCCTGAGCTGCTCATATAACCCGGTACATTGTTTTCTTCAAAACCAAAACGTTGCGGATATTTACCGGTGAGTAATCCAGCGCGCGAGGGACCACAGACCGAGGCGCTGACATAAGCCTGTTTAAATACCACGCCCTCTTGCGCTAATTGATCCAAATTGGGCGTGGGAATTTCAGTGCTGCCCTGAAAGCCAAAATCCGCATAACCGGCATCATCAGAAAGAATAAAAACGATATTGGGTTTTGCCGGTGCGGCGCCATAACAGGCCCAAGCACTACAGATGAGTAGCACTAAGCCAAGGTAAGAGAGGTAGTTGTGAATAGAATTGCGCTGATTTTTATGCATGGTATTTGGCTCGCAGAAAAGGACTAATCATTATTAATAGCTTAATGATTAGTTCAAAACTCGGCCTTCAGAATCCTGCACCACGCCCTTCAAAATCCTGAACAAGAACCTAAGCAATTGATTAACAATGATTAATTAATTGCTTAGGGAAACATTCTATGCGCTAAATTAATTTGTTTGTGGTGACTGATGGTTTTTTTGAAAATCGACCGGTGCTTGACCGGTTTCTTTTTTGAATACAGTGCTGAAATAATTTGCACTGTTAAAACCGACATCAAAAGCGGTTGTTGTGACTGATTGCACCAAAAGTAATTTTTTAGCCTGATTAATGCGAGTGCTGACCAAATACTGATTCAAGGTCTGCCCCGTATTTTTTTTGAACACCCGCATAAGATAAGACTGACTGACATTAAATTCTTGCGCGATACTCGCCACATCAATCTCATCGCGATAATGTTGGTTGATAAAGGCTTGTGCGCGCGCAGCAATTGAATGTTCCTGCTCTTTGGGTAACTGCGCAATCAATGTAGAAAACGCTAGGGCTTCATCCGCAATAATCGCGCGCACTGCGAGCAAATCGCCACTATTTTCAAGCGCCTGATTGCGCTCCACATTGCGCGCAAGAAGATTATCGAGATTGCCACCGGCCTCAATCCCTAAGCCCGTTAGACGATCAATAGTTTCGCGCACTTTAAGTTTATAAAGCGCAAGGTTGCCGCGAGTGCTGGCTTCCAACTGCCCCAATAAGATATCGATAGCTTGCTTTGAAGCGTTTTTTCCCGAACCAATCAATAACTGCAACTCCTCTTGCAATAACTCAGCTCGCCCTTTGGTGTAACGAATGTCTTGATACACCGCCCAGCACCAACAGCACACTGTCACTATGGCACCAAGGTAAAGCAACCAATAGGCTTGCTGAAACAAAGTAGTCGCACCATGAAACAGCCCGAAGCTAATACTGCCTGCCAAAAAACTGAGTGCTACGGGGCTGCGCCGCCCTTGGAGCTGCTGGTAAAGCAAATAGCAACAGGGCGCGATAAGTGCGAGCAGGAGGTAAAACGTTAAACTCCATTCAGCGAGCTTAACACTCGGAGTAAACGGCAGCAGCGCGCTAAACCCATCAGGCACTAACAGCTGCCCCGTAGTCGCATCCATTATGACAATGTAACCACCACTCGCGAGCAAACCCAACGAATACAGCAGCCCTTGGCAGCGCTTGGTTACATGCGTTCCAGTTTGTAACGCCGTGGCAATCACCATTGAAGGTATGCCCAAAGCAAATAACACCAGTACGCGAAAAAATAAAATCCTTAATTGTGAATCAGCCTCAGCAAAATTTTGCAGCGCTTTGCCCAACAGATAAATAACATAACAAACGAGATAACAAACATGAAAACCATAACCCGATAAAACTCGCCGACTCACCAATGAAAAATAGATCAGCACCACCAGTATCAGTTGTGCTGATAATATCGGAAGCAAAATATAAAGAATGGTATCAAGGGGAATATCAATCATAATATTGGTCGACACATAAACAAGTATTCGCGCTAGTATAACCCCATAAGCCTAGTCTACATTCAAGTAACAGGGCGATAACAATCAACTTCCACTACACCCAAAGCAAGCGAATTTTTTCTGGCGCTAACTGCCTTGCTTTTGTATTTTAACATTCTGTAAATGCTACACCGCTTATGATTCGTATTATTGCAACCACCTTGAGTATTTTTTCGTTAATGGCTTATGTACTGAATGTCAGTGCAGCAAGCCCTACCCGCCCTGCCGAGAATTTTATCGGCGCAGAGGCCTGCAAAGGCTGCCACCTTAAAGAATACCAACAGTGGCAAAATTCCGATCACGATTGGGCTATGCGCGAAGCATCTGAACAGTCGGTGTTAGGGAATTTTAATAATCAAGTGTTTGAACACTTTGGCAGCAAGTCGCGTTTTTATCGCAAAGATAACGAATTCTGGGTAGAGACCGAAAATGCTGAGGGAGTTCAGCAAAATTTTAAAATTAACTACACCTTTGGTTTTTTTCCGTTACAGCAATATTTGATCGGCTTTCCCGATGGTCGCTATCAAGCACTGAATATCGCCTGGGACTCGCGCCCTAAAACTGAGGGCGGACAACGCTGGTATCACCTTTATCCTAACGAAGCTATTCCGCACAATGATGTATTGCATTGGACCGGTGCTTATTTTAATTGGAACAGTCGCTGCGCTGCCTGCCACTCTACCAACCTTGAACGCAATTACAATTCAACCAACAATACTTATAACACTCGCTGGTCAGAGATTAATGTGAGTTGCGAAGCTTGCCATGGGCCAGGTAAAAAACATTTACAGTTAGTAAAAAAGGACACGGCTAAACAGCATCCCCATAGTGGTTTTGATGTATCCCTTAGCCCTGTTGGCGCTTGGCTAAAAACCCAAGCACATCCAACCTTGGTTCACAGTGGCGAGCGAGATGATACTCAAATAAATGTGTGTGGCTCTTGCCATGGGCGACGCGCACAAATTAGCGAAGCACTACCTTATGGCACCCCAGCCGCTGAATTTCATAATGCATTTGACTTATCACTCCTGGAAGAACCGCTCTATCACTCCGACGGTCAAATTCGTGATGAAGTATTTGAAATGGGTTCTTTTGTGCAAAGCAAAATGTTTCATAAGGGTGTGACCTGCAGCAATTGCCACGAGCCTCATTCACTCAAATTGCGTGCGCCGGAAAATCAGGTTTGCGCCCAGTGCCACGCGCCCGACCATTTTGATACCCCCAAGCATCACCATCACACATCTAAGAGTGAAGGTGCACAATGTGTTAATTGCCATATGCCCAGCACAAATTACATGGTGGTCGATGGGCGCCGAGATCACAGCATTCGTATTCCGCGTCCCGATTTGAGCGATGCATTAGATGCGCCTAATGCCTGCGTTAATTGCCATCAAAACAAAACAAATCCCTGGGCCGCAACAGCACTACAAGGTTGGTTAGCACAACAGGATAAATCCCTACCCGCACACTACGGCCAAACCATTCACGCTGCGCAACAAAGACAAGCCAGCGCCGAACCAGCACTCATAAAACTAATTAATTCGCCCACTAGTGCTGCAGCACCTTCACTGGTGCAAGCCACTGCACTGAGTTTACTGCCACCCACAGCAGCAAGTTTGGCCAGTGCCCAGCAGCAATTAACAGCTAAAGACCCATTGATGCGCAAAGCGGCGGTAAGTTTTTTTGCAGCGCTGCCCGCCGCTCAACGCGTAGATTATTTATTACCACTGGCCAAGGATAAAGCCAAAGTCGTGCGATTAGAGGTGGCACGCCTGTTAGCAGAAATAAATATTCAAAACTCAAACAAAGATATTCAAGCGCAACTGGGCACTCTATTTGCGGAATATATTCAAGCCCAACAGGTGAATGCTGATACACCCGAAGCACAAATGAATTTGGGTATTTTTTACGCCCGACAACAAAACATAGCCGCTGCTAAAACCGCCTATGAACTGGCGATTAAATTATCGCCCCAGTTTGCCAATGCACATTTGAACCTAGCAGATCTTTACCGCATGCAAGGACTAGAAACGGAAGCGCAAAAAAGTTTGCAAACGGGCATCGCTCAAAATCCCGCTAACGCATCCTTACACTACGCCCTTGGGTTAAGCTTGATTCGTCAAAAAATTTACATTGCGGCTGAAAAAGCCTTGCGCCGCGCAACCGAACTGGACGGCGCCAACCTTACTTACTTGCAAGCTCATGCCTTAACGCTGGAACAACTTGGACGCAGATCCGATGCGATAAATATATTGATCAAGACACCCGAACAACGCCCGGACAATTTGAATCTGCTAATTACCTATTTAAAGCAAGAACAGCGTACAGACGAAGCACAAACTTACATCGAACAGTTGCAGTTAATTCAGGAAAAAAATAAGCGTAACAACTAATAAAAAAACCTATTGCCTGCAAGAGAATATACTCTTGTGACAATAGGTTTATACCCAAATGAGCCATATAGAATTTTTATAGGCAGTCATGGCTTACTAAGTTAAGGTTATTGAACCTTAGTAATACGAATTTGATCACCATTCCACTGCCAAGCGCTAGTACCCACACTTTCAATTCGAAGTGTATGAGTGCCAGAGCCTATCGAAATATTATTGGATAGCGCAAAGGGAGCATAAACTTCCCAGCCACCTGTAGAACCAACGTTAATAGTCCCCACATATATTCCGTCGATAATTAATTTCGCACCTATACCACTGGTTGCCATGGGTGATGCGGTAATAATTTCAAATTTGTAACTTCCATCGCTAGGTAAAGTGAAAAAGTAGTCGCCCCAATCACCGGCTGTGTTGTAATTAATATTGCCGTTTCCAGACTTATTAAAACCAACATAGGTATCGCCAGCGACACTAGCTGTCGATTTACCGGTATCAAAATAGTTGGCAAAATCAATAAGCTGAACATTATTAGTCGCAGCACTGCTAGAAGAACTACTCGTGGCCGCCGAACTAGCGGTTGCAGCTGCTGGCTTATAAACTCTTATCCAATCCACAAACATAATGCTCTTGCTGGTATCGGCCAATTCCGCTGCCGTTGGTCGTACGTCGCGCCAGTCTTGATGCTCAACATCAATAATAATATGCAAAGGTTTATTGATGCCTGTGCCATTAGTGAAGTTGTTAGGGTCGATCATTGCCGGGCCCGAAACTGTACGAACTTTTACACCATCAATGTAGTAATCTAGATTCCACGGATCTTTCCAATGCACTCCGTACACATGCATTGCGCCACGCCAAGTGCCGCCCGCCGGATTTACAACCCATGACCCCTCATCTTTTGGTTGATAATCTTGAAAGGGAGAGCGAATAAATACATGGTGACTTACATGCATACGCTGATCAAACCACTCCTGCCCAGCACGATCACTACCATAGGATTCCATCGCATCAATTTCTTGCGTTGAATCAGCACTTAGCATCCACACCGCATTAGCCAGAGTGTTGCCGGTATGCTTCACCCGCGCCTCCAAATACAATGGGTAGGTAAAGGTTTGCTTAGATGAAATGATACCGGTATAGATTTTGTTGGTGCCCGCCTTAGCTGTTGATTGCAACGCTAAAGAGCCTCCCGTTGTATAAGAATGGCCGGCATTAAATTCAGTATCGCCAGGCCCAGTCCAACTATTGATAAAAGAAGGAACCCAGCGCGAGTTAAACTCCGCCGGTTTAACGGTAGGACTAGCATTGTAATTAAACTGATCAGATATTGACTGCAGCTGCCATGTTTTACCTGCTCCAGCCGGTGCAGGAATTGGAAAAGAATCCCAGTCGGCGGCGAATAGTGGTGTCGACGTCAACATTAATGCAATACAACATGAAATATATTTTTTCATAACAAAGCTCCACGTGATTATATTTAGATGGATGGAAAACTAATGTTTAGCGATATGAATTTTAAAGAATTACATTAATTATTATTTTTATAACTAGGCGACATCTATGTCTCGAACCTTAAAGCAACTCAAATATATGTTAACTGTTAACATTTATCAATAACGTGAGGCGACATTTTAATCTAAATAAAAAAGCCGCGGTATGTGGCCGCAGCTTTGTGAGATAAGCATGCAGGGTAATTACATTCGTTTTATTAACACTGCCCAATCAGAGTTTTTATCACTCGGAGGAAAACCCAAACTGGCAGCAGCTCTTTCCCAGCCCTCTCCACCCGCCGGCTTATCTAACTTAATATTAGTTATCGTGCCCTTTTGCAGCTTTCCTCCATTCCTTGGGTCAAACCACTCCACCGAATAGCTTGCAGGCTTTTCAGGTAACGATAAATTTAACGCTACTGAAGCATCCTTGATAAAAACCAAATAAAATTCTGCGTCCGAGGCCAATACATAACCATCAGTTCCCTGCTGGAAATTTTTTCCACTTAATAAGCCATCGGCAGAGACAGCTTTTTGATAGGGAACATTAATAATTTTAAAAAAGTCCAACGCATGTTTAGCTTGCGACCAGAATAAATCCCGTGAACGCCAATCCTGTGCGGTTAAATCCGAGTGTTCATGGGCATAACCAAAATACCATTCAGTTCCCCAAGCCCCGGCCATTAACGCACCCCACAAACCATTCATTCGCGCCAGATTATGCTTTGGATCTTCATGGTCTGGCAATAAGGCATCCTCGGCATCACCAGGTTCATCTACGGCAATTGCCCAAGACTGATCATTTACGACAGGCCAATCACGCAAGCGTTTAACGGCTGTGTGGACATCGGAAAAACTCTTTAAGCCTGTTTGCACGCTAGCGCCGGTATAATGGCTGCGGGCAGCAACAAGATCCTTAAAATCATTGCCATTATGAATAACGCGATGATGTTGATAGGGATCTAAATGATAAAAATAATCCGCCATCGCCAGACGCTGCGATGTATTCTGTGGTGGCGTCGGATGATTGTTTACCCATTCGCCATTTTCTTCACCCATGTTCCAATTCAACGCGAGGTGATGACCAAACCGCGCGATCAGTTCACGATAATAAAGTTTGCGTTGAACACCTAAACCGCCACCATCCAGCAACCCCTGATTTTCCATTTCTTGCGTTTTGAAATGCAAAAATAATCCACGTTGCTGCGCATGCTCAAAGATAATGTCCCACTGCGCTAGTTTAGATACATCAAACCTATCGTAGGTGTTGTAGTTTATATAAGGGAATACATTTTGATCATCACCAAGGATGTTTAGTGTTAAAAATGAAATTGAATTCATACCTTTGGATGAAAGATAATTAAGCGCCCCCACCAAGGCTTTCCCTTTATCTCCTTGCCATGTTGGATCGCCTTTTTTCCAATCTTTTAAATGCGCAGACCAGGTTTTAACAAGGTCATCCTTATGTCCGTCGGTCGCAAAATCCCCATCAAAATCAAAATAAGAAAGTAGATTTTCCGGAGCATCCGCGCCTGCCTTGATAAAATATTCTTGGGTTTGTGCAAATTGTAAATAGGGTTTACCTACATATTTCAATCGTCCTGCAGCACGAAAATCAGGTGATTTTTTATTACTTTTATCAATAATGAAATGTCCGTTTTGACCATCCATAAAGCCCGCAGAAACACCCGCATTCGGCTTATCGGATACCGCAACCCAGTTATTCTTACGAAAACTCGCCTGCCATTGCCAACGTCCAGTTTCGTCTGCAGAAAAATTGACTCGCCACTTATTCCCCGCATCAGCTGAGCTATTAGCTGCATTGCCATCGGCAGCAAAATAGCCAGGTACAAGATAAGATTTACCAGACGCTTCATGCGTAAAAATCACATTCAAGCGATAATTCAAAAAAGGATTAAATTCGTCTTGCTCAGTTACATAGGGGCCATCAAATGTTAAGGATAAACTATGCCACTTTCTTAACTCGCCCCCATAAACAACCCCATCAGCATTTTTAGCCTGAACAATAGTAATTTGCATCAAGGTGCATATAAAAAATATGCTCCACTTAAAAGACATATTTACCCCTTTCAACAAATTACTATTCTTCATCGCAAACACCACTTTTCAGTTTTAAAATACCCTGCATGAATATCAGGCTAACTTATTCATGCCCATATTTTCGTCTTGATGAATAGTCACCGGCCAACCCAAAAATTGATTTTCTGGGCTGTTACTTGCGACGTCCACTAAGAATTTAAAGGCTTGGGTTGTATAGGTTTTAGCGGCGGTGTCAAACACAATAAAACCAAAACCACTGCCTTTTTCATGAGCTTGAATATAACGATTATTGGACTTACCCACCTCGGGATTACCAACGGCATAAACATAGATTTTATTACCGAAACTATCCAAATATTCACCGGTTTGTGAGTGACCATGGGCAGGACGATGAGCAAAAGGAATTTTTATATCGTCAGGGCGCCACCATCTTGGCCAACCTGCTGCAATGGCAGGGGTACAAAATGCCCAGTTACTATCGCGCTGTGCGTGTACACCATATTGCGATAATGTTCCCAAATGCGTATCACCACAAATATGCAACGCTTTTGATGTGCGCATGATTTCAATCGCACGATTGCGTGCGCTGGCAGGCCAACCGCTGGAATCAAAATCATATTTTAAATATTTTGTGGGCAACGGTTGATGCGTCGATATACCAGCAAAAACAGTTTGGCTTAAAACAGCTTTTAATGAATGACTGCGCCAATCACTAGCCCACTGCGCTAAAAACTCTTCTTGTTTGGTTCCTAACAGATGTAAATCAGCGCGATCAAAATTGGGGTTAATATAAGTTGGGACTTCACCTTCGCCGGTCACACCGACATGAATATTTAAACGTTCCGGACCGCTCTTCCACTGGCGATCAGCAAGAATCGCAAAGCCTACATTGCCGTAAACTAAATCGGTGTAATAAACACTCATGCCACGCGGGGTAGGAGTTGCATCATAGGGTTCCGGGTGATGCGCCGTGTTGGTTTTATGCACCACATTAACAACACGTATCGGCGTTACATAACCACCCCAAGCATCCACATTACCTGCGATGGGGGCGTCGGCAGGTGCAGCTGCGCCGCCCTCGCCCCATAAATTACCTTGCAATATATCGTGATCATCTGGCAAACAAATGGTTGGTGCATTGCGCATCACATCTCTAAACGCCCAACCAAATTGATAAAATTTTCGCAAATAGTTTAAAATAGCGGGCTCCGTGGGCGTGCGAATAAAACCAAAACCGCCGTGATTTTCATAGAGTTGGTCACCGGAAAAAAACACTAAATCCGGATTTAATTTGGCAACATTATTTGCTACCGGTGCATAGGGGAACGCATAATCATTTTGGCAAGTCAGTGCTGCCATACGCAAATTACGACCCACAGGATTGGCTTTAATAAGACCAGGGAAATAATCTGGCACATGACTGCCATCGCGACGCTGCTCGCGATAAACCACACGATAGCTCACATCGTCTTTTTCATTCCAATGAGCTATACGAAATGTTGCCAACCAAGAATCTGGATCAAGCGTAGCGCTTGCCAAGGATTTCCAATGACCGGACTTTTCAACTTGCAACTCAACCTCGTTGCTATCATTAGGACCCATAGGGCCTGTTAATACACTCAGCTTCAACACAAAGCCTTCATCTGTACGAGTATCATTGAGTGTATACATGGTCCACAAAATGGGACCAAACTTCTGCTCCGGCATATAGTTAAATGCATCACCTTGCAGTGTCCATTTTGAAAACCGATAGGTGGTGCCTTTCGGGTTCGCGGCAATCTCAGAAGAAATAGCAAAGTTGCTGACCACAGCGACATTACCCATGATGTTATCGGTTGCTACCAAATCATCTATTTGGCCAATTAATTTTCCACTGCCGACTAACCTTGCTTCAAACTTTAACGCGTAGACACCAATACGCGGCTCACCAGAGAGTTTCAATTCAACTTCTGCATCGCCCAAAGCTTGCAGTAATTCGACGCGTTTATCGCCCAATGCAAGTTGATTATGAATAATTCCAGCGTCAAAGCCTTTCTGCACAAAACAGTTACTGCGATATTCTTTAATATCGCTATTCACACCAATGCGAATACCGGCACCGCCATCTTGCTCACCGTGACTAACTCGCTTAAGGCGAACTGAAAGAGAAAAAATTCCCGAAGCATTTGTCAGCTGATGAGTCAGAGAGTGAATACTGCGATTACCACCGGCACTCAAACACTCCGCACCACCATTAACAATACGCCAATCCTCCATGGGGTTAGCCCAATAATCACCGCCAATCCATACGCGATCATGGCTATTGCTCCAGGTATCAGATACGGATGAATCAAGTACCTGTTGTTTTACCGGTTTATCACTACTTGTATTTATTGAACACCCAATAGCGCTGGTAGCTAGCCCTGCAACAGCAAGTTTTAATGCATTGCGACGTGAAAAATTATCAGTCATATATCACCTACTTTTTATATTAAGAATCAACACAAGTCGAAACGTTTATTAATACCAAACAGCTCTACAAGATAAAAATCTAATGAAACTCTATTACTTGGTGCTGGGGTACAGCCGCACCTAAGTCAAGACTGCGCTTAGATGGTAAAGAATCCCCCACCCATAACGTGTAGCGCCCCGAGAGCCTAACCTTATTTCCTTCCTGATTAATTCTGTATAAATCTTTTTTATCTATCTCAAATTGCACGCGCTGTTTTTGATTAGGCTCAAGCAATACGCGCTTAAACACTTTTAATTCCATTATCGCCTCACCTTCAATAGGCGATAGAGCTGAAAGGTAAGCTTGAACCACTGTTTCTCCAGCCATCTTTCCAGAATTTTCTACATCAACATTAAATATCAACGACTGATCTTCAGTAATTTTTTGTTTATCCAACTGCAATTTTTTAAATAAAAATTTTGTATAAGAGAGACCAAAACCGAAAGGGTACAGAGGGGTTTTGGCCATGTATTTATATGTTCTGCCCGCCATCGAATAGTTTTCAAATGGAGGCAGATCATTAATTGACGCGGGAAAAGTTAAGGGCAAATGACCCGATGGATTAGCATCACCAAATAATACATCGGCAACCGCATTACCGCCCTGCTCACCTGGATACCAAATCCACAGAATCGCATCTGCCAGCTCATGCAGCTCACCCAAGACAACAGGGCTGCCCGCTGCAACAACCAAAATTAATGGGCCTTTTTTGTTTTTTGCAATTTCTTTTACATAGTCGATTTGATTTTGAGGCAGGGTAATATCAACGCGATCACCTCGATCTGGAGAAGCAATAGCATCTACTTCTTCACCTTCCATATCCGCCGTCACCCCGACTACCGCTATAACTGCATCCGCCGCCCTGGCTTCTTGCGGAGCCCAATTCAGGGGGTTGATGTTTTTATGAAATGGCAATGCGCCGCTGCGATAATTAAGTGATGAGCCCAGTGAAACCTTGCCGGCAACACCTTCTAACACTGTTACCAAATTATCCGTAATGCCGTAATAATTTCCGATCAACATGTCAGATGAAGCAGCAAACGGCCCGGTAACGTAAGGCACTTTAATGGTTTTTGACAGCGGCAGTGTATTGTTTTTATTCTTCAACAATACGATAGATTTAGTAGCCACCTCACGCGATAGCTGAATATTTTTATCGCTGTGGATAATATCGGAGGAGAGATTTGCATAAGGATTCAAATCCGCCGGATCAAAAAAACCTAACTGAAATCGAATCAATAATAATTGTTTTAAGCGTTCATCAATCAACGCTTCAGCGACCAAACCCTGAGCAAAGGATTTTTTTAGGGATTGTGTATAAGTGTCCCCACAGTTTAAATTTATACCCGACTTCAATGCCAATGCTGCCGATTCAACGCCGCTCTTAGTCACTTTATGACCAGCTTGAAAATCGTTAAGTGCACCGCAATCAGAAACAATATACCCGTCAAAACCCCATTGTTTTTTAAGTAAATCATCAATCAGATAGCTATTTGCGCAAGAAGGGTCACCATTCACCGCATTGTAAGCACACATAACACCGGCTACTTTTGCATCCTTAACCAAAGCTTCAAAAGCGGGCAAATAGGTTTCAAACAGATCTTTTTTCGAAGGAACCACATCGAAATGATGGCGCAATGACTCTGGGCCAGAATGAACCGCGAAGTGTTTAGCAACACCGGCAGACTTGAGATATTTTGGATCATTTCCCTGCAACCCTTTTACAAACGCAGTGCCGATTTGTGCGGTCAATAGAGGATCTTCACCATAAGTTTCTTGCCCTCTGCCCCAACGAGGGTCGCGAAATATATTAACATTTGGCGTCCAGAAACTCAGGCCTGCATACTGGCCATTATTACCAATCGATTGCGCAATTTTATATTTCGCTCGCGCCTCATCGGAAATTGCCGACGACACTCTATAAGCAAGGTCCAAATCAAAAGTTGCAGCCAAACCAATCGCCTGGGGGAAAATCGTGGCTTTGCCATTGCGCGCCACGCCATGTAATGCCTCATTCCACCAATTATATTCAGGCACATTTAGCCTAGGAATCGCGGGAGTAGCGTGAGAGAGTTGTGCAATTTTTTCATCCAGCGTCATTGCGCTTACTAATAAATCGGCACGATGTTCGAAACTCTTTTCAGCATCAAACCAAGGGAGCTGGCTGGGTGATTTTTCTGCGCAGTACGCTTGTTTCGCCACGACTAACAGAATGAATACCAGTATATTTTTTATCATAAACAAGCCTGCTTTTATTAATTATTAGTTTTTTCTTTAAAAAAAGAGCCAGTCATTGCTGACTAGCTCCCTTGCCCAGATCACATTATTTACTCATATTACTTTTTAGCGCGACGCTCATACATTTCACTATGCAATTCTTTAGCAGCCTTCACCATAGGTGCATAGGGTGTATCAGTAACCGACACAAAACCCACATTGTAATTTTCGCCATCGTAAGAGCGACCAGTGACCGGTGAATCCATGTACTGGAACCAATGAGCACCGATAAAGTAAGGGTTATCTACTACCGTCTGCATATACTCTTTGTACATTCTGGCGCGATCTTCTTGATTAGCGGCATGCACTAAACCTGGGTGAAATAAACCCGATTCAGTTGTACCTATATGAAACTCTCCGATAATGCTGGGCTTGTCCAGTTCCGCTAAAAACTTCCATCTGTTTTGAGTAACACCCTCTTTATAGAGGTTGTAACTCATCACATCTGCATATTTAGTCGCTGCTTTAACTACGTCTTTAGGCATTCCCCAATCTGCGAAACGCACACCTAAATACATGTGATTGGGCATGTGTTGCGTTAACGCCCCCTCAACAATTTTAAAATACTCTTCTGCATAGCTGGTGAATAACAAACTAAAATCTTGCAACTGCACATCGTTGTTGATGCCAGTTTTAAAACCTTTTTGAAACTCTTCCCAAGAACTAATAGAGGTTCCCCAAGCAGTGTTTAATGCAGCCACATCCTGATACTTCTCTTGCATCATATGGGTAAATTGATTTTTAGTCGGAGAGTCAGCACCATCGCGAGTCAGTGTATTTAACACTATGCCGTATTCAGATTCTTTGCTATCCGAACGCCCCCAGCTTTTTTCGTTGTCGATAAATACACCTACACACCAAGGGCTGTTCTTTACATCTTCAGCAATTGCTTTGGCTGTTACCAATGCACGTTCTTTAAAAACAGGATCAAATGGATCAGGCAAACCGCCCCAAAAATCATTGCCGCTGGAAACTGTTTTGAAGTTACCAATAATCCAGCCATTGGCGAAATATGGGATGCGCTTATTATTGTAGAATTTTGGATCAGTCCAGTTACCCAAAGAGGTAAATCCCCAACTCAACATACGATCCACAGTGACTTTTTCCCACTGTCTTAAATAGGATTCAGGTTCAGACTCACCGTATTTGCGCTCAAGGTTAGCGCTGTAAAAACTAAACACTTCACCTTTGAGTAAAGGACCAGAGTGAGCATCGCGATTGTAGTCGTAATGATTTCCCAGAGGATCACTGTGCTTGGGCAACCACTCAAACATGTCTGCACGGGTTTTAGAAACCAAATGACGGGTTTCTTGCGCAGCTTCACTGATAACAATTTTACCTTTTGAATCTTCAGGGGTCAGATCATCCGCGCGGCGCTGTTCAATAGTCGATGCGTCATAGTCGTAACCAGTCATAGTGTAAGCATTAGCCAAGCGTACGATATCCAAACCAGTGGCAAAATATAAATAGCCTTCTGGATCAACCAACCACCACTTTCCATCTACTTTTTTAGGATGAAAATAACCAGTAGCCGCTTGTTTAGGGCCATTTTTCCAGCCACCAAATTGAGAGCGATCTGCCAATGGCGCACCATTTTTCAAGGCTTCAAGCTCTTGTTTAGTGGCTTCAGCCAACTCCGCATCGGTATGAATTTTCCCTTCAAAATCCACCCTGGCTGGCTGGCCGAACTTATCAACCAAACTCACCAAAAAGTCTTTATCCATTGCAGGGCTTTTGATTACACGAATATTATCTAGAGTAATTTCTTTATTGTGCAAAGCATATTGAACACTTAAGGATATGCGCTTAATAGCGGACAAATCCAAATTCATAACGCCCCACATCCAGATGAATTGCACATCATCGCCTTTCCATGTCGGCGGGTTGCCGCGTAAACCCGAAGCAGCATTAAGCTCCACTTTAGAATCAGGATTTGCACTGACCATATCGTGGCCACTTAACTTGGAATAATAAACACGCGACTTGCCTACCGGCACACTGACACTGCGGGTAAAGTTATTGCCTTTTGCATCAGACACATCCAGGAATAGCTGTACGGAATGTTCACCGTCATTGGCAATATCAAAGGCAAGGCTGGCATCGCCGATATCAGTCCAATTCCAATTGTCTGACTTTGGCTGGATAACCAAGGATGTGTATTCATGATCAACAGAGTTGAACTTTACTTTTAATGCTTGCGATGCGGAGGTATCACTCGCTGAGAATTTAACCAAACTTCCCTGAGCGTTAAAAAAACTAATTTCCGCCGGTAACTGATCGCCCTCGAAATCAAATAACATCTTCTCAATGGTAGGAGTTTCGACTGAGGTTGTAGCGGGAGCATTGTCTACCGCCTTATCTTGACAGGCTATAAGGAACAATGCGGCCACACTAAGCACGCTGGTTTTCAGAAACAATGTAATGGGCCGATCAAGCTTATAACTCGAACACATCATGAATCACCTATTTTTTAATTTATATATTGAAGTGTTATCAATAACTGCGATTTCTTAAAAAAACCTTATGAAACAACCCAACATCCCAATATCTCAGTTATTTTGTCAACAATAAACAATATACACCAAGTTCACATTTTATCAACCTCGATAAATGCCTCTTAACAAATCCAGACATGGCGGCACCCCGAATGTCAAATAAATGACATTCCTGGCTTTATTCGTGCCATTTCTAACAAATGCATTTTGCTACATTAAATCGGCTCAATGCGAGGATCTATTGCAGCACACCAATGTTCACGCACTAGATCTAGAGCTCGGTAACCCGCTGTAGCATGGTGGTTTTGAATTTCTTTGGAGTTACACCAAACAATTTTTTGAATTGGGAAATGAAATGAGAGGGGCTGGAAAAATTGAGCTCATAACTGATCTCAGTGATTGAAAACTGGCTTTGACTTAACATTCGTGCAGCGCTGTAAAGCCGGTGTTTAACATTGTAGTCAGAATAATTGCAGCGAAACACGGATTTAAACAAGCGTGAAAAATACGCCGGAGAGATACAACACAACTCCGCGGCCTGATCCAGGGAAAGTTCAACACTTTTATTGTGGCGAAATAAATTAATTACCGGTTCCAGCTTCATATAACCGGAAGATTTTAACAGTGTGTCGTAGTGCGGAGGTTTTAACGGAGTTGCGCGCTCTGCCACCCAGGTTAACAGCGCGCGCAACAATGCCTGGCTGCGATTGCTGGAAGGTGAATCACGATAAGAATCCAGCAGCCATTTTGACAGGGTTTGAATAGCACTTGCATCATCAGATTTTAGACGTAAATGCATACCATACTTAAAGAAATTTTCTGCCTGCTCTAACCCAGGGGCCAGCAAAAGAGCGGGTAAAAACTGGATGATATACCAGGATTTATTGCGCGATGACAGCTCAAAATCATGGGTTTCCAATGCGGGAGTGAAGACGAGATCCTGATCGCACAAAGCTGACTTACCCTGGCTGTAAAAAAAAGTTCCCTCAATAGAATCAAAGACGATAAGTTCGTGAACCTCATGAAAATGCATAAAACAGGAATAGGGAGAGTCCTCCGAATACACCACATGATGAATTTCAAAATCATAACCATGCTGTATGCAAAACGGCTCACAATATACGTTATTCTTGCCCATGCTCATTTTCCAGTAGTCAATATTCTTGGAACAAAGTTGATTATATTTTTAATGCGATAGCAATATTTTTTTAGCTGTGGCCGATCATCAACAATGAAAATCAAACTAATTCTAGTCTATATATTTCGTTTTTAACCCATTCAACACCTACTTCACGAACATTACTGGAGCTAACTTTTATGATTCATTCAAAAGCCATATTGTCTGATGGCAAAGGAAACTTCCATTTAACCACAATTGCAATTGGTACTCCGGCACAAGACGAGGTGCTGATTAAATTAAAAGCATCGGGCATTTGCCACACCGACTGGGACTCCATCAATACCTGGAACAAACCTTTTATTGTTGGCCATGAAGGTGCAGGCATTGTTATGGCCGTTGGTTCAGCAGTAACCAAAGTAAAAGCTGGCGATAGAGTCATCTTA
The DNA here is from genome assembly GCF_057196725.1 of Cellvibrio sp. ATLC23. Classification (NCBI taxonomy): domain Bacteria; kingdom Pseudomonadati; phylum Pseudomonadota; class Gammaproteobacteria; order Cellvibrionales; family Cellvibrionaceae; genus Cellvibrio; species Cellvibrio sp. ATLC23. The sequence goes on along the minus strand of NZ_JBXUOS010000001.1, from coordinate 442,020 downwards.
AACTGGGCAATTCCCTGTGGTCACTGTTTTCAATGCCGTGAAGGCAATACCCATATCTGCGAAATAAATTCACCGGTTTGTGGGCAAGGTCTTTGCGGACATGCACACCCAGATGCTGCAAGCCATCAGGGCGCGCCGATTGAACGCTCTTTTCATCTCGGCACTATGTCTGAACATACTATTGTTAAAGAATCTGCAGTGGTCAAAATTCACTGCGACATCCCCTACGCTACCGCATCAATTATTGGTTGCGGTGTTATGACGGGCTGGGGCTCTGTAGTCAATGCCGCCAACGTGAAGCTGGGCTCATCCGTCTGTGTAATTGGTTGTGGTGGCGTCGGCTTAAATGTTATTCAAGCGGCAAAATTGTCAGGCGCCAATAAAATTATCGCCATTGATATCAATAGCGAGCGCTTGGATCAAGCTAAAAAATTCGGTGCGACCCACGGTGTCATAGCGACACGAGATGATAAGGATTTTAACGAAGTTGCCACGCAAGTACGTGCGATCAACTGCGGGCGCGGAACAGACTATGCTTTTGAGTGCACCGCTGTTCCCGCGCTTGGCTCCGCACCACTCAAACTTATTCGTAGTGCCGGAACGGCGGTGCAAGTCAGTGGCATTGAGCAGCGCATTGATTTTGACTGTGAATTATTTGAATGGGACAAAATTTATATCAATCCACTTTATGGCATGTGCAATCCCGACCGGGATTTTCCGCGCATTATGGATCTCTACAGCTCAGGGCAATTAAAGCTCGATGAATTGGTCACCAAAACCTATCGTATTGAAGATGTTGCACAGGGTTTTGACGATTTAATTAATGGCCGTATCGCCAAAGGTGTTGTTATCTTTGATGATGAGGAGTAATACAAATGGCCGTTATTAGAATTGAACAATCTAATCCTGAATATCTTCCTGAACATTTTCAATTACTCACTGTTCAGAGCTCACATCTAAATAGACGCTGTGATATCAGCGTCTTTAATGCTCATCCAGACGGTAAAGACATGCCTATTGTGATTTTATTACACGGGGTTTATGGCAATAATTGGGTATGGTCAGGTTTGGGCGGTGTGCACAAGGCTTATAGCAATGAATATGCAAAAGGTAGCTTAACCAAAATGATGCTGGTTATGCCTTCGGATGGCGGATTTTATGGAGGCTCAGCTTATTTACCGCTAGCAAACGGTGAGAATTATGAAAAATGGATTGTGGAGGATGTAATTGATGCAGTTATAAAATGCAATCCAGCGGCCTCAGCCGCATCCAATATTTATATTGCTGGCCTATCTATGGGCGGTTATGGCGCGCTGCGCTTAGGGGCTAAATATCCCAACATCTTTCAAGGTATATCGGGGCACTCCTCAATAACAAACATTCAGGAAATGGCGCAATTTGTCGATGAAGATTTATCGCTTTATAACACTCACTTAACCCATGAGAGCGACATATTGCATTGGTTAAAGGTGAATAAAACCCACCTCCCCCCAATTCGATTCGATTGCGGCACCGAAGATACTCTCTATTCAGGCAACCTGAAGTTTAATGAGCAATTAAAACAGCTCGGTATTCCCGCGCAATTGGAATCACTACCAGGGAGTCACTCTTGGGAATACTGGCATCAACATGTTATCAAGACATTCCAATTTTTTGATGGTATTGAAAGAACCCTAAAATAATGCTTTTGACTAAGAACTTTTAAGAAACTTAATTACCCCTAATAATTAATAACCCCCATCACAATTATCGTAAACGATTAGTTACACACTGTGTGACGAGGGTTATTTAACTCTATCTGATCGCTGATGACTTTATGGCGCTTGTTTTTGATAGCGCTTCATGACCATGGTGGAAGCATCAAGTTTCGCCATGAAAGCTGCGGTAGGTGCGGCTTTTTCAAAAGATGCCATAGAGGCATCAGCGTCGGTAAGCGACTTCCAATGAACTATCACAAGCCATTCATTATTCGGTCCTACTGCACTTTCGCGTGATAGGAAACCAGGCTGCTTGGATATGTATTCGCGTTCCATGGCCTTGTCGACCACAGCAAATTCAGCGGGCGTTACACCTTGTTTGAGCTGAAAACTTGCCACTTCAATCACCTGCGTTGTATGGGCAGAATCTGCCACTGCAAAACCAGAAGTGATGAACATAGCGCAAGTCATTAAACCGGTGCAGAGCAATTGGGAGATTTTCATAATGACGATCCTTAAATGAATAAAAAATTAAATGATTGGTAAAAAAATAATTAGCTAGAAAATTAAACGGGTGAATTAAACCTTAAAACTTACCATTAGAATTCTTCCACTCAGCCTTGGCGGGAATAGTCTCAATGGTGTCCCAATGCTCTGCGATCTTGTCATTTTCAACGCGGAACAAATCATAGAAGGAGGAATGTTTTCCGGCGAACTGACCTTCACTGACGACTAACACGAAATTTCCTTCGCCCAGCACTTTATGAATGCGATCATATTTCATGGTAATACCCTGCTCGGCCATGGCATGCATAGCCGCCCTCAACCCACTCAACTGGTCGCCAACCTGCGGGTTATGTTGAATGAGATTATCGCCATCAAAATAACCCGCGAGCTTTTCGAATTTACCATTTTGTAGAATGTCTTCTACAAAACCCCTAACTAAAGCCTTGTTGTTGGCAGTTTTATCAAGATCAGTAACAGTGGTGGCGCCGTCAATCATACTGCGACCACTGGGGTTAGCAGTGGTTGCGGTCTCTTGCAAATTATCCCAGTGTTCAACGATTTGGCCATTTTCAAAACGGAAAATATCAAAGCCAATTTTTGGTCCAAAAAAGTTATATTCCGTATGGCTAAACACATAGTTTTCATCTTGGAATACGCGTACAGGATTCGCTTTAGCTGAACCCGGTGGCAGCGCATGAAATACCGCGCCAAAACCAGCAAGTCCATCACCTACCGATAAATTGTGTTGGGTGTACAGGGTTGGGTTGATGTAGGCGATCGGTGCTGAGTCACCTGTTTCTATGCTTTTTAATAGCGCTGATACTTTATCCTTATGGTTGCTCACATTTTTCTCCGCATTGTTCTCCAATGTGTTGCTGATGGGGCTAGTGCAGGCCGTGAATAACAGTCCTGCGGCAGTGCATGCAATAAGCGTTACTGTGGTACTGAGTTTCATATGTTTCCCTTGCTCTATAGACGTCATTAATCAGTGAATCATACTGCCGAATCTAGTCGCTTAAGGAGAGGTCAGTTAGACTCAACAAATGGTCAAAATCGAGCAGCAACGAATAATGCGAACTAAAACTGCAAATCCCGAATTAAAAAAAGTCCGCTTTGATAACTCGCGTCTTACCGCACTAGGTATTGAGTTGCTTTTCTGGTCAGAATTGCGCAACAAGCTGCCTCTCACTTGGTTTCAGCAGCCTGAACGAATTGATTTTTTCATGTTAATGCTGGTTACTGAAGGAAGTGGCCGACACACCGTAGATTTTGTTGAGTGGCCGCTGCTGGCAGGAAGTTTGATATTTGTGCGCCCAGGTCAGGTTCAGCAATGGCATGTTGAGGAAAACCTTGAGGCGCATTTAATTGTGATAGCGCCAAGTACATTACCGCATCACGGAGGCTTGAGCCTTGTACGCGAGCTAGAACTATTGGCTTTAGACGAATGGAGCACGAGCATGACGCTCGATACGGCAATAATGCAAGTAGTGGTTGCCAGCATTCAGCAAATGCGGCTGGATTTCAACCAGTTTTCAGGCGAGGATTTAGAGGTAGCGTTAATTCGCCATCAACTACTAACCCTATTATTGCGGATCGCTAAATGGAGCCGTCAATCGCAGGCAAACTTAGCGATCACTTCAGTTAGCCGACTAACATACCGCTTGTTCATACAAACTGTGGAAACACGTTTCGCACAAGAACATTCACTGCAATATTACGCAAAAAAAATGGGCTATTCCGAAAGCACCATAAGCCGTGCATGCATCGCCATGGAAGGTCGGTCGGCAAAGAAAATTATCGACCGGCGCATTGTTATAGAAGCGCAACGCCTTCTGGTGCACAGCACAATTTCGATTGCAGAAGTTGCCTATCAATTAGGGTTTTCCGAAGCAACTAATTTTGTGAAATTCTTCCGCAGGCAGATAGGTCAGTCACCATCACAATTTCGCTTGTCAGTGTTACCTAAAGTCAACCATTAATCATTAACCTACAAATTTTTCACTTCATAATTTTTTATTTTTATCTTTTTCAAGCGCGACACACAAGTTGAAAATTTATTAATGAAATCATAATAAATTTTCAACTTGGACAAACGACTGAAAGAAGATTGATATTTACACTGCAAATCTAAAAAATTATTCATACCTTTGACAATATCAGATAAGCTCAGTATTTGAGCTATGATACAAATAACAAAATTTACGCCGGACTCAATTTATGTCGATACGCGAATCAAAAAAAATCATTGTATTAGGTGGCGGAACCGCTGGTTGGGTGGCGGGCGCTATTTTATCAAAAAACCGGGAAGCACATGGCTATCAGGTTGTAGTAGTTGATACAGCAGAAATTCCAACCATAGGCGTTGGGGAAGCAAGCATTCCCACCATTTACGATCTCTTAAATTATCTAGAAATAAGCGATCAGGATCTGGTTAAGCACTGCCAAGCAACATTTAAGTATGGCATCCAATTTGAAAACTGGTCCCGTCCCGGCGAACGCTATATGCATGGTTTTGGCAACATGGGGCACAACCTAGGACAGGCTGAGTTTTTTAAAATTTGGTTAAGCACGGCACGCTATTTTAAAAATCCTGACCTCATGCCTTTTATCCCTTCCGCTGTTGCGGCTTATTCAGATAAGTTTTCTCGCGGTTCAAAAGCGCCCGAAAACACAAACGGCCTCTTCTACCCTTTAAGCAACCTACTTTACGCACTCCATTTTGATGCATCTCTTCTGGCTCGATTACTTCGAGAAAAAGCGTTACACAATGGCGCAACCCATATTTCCAAGCACATAGTAAAAGTCGAAACAGATGAGAACGGTATAACCGCACTTATTGCGGAGGATGGCGAAACACTCAGCGCCGATTTATATGTAGACTGCTCGGGAATGCATGGCGCCCTAAATAAACAAGCATTAAAAGCAAACTTTGATAACTGGCAAGCATACTTGCCTTGTGATACTGCAATTGCAGTACAAACAACATTGAATAAAGCGCCTCGTTTGTACACTCGCTCAATTGCCCACGCAGCCGGATGGCGCTGGGAAATCCAGCTTCAGAACCGCACCGGTAACGGCATTGTCTATTGCTCAAAACACATGGATTACGACACAGCAAAACAACATCTATTAGAGGGTGCTGAAGGCGAGCTGTTAACTACACCACGCAAAATTGAATTCACCACCGGACGATTGTCATCGCCTTGGATGCTCAACAGCGTGGCCATAGGTTTATCCGCAGGATTTTTAGAGCCATTAGAATCCACCAGCATTCATTTAATTTGCGCCTATGCGAGAAAATTGCGCGATAGTATCGACAATAACGAATTAAATGCGGTGGGCAGAGATAAATTTAATCAGTCCTGGCGCGCAGAGACCGAGGGAGTGCGCGATTTTCTAATAGTGCACTACCTGTGTAATCGCCGTGACGAAGATTTATTTTGGAAGGAGCGGAGATTGGGGCCGCGCCCTGCGTCCTTAGATGTATTGCTCGAAGAGTTCTCTAAAACCGGTTGGATATCCCCACCCGAATATTCCATTTTTGGTACCGATAGTTGGCTGGAAGTATTGATCGGTCAAAAATATTTCCGCGACTATGAAAAGTTTTCAATGCCTGCAGACAAAGCTCCCGACTTTATTCAATTCTTACAAAATGTATCCAACGCCATTAAAAATGAAGTACGTAAAATTCCTGATTCACACCAAATGGCACTGGAAGCTCTGCGCTCAACACCATAAAACTTCGCAGCCTTACTGTCCAAAAAACCAAAGCCACTAGGGAACCCTTAAGATCAACTTAAGATGAGGCTGCAAAATTTAGACCCAGTAAACGCGCAAGCGCCTGCTCTTTACTCACTGCGTTCCGGCCTTCTGAATCAAATGGACTAACGCCAGTGCGCATAATCTCCAACGCTTCTTTTTGCGGCATATGATTTAACAAGCACCTCTCAAAAAAATCGACAATTGAATCTAGCGGCACTTTAGCTAAATCATCCGGGCTGGCTTGCACCAGTTGATGCTCAGGAGGAAATATTCCCATGCCACTTAATAAGTACACCCATGAATTCACTTTGTAGTGACGATTAAGCCCCGTGCTTTGCAGCGCCTCACTAATATCCGCACCACTCAACCAAGCTTGCAACACCAGTTTAAGGCGATTCGATGCCACCGCAGAATTGTGGCGGCAGGCGCGCCAGTAAGGTGTATCCTCACGGTCAGAGGTTAAATAATGTGTATGTATATAGTCCCTCACATTATCAAACGCTTCTGCGATTTCTGAATTCAGTTGCTCTGCGTATTGATTGGTATATCCACCCGCCTTATACAATTTAACAAACCTAACAAGCGTTAATTGCACCAACGCCAATGCCGTTGCTTCTAATGGCTCTAAAAATCCTTGCGACAAACCAACTGCCAAGGAATTTTTATTCCACATAGTTTTGGCTCGCCCAACCCGCATTTTTAAGTGGCGCACTTCGCCTTCGCCATTATTCATATTCAGATGCGCGCGCAGTTCCGCTTCTGCTTCTGCTTCGCTACAAAAATCTGAACTATACACATAGCCATTTCCCACACGATTTTGCAGAGGAATTTTCCAGGCCCAACCATTATTTAATGCGGTAGCTACAGTTTGCGTTGAAATAACCTCCTCCACTGGAGTGGCTAATGTCACGGCACGATCATTAAATAAAACATCTCTATAAGAAATAAAAGGAGTGTCGAGTGTTTTACCGGTAATAAGCGATGCAAAGCCCGTGCAATCTACAAAAAAATCGCCCTCAAGTATTGCCCCACCCTCGAACGCCAAGTGTGCAATATCACCTTTTGCATTTAATGCGACGTTTTCCACATGAGCGCTTTTCCATATCACTCCCCGCTCAATGGCTTTTTCTTTTAAAAATGAGCCCAACAGGGCTGCATTAAAATGGTAGCCATATTGAACTTCAAACGGAAATGCGTATGGGGTAATCGGGCACAGAGAATTCGCGGTCAAGTAGTGTGCATAACTAAACAAATTAGGATGCGCATGCACACGTTTACCTGCGCGCCGCAATGCGGAATTAAATATAAGCGCTTTAATATGGTCGCGATCAAAATGAGAAAAAAATGGATGAAAATATTCCTGAAATCCATTTTTTGTTGACCAATCTTTAAATGATATGCCCGACTTATAGGTTGCCTGACAAGCTGACATCCACTCGCTTTCACTGATGCCTATAGCATCCATAAATGCTTTTAATGCAGGTGTAGAGCCTTCACCTACACCGATAATTCCGGTAGCGGCAGATTCAACCAGCGTAATCGTACAATCCTGAAACGCATGTTGGAATAACATTGCCGTCATCCAACCCGCCGTTCCACCGCCCACTATGACAAATCGTTTCGATGACAAAACACTACACCTGTTAAATATTTAATTGCGTGATTTTGCGCAATGCGCCCGAACATTCATGATAGTCTCACCAGGCAACATTTTCAGTTAAAAATATTTATCCAAAAAAAAGCGCCTTGAGATAGACCCAAAGCGCTTCTTTTTTATCAGACTAACAAATCAAGATTTGTCAGTCCTTCCATCACTTAGAACTCCGCACGAATACCTACACGGAATGTTCTGCCAACAGTGTATTCATCAAGAGTACGGTTGGTGGGTGCGCTGCCGTTAATAGCCGAGCCTTCATTAAAGGTAATTGGATTGCCATTGGCATCAGGCAATACCAAAGTACGACTAGTGAAGTAAGTGCGCACAGTTTCGTTAGTCAAGTTGGCTACGTCAAATTGCAGGCTGATCGAGTCAGTTAATGCATAGCTGCTGGACAGATCCAGCGTCTGACGACCTTCTCTCCAACGTGAACCACCGGCAAAGGCTGTTTGCTCTAACACATCACTCGCACCAGACCATGCAAGGCGAATTTGATGACCATCTTGCGCCCAATAGACTGTCGCGTTGTAGGATTCTTTTGGCGCGCCAGGAATTACTTCACGAGACTTATCAAAGGTACCTTCTTGATAGGTAAAGTTCATAGAGGTGCCCAAACCGGACCAGATACCCGGTAAGAAGTCAAAGTTTTGAACGTAGTTCAATTCAATACCTTCTACCGATGCCTTTGCCGCGTTTACGTTTTGCGTAACAGTGTATTGATTACACAGATATTCAGGGTTGTTTCCATAAATTAATTCAGGTGTACCTTGAAGTGCTGCTTCACCTTGTAAACGACGAGGCATACAGGTGTTTACATCTGCAGCACTCAACAGTAATGGAATATCTGTGCCATCAACACTAAACACACCATTATTGTAGGTTGTGCCATCCGGGTTCGCAGCAGTTTTACGCAGATCGCCGATATACGACAAATAGTCTTTCACTTCAATCAAGTTCTTAATATCTTTGGTGAAAATATTTGCTGATAGCATGCCTGAGTCATTGAAGTACCACTCAACCGACAAATCCAAATTGGTTGATTCAAGCGGATCAATTTTCGCAGTAAACAATTGCACTGTTGAGCTAGGACGCAAGCCTACACCCGAACCAAAAATATCACCTTCATTAGTACGGGCACCAGCACGCAAGTCATCAATCGGGGGGCGCGCCATAGTTTTAGATGCAGCAAAACGAGTAATTAAGTCCTCTCTCGCTGCAAAACTCACGTTCAAACTTGGCAGAATAATGTCGTAGCTATAATTATCAATTGCTGCAACAGAGTTGCGACTGCGGTCATGAGTAACGATGCTGCCATTTTCACTTACCTGGCGTACGCCATTCGCATCAAAGGGGTAAGTCAAGTCAGTTGAAATATCAGCATAACGAATCAAATTGCGTTCGAAAAAGGTTGCAGGTATTGCCCCCGGCGCAAGTAATGGGTCATAACAAATGCCGTTATTTGTTCCAGCAATCGGCGTGTCATCACCATAGTTAAATGGAGTTCCGTTGATGTTAAAACCTTTACCGTCTACACGAGCCCAGCGGTTGCGCTCAACAAAACGAGTGAGATCATAATTGAGTGGCTCATTAACATCAGTGCTGCCATTTCTCGGCGCCCAGAATGATGAATTAGCACCCAAACCAACTGGAGATGGAGTTTCCGCCAACGACGGGCATTGCACACCGCCAGCTCCCACTTCACGCATTTTCATTAGCTGGATAGGGTCTATTACCTTGCCGCCATTTGAACTGGTAGTGCCGAAAACAGTACCCGCAAAACCATTGGTTTCAAGCTCGGTTTTTACGTAACGGAAACCAACATCACCCTGCAAGCGATCATCCATAAACGAGAAGTTGGCCTTAATATATGCAGCGACATTATCAAACTCGGCACCACGAGTTTGTGTATTGTCAACAGTAAAGGAACGCTCACCCTGACTAACCGCATTCAATGCAGCCAATGGGTCAAAGCGCAACCAACCATCCGTAATATTGTCCGTTTTATAGCCTAATCCACTCAAAAAACCATCTGCATCAACTTTACCATCGGCAAAATTAGTGACTTGAATTAAGTTGATATTACTAGCATCAATTAAAAGAGTCTCGCCAGTAAACGGGCTAACACTCGCCACTCGCTCATCACTTGGACGAGGCGTACCGGACTGGTTATTCACAAATTTCTCGCGGTGAGTGAATTTCGCTCCGAACTCTACTGTTGTAATGCCATAGGTATCCAAATCAAAATCAAAATCAACAAACGCCGTTTCTTGTTTATCACTCACCTCAGTGATAGTTGCCTGAATATAACTTAGCGTGTGGTTTTCAAGTACATCTGGATCAAAACCTGAGGTACCTATGTTGTCCCAGAGATCACCCATACCTGGATCAAGATCAACATTATTACCCAGAGAAGCAGGCGCAGTATAACCACCATTCAAACGGCAGTTTCCACTAGAACAGTCATAACCTGCAGGATTAAGAATATCAGCCGGAACATGGTGCAAATTCCAAGGGCCAACAACACGATTGGTGTTAGCGGTCAAATAGACATTATGATTTGGAGTTTGTATTGATTCATTGGCTGAGACACCCGCAACCATGCGGAAACGATCTGAAAAATCGTGATTAAGTTCTAGCGCATAGAGTGAGTTTTCAATTTCATACTCATTAATAGAGGCCTCGATAGAACCAATGCTTTCACGGTTTAACAAGGTGGTCCAAGTACGTGTTTTAGGATCCAACACATGCCACTGCTGCTGAGGGTCTGTCCACTGCATTTGATCATTGTCAGTTGGCGCCCCACCCTGGGTTCCACCGTATTCCACTGGGTTATTATCGTAAAAGCCCGTACGGTTCCAAAACGCAGAACCCAGCCCCAAACCTTGCTGTGAAACACCGTCAATAAAGTTACTCATACGAGAGGTGTTTACAAACACACCGTCCATTCGGTTACTAACATCTGCCTGACTGTAATTTGCAGAGAAGGTGAGATCGGTTGTATCGCTGGCTTGCCATTGAACCGACAGATCAACACCTTGACGCTTGTAACTATTTTCAAACAACTTATAACCGGTCTGATTAGCCGCTAAACCTTGCACTATGTCACGGTTGTGCGCTGCACCACCATGGGTCCAAAACAGGGGATTGGTGTAAGCATCAACAGCTTGCGCGCCCGCAAAGGTAGGAGCACGCCCCGCCTTTGCGGCCGACGCTGCATCTGCGGCAATCGCAGCAGGGTTTGCATAAACCTGACCGGTGCTGCCATCTGTATATACGTTAGAACCAAAAGCACCATAGTTAGATGCACTGAATTGATCGCGACGAAGCTTATTCTCTTCGTCATTTACTGTGATAAGCACACCTAAATCATCATCCATGAATTTTTGCGAGAAGGTACCTACGAACTTATGATCAAACTCATCTGATTGATCATCCATACGCCCTTGCAGGGAAACGGTACGGACATCTTCTTTAATATCCAACGGCTTGCGAGTGGTTAAATTCACCAAGCCGCCAAGCGAACCTTCTTCATCATCTGCTGATGGCGTTTTGATAACTTCAATTTTTGAAAGGATGTCGGCTGAATAGGAAGACAAATCAACACCCTGAGAAAAGCCGGTAGACCCCAACGCCGTACCATTCATAGTAACAACGGTCTGATCCGCGTTTGCACCGCGGATAGAGACAGTCTTACCCTCACCATCAGAGGTATTCATACTAACGCCTGAAACGCGGTTCAATGCTTCCGCGATATTTTGGTCGGTTGATTTACCAATATCTTCAGCGTTGATGGTATCGACAATTTTGCGTGCCTCACGCTTGTCATCCACAGATCTTTTAATAGACCCGCGAATACCCGTAACCACAACTTCTTCCACATCTTGATCTTGCTGTGCTGAAACCGCTTCTTGTTGTGCATAGACAACACCGCTGTTAACTGCACATATTGCCGCTGATAACGCCGTAATTCTAAGACGGTGAGTGATGTTTGACATCGTAAAGCCCCCATGTAAGGTATTTATTTTTTTATTTTATGCCGCCCACTTCCATGGAACGAGCACAAAAGCTAAGTTTTAACGCCAATTCCAATACTACTCAGCCAATCACCATTGTCAATAATCAATTGTAGATTGTTAGCAATTTACACTTCAATCTCAAGAAGTGTGAAAAAAGGTAACCATAGGGCATACCCCACAATAGCGATAAAACAAAAAAGGGAGGCAGCGCCTCCCAAAGAACACAACAGCAAGCACAGAGAAAACTTACTCAGCAAAACCATTTGGGTTGTGCGATTGCCAGCGCCAAGTATCTGCCATCATTCGCTCTACACTGTATTCAGCAGTCCAACCTAAACGCTCCTTAGCCAGAGAGACGTCGGCATAACAACTGGCGATATCACCGGGGCGGCGCGCGCTGATCACATAGGGTATAGATTTGCCGCTCGCCAGCTCAAATGCTTTCAACATCTCCAATACGGAATAGCCAGTGCCAGTACCCAGATTATAGGTTGAACAACCTTGCGACTGCTGCGCCAAACCATTGAGTGCTGCCACATGACCTCGTGCCAAATCCACGACATGTATGTAATCGCGCACGCCGGTACCATCGGGAGTCGCATAATCATTGCCATAGATAGTAAGCGCCTCACGCTTACCTACGGCCACCTGAGCGATATAGGGAATCAAATTATTAGGCACCCCCCTAGGGTCTTCGCCAATTAGACCAGACTCATGCGCACCCGCAGGATTAAAGTAACGCAGAATTGAAAAATTCCAGTGGTATTCCGGCGCCTTGGCCATATCGCGCAGAATATCCTCTACGATCAATTTACTGCGGCCATAAGGGTTGGTAGCTGACAGGGGAAATGATTCATCGATGGGTACAGATACGGGGTCACCATAAACAGTCGCCGAAGAACTAAATACAAAATCAAAAACGGAGTGTTCTTCCATGACCTCCAGCAAAGACAAAGTACCTGCCACATTATTCCGGTAATACTTGATAGGTATCTGGGTAGATTCACCTACCGCCTTCAGGCCCGCAAAATGCATTACGCAACCTATTGCATAATCAGAAAAAACTTGATGTAAAGCTGTTTTATCATTGATATCCAACTGAAAAAAATCCGGCTTAACACCGGTAATTTTTTCAACTCTGACCAGCGACTCGAATTTTCCATTGGATAGATTATCGACCACTATCGGAAAATAACCATTATTGATCAATTCAATACAAACATGACTGCCTATGTAACCTGCACCTCCGGTTACCAGAACCTTCCTAAGATACGATTTCATTAATTTCTCTCACCACCAACTTGATTAAACACTAGTTGACACAGACAATTTCAAATACATTGCCATCAGCATCTGTATAAAATAAATCCCCACTAATAGATTCAACCTGAAATAATTCTCTTTCTTTAATCAAACTATCAAGCACTGTAAAAATATCTTTTTCTGGCATGCGTAATCGAATCCGTTTTTTAGCTTCAGCATCAACTCCTTGAACGCACACCAATTTCAACGAGGCGCCAGCTAAGCTTATAAAAAAGCTACTACTTCCAAACGGATTCTTTAACTCCATCACATGAGCCGAAAATAGCCGCTGATAACGCATGGCGGACTCAAAAGGATTTTTCACATTAACTGACTGCCACCGCATGACCCGCTCCAAAAAACTATAGCAACTCAGGGTTTATGATAAACTGCTCATAATTTTTACCCAGCGAATCAATTAACGGGTTTTCAAAGCGAAATATTTTCCGCTTGTGCAGTGCAGAAAACTTCACCGCCTCACCGTAGTACTCATCCCACAGCTTTCTAACGGCACCAGATTCATAGGCAATATGAAGCCCCTTTTCAATACGATCAGCCAGGGCTGTATTTTTTTTATTCAAGAAAAAGAATTTTGGTAGAGGATAATAAATACACACATGTTGGTCATAGTTTAAATATTTAACATCCTGGTTTTTCTTCCACTCCCGCTCCAATTCATTTGCACCAATCAAAAATATATCGCCACGATCATTAGCGGCCATATAGAACAAACCTTTGATATTGCCACCCTCAACAACTTTAAACCCAATTTTCTTGAGTATTTCGCTATCTAACCATCCACGCCCTTGAATAATTTTAAGCTGTTGCAATTCAGCCAAGGTTTCAATTTTTTCTAGCTTTCGTTTGGACTCGGGCGACACAAAGCCAATGCGATAGCCGGTCACACCCAAATCTACGGGAAACTCTACCCCATGTAATTTTTCAACAATCTCATTGGAAGCCGAATCTTTATAGACAAAATTTTCAAACTGATTATCTTCAGCATAAACCCGCAGGCGCGAGTAAGTGGGCACATCGCCTTTAGGCAAATCCCTAATTTCATAGTCTCCGTATTCCGCCTTGGTGGCATCCAGCGCGAGGCGCAACAGGTGGTATTCGTAGATTTCCTCTTTTGGCGCTATCTCCCCCGACCCAAATGTAATAACGGTAGGAGCCGCAGCAAATACATTTAGCGCAAACATGGCGATACTTAATATTATTATACGCAACATACACCACCCGTTAATTGTTAACATTTTACACAATGCTAGCGCCAATACAGGTAGATTGCAATGCCATAAGCGGGAAGTTTTTGCGGAAATTTAAGACCGTTTACGCGAACCTAGGCAGATAGAGGCACGACGGGAATATGCCTAAAAACGAAAAAAGCGCTGCGACATGTGGTATCGCAGCGCCTTTAGAGATATAGATGAAGGACTTATCAGGATGCTACATTCTGAAAGGTACCTGGGTCCAATATTTGCCGACGAGTCTTGAAGCGGCAAATATAATTCCAGTTCCATGAGGGATCGTACTTGTGGCACAGCCCCCATGCCAATCCAGCCATAGGATCTTGAGTGTCCGCAGCGGGATCGCGATATAAACCCAACGCCTCTGGTGCACCTTTAATATGCGCCATGATGTCAAAATTAATACCATCCGGTGACCATTGGCAGGTATTTTTTTCGGGCCCATCGGTAGTCAACAAACTGGCGATGCCACCATTCACATGCCATACAACAACCTCATGCCCACTGTTGGTGATCGGATTAAATTCCGATTTCACATAAGGCCCTTCAATTTTATCGGCAATGGCAACTCCGTGTTTTATTTCACGTCCACCAAAGTTCATACGCTCTCCCATAATTTCACCTTTGTAATAAAGATAAAATTTATTTTGATAAAACATCAAACATGGGTCATGCACTTTGTGGCTGTCAAAATCGCCGCGGATTTTGCAATTAAAACGATTGTCTTCGTCTCCATCCCAAACACCATTATCGGCCGGCGTTAAAATGGGAGCGGGACTTTTAACCCAAGGACCATAAGGCGAATCTGCACTGGCAAGAGCAATACACTCTTTGGTGCGATTTAAATAAGGCGCCTTGACAGTTTGATAAACCAAATAATAGCGGCCTTCATGGGCGAGAACCTCAGGTGTAAATACCGCGCGATCATCATAGGAACCAGGCGCACCTGCTACGATCGCAGCACCCTGCTCTTTCCAATCCCAACCATCGCTGGAGGTTGCATGCCACACTTCAGTTTTATCCCAGGGAAACACTTTATCCTCAGGATTATTACTACCAAAACCAATAGTTTCTCCTTCGCCTTTGGTGTACCAAACATGGTAAACACCATCCACGCTGATAACCGCTGAAGGGTCGCGGCGAATCACTCCCTCTTGGTAGGAAAAATCACCGCCCAAGGGTTTTACATCAAACTCAAATACCCAGTCGGCATTTTTTTGATCGTAGCCACGTTCAATAGCGCGTAAACTGGCTTTACTTAATTTTTTTTCTGGAAGATCACCCATATCTCACTCACTTTTTAAAATGATGACTTGAACTATTTTTATCAGGTACAGTGTTTATCAGGAGCAAGGCTTATCAGGCGCGACGCTCTAGCGAATGATTCCTGAAAAATCGATTCGCCAATAACATTGCCCCCTGCGCTGCTATCAAAGCTCCCTGATACTTAACCAATTTGCCTTGGTAAATTTTTATTGCTTTAGCATAGCTATCCACTAAATGATCAGCACCGATCAGATGTATTTTTTTTCCTTTACCATAAAGATGCATTGCCGCTTTTACCTCAGCGCCAATCAATACACCCGATAAGTATGCGGCACTCACATTTTTTTCATGCAGACCTGCTAACATTCTGGAGCGGGCACTGAACATCAAATTCAATAAAAAAGCATCTCTCGTATTGGCCTTAACGCCTTGAACAAATGCAGCCTCATCGTGAATTTGTGTACCACTCACCAACAAACTCTGCGCACATAAACTGCCAAAGAGCTCGCCCGAAAATGCTGTGTAAAAATCAACGATTTCTCCCTGCTTAAGCAGCACCCATTTCGAGTGGGTTCCCGGTAAACATAAGAGCGCCTCTTTTAACTCTGCTTTGCTCGCCTGCTGCATCCAGCCCACTATTTGGGTTTCCTCCCCGCGCATGACATCGGGCAGGCCTGCTCGCACAAGAGTTTTCACGCCTGGGACTATATAGGCATTCACTGCACCCACTTGAATGTTGATTAACTGCTCAGCCAATTGATAAGGATTCACGGGGCATTCAATATAAGGCGTTTCATACAAGCCAACATTGGAACCCACCGCCCCGCTCATTACAATCGGCGCATTCGCATACTGCGCCGGCAACTGCGCAATCGCATTCATTAAACATTGCTCAAGTTCAGCGCGCGATGAATGATTAACACCTATAGGCTGGGTAAGGTTATACACAATATCGCCCAGGGAATTTACCACCTGCAGCCGAAAATTGGTGCCGCCCCAATCAATGGCAATTATTTCACCCAAGATATAACCCTCGTGCGCGCAAGCACTAGTAAAAATTAGCGAGGAGAATATTAACTTTCCAAGGCCACTAAACTAGCGCCCTGCTCTGACGTACAGATAAAAGGCGTTGCAATTAAACCCGTTTTTAATTGGTAATCCGCGAGAATGGGCGCCACTATGGACAGCTTTTGTTGTGGCACTAAAGCGACAATACAGCCACCAAAACCGCCACCGGTCATACGCACACCGCCGTCGCTGCCCAATTCTTTATCCAGCGCTGCCACTAAATAATCAATCTCAGTTGTGGTGATCTCAAACAAATCGCGCATGGACACATGGCTCTCTGCCATAAGCTGACTTAATAGCGCAACATTATTGGTTGCCAAGGCCTCAGCTGCTTTCAAGGTTCGCTCATTCTCTTCAATTACATGTTGTGCGCGCTTGCGCACCACATCAGGTAATTGATGCGCAGCAGCGAAAAACTGCTCTTTGGTCACATCGCGCAAAACGGATTGATTAAAAAATTTTGCTGCTGCCGCACATTGCTCACGACGTAAATTATATTCGCTGTCAACCAAGCCTCTTTTAACGCCCGAGTTGATAATAACAATCGACAATTGTGACGGCATAAGGATTGGTTTAGTTTCCAGACTGCGGCAGTCGATGAGCAATGCATGGCCTTGTTTTCCGCCAGCCGATACCAGTTGATCCATAATGCCGCAGGCACAGCCTACATAATTGTTTTCGGCTGCCTGGCCAATCAGCGCCAATTCAGTGGCTGGAACTTGAATGTCGGCAACCGTTAATAACGCCTGCGCCAAAGCAACTTCCAAAGATGCTGAAGAGCTTAAACCAGCGCCCTGTGGGACATTGCCCGACACTACTAAATTACAACCCTTGAGCTGATAGCCGCGATCTACCAGTGTGCGCACCACCGCGCGGACATAATTACTCCACATCTGAGTGGGGTGAGCTTCATAGAGAGAGTTCAACGCAAACTCATCGGTCTGCCCGGCGTAATCCAGCGCAATCACTTTAATTAAATTATCTTGCCGCACAGAAGTGGCAACCAGCGTGAAAAAATCAATCGCTGCTGGCAATACAAAACCATCGTTATAGTCTGTGTGCTCGCCGATCAAATTCACTCGCCCCGGCGCTTTGGAAACAAAATCCGGCAATTGATCAAAATGCTCGGTAAAACACTGGGTAACATTTTCCAACATAGTCATAACCAATTACCTTTTAATCTGTAGATGCCGCATTTTTATAGTGAATAGCGGATTGATCGCGCAAATACTGCGCCGCTTGTTCAGGAGTAATATCGCGCTGAACTTCACCCAGCATTTCGTAACCCACCATGAATTTTTTGATAGATGCCGAGCGCAATAACGGCGGATAAAAATGGGCGTGCAACTGCCAATGGCTATGGTCTTCTGCGGTAAAAGGTGCGCAATGCCACCCCATGCTGTAGGGAAAGGAGGTTTTAAATAGATTGTCGTAACGCGTTGTTAATTGAATCAAAATATCGGCAAGTGATTCACGCTCCAACAAAGAAAGGCTCAACATATCAGGCACATGACGCAGTGGTAAGAGCAGCGTTTCAAATGGCCAGCTAGCCCAATAAGGCACTACCACTAACCAATCCTGATTTTGCACCACAATACGCTCTTTAAAGGCCAACTCTTGCTGCGCATAATCCAACAACATAGGACTCTGATGCTTGTGTTGATACGCAAGCTGCTTTTCATCTTCCCGTTGCGGCAACGTCGGCACCGAACCTGTTGCCCAGACTTGTCCATGGGGATGAGGATTAGAGCAGCCGTTGATCGCGCCTTTATTTTCAAAAATCTGCACCCAAGAATGATTCTCACCCAGTTCGCGATACAAATCGCACCAGGTATCGATAAGCTCTGTCACTGCCGCTTGGGACATTTCTGGCAAGGTTTTATTGTGACTTTCGGAATAACAAATCACACGGCTGGTGCCGCGCTCACTCTCGGCACAAAACAA
This sequence comes from Cellvibrio sp. ATLC23, assembly GCF_057196725.1. Lineage (NCBI taxonomy): Bacteria > Pseudomonadati > Pseudomonadota > Gammaproteobacteria > Cellvibrionales > Cellvibrionaceae > Cellvibrio > Cellvibrio sp. ATLC23. The sequence continues at coordinate 423,551 of NZ_JBXUOS010000001.1, read as the reverse complement.
ATCGCTACTGCTTTGATAATCCCTATCTTCCGGCTCCAGTGCCGCAAAGTCATTGGTAAACACATAAGCACCGACATAATTGTCATTCACCGTACCATTGATGCGGGTATTGCCCGGGCATAAATAGCAAGACGAGTCATAGGCAGGTTTATCGTCCACCGCCAGCTCTTCAATTTGCCCCTGCCATGGGCGCTTGGCCCTGTGGGGTGAGACCAATACCCAGTCACCCGTTAACGGATTAAACCGACGGTGCGGGTGATCACTTAATACAAACACTGGTTTCATATATCTATCCAACTAATGCCAATTATCCGACTGAAGGACCACCATGCAGATGTACCACAAGCCGCCAATATTGCCTATTGTTAACAATCTACACCATGAGAATAAAAAAATACACTCTTATTTAACCGATAAATCACACGACACCCCCTCTGACGACCGACCGTCAAATCCGCTCTAATTTAAACGGATAGGTTTGATTTGCTCGCCACTGCCCCACATACAAGTTTTCATCTTCATCCACGCAGAGTGCGTGACAGTGGTTGAATACATCCCAGGTGCTGCGCATAGGTTGCAAAACACCATTGCGATATTCAGGTTGAGTACCACCCAGATTGGCGACAACACGATTATTGCGATCGAACACACTAATAAAACCTGAATCATCGGCATTTTTTCCATCGATGTGCGACCAACATACCGGGGCAAAAAAATGATCGGCGCTAAACACCGGCCCACCTATGTAAGCTCCGGCTACATCGATTGCTCCGCGATAATCGCCATTGAGTTCAAATAATTTTAATGCTCGCTCTGCCCGTGAGCTCACCATCAAATGCGGATCTTGCGGATTGCGTAAATCCACTTCTATGCCGTGGGTGTTTTTTAAATTGTGTGCAGGGTTGGCGTTATCGCCGCCACCCCAGTGACGAATGTAACGCCCGTTGGCGTCGTACTGCAGTAGATAATCCGAGCCGTAGCCATCGGTAATATAGAGGTCGCCATTGGGCGCCACCGCTATGTCGGTCGGGCGAAAAGGTTGATCCGGGCGATAGACCCCAATGGTTTGTGGATGGCCAATGGTATAAATCAAACGGCCATCCAAGGTGAGCTTGGCGATGAAGCCACTTTGCGCAATCACTTTATTGTAGGGTGATGCCCAATCATCGGTAGATTTGCCATCCCAATTGCGATTCAGCACCCAGCCACTATCCACCAAATAAATAACATCTTCACCGTTTTCATTAACAATGCGCAGCGCATGTGCTCCCGGAAATTGCGTGCCCCAGGCATCGAGCAATTTGCCATCCTTGTTATACACAATCACGTTATTGCGCGGATGATCGCTCACCATCACTATGCGCCCCTGTGAATCCATCGCCAAGCCATGACAATTTTCTACCGGCGTTTTTTGCGCATCAAGCAAACCCCAGTGACTGTTAACGCGATATTGAAAATCGCCCTGCCCTACAATCAGACCATGTGGATCAATATTGGATTTGGGCAAGGGAATATTTTGCTTAATCATTGGCGGGCAAGCTCCGAATAGAACAATAAAAAAGCTCTGCCGAGTACTACTCCGGCAGAGCAATAACCAACAACACGACTGAAAAAATTATGCGGCTTTCCAATTCAGAATGGCGTCATCATCAACGGGGTACAAAGGATAATAAATCGCTTCGTTTTCCTGGAACGCCTGATTGGTGATGGCGTTGTAGGCACAAATCATGGACCAGCGCGGTTCGGATGAGCGATTCTCATTGGATTTGTGCAGCAAATTACAATGGAAAAACAAGGTATCACCCGGCTCCAATTCAACATTGATCAGCTCGTGATATTTCATTGCTTCGTTCACAAACAACATATCAGCACCTTTTTGATCACCGGTTTTGCTGTGATCCAAACGCCCTAAATGATGCGACCCTTTCAACACTTGTAAACAGCCGTTCTCTACCGTTGCACGGTTAATTGCCACCATACAACTCAAGGATTTTGGATACAGCATAAGGTTATCGCGATGCCAGTAACCAAAATCCTGATGCCATTCCCAAGCGCCGCCCACAAAGGGTTCTTTCATCATAATTTTGGTACTGGTGTGATAAATCGGCTCGCCAATTAAGGTTTCTGCCGTATCTACCAAACGACGACCACGGGAAAACATGCTGTAAAAATCATCGCCTGTTTGTTGCCACAAACACACCTTGCTCACCTTTCCGGTGCCATCTTTTTTCTGCCAGGCACGCTCATTTAATGAATCGTCATTAAAGGCGGCATCCTGTAAGCGTTTGATTTCTTCTGGCGTGTAGTAGCCACGCACAATCACATAGCCATCGCGGTGGTAGGCATCAATCTGTTCTTGAGTCAGTTTTCTTGCGTTCATTATCTGGTCTCCAAGGGTTATGTCTGCATGCTCGCATTGTTAACAATCATCATTCAGCAAAAAATAAAAGGCAAGCATTTTATTTATATATAAATACTTTATTTCTATAAAAATAATCAGACCTATGCTAAAAACCGGTAATTTCTGTTTATTTGACGGCGGATAGGGTATTTTTGTGAACGAACTAATTTGCGGGTACGCCAGTTGATGGGCAAGAATGCATGGCTTGCTTCACCCTGAAAAATCGAGCTAAAAACCAGACAATAGGACCGAACGACTTTGACTACTGCCACCAATAAATACGCGGTTCCCGCGCTGGATAAAGGGCTGGATATATTGGAATACCTAGTGACTCAGGAGCTGCCCAAATCTCAAACTGAGATCGCCCAAGGTTTGGGGCGCAACCCCAATGATATTTATCGGGTACTGGTTGGCTTGGAGGCGCGGGGTTATTTGGTGAGAGATGAGCTATCGGGTCGCTATCGGCTGTCGCTCAAGCTATACAACCTATCGCGCAGTATTTCGCCTATCGATCAAATGCGCCAATGCGCCCTGCCCTATATGGAAGATCTGGCGGTCAACATTGGCCAATCCTGCTATTTGGCGATGCTCTACCAAAGCCAGACCATGATTATTGTGCACGCGCGCGGCCACAGCCCTATCTCGCTCAATATGAGCGAAGGCTCCCTATTCCCCACCATGACAACCACAGCGGGCAAGGTGTTGCTTGCCAATAGCAACCCAGCCGTACGCGATATGATTTTGGAGCGCGACGCCGACTACGCCAAACTCAGTAAAAATAAACGCACTGCCCTGCTCAACGAATTGGAAGCGATAAAACAAGATGGCTACCTCGCGGCACAAAGCCCTTTTATCGAAGGCGCCACCGATTTTGCCGCGCTCATTGGTAGACCAGAGGGTAAAGTGATTGCGGCCTTGGCTATTTCGCCGCTCAAGTCACACTGGAGCACCGCCATAGCACAAGAAGAACTGCACACACGAATAGTGACCACTGCAAATAAAATTGCTCAACAGTTGGGGGATTTGTAACTCGCGCCCTCCTGCACCCCATTTTGTTAACATTTAACTATCGCCAATCAAAACACTAGGTTAAAGTTTAGGCTCGGCCGCACCAAGTAGCACAATAATGTGCTGCTTGATGCGGCCATACCTACCGTTATAATTTTATGGTGAGTTAGATGATGATAAAAAAAGTAACCTATTCCTGCCTTCAATACCTATCGTTTCTCTGCACAGTTTTGCTCCTAAGCGCAATCAACAGTCAGGCCGCCCCCCTTGTCAGCGATATTGATCTCGACCCTGCAGCACCGAAAATAATTCAATATCAGGCTCAAGGCAGTTTGATAAAAAAAATGGTGTTAGTCGTCGACAACCCAAAAAACTATGCCAACTTTAGCCTTTACGCCAACGATGAATTACTGCTCGACAACATCGATATTCCGCACTCTGGTCAGCAGCAATTAACTGCGCTCATCAAGTTTCCTGCGCTGGGAAAACTTAAGCTCAGCCTTAGAGCCAACAATGCAATACTCAACATTCATCGTCTTGAATTTATAGGCCTCCCCGATCAGCATGTACCTCAATTCGAAGACATCTCCGTTAGCGCAGGTATAGATAAAGTCAGCTCAATTAAATACGGGGGTCCCACAATCGCCGACATAGATAACGACGGTGATTACGATTTTATCGTGAATAATCACAATGAAGAGAGCAGCAAACTTTATTGGAATAATGGCGATGGTACCGTAACCAAACACAGTCAAAATCTGGCGCGCTGGTTTATGCATGATCTGCACGGCACTGCTGCTGGCGATTACGATAATGATGGCGATCTGGATTTGGTTGTCACCCAAGGTGGCGGCAATGGCACAGATCCTTCCAAAGCCAATTTCTATACCAATGACAATGGCACGATGATACTCACCACAGGTGATGTGGGTATCAACAAAGGAGGCCGCGGCCGTGCCGCGCAATGGTCAGATATGGATTTGGATGGCGATCTGGATTTAATGCTCATTAACGAATCCAGCCTTACCTATGAAAAGCCGCAACATTTTTTTTACGAAAATAAAGGTGATGGAACCTTTACGCAACGCACAATCGCAGGTTTGCAAGATCAGGAACCATCGCGCTCTTTGATAACTGATTTAAACCACGACAACATTGATGATGTAATTTTATTTGGCCCACTTTCTGTCTGGCTGGGCAATGGCGATTTCACTTTCACCGATATTACCGCGCAATTCCCCACCGATGTCATTGCCTTACACAACATAATGGCAGTCGCCGATTTGGATATCGACAATGATGGCGATCAGGATCTTTACCTCGCACGCAGCAAAGAAGTTGAACACGGCAAAGGCGAAGCACCCGCAGTTGATCACGACCCCATCACACAGGAGTTTTCGATCAAACCACGTGGTTTTAAAGGTGTGGATAAATTCGAATTCACCGCCACCGGAAAAATCAAATTGCACAATTATTATTTTCTCGCACAAGGTGAATTCAGAGGAAAAGATTATCCTTTTTTTCTGGGCAGTAAAAAAACATCGAAAGTGATTTCTGCTGGGCAGGAGCTGGAAATAGACCCAAGCGAAGCGCAAGGCTGGCCGGATAATATTGCGGAAAACGGTGTTTATTTTGGTTACTTGGGCAAAGGCCACTGGAAAGCCGCATTAGTTCGCAATGGGGATATTTTTTGGAATTTTAAATTTAGTCTCTCTGGCGTTACTAGCACCACTACCGAATTTATTCCAGAGAATCGCAATATGAATGACATTCTATTGCGCAATGACGGTGGAAAATTCACTGACGTATCACGCGAATGGCAGATTCAACCCGGCGGCAATACATTGGGTGTCACCACGGGTGATTTTGATAACGACAGTCATCAGGATTTATTCCTTTATCGCTGGGGGAATATTGGTGCGCGCATTTCTGATTACATACTATTAAACGATGGCAAAGGTCATTTCTACACGCTGACACAACACGGCGCCAATGATGTTGGCGGCCCCGGCAATGGTGATATGGGCCAAGCCTTTGATTTTGATTTGGATGGCGGCCTAGACCTATTAAATGGCAGTGAAGGTGGTGAATGGTATCTTTATCGCAACAAAAAAAATGAAACCGGAAATTACGCATTAATACGAGTGGGTTATTCACCTAAAGCTCATGTGGATGCCATAGGCGCTGAGGTTAAAATCACCACCGCGCAAGGTGTTTATCGCAAACGGGTAGGTTCAGCGGGAGGCGTTTTTTCCCAAAGCCTGTTAAACATTGTGCATTTTGGTTTAGGGAGTGCGCAAACAATTGAGCGCATTAGTATTAGATGGCGCAATGGTGAAACACAACATTTCACCAACAAACCTGCCAATCAATTATTTGATACCGACAAAGCAGATGTAGAAAGTCTGCAGCTTGAACCGGCACAAACAAATCTGCGCCAAGGTACAAAATTAAATCTCTCCAGTCACTTAACTCCAGCTAATGGTGACACCCGGCTGCAATGGTCATCCAGCGATGAAAATATTATCGCTGTAGATCAGCAAGGCCAAATCACCGCGCTGGGTAACATTGGCCAAAGCGCGACCATAACAGCCACCAGTCCCACCAATGGAGTAAATGCGCAGAGCAACATCACCATTGAGCCTTGGTTTGCCGTGCCCGCAAAATCACTAAAACTCGAACCATCACCGACAAAATTATTGGTGGGTGAAAGCCTTACACTCACTGCAGCTTTATTTCCAGCACATGCCGACAACTCGGAACTCATCTGGAGCAGTAGCAATAAAAAAGTCGTGCGGGTAGATACAGCAGGAACAATCACCGCACTACAACCCGGCACTGCAACTATCAAAGTAGCTTCGGCAAAAAAACCTACTGTGAAAGACGCCATAAAATTGCACGTGGCGCCAACCATAGCGCCCTTTATAAAATTTACGAACGAGAGAAAATTGCGCGATAAGGTATGGACTCAAAACGATAAAATTACTTTGACCGTCAAATACCACGCCGGATCAGGTAATAAAGTCATTGCGTCAGATGAAGGGGGAATTCGCTTTTGGCTGCGCCATTTTCAATCCAAATGGATCCCCGTGAAAGACAGAGTCTTGATAGATGCAAGCGCCTTAAAAACCGAATCAGGAAAATCCACCATGACCTTTACGCTTGAAGATCTAATCCCCAGCGCCGAGCTACCCGCAGGCCAGTTTTACCAACTGCGTGCTTCATTTGTATCCAGTAATGGCAAAATGTATGACGCCACTATTGATGATATAAAAATCGTGCCCGCGCATTAGCAATTCCGATCAGCCGATTTGAAGCGCGCCCCCTCCCCCCTCAGACTGTGGGATAATGCCCACCACCTAATAGAAACCGCGACAGGCATAAACCTGTCGCGTCACAAATTCAATTAAAAATCAATCACTTAAAAGATTTTCCCCAATGAATACCATAGAGCCGACCGACCAGCACACACCTATGATGCAGCAGTACCTGCGCATTAAAGCCCAGCATAAAGACGAGATTGTGTTTTATCGCATGGGGGATTTTTACGAGCTGTTTTTTGATGATGCCAAGCGCGCCTCGGAGATTCTGGATATCACCCTGACCGCGCGTGGTAAGTCCAATGGCGAACCCATTCCTATGGCAGGAATTCCTTTTCACTCGGCGGATGGCTATCTGGCAAAGCTGGTCAAAGAAGGCATTTCCGTTGCCGTGTGCGAGCAAGTGGGCGACCCGGCGACCAGCAAGGGGCCAGTTGAACGCAAGGTGATGCGCATAGTTACACCGGGAACGGTGAGCGATGAAGCGCTGCTGGATTCGCGCCGCGATAATTTATTGGTGGCAGTGCATCAAGCGGGTGAGACATTTGGTATTGCTTCGCTGGATATGGCCAGTGGTCGCTTTTTGGTGCTGGAAGTGGAAGGTTTGGAATCTGCGCTCGGTGAGCTGCAGCGTTTAAGTCCGGCAGAGTTATTAATCAGCGATCACATCACCACGCCCGCGCTTGTTGAAAACCGCAAAGGCCTGCGCCGTCGCGGCCCCTGGGAATTTGATTTAGAAACAGCCGAGCGGTTATTGATCCAGCAATTTAATACCAAAGACTTAGCCGGTTTTGGTTGCGACCATTTAAAAACCGCGCTCTGCGCCGCCGGGTGTTTATTGAGTTACGCGCGCGAAACCCAGCGCACCGCCCTGCCCCATGTGCGCAGCCTTGCCCATGAAAATCGTGATGAAGCGGTGATTATGGATGCAGCCACGCGCCGCAATTTGGAATTGGATATCAACTTAACCGGTGGCGATGAGCACACCTTATTTTCCGTATTAAATCGCGCCGCGACCAGTATGGGCAGCCGTTTATTACGCCGATGGTTAAATCGCCCACTGCGGGATTTGGATTTACTCATCGGCCGGCAAGATGCCATCGCCGAGCTGCAACACAATTATGCGTTTGAAATTTTTAATGGCATTTTGAAACGTGTCGGCGATATGGAGCGCATTCTCGGCCGTTTAGCATTGCGTTCGGCGCGCCCGCGGGATTTGTCGCGCCTGCTGATGTCGATTGGTACCTACCCAGAATTGCAAAATGAACTCGCGCAAAAACAATCGCCGCAGTTAAAAAATCTTGCGCAACAAATTTCTACCTTTCCTGAATTGGTGGATTTGTTATCGCGCGCGATTATTGAAAATCCACCCGTAGTGATTCGCGATGGCGGCGTGATTGCCGAAGGTTACGATGCCGAGTTAGACGACCTGCGCAACATCAGCACTAACGCTGGCCAATACTTAATTGATTTGGAAACTCGCGAGCGCGAGCGCACAGGAATCCCCACACTCAAAGTCGGCTACAACCGGGTGCACGGTTATTTTATTGAGCTGACCTCAGCGCAATCGGAAAAGGCACCGGCGGATTATATTCGTCGCCAAACCTTAAAAAACGCCGAGCGTTACATCACGCCGGAACTAAAAGAGTTTGAAGATAAAGCGCTCTCCGCCCAGAGCCGTGCGCTCGCACGCGAAAAAGCGCTCTATGAAGAATTAATTGATATTTTGAATGTGCAATTAATTCCGCTACAAGACTCTGCCGCCGCCGTTGCCGAACTGGATGTGCTCGCCACCCTCGCTGAACGCGCCGATGCACTGGGTTTTTGCAAGCCGGAATTATCCTTGCGCGCCGGTATTAATATTATTGGCGGGCGCCATCCGGTGGTTGAGCAGGTGACTAGCGCCCCCTTTGTGCCCAATGATCTGGAATTTAATCCGCAGCGCCATATGCTCATCATCACCGGCCCGAACATGGGCGGTAAATCGACCTATATGCGGCAAGCGGCGTTAATTACACTGCTCGCCCATATCGGCAGTTTTGTGCCTGCACAGAAAGCGACGATTGGTATTGTGGATCGCATTTTTACCCGGATAGGCTCTGCAGATGATTTAGCCGGTGGCCGCTCTACGTTTATGGTGGAGATGACCGAAACCGCCAACATTTTGCACAACGCTACCGAGCGCAGCTTGGTATTGATGGATGAAATCGGGCGCGGCACCAGTACCTTTGATGGTCTCTCTCTCGCTTGGGCCTGCGCAAAACATCTCGCTGAAAAAGTGCGCGCCTATACTTTGTTTGCCACCCATTATTTTGAAATTACTACGCTGCCGGAAACGGTGCCGGGTATCGCCAATGTGCATTTGAATGCAACTGAGCACAAAGACAATATTGTGTTTTTGCATAAAGTTCAGGAAGGGCCAGCGAGCAAAAGTTATGGTCTGCAGGTAGCTAAACTGGCGGGCATTCCGGCGCAGGTGTTGGCAGAAGCGCAGCAACAGTTACACCTGCTGGAAAATGGCGAACATCCGCATTCGATTAAATCGGCACCGGCGTTAGCGGCTAACCCGGCTCCCGTTTTAGATCCCGTAATTGCTACTGCACCAGCGCCCGCAATAGACTTGCCCGCACAATCCGGTTTGTTTGATGCACTGCCTAATCCAGTGTTGGATGCCATCAAAAAAATCAATCCTGACAACCTGACACCGCGGGAAGCCTTAGAGCAGATGTATCGCCTAAAAGAGATTTATTCAAAAGGTAAGTGATATTTAAAAAGAACCATTCTCAACAATGACTTATCACAGGACAAACAGGTGTTTTTCTAAGGACTTTAACCGGTTAAAGCCTACCAAAATGGGTGTAGGCTGTTTAGAATGCGCGCTCTTGTTTTGGCGCTGCCCTAGTGATGTGCGCTGACTGTCGAATTTAGTTAATTGTGGGAGTCTCCTATGACTTTTGTAGTTGGGGAAAATTGCATCAAATGTAAGCACACAGACTGTGTGGAAGTCTGCCCGGTTGATTGCTTTTACGAAGGCCCCAATTTTTTGGTGATTCACCCGGATGAGTGTATTGACTGCGCCCTGTGCGAACCAGAATGCCCGGTAGGCGCTATTTTCTCGGAAGATGAACTGCCAGAAGATCAAGCCGTGTTCCTGGAGCTAAATGCCGAATTGGCACAGGTCTGGCCAAATATCACCGAAATTAAAGATTCGCCTGCAGACGCAGAAGAATGGGACGGTGTGCCAGGTAAGCTGCAGTACCTTGAGCGTTAATTGCGCAGCGACCAAACTCGCCGATATATTAAAAACCGTGCCCTGCACGGTTTTTTTTCGCCTGGCACTTGTCCCGCAATTAGCACGCAGAAATCCGCTACTGACCACTGGCTATTCAAAGGGCTGTGCTACACTCAGTTGTGTTTGGGTCAGACCATATCCACAAGCAGTAGTCATTTATCGCTCTCAAACGAAAAAACTACTCAAGCATCGATAACCAACACCACAATCAATAACGAGGAACAAGCTATGGGGACTAACGATAAGCCTTACAGCGAAAAGCGCGATTTTATCCGGATGAAAATTGGCGCACCTTTAAGTGCCAAACTGGCTGCCGCTGAAGACATTATTGAGGGGTTATGTCTGGATTTGAGTGGTGGTGGCCTGCAAGTCGAGACCAAAAAGAGCCTTGCTGTGGGCACTGAAGCCGAGGTCGAAGTTTCCTCCGACCATGGCCATAACCCAACCTTAAAAGCAAAAACCAAAGTCGCTCGGGTATCGACCAATGAGGCGGGCGATTATGTGATTGGATTGGAGATTCTGCAAATCCTGCCCTAAGCCAACCCAATGCGACGACCCCATACAACAACGGCTACTTTGCAGTAGCCGTCTGGTTAAAACTCCTCGTCAAAATCCTCTTCACTAAAATCGTCCATACCGAACTCATCGGCCACTTCTCCGTTGTTAATCAAGTACTCACGCCGCTGCAAATACACATCGCGCACAAACACATAGCGATCGCCGGTAATATTTTTCTCCAACTCCAGCAAACCTGCGCGAGTATCTAGCAAGGACAAAGCGCGTACAGTATTTTCAGTCGGCACGTGCTCGATATAAGCAGTGGGATTGGTGTAAAAATCGACTGGTTTACCAAAACCATCACGCAGCGTGCTGGGACCTAACAATGGCAGCACCAGATAAGGACCCTGCCCCACCCCCCATACCGCCAGTGTCTGACCAAAGTCTTCCGGGTCATCAGCGGGCAAATTCATATATTGAGCAACATCCAGCAAACCGCCAATCCCGATGGTGCTATTTACTAACAAACGGCCGGTATCGTGAGCGGCGCCTTTAAAGTCTCCTTGCAATACACCATTTAGAGCGTTGGGAACCTCCAAGACATTGTTGAAGATATTGCTTACACCGGCCTCCAAAGGGTCGGGCATGACAAACTTGTAGGTTTTCGCCAAGGGCTTTAGTGTCCAGCGATCAACAACATCATTAAAGGTGAACATTGCACGATTAAACCCTTGCCACGGGTCGGAGTTCTGTTCGGTTTGCGCCAAGCTGACATAGGGCGCAGCAAAACCGAGCGATAGCAGAGCCACTAAAGGCTTAAGAATGGATTTCATATGATCCCTGTACGCAGTCAATATGCGATTAAAGCGCCCCCTATAACGATGCGCGCAAGAGCGGGCACTTTAGCGAATCGCCCCTGCCTGAACAACCCACTTTCAACTAATCAATGCCCCGCAGTTACAAATTGCAACAAATAACCAGACGCAATCTGCGTTAACCGCCTCTTTATCACATCGATTTTAAAGTACCAGCCCACAAGGTTTTGACACAAAACTGCCACATTATCGAAATAAATCTTTCATTAATCTGTCGTCTAAGTTTCACATTTGTCACCCAAGATAGCGCCACTAACGCAAAGCAAGAACGCGTTCACGATTTCCTTACCCCTCCTGTGAAACTGAGAAGAGAGTGTACTCATGAAACTGAAAAATCTTTTTGCATTGAATGTATTAGCTGCAACCTTGGCAGCTTGTGGCGGTGGCGACATCAACCTCAACCCAAGCAATACCGTAACCGACTCGAACAACAATAACACCACCAATAATGGTGCCAGTAGTTCTTCAGTTGCCGCAAACCCCTGTGCAAATTACGAATTAGCAGGTCAAAAATTTCAAGGCGTTTTGAATGGCAACAACTGTAATTACGGAGTCGCTTTTGTAAGCGATACTCGCCCTTTAACTACAGACTTAACCATTAACGCACTGCCAAATGGCGGTGTACACGTGTTTGAAGACAGCCTGTTTGTCGGTGAAGACGTAGATGCCAACGCAGTAGCTGCAGGCAAAGCCGTTCCTGCTGCAGGCGCGGGTCCGATTTTGTTTATTAAAGCAGGAGCTAAACTGGCATTCAGCAACCCTGTTGATTATGTTCGCATCGCACGCGGTTCACAAATTTTTGCAGATGGAACAAAACAAGCACCTATCATTTTCAGTGCCGCTAAAGATCTGGTACAAAACGCAGCAACAGAAGCTGATCGCGGCCTGTGGGGCGGCGTACAAATTTTGGGGCAAGGCCTGACTAACAAATGCACCAATCCTAATAACTGTCACATCACCTCAGAAGGCCGCCCAGGTACTTATGGCGGTAACAACAATGCCGAGTCTTCCGGCTCATTGAAATATGTCGTTATCAAACACGCTGGTTACGAAGTTGTCGATGGTAATGAACTGAACGGAATCACCTTCTATGCCGTTGGCTCTGGCACTATTGTTGACCATGTTCAAACTTACTCTACTCGCGATGACGGTTTTGAGATGTTTGGTGGTGCCGTTAACCTAAAGCACGTTGTTGCTGTTAACGCAGCAGATGACTCATTTGACTTCGCCGATGGCTACGTAGGCAACATCCAATTTGCCTTGGCGATTCACACTTCTGGTGCCAACCGTTGTATCGAAGGCGATAACACGGGTGAAGGTCGTGCTGATGGCCTGCTGCCAATGACTCACCCACGTATATCCAACCATACCTGTATTACCAACGGCGTGGATACCAACCAAGGCACCGTTCCTTCACCTAAAGGTGATTCAGAAGGCCCGTTGTTGCGTGAAGGTACTCAGTTCGAGATCTACAACTCAATCATCACCTCCAGTGCTACCGGCATGTCATCTAACGAATGTTTTGAGCAAGATGACACTGAAGGCCCAGAAACTGTTGATGCAATAGAAGCTGGTATCTCTGTGGTTAAGAGCACTCTGGTTGCTTGTACCGAAGCAATTAAAACCGGCAAGGTTGATCCAAGCAATGCTGGCTTTAATGCAAAAACCTGGTTCACTGCTGCGGGCAATAACAATGTCGTAATTGACTCAGCTGTAACCGGTGGCTTACCAGCTACTATCATCAAAGACTTGATGACCAATCCACGTGCTTACATCACCGCAGCTACCATGACTGATGGCAACTCTGCCGCAATCAACGTAACCGTGACTGACGTAACCAAACTTTCTGAAAAGCCTTCGACCACTACTGCACCGGTTGCTGGTAACAACGACTTCTTCGAAGCCGTTAACTTCATCGGCGCTGTTAGCGAAGCCAATGACTGGGTTTCAGGCTGGACCGTAGGCATGACTGCCAACTAATTCAGGGCTCACATACGCCTTGTTGCTGGCAACGAAAAGAGGCGCCCAAGGGCGCCTCTCTTTTTAAGCCGAGACCAGTCAGACCAACCTATTCAGAAGGTTCACATTATGCAAAAACAATCCATTAATCGACACAAGCTGTTTCTCGCTATGTCTGCCGCTTCTTTGTCCTTTATCTCCACCGGCACATTGGCGCAAGAAAGAATTGAACAACCCAAACTGGAAATGCCCGTTATCGAAGCACCAGTGTTAGAAGAAATGATGGTAACCGGTCGCCAACAAAGCGGCGCGCAAACGCTCACACAAGAGCGCATGGAAGATGCATTTTCGGCTGACCTTATGGGCGCCGATCAAATCTCCCGCACTGGCGATTCTAACGTTGCTGTTGCACTGACTCGTGTAACTGGCGTGACCTTGAACCAAGGAAAATATGTTTATGTTCGCGGGCTGGGTGAGCGCTACTCCAGCGTTCAACTCAATGGGGCACAGGTTCCTTCACCGGAGCTGACCCGCAACGTATTACCACTGGATATCATCCCCGCCTCTATCGTTGAAAGCCTGAAAGTTCAAAAAGCTTATTCACCGGATTTACCTGCACACTTCGGTGGCGGTAATGTCGATATTCGAACGAAAAGTGTTCCCGAAGAATTTGTTTTTAATTTAACACTGGGCACAGGCACCAATACCAATAATGGTAATGGCGACCTCACCTACTCTGGCGGCGGAAAAACGTCCGGCTTACCAAAAAACATCGATAGCGCACTGGATACTTATCAAGGCAACATCGATATCAACGGCATACGCCGCATTCTGAGCACCGAAGTTAATAACAGTGTTACTCCAGAACAAGCACAGCAATCTATCCAGATTAACCGCGACCTCGCACTCTCTATTAATCGCGATATAGATATCAGAGAAGATAAATCCTCGCTCGATCAAAATGGCGCAGTAGCTTTAGGTAACTCTTGGGATATCAGTGATGACTGGACCTTAGGCAGCATTGTTAACTGGTCGCAAAAGACTGAATGGCGCAATAAAAATCAGGAACGCAGAGGTGTCGGCTCACCGGATGTCACTTACGCTTCGGTAAAGCGCAGCACAGAAGACACCAAAGAGTTAGCCTCGATTGGCGTGGGCATTAAATTCCAGGACATGCATGAACTGGAAGCTAGCTATATGAAAATCGGTAATGAGACCGATGAAGCTGCAATTACTTTCGCACAAAACAGCAACAACAATTTGGCCGACGGCAATCAAAAAGTCACTTACGAAACACGCTTCCAAGATCGCGAATTAGAAATATCGCAAGTATTAGGAAAGCACAGTTTTGATCAGCTATCTGGCAGTATGCTGGGCAATCTTGATATCGACTGGTTCTATTCAGACTCCAGTGTAAAAACCAATATTCCCGGCGCATCCAACATTGGTGGCGACAACACCGTTGACCCAGCCACGGGTGAAGTGTTGGCCACGCGTATCACCTCCAGCTCCTCTGCGCAATTTGCGTATTTGAATTTGCAGGATGATGTTCGCAGTTATGGTTGGAACGCAAAATTACCACTGGCATTTGAGAGTGCTGAAGTAACCTTAAGCGGTGGTTACAGCTACAACGATAAAGCCCGTGAATATTTCGGCTACACCGCGTTAATTGATGTCGGCGGTGGTGATTATCTGCTGGGCACACCCGGTGACGTCTTTACCGATAGCAAAATCAGCAACCTGAACAACGACTTTGAAGTCACTATGAGTCGCGGTTTTGGTACCGAAAGTTATATTGCTGGGCAAATGACCGATGCGTTTTACGGCATGGTCGATGCGAAGTTCAGTGATGTATGGCGCCTGACTGCAGGTGCTCGCTATGAAGATTATCGCACCACCCTGCTGCCCGTCGATCTATTGGATTACACCGGCATCACCATTCAGAAATTGATTGAAGATCTCGCGCAAGACAATCAGAAGTTTGCTTCGCGTAACGACGACTGGCATCCCTCTGCAGCGCTGACTTTTATCAATGATGGTTTCATGTGGACTGAAACATTTCAGCTGCGCTTGAGTTATGCGCAAACAGTAGTTCGCCCTGATTTGCGTGAATTATCCGATGTGACCTATATCGATCCAGAACTAAATTTGCGCGTTCAAGGCAACCCCAACCTGGTATTTTCAACATTGGATCATTTTGATTTACGTGGTGAATGGTACTTCGATGGCGGTAACAACCTGACTGCAACTTTTTTCTATAAAGATATTACAGGCCCAATCGAACAAAAGCTGAATCCCGGTTCGGATTCCGACATAGTCATGGGATTTTATAATGCTGAATCGGGCGAGATTTACGGTTTGGAATTAGAAGGCTTAGTTAATCTTGATTATGGTTTCTTCTTATCAGGCAATTTAACTTTAAGTGACTCCGAAATTGTATCACCCGACGGACAAGGATTTACCAACCCGATTCGTCAAATGAGTGGTCAATCGCCCTACGTACTCAACATGCAATTAGGCTATGACTCGGATGACGGAAAACACGGTGCAGCATTGAGCTATAATATTGCCGATGAAAAAGTCTATTTCGCCGCACTGGAAACTGGTCACGACGACGCCTTTGAGCAACCTTTTAGTTCATTGGATTTCACCTACTCCTACTACCCAACAGAGCAGCTAACCTTCAAGGCAAAACTGCGCAATCTGTTAGATGAAGATCGTGAGATAAGCCAGACCAATGCTGCGGGACAAAACGTCACCATTCTGACTCAGGAAGTTGGCACCAGTATGAGTCTGGATATTAGTTATAACTTTTAAAACACTTCACAATATAGAGACTATGAATACTAAGGATAGATAAGGATTTGTTTTTACAGGCTTGATCAAGCCACCTTCGGGTGGCTTTTTTGTGCGCACCTCCAATCAGTCACACGCACCAAATAAAACAAAAATAATAATTACTGCACTAAAAAGACATGGCTTGGAAATAAAAATCGATAAATAACCAAAAATTTTTATATTTTCGCTGTTTAAAGCAAAAATTGTCACAAACTATTCACATTGATGTGCTAAGCCGAGTGCTAATCTAACAATGAAGCCGGAAGTCAATGCTCCACAAGGGTGCAGATTGCCGTTTAATGATTCACGAGGAACACACTATGACTAAAAATATCCTTAAAAAAGCCATTCGCTCTCTGTTAATAGTAGCGGCAATCACCCCAATTGCGAGCTATGCCACCGCCTATACACCGGCAAAATTCGGCAACGCGGTAGAAACACTGGGAAAACAAATCACCCTACCCACTTCATTTGGTGAGGGCGTAAAAACCGTTGCGGTTTATTGCCAGGCAGATGTAATGACCACTGGCAACATTAACAGCGTTAACTGTTACGAAAATAGCCCATTGGTGTCTATGCAAAATATCACTGAGTCTGCTCTCAAATCAGCGACTTTTGAGCCCGCAACTATCGACGGCAAAGCCGTTCCGGTCAGAATGCAAATGCGTGTTGTCTACTCACTTGGCGGCACCCAGGCGCCAATTGTTTTGCTGCCAAATTTAGGAACACTGCAAGCACAATACGGCACACATTATTTTGCACCGCAAGAACGATTAGACACCAATGATTGGTATGCAAATTACACCGGCAAAGAGCGCGGCGATGGCAAGTTATTTTTCGCCGAAGGCAAGATGACCCGTGTAATGGCTAACGTTGAAGCTAACGGAAAAGTAGAAACCGTGAGCACTATTGAGGCCGCGCTACGCAAAAAAGCAGACGCGGACAGCATTGAAAGCTCACTGAAAAAATCAAAGTTTATTCCTGGTTTTGTACAAGATAAACCTACCGCCATGCATTATATTGCCGTAGTGAATTATCAAAAATAACTAAACTGTTTTCTGGTCAGCAAAAAGGTCACATTACTTGTGGCCTTTTTTATTAAAATCGTTTCTAACAAAAATGTTAATTATCGCATTCAAACTGTAAGCTCAATTCAATTCTACCCATTGCCAAACTGCGATAATGCTCTCCTATTACGGCAAAACCTTTACCGCATCGTTCTAAGGCTTTGGGCAACAACTGCGTACGTGCAAGCGGTACATTCGCCCACTGATCCACTTCAACACTCAAGGTGAAATAATGGCTGTCACTTTTTTGTACCTTAGCCAGCGCCGGCTGAGCCTTTCCAGTAGAATTTTTTTCTGCACTACCGGTTTCGAGCACCGCTCCCTCTTCACCTTTTTTAAAGGCTTTTTGCAAAAACCCATTCAACCCTTTGTCGCTGTAATCGCAATCTTGTTGATTGACATTCATTGAGTCAGCAGCATCGACTGCTGGGTCACAATCATCTTTTGCCGATACAGAAATTGCAGCCATCAAACCCAGCATCATAATTATTGAACGCTTCATCATTTTCTCCCTTCAATTATAGGGGCATAATCATTAGAAAAAATTCAACTTAAAACAACAAAGGGTGCCGAAGCACCCTTTGTTTATTTAAACCCGTTCACTTAGTGAATTAGAATTTAAAATCGATACCAACACCAACATAGGTATCGTCACGCTCAGCCGCTAATGCCAACTCATTTTCTACACTAGTTACGTAAGAGTACAAAGTGGCAGCTTTAGTCATTTTGTAATCCAGACCAATGCTAGCACTTTCGCCGTCAGCCATTTTCACGTCAGATTGACCGTATTGGCCTTTCAATGCCCACTTGTCATTCAGATTCCACAAGGCAGAAACAAAAGCGCCATCTTCATCAGCACCAGTGCTGTCATTTTCATATTGCTCAGCCAATACACCTAATTGTACTGGGCCAAATACAACACGTGCTACTGCACGAACCAAGTCAACACCTTCTGCTTCAACATCTTGATCAACAGCAACTGCTGCATAAAAAGCAGGAGTGTTGTAAGCAACAGAAACAGAAACGCCATTATCAACACCGTCAGCTTCTTTAGTTACATAGGCAACGGAAGAAGTGAACGCACCCCATGAAGCAGGTGTTACGTACTGAACGATATTACTTGCGCGAATTTCACCTTTGAAAATCTGATTGATATCACCTTCCAAATCATTGAACAAGTCAACTTTCTCTTGTGCAACCTTGGTGGGAGTATCGAAATGGCCGCCCATAATGGTACCGGCAGAACCTTGCAAACCGATAAAGATATTACGTTGACCAAAAGTTTGGCTGCCGTTGGTACCATCATCTACTTCGGTTTGGTATTCAAATTGGTAAATCACTTTCAAACTGGAATTTACTTCCTCACTGCCTTTCAAACCAATGCGAGAAGCATTGCTCACCAATTCTACTTTGCTGCCAGAAACTTCTTCGTCAGCATTTTGCAAAGACACATTCGCTTTACCATAAACAGTAACATCAGCAAATGCCGCCGCTGGTAACAATGAAGCTATAACCAAAGCCAATAATGATTTTTTCATGGAGTCGTCTCCTGGATGTGTGTTTTAAGTGTTCAGTTCCTGGACACCGGGGGATCAGGTCATATTGAAATCGTGATACTTGTGTTTCAGTAGTATTGCCATTATGTGACCGAAAGATTACAAAATTATGACAAGGCACTAAGTATCGGCGGGTGATTATATAAAGAAAAAACAGAGAGTTTTGTGATTAAACGTGGTTTTAGATCAAATTCAGTAAATTTTTGCACTAATTTTGCGCTTTTGGTAATCAAAACATCATATATGAACAATTAGACGACTCAATAAAGCGCAATATTTAGTCAAAGTGACTGACCACCCCAGAAGAATAAAATGATTTGATTAAAGTTTGAGCATCGCTTGCCAGTTCATCATATGAACGCTGCTGTAATTCATCGGCGATTAGGCGCAGGGTTTCATCCAATGATAACGAGTGAGATTGCAGCAAGGCCAAGAGCCGTTGGCTTAGCGGATTAGCCTGGATAAAACAGACCTTATCGGCACGGTTGCGATAAACCACAAGTTGCGTTGGTGTAACGGTTTGAGGCTGAAAATTAGGGGAGACTTTATGTACCGGAAACTGATAGCTCAAATTGGCGACCAAAGGGGAAATGCGAGGTCTGGCCAGCAGAAGATCATCAGGCAAGTTACCTGCATCAGGAATTATTTCTTCGCTGACATCAAGCGCCAACTCAATCCATTCGTAGTGCGCAAGCTCCAGCAAAAATGGCGGATCGCCTTCACGCAAACCGCGCTCCTGCGCCAGATATTGTAAAAATTCTTCACTAATTTCCAAAAAATACGGTGTCTGGCACTGATGGTGATGAATAAAATCCCGCATCATTACATGCCATTGTTGATCTTTTAGTATTGAGCGCAATACCGGAAATACAGTCGCAATCAAACTTTCAATATTGTTATAAATCAACTCGCGATAAATCCCCATACGCCGATCTTCTATATCAACAGGTGCAGGATAGATTGCAGGCTCACGCAAGTGTTTGGCAAAGAGCAATTGGGTTTGCTGAAAACTTTTCATCTTGTTACCGATAAAAATTTCTGCTGGCGCTGTTTTACCTCACCCAATTCATCCATTAATTCAGGTAACGGAGGAATATTAAAATCCCGTTCCAACAAGGTAGGCTTCACTCCAAACAACTCATAGGATTTCTCCAGCAATTGCCACACCGGGGAAATTACCGGCGCACCGTGAGTATCAACACGCAAATCTTCCGCCTCTTTGTAGTGACCAGCGATATGGATATAGGCAGTGCGCTCACCGGGTAAACTGGCAAGAAATTCATAGGGATCGTAATTATGATTAATGCTGTTAACGTAAATGTTATTTACGTCGAGCAACAGCGCACAATCCGCTTTTTTAATCACAGCATTAATAAATTCGCTTTCCGTCATTTCTTGTTGCGGAGCACAATAGTAAGAGGAGTTTTCAATCGCGATGCGCTGGCCAAGAATATCCTGTGCGCGCTGAATACGCTCTGCAACATATTCTACTGCTTCTTCCGTAAAAGGAATTGGCAATAGATCATACAGCTGACCTTGATCACTGCAATAGCTTAAATGTTCACTGTAATAACGAATACCGTGCGCACGCATCAACTGTTTAATCGCGAACAACAACTCAGTATTTAACGGCGCTGGCGAACCAATGGATAAGGACAAACCATGACAAACAAATGGAAATCGTTCAGTGTAAGCGCGAAATTTTTTACCGAGGCGACCACCAATATTAATCCAATTTTCTGGTGCCACTTCCATAAAATGAATATCGTCTGGTGTGGATTGCTCAAAGGTATTGAGCAGTGTGCGGCGCAGACCTAAACCTGCGCCGCTGACTGCAGCGGTATAATCACCAGCGGTAAACTGAATAGTCATTATTCAGCTTTTTTCTTTTCTTTTTTATCTGCACCACATTTGCCTTCACCGCACTTACCTTCACCTGCGGCTTTTTTATCGGCACCGCACTTGCCTTCGCCGCACTTGCCTTCACCTTCGGCTTTTTTATCGGCGCCACATTTTGCTTCACCACACTTGTGCTCACCTTCGGCTTTTTTGTCGGCACCGCATTTGGCTTCACCACACTTATGCTCGCCGTCGGTTTTTGCAGCATCATTTTCTGCCAAGGTATAACCTGCATTCAATGAGGTAGCAGCGAAGCCAACATCTGCAGCAGATGCTAAAGGGGCCAAAGCAGCCGATGCAACAACAGCAGCACCAAACAATGCAGACATAGAAGAAATTTTGTTATTCATAGTAATTAACTCCAGTGGATTTAGGTGTCGTTAGGGCTTGCAAGCCCGTGAAAAACTAACATAGCCAAAGCAGCAGAGCCAGTGATTACCCTCACTTTTCGAAAAAGGTAAACAGCATCCAGCCAAATGGTAACAGGTAGATGCCGCAACACCGGTTTTGTTACACTGGCTATACACTTTTTAACTTTGCGCCTCCTGCATTGCCTGTTCCCATTGTTTGTCTAGGCGTTTATCAGATACCGGAACTTGGGTTTTCAACGTTTGTGCAAAAAGGGAAATGCGCAGCTCTTCAATCCACCAGCGGTAATCCAGTAAAGCGTTATTTTGCGCTAAGCGATAGTCGCCCTCCTTCGCTAGATAGTCCACCAAACGCTGCCAATGTGGCGCAACTTCCGCCAGTTGCAGTTTATCTTTTTGCGGATTGAGCGCCGCTTTTTCCAAACGCTGCTGAATACCACGCATATATTTAGGGTATTGCTGCAACCATTGCGCAGGGGTTTTATACACCAAGCCCGGGTAAAACAATTGCGTGAGCTGTTGATTAATATCACTAATAGTAAAAGCCAACATAAGCATATTTTTTTGCTGCTTAAGTTGTTTTTTGATATCCACCAATAACTTCAAGCTCGTCACCAAATGATTGGCCAGCTCTTGTGCATGGGCAATTAATTTATCTTTTGTCAGATTAACCCGCTCATCAAACACAGCTTGCGTACGCGGCAAATTGTGCTGTTCGGGCAGTGCTAGCTGTTTGATCGCCGCCATAATTAAATCATTGGCGACTTGTTCGCGGTTACCAATGCCTGCCAACGTCAATGCGACCTCTTGCCCTTTTAATAATTCTTTTTGCAAATACTTTACTGTTTGCGCCAGCGATAAAGACACCAACCGCGCAAGCCCGCGCTGGGTTGCGTCCAGCGCCTGCATAGGATTGTCCAACACCTGCAATGCCACTGAAGTCTGTTTATCAACCAGTGCCGGATAGGCGCGAATACTAATACCGCCACGCGGCAATTGAATGGCTTGCGGCAGCTCGGCAAAATCCCACGCGGTAATACCTTCGCGCTCAATATTGGTTGCAGCTGATTGGATATTTTGTTGCACGCGCTCGCGATATTTTTCGCGCAGCGGTGTTAAGTCGCGGCCGCTAGCAATGATTTTGCCTTTGTCATCTACCACATGGATATTAAATCGGTAGTAATCATCCACGTTGGTTTCAAGCCAAGCCTCTTTTGGGACATCGATACCGGTCAAGCGTTTTAATTGCAGCCCCAAGGCTTCCGTTAAGGGTTTATTATCTGGCGCGAGGGTTGCGAGAATTTTATCCACCACATCCGGTACGGGAACAAAATGTTTGCGTAGATTTTTAGGCAGCGATTTAATCAAGCCAATACATTTTTCACGCAACATACCGGGCACTAACCATTCCAGGCGCTGTTCTGGCACTTGATGCAAAACGCTCATGGGAACATGAATGCTCACCCCATCAAACGCGTGATTAGGTTCAAAATGGTAGCTGAGCGGAAACACCATGCCGCGCCATTCCAATTCATTGGGAAATTGCGCTTGGGTAATATCGCCAGCGCCATGGCGCATTAGGGTTTCGCGGGTGAGAAATAATAATTTGGGATTGTCTTTCTCGATTTTTTTTCGCCAAGCCTCAAACCCGGCCAGATTGAATATATTGTCTGGAATGCGCTCATCGTAAAAATCAAAAATGACTTGCTCATCCACCACAATATCGCGGCGGCGAGCTTTTGATTCCAAATCTTCCAGTTCAGTTAACAATTGTTGTTGATGCGCAAAAAAATCTGTCGCAGGATTTTTATTAGGCAAACTTTTGCGTTTTGGATGCTGGTCATACTGGCCTTCCACCAGCGCAGCGCGAATAAATACCTGGCGGCACTGTGCAGGGTCTATATGGCTGTAGCTGACCGATTTTTTCTCAACAATGGTCAAACCATAAAGAGTAATTTTTTCAAACACCATTACCTGCCCGCTGCGGCTATCGTAATGGGGCTCAAAATGTTGGCGTTTTACCAAATGTTCGGCTGCTTCAATCACCCACTCGGGTTCTATTTTGGCAACGGTATGGGCGAATAATTTAGAGGTTTCAATCAGCTCCGCCGCCATAATCCACTTGGGTGTTTTTTT
Source organism: Cellvibrio sp. ATLC23 (assembly GCF_057196725.1). Lineage (NCBI taxonomy): Bacteria > Pseudomonadati > Pseudomonadota > Gammaproteobacteria > Cellvibrionales > Cellvibrionaceae > Cellvibrio > Cellvibrio sp. ATLC23. The sequence continues at coordinate 400,334 of NZ_JBXUOS010000001.1, read as the reverse complement.
AGCGAGCGATGAACCAGGAAAGATTGAAAATTTGCGATTACGTGCACCTGAGTATTCACGCTCTTCGTGATTAAATCCCAAGTTACCTAACAATCCCGTCAATAAAGCTTTGTGAATAGACTCATAATTGGCTGGCTCGCTATTCACGCGAATACCCAAATCTTTTACTGCAACGCACAACTGATGGTGTACATCGCGCCACTCGCGCAAACGTAAATAGGATAAAAATTCTTTTTTGCAGAGCTTGCGCAATTGGTTTTGCGTGAGCGCCTGCCGTTGGGTTTCAAAATAATCCCACAGGTTTACAAAACCGACAAAGTCCGTGTGCTCTGCCCAAAAACGGCGATGGCTCTGGTCAGCTGCTTGCTGTTTTTCAACCGGTCGCTCGCGCGGATCTTGCACTGAAAGCGCACTGGAGATAATTAATAACTCGCGTACACAGCCCTGCTCCTGCGCCGAGAGCAACATGCGCGCAAGCCGTGGATCAAGCGGCAATTTGCTCAGCTGCTGTCCGACTGGGGTCAATTGATTTTTACTATTTACCGCGTGTAACTCTTCCAACAATTTAAAACCATCGCTAATCAGACGATGATCCGGCGCATCAATAAAGGGGAATTTATGTATGTCACCCATACGCAGTTGCAGCATTTGCAAAATAACTGCCGCGAGATTGGTACGCAAGATTTCTGCATCTGTAAACGCCGGGCGCGAATTAAAATCCTCTTCACTATACAAGCGAATACAAATTCCTTCGGCCACACGGCCACAGCGGCCCTTACGCTGATTAGCGCTGGCCTGTGAAACCGGTTCAATCGGCAAACGCTGTACTTTAGTGCGATAGGAATAGCGGCTAATACGCGCAAATCCCGGGTCGATCACATAGCGAATGCCCGGTACGGTAATTGAGGTTTCAGCTACGTTGGTCGCCAATACAATGCGCCGCCCGGTATGTGGCGCAAATACTTTTTGCTGCTCAGCCAAACTCAGCCGCGCATAAAAAGGAATGACTTCCATATGAGCAAATTGCGCTTTGCGTAATGCTTCTGCAGCCTCGCGAATTTCACGTTCACCGCTTAAAAAAATGAGAATGTCGCCGCCGCGTGCGCCGGAACCGGTTTTTTCGTGCAGCTCAATTTCATGTACTGCATCGACAATCGCGGCGTACTGATCGGGTTCATTTTCATTATCATCGCTGTTTTCAAATTCATACAGTGGGCGATACCAGACCTCCACTGGATAAGTGCGACCGGAAACTTCAACAATCGGCGCATTATTAAAATGCTGTGAAAAGCGCTCAAGGTCGATAGTTGCGGAGGTGATAATTAATTTTAAATCCGGGCGCTTGCTTAACAGTTGCTTTAAATAACCGAGCAAAAAATCAATATTCAAACTGCGCTCATGGGCTTCGTCGATAATGAGCGTATCGTATTTATTCAAGAAGGGATCGTGTTGAATTTCAGCCAGCAAAATACCATCGGTCATCACTTTGATGAGGGTGTTCTCGTTGGACTGATCGCTAAAACGAACTTGATAACCCACCTTTTCACCGAGCGGCGTTTTTAATTCTTCGGCAATGCGATTAGCCACCGTATTGGCGGCGATACGGCGCGGCTGGGTGTGACCAATCAAGCCGCTAACACCACGACCAATGGTCAAACAAATTTTGGGGATCTGGGTGGTTTTGCCCGAGCCGGTTTCACCCGCTAATACCACCACCTGATTCTTGGCAATGATTTGGGCAATCTCGTCACGTTTTTCACAGACGGGCAAGTTGGGAAATTCAATCTCGGTGGGCACCAGCAATTTGCGGCGCGCCACCGCAGCTTGTGACTGCGCCAATTGGCTGTGCCACTTTTCCAATGCAACATCATAGGGCTTATCTGCACGCGCGAGTTTTTCAATTTCACTCAAACGGCGCACCAGTTTGTGCCTATCTTGCCCCATCACATCGACGATGGATTGTTTATAACTTAACCATATATTTGACATATCGACCCGCATGCTGCAATTGCTAGCCGACGCGATGCGAATTCATCGCGCCGGTAAATAGGCGGGGGGATAATACAGCGGGGACTAACGCAGATTCAAACACTTAGGATTGATCAATTACCGATTCAAGCGATTGATTAACCAGGCGCGCAGCTGACGGGCCTGTAAATCATCCATTGGTGCCAATACACCTTGCGCCGCAGGAGGAATATTTTCCGCTGCATGGGGTTGCTCGCTGAAAATGTAATAATCAAACAGGGCTTTCCAAGCGGCTTTTTCTTTTTCAGGTAAATCGCGAATGCTGAGCATGGCATGTTTCAGCACGTTGATCGCAGGCCCCATAAATTTCGGCACGTTGCGCCACCAGTAGTTGACCAACACATTAAAGGTGCTCAAGCCTTCGACGTGATGCCACCACATACTAGGCACAAACAAAGCGTCGCCCGGTTCCAGATTGGCCACCTGCCCCGCCTCCATCGCGAGACGAAAGCGTGGAAATTTTTCAAAATCCGGTTTGGCAAAATCAACCAAGCTGATTTGCTGCCCAGCCGGATTAAAATCCAGTGGCCCCGGGTACAAATTTTCTACCTGCTCCGGTGGGAACACAGTAAAGCGACGCTTGCCAACAATGCTGCAGGCCAAGTTATCCGGCGCGTCATAATGACAGGCGATACGGGATTTATTACCCATCCAAATACTGACCAGCGCATCGGGAAAAGGGATAGCCACATTATTATTTTGCTCGCGCATTCCCGGCAAGCAAACATCAACCGTGGTGGAGCCTACATAAAACGTCGGCGGTTGGGGGTCATTTTTATGAGCAAGAATCGCGTCCAGAACTGCGTCGAGACGCGCTCGCTCGCTGCGATAGTTCAAGCCGCTCATATCGGCGTTATAGAAATAGTAGCCTTCGTTTTCGGGTGCGCCAAAAAACGCCCCTACGGTTTTATCCTCATAAAACGATCTTAAGTAAGCAATCGCCTCCTCATCAGAGACCAGGCCTGCTTGGGTTAGCGGCCAATGACTGGCCAGCCCTTTGAGGATAAGAGGCTGTTCCGAGGTCAGAATTTCAGGGGGAATGTTGTTTGGATCTATACCATGAACTTCTTTTACGAGGGTCTTAATTGCCAACATGGAATTTACTTCGCTTATTTTGTGATCGATTGCGTATTAGCAGAGGGATAGATTTGAACATTAATCGAGGTCCAAACTCAATTGATTTGAATCAGAGTTAAATGACTTCACGCCATTACCCCAGCTAGACAATCAAAAAGCAGTACAGATGCCTGGGTTACACAGGGTTATTTATACTTGGTTTCGCAATAAAAAAGCCGCTGTCTCCAGCGGCTTTTATCAAACACGTTTAGGTTGAATTAGAAGGTATAACGTGCACCCAAGGTATAACGTGGGCCAAGAATTTCAAGGTTCCACAGTTGCACTTCGGTACGGCCGTGGCGACGCTTGTCTTCACCAAACAAATTCAATGCTTCCAGTGACACAGTAACATTGTCGTTAAAGTCATAGCTGATACTTGCATCGACAGTTTCAAACGCTTCGGTGTAACCCGGTTCGTTGTTGTACTGGTTAGTTGTATCAAGGAACTTGTCACGCCAGTTATAGGCAATACGTGCAGCAACACCGTAGTTTTCATAGAACACTGCAGCGTTTGCAGAGTCGCTCATGCCCACCAGCGCAAACTGAGTGCCCAACTTGTTGTTGTCGTAGGCAATATCGCCATCTACGGTGGTGTAGTTTGCTGATACACCAACACCTGATTCACCAAACATATGTTGAAAGGCAAATTCAAATCCGTCGATAGTGGCTTGTTTGTTGTTGATCGGCGTATTGATATGCCATATCGCCAATGGATCTTGATCGTTTGGAATCACGTTTCCGTTTGGACCAACATCACCTTGGTTTGCCAGCACTTGATCGTACACTTGTTGTGCACTTGGAGTGGTATTGCCTGCCGCCGCTAATTGTGCACGCGCCGCTTCTGCACGCGGGCCTTTGGTGACATCGCGCAAACCAAACAGCGTGCCGTCAATTGCCTGGGTGCTGTTGAAGTTATCTACTTTCTTTCTGTAATAACCAACAGAAACGTAGCTGGTTTCGCCGTAATACCACTCTGCAGACAAATCAAAATTTTGCGATTCTAGCGGTAACAGACCCGGGTTGCCTTGGTCAGCGGTGTAACTGCGGAAGTCGCCTACACCTATATCCGCACGCAAATTGCCGTAAGTTGGGCGCGCAATAGTTTCGCTTACCGAGGCACGGGCTTTGATGTCGTCGGTCAGATCAATATCGAAATCCAAACTTGGCAAGGTGTGGCTGTAGCTGGCTTTACGACTAAAAGCGCTCAGCTCGGATGAAGCATCAGCAATAAAGTCGTCGTCGCCGGTCCAGCGAATACGGGTAGGGTTTGCCGCATTGGTGCTGGAGGTAACATCGGTTTTTTCATAGCGTACACCGGCCAACAGGTTGTAGGGCAATCCGGCGATTTCATTGCTCAACTTATATTGCAAATAGGCGGCTTGCACTTCTTCTTCGATACCGCGATACGTTGAGATGCGCGGTTTGGCTTCGAACTTACCACTCGGTGGAAAATCACGGAAATTAGGCAGCTTGCCATTTTGGCTCTCAACCCATTGTGCAACTTCATCGAAGTCATAATCTATGCCTTGGGTGAACGAATTACCCAAATTGTAGCCATCGAAATCCTTCAGGAAGTTGCGGGAACTCCAGAAGCTGTCCGGCACGTCGTTGGCATTTGCGCCACCCCAATCGCCAAACACAATACAACAGTCGCCACGCGCTCGGCCCAGGTAATCATTGGTACGGCTTTCGATACCAAATTCCAAACTGCTATTTTCAAACTTGTACGCACCGTCTAAACGCGCTTGTTCTATATCATTTTCTACCCAGTTGTAGTTGGTAGTACCTGCTGTGGTGGTCATGTCAGCAGCATCCAATACACCGTTGCCGTTACCTGACACGCTATCGTCAATGATGACGCTCATAATCGGTAAGCCGGTGTTCCACTCCAAGGTTTGCTCTTTCACCACGTTTGCCGCAACAGACAGGTTCAGATTACCGCGTGGATCGTATTCTTTGGTGGTGGCTTCCGCCGTGAAATAATCGAAAACGAAACTCAAATCATCGGTTGCTTCAAATTCAAGATTAAAACCAACCGCATTGTTCTCGCGGATATTGCCCTGAACCTGACGAGCAAAGCTGATGTCTTTGGGTGTATCAATCAATTCAGTCATCAAAACCGGGGTTTTAACTGTTTGATCGTCAAACACGATGTGAGTGCCAGTGGAAACAAACCACAGCGATTGCTCAATACGTTGCTGATGCCACTCCAGCTCCGAATAGGTGTAATCCAGAGTCGCTTTCAATCTTTCTGTCGGTGCGTATTGCAGCGTCAACTGGCCATTTGTACGCTCGCGCTCTTGATCGCCCAAGGTTAAACGGTAGTCAATAGGAGTAGAGAAGAGTTGCTTGTCTGCCGGGGCATTTTCGACCAGCGCTGTAGGTCTTGAAGTGATGTTGGCATTACCGTTTGCGGCATCCCACACTTTGGTATTCCACTGCTGGCTGTATGCGCCAGAGTTGCCTTGATCGCGTTTTTGGTAACTGCCGCTCAAGCTTACCCCAATGGTATCGTCAGCGAAGGTATTGCTAAACAAGCCTGAAATTTCGGGGGTGATTGAGTCGCCTTCGCGCACAGTGGTGTCGTGTACGCCCTTGGCGCCAACGGTCATCTTAAGGCCTGGAGCGTCTAATGGCCGCGCTGTTTTGATATTGATTGTTGCACCGATACCGCCACTGGCTACGTTCGCTCGACCGGTTTTATATACTTCAAGACCACTCACACTTTCCGAGGCCAAATCAGCGAACTCGAAAGAGCGCGAATCAAACCCTGAGGATGGCATAGCACGACCATTCAGCGTGACCAAATTGTAATCCGCACCAAAACCGCGAACAGTGACTTTGGAGCCTTCACCGCCAGCACGATCAATCGATACGCCGGTAATCCGCTGAAGCGATTCAGCCAAGTTGGTGTCTGGCATCTTGCCAATATCTTCTGCAGAAATGGCATCAACCACACCAGCAGCGGAGCGTTTGATATCCATCGATGCCTGCAACGATGCGCGAATACCCGTCACCACGACTTCTTCGACGGCACCGTCTTGTGCTGCAACCATACCGCTGAAACCAGCCAATGCATAAGTAGCAATAGCACTTGCGATTATCTTCTTTTTAAAACTGTTTGGGGTTTGCATGAACTTAATCCTCGAACTGTTTATTGTTATCGTAACTCGCTGTTATGGGTCTGCCGCCGATGGGGCATCCTTAGCCAGTTACCCTACTGGTCTTGCTGTCGTTTTTACCGGGATCAAATACTTATTTCTTAGATCCCAGTGCATGTTTACAGGTTCGCAAGAAGTGAGGCGTCCGAGTAACCCAGATTTTTACAACGTGGGAAGTTCAGATAAATAAAACCTATCCGTATCAACAATAAATCCTTTTAAATTCATAACGTTAACAAAAAAATATACCAATGAAGATAAAATATAAACCGATCGAATTTAGCGCCCGTCTCATCTTTTTTGCGGGCGTTCTGGAAAAACAAACCAAGTCGTACGATTATCTTTCAACCAAAAAATTTTCTTTGACGAGACAACAATCAATTTATTCCGGGCAATAAAAAAGAGCCCGCAGGCTCTCATTTTAATTAAACATTACTGTGTCCGTGCTCACTGTCACTCCAGCAAACTGCGCAACATCCATGCAGTTTTTTCGTGTAATTGAATACGCTGGGTGAGCAGATCAGCGGTGGCTTCATCACTGGCCGCTTCTACTGATGGGTAGAGCGAACGTGCGGTGCGCACCACAGCTTCTTGCCCTTCAACCAACAATTTGATCATCTCTTGTGCCTGAGGGATCCCCTCTTGCTCTTTTATGCTACTCATTGCTGCGTATTGTTTATAGGTACCGGGGGCAGGAAAGCCCAATGAGCGAATGCGCTCGGCGATCACATCTACCGCCAGTGCCAATTCGGTATATTGCGTTTCAAACATTAAGTGCAGTGTCTGGAACATGGGGCCAGTCACATTCCAGTGGAAATTATGGGTTTTTAAATAGAGGGTATAGGTATCGGCCAGCAGATGAGACAGCCCTTTGGCGATGTCCTCGCGATGGGCTTGAGAAATCCCGATATCAATATTCATAGTGACTCCTTATTACCGGTTAATAAACTGACTAGAAACGACTAGAGCTTGAAACGACTATAGGTAGGGATGTACCCCGCTGCTAGTTGCCTCTCTCTATGGTGGGGATAAATATATTTGATTCAACCCTGAATAAATCCCATCAGCACCCAATCTCGCCCACGGGAGCGATAAGTCTTATAGGTGCGGAGAATGTCCTCAGGGCAATGTGCGGGATTTTGCGTAAACCCTAGTGTGCTATAAAAATCAGTTAAATGCGGCAGCGCAAAACAATAGCAACCCTGCGGCGCCAAATTCGGCAACAACTGCAGCATCAACCCTGTTGCTATGCCTTGCCCGCGCCAATCATTCACCACTAATAGGTTACGCAACCAAAAATGCCCCGAGCTTTGCGGCACTAAGCGAGCAGCCGCGATAACCCCCTTACTCTCGGCAGCAATAGCGTACACACGCTCTTTCGCACCACATTTTACTTTGTAACCCTGAGCGCGATAAAACCGATCAATCAGTGGATGGCTTTCTGGGTCAATGAGCCGAAAGCCGCTATATAGATCAGTCGTTGAGAAAGATGCAGTATCTTTTGCACTCATAGAGGAATTTATTTTTTATCGCCATCCGAATCGTCCATATTATCCAACGGAAATAAATTATCTGCCATCAAATCGTCCGGCATACTCATTTCTGAATCGGATGTTTCGGCATTTGGCGCCTCGGAGTTCGTCATCTCTCCGATGGGAATATGCTCCGTCTCATCATCTGCCACATCAATGGTGGTTTTTTTATCTGCATCCTTCTTCAAATTCGCTGTATCTGTGGTTAATGTTTTTTCAATCTCTGCTAATTCGTCTTTGCTGCCCTTGCCGGAAATTAAGCGATAGGCAAAGTAACCTAACAACACCACGATCAGATTGCCAATTCCCAAGCCAACGTATAACCACAGATTGCTGGGATTCTCTTCGGTGGGTTCTGCTGCAGGCTCTGCTTCAGACTCAACCGCAACTTCAGGTTCATTTGCAGCAGATTCCACCTTAGTCGGTTTGGGTGATGCTGCGGCCAACACAGTGGCCTCATCGGGAAAATAAAACTGATCGGCGTTAATCGTTTCACTTAAAGGGCTGCCATCAATATATTTTCCTTCGACCTGTAGCTCAATTTCATATTTAGCCGCCTGCATGGGCGCAAACGAAAACTCCCAATACTCTTTTGCAATCGTATTGAGTTTCTGCTCTAAACTTTTCTCTTTGGAATTTTTAATTTTTGCTATGACCTGAGTACTGGCAATATCAACTGTTTCCAAATCAGCAGCCAAGCGATAACTCCAAGTCTTTTTACCTGCTTGCTCAGATTGACTTTTCTCCAATTTAAACGCGGAATCAGTAATATTGAGATGATGAATATATTCGCGCTTAAAGGTCTTGCCATCAATAACAAGAGTGACGTCATACTCACCCTGCCCAGCAAAACCGTTTAACTCTTGCTGAAAAACTCCGTCTGCGGGCACAGCGTTAGTCAACTCAATTTCAGTAACCTCGTGAGAGGCCGGACTGGTAATCAGCACCTTTCCTGCCAACACACCAAGAAAATCTTTATTGGTAATGGTTTGATTATTTTCCTGAAAGGAGTAGACCAACCCCAATGATTGATTAGAACGGATATTACTTTTTAACGGCTGCACAATTAGTTGCAAATTACTAACCACTGTTACGCGACTGCCCGGATCCATATCCGTTTTGACTTTCCACTGACCCGGAACAGGCTTCTGTACGGTAATCAAATCGTATTTGCTGGTGCGATACCAGTTGACGTTATTTTTGGGGTCAGTATCGCTGTACTCCTTACCATCTGGCGCAACAATAATGGTGGATGGCACTTCTGCCTTGCGAAAAATCAGCGCGGTAAATTCTTGAATACTCGCATCGACCAGAAAACCATTTTCATCGAGCGGGACACGTTCAGCCGGTACGGCCTGATCAAAAATGCGTAAAAAAGTACTCATTAATTCATCGGCTGTCTCAGCTACTTCAAAAATACCGTCGGTGGCAAGCGACAGTTTTTTCATTAACTCATGATCTGCATCGGCAGAGAGGGCAATAGTGTGAATGCGATAATCTGATGCTTTTAAACGCGGCAACAATTCAGTCAGTATACGCTTGCGTTCATTTAAATTAACGACCGCCTCTTGGCTTACATCCACTACACCATCGGTGAGTAAAATAATATTGCGGCGATAATCTTTTGCAGGAGTTGCGTAATCTTCAGTCGCTTTTTCCAGTGCAGCGCCAATATTGGTAAACAGTGCCACCGAATTAATCGAAGTCGCTTTTTGGGCGCCTTCATTACGCCACTGTAGGTCAACCACTCGATGAAGCATCAGCATATTAACTGACTGACCAAAGGTCCAAAGCCCCGCTTTACTGTTGTCAGGCAAGAGCCGCACGATTAAATCCACTGCAGGTTTGCGCAAATTCTGTGGATCCGTTTTTTTCATGCTGCCGGAGATATCGATAATCACCCTGACGTCAGCAGGCAGAGGTTTGGCCTGCTCATTAGCCACAGCCGACGCTGCTGAAAAAAGCCCTGGCGCCAAAACTAAGACGATAAGTGTTAGTAGATGAATAAAATGTCGCATGAGAGTTTCCATAAGTAGTCACTCCAGCGCAAATGCAGCGGTAATCTGCCGCTTTTTTGTGCTGATATCGCCATTAGTTATAGCAGCTCACAGCTATTTCGCCATTTTGAGCATCAGCGAGACTTAGAAAAACGGAAGAGGAAAAAAGTAAAAAGCCAGCACTGAGGCTGGCTTTAATATCGCAAATCATTCAAACACACTGAGGGCTAACGAACCGCGCGTATCGGCTCTTCATGCATCAACTCATCCCGCGCCATTCGCTCTTCACGTGTTAAGGGGCGAGTAGAAGCGCGGCGCGCACTCTCGGCGTACTCCTCATCATAGTGACGCTCTTTGGTATGTTTTTGTCGATGAACAGCTTGCGGTTGCGCCTGACTGCGATTACGGGTCAGCAATTGATAAATAAGTGATAGCACCAAAGTTCCAATCCAAAGCCCTAACATCACTTTCAATACCGGCTTGATCGCAATAAAGCCGCCCTCCATGAAGCCGAATAACAGCGTATAAACCGCGGGCGCCATGGTCATGGTTTCCGCATCAACGGCATAAGGAGTGAATAAAATTACCATCACGGTGATTACCACAAAATGCACCCATGCACGACCAGCGCGGCGAAATAGCAACCAAGCGGCGAGGCTGCAACCGACGGCACCGAACAGGTACATCATCCAAGCATATTGATAGTCAGTCATACTTTCCACGAACAAGTCTCCTCACGCCCCTAATCAGGCTCTTAGCCGGTTAATTGACCCAACGCACAACATGATCTTCCAGATCATCTGGATTCACGCTATTTTCATGCACCACCCTGCCGCGCACTGATATACCCGCCGTGTGCACCGATTCAACATCACCCGAAATCAGTGGATGCCAGTCAAATAGCGGAATTCCTTCGGCCACCAAGCGATAAGCGCAGGTTTCTGGCAACCAGTAAGTTTCTTTTACAGATTCAGGCGACAACACCGCGCAAGCCTCTACCAAGCGCTGGCGCTCAGTGTATTCCTGACAACGGCATGTGTCATGATCCAAATAGCGACAGGCGACATTGGTGTAATACACCGCGCCATCGTCTTCATCTTCTAATTTATGCAGGCAGCATTTACCACAACCATCGCAGAGGGATTCAAATTCCTCCGCTGACATTTGCTCTAGTGTTTTTGCTAGCCAAAAAACCTGTTGTGCCATGATCTTTCCAAGTGGGTAACAAAAGTATCCGAATTATTGACCAGACAATTTTGAATTGAGCGCACGCAAACGCTCAGCTTCCGGGTCGCGTTCATTGCGCGGTGGCAATTGTAAATAAAATCCCTGTGACTCCAAGCTTTCCGCTACTTTATCTACGCTGGCATGGGCCAGTTTTTTACCCGGTGTTAATAACAGCACCATCGCCTGCTGCGGTTTACCAAAAATCTTTAACAGCTCCTCTGGCACCTTGGTTAAACCCTCTTCTTTTTTTACGTAGAGGTACATACCTTCTTCTTTGGGGCTGCGGTAAATTTCACAAATAATTTTCATAGCCAATATCCGCTGCGTTAATGTGTTTCAGTGTGTGGTGATTGAGAGCTCACCAAATTAAGCAGCCCCTCCCCGATCAACGCAAAGCGCCAACCCAACAGCCGTTCCGGTAATTGGTATTGACCGCCATGCATGCCCGAGCGCACTAAATATTCATAATCCTTTTTACGGATTAATACTTCCGGCGGTAACTGCGCCTGCTCTGCATATTCACGCACATAATTTTTGAGTGTTTTCATCAGTGGCCCTTCGCTCTGCGCCAAGGGCGGATCGAGACGCGCAGGCCAACTGGATTCATTTAGCTCAAGCGCATCGCGCACAATCTGTAAAATTGTGTCAGCGTCGTTTTTTAATGTGCGCGATGGAATATCCGCCACTTTGGCCAGGTGCGCTACATCCTGAATTCTTTTACGGGCGATTTCCCACAGCGATGGCTCTTTAATCAAACGATTGCGCGGCAGGTCGCGCGCGCGCGCTTCGCGTTCACGCCAAATGCATAACTGCTTTAAAATCGCCAACTCTTGTGGGCGCAGCTTCCAAGCAAATCCCACTTTTTGATAAGCATCGCTGTAATCATCTGTTTTGCGTGCATTGGTTACCAAGTCGGCACAATCGCTTTTGACCCACTCCAAACGCTCGCTGGTTTTAAGCAGTTGCAATAATTTTCCGTACACAATCAACATGTGTGCAACATCCAATGCAGCGTAATTTAATTGCGCCACACTGAGCGGGCGCTGCAACCAATCGGAGCGGGTTTCATCTTTGGGGATTTCGATCGTTAATAGACTTTTAACCAATCCCGAATAGCCCAGGCTAAAGCCCAAACCGGCAAACGCGGCGGCGATTTGTGTATCAAACAAAGGCGCGGGCACGATACCCAACCAACGTTGAAATACTTCCAAATCTTCCGAACAGGAATGCAGCACTTTGGTTACCGCAGTGTCGAGCATCAGCTCGCGCAGCGGCGCAAGATTTTGTATCGCCAGCGGATCAATTAAATAGCAGCCTTTGCCATCGCCGATTTGCAGCAGACCCGCGATTGGATAAAAGGTATCGCTGCGCATAAATTCGGTATCCACCGCAATTGCCGCTTGTTGACGCCAGGTAGCGCACAACTCGGCTAATTGATCGTCCTGATCAATCCAGATTGGTTCACTCGGAATTAGCATTAAGATTACAAACTTCTGCGAGAGGAAAAGGCATGAGCAAGTGTACCGCCGTCGATAAATTCCAACTCGCCACCGAGTGGAACACCATGGGCAATACGCGAAACAGTCACATTTAAATTTTTGGCGCGCTCACTAATGTAATAAGCAGTCGCCTCACCTTCTACGGTGGGATTGGTTGCAAGAATCACTTCGGTGATCGGTTCTTGTTGCAACAAACTAATTAATTGATCAACACCTATATCTTCAGGGCCGATACCATCGATCGGCGACAAATGACCGAGCAACACAAAATATTTCCCCTGATAAGTGCCCGCCTGTTCAATCGCTAACACATCACCCGGGGTTTCAACTACGCAGAGCAAACTGTTGTCGCGGCGATTATTCGCACAAATACCACAGTGTGTTTGCTCGGTGAGCGTGCGGCAGCGTTGACAGCGGCCAACCCCCTCGACAGCTTTGTGCAAACTCTGGGCAAGACGCTCGGCGCCCGCGCGGTCGCGCTCTAACAAATGCAGCGCCATTCGCTGGGCAGATTTGGGGCCCACGCCGGGTAAACAGCGCAAGGAAGCCATAAGGTCATCGATTAGCGGGCTGAACATTCAGTTTCCAATTTTGTAGGGGCGCCGCTTGCTGCGCCCTAATGTTGTGTATTTTTTTGGGCGCAGCAAGCAGCGCCCCCACAATTTAAATAGGCGTAGCGCCCCACAATCAAAATGGCATTTTGAAACCCGGTGGAATACCCATGCCGGATGTCATTTTCTCCATTTTTTCACGGCTTTGCATTTCAATTTTACGCACCGCATCATTCACTGCGGCAGCCAATAAATCTTCCAACATTTCTTTGTCTTCAGTCATCAAGCTTGCATCTATGTTCACGCGTTTTACATCGTGGCGGCCAGTCATTACTACACTGACTAAACCCGCACCGGCTGAACCGGTGACTTCTGCTTTGGCCAAGTCTTCTTGCATCTTCTGCATATTGGCTTGCATTTCTTGTGCTTGCTTCATCAAATCGCCAAGACCTTTCATAGCATCCCCTTTCGTCAAATAATTAAATGAATGAAATCATCAAATATTAAATAGGTTGTATTGTTTCTTCGCGCAGCGTCGCATCAAATTGGGCAATCAATTGCTGCACTATAGGATCATTGTGGATTGCGTTGATAGCATCTTGCAGACGCTCCTCGCGCAAACGAATTGCCATCGCCGCTGGCGTTTCAGCGGTAATATCACCCAGCTGGATATGGGCGCGCACCTGTTCGACAAAATAATCGCTGAGCAAATCGGCAAGACGTTGTTCATGACTTGTGTCGTACAGGGTGCTGTTGTTTTTATCCAATACAAAATAAAAATCATTGCCCTGACGCTGGGTCATCTGGCAGTTCGCCACGGTACTTTGCAAAATACCGGTCACACCCAAACCTAAATAAATTTCAGTCCAATCAGCTGGGCTGGCTTGCTCATAGGGCACCTTGCGCAGTGTTTTTGGCGCAGGCGCTTTAGCAGGTTCAGCTACATGTTGTACTGCAGTAGGAGTGACTTCCGGGATTGCCGCCGCTGTAACTACCGGCGGCTGCGCCGCCTCAGGCTTTTTTGGTTCATTTACCTCGGGCGCGGCGGCAACTGGTGCTTCGTAGTACGCTGGCACTGGCTCGTATTCATCTTCCTCGGCAGGCACGTAGTCATCAGTCGGAACATCGCCGTATCCCGCTTCGATCACCGGCGGGGCGGATGCAGCCGGTGCAGATTGTGGAGCAGAACTGGCAGCCGAAGCCGGAGCAACAGGTGGCGCAGCTTCAACCACTGGAGCAACTGCAACAGGTGAGTTAATGACTTGTGGCGCGGGAGCCGGAGCGGCCACTGGCACTGCAACAGCAGCTGCAGCTGCAGCGGCGGGTTTAATCTGTGTAGTTGATTGTGGCAATGCTTGCGTGGGTACTTCCATTACACCCTGCGGCTTAAAGGCCAACATACGCAGCAATACCATTTCAAATCCGGCGCGGGGATCGGGCGCGAGCGGTAAATCGCGGCGGCCTAATAAAGCGGTTTGATAAAACAGCTGTACATCTTCCGATGGCAATTGCTGTGCGAGTTGCATAATGCGCTCGCGATCACCGTGGCTGTTGTCTACCGCTTCCGGCAGCGCTTGGGCAATCGCAATACGGTGCAATACCGCCAACATTTCTGCGAGCGCACTGGCGTAATCCGGCGCCTGCTCGGACATCCGCTCCACTGCCGCCAATACCGCACGGCCATCCAATGAAACCAACGCGTTAACTATGTCGTAAACCGCAGTCTGGTCGATGGTACCAAGCATGGTGCTGACTTCGGCATCGGTAATTTTGCCTGAACCATAGGCGATAGCTTGATCGGTCAGGCTCATTGCATCGCGCATACTGCCGTCGGCAGCGCGGCCAAGATGCCAGAGTGCCGACTCTTCAAACGGCACTAGCTCTTCGTTCAACACAAACTTCAGGTGTTGCACGATCCGCTCGGGGTTCATGTTTTTAAGATTGAATTGCAAACAGCGCGACAAAATTGTCATAGGCAACTTTTGCGGGTCAGTCGTCGCCAGCAAAAACTTTACGTGCGGCGGTGGCTCTTCCAAGGTTTTCAGCAGTGCGTTAAAACTGCTGTTAGAGAGCATGTGGACTTCGTCGATCAGGTAAACCTTGTAGCGACCGCGAGTCGGTGCGTACTGGACGTTTTCCAGCAATTCGCGGGTGTCTTCCACCTTGGTGCGCGAGGCCGCATCCACCTCGATTAAATCAACAAAACGACCTTCGGCGATTTCGCGGCAGCTGGAACATTGGCCACAGGGCTCCGAGCTAACACCGGTTTCGCAGTTCAAGCATTTGGCGAGAATCCGCGCGATAGTGGTTTTACCCACCCCACGAGTACCGGTAAAGAGATAGGCGTGGTGCAAGCGGTTGTGATCCAGCGCATTAATTAACGCCTGCAGGACATGCTCCTGCCCTACCATTTCGCGGAACACTCTTGGGCGCCATTTACGCGCCAGAACTTGATAGCTCATGCCGATTGCTGCTCTCTCGTCAAAAAGGAGGCGGTTTGCCAAAAACAGGGCGCGATTATAGCGGCCAATGGTGGAAATAGACACCAACGGACAAGCAGGCAAACGAGGATGAGTCGCCAGAGTAACCGGCAATGAGACCTGAAAATGAACAAAGGGGGAGGATTAGGTGGCAATCTAACCAGCCACACCCCGGCACATGACTTACTGCTACCGTTGCTCCCTTCCGGGCCTGGCGGGGTTTACAGATCGTCATTGCGAGGGGACCGGCTAGATCACCATTGCAGCTTGCTAACACTTTTACCTGATTAAAACCGGTAGAGGCCAACGCAAGAGGCGCGCATTATCATCACTTTGCCCTGCTAATGCAAGGCGCAATTTTGCAAATTAAACCCTGGTGAGCGAGAGCAATCGCTTGTTATTAAAAGATTTTATTGCAGTGGCGCCCATTGCAATTTCTTTTTTCGCCACTATCAACTAGGCTTCACACACACTTTTTACGACAAAAAGCAAAACAAACCCATCCCCATCGTCTAGGAGCATCACAATGGCAACAGTCACCCTCAAAGGAAATCCATTCAACACCAATGGCAATTTGCCTGCTGCAGGCAGCACAGCACCCGCATTCAAACTGGTTAAAACGGACTTATCAGAAGTTTCCTCAGCGGATCTCGCTGGCAAGCGTGTGGTATTGAATATTTTCCCGAGTGTTGATACCCCAACCTGCGCACAATCTGTTCGCACCTTTAATGCTCAAGCAAGCGCATTGGAAAATACCGTTGTGGTGTGTGCATCACAAGACCTGCCCTTTGCTCTGGCACGCTTCTGCGGCGCAGAAGGTTTGGACAAAGTGATTCCAGCCTCGGCATTCCGCTCCGATTTCGCGGCTGATTACGGCGTAAAACTGGTTGATGGCCCACTGACCGGCTTGACCGCTCGCGCCGTTGTCGTACTGGATACTGAAGGCAAAGTTTTACACTCTGAATTGGTTAGCGAAGTAGCACACGAACCAAACTATGACGCAGCGTTGAAAGTATTGGCATAAACCAAAACAATTCACCGACTGCTTCACCCGCGCCAGCTATAGCTGGCGTTTTTGTATTTGCGTTAACCAACCTGCACCACCCCCTGTAAATTTTTTAAACAATGCGCTTTAGCCAGCTGCAAAAAATCCTGCACAAAAGGTTTACTCAACTGCTCTTCACGCACTGCTGCATACAGAGTAGGCCAGATCCCCTCCTTCCCGGCCGAGCGCACACTGATTAACCCCTGTGCCACATACTCATCCAACACCCAGTTAGGTAAGGCACAAACACCGCGCCCACTGGCCACCAACTGCACCATCATCAAGGTTAATTCAGATGTTCGTATGGCTTTGGGTTCAATGCCGGAAGGCTCCAAAAATTGTTTAAACACATCCAGGCGATTGCGCGCGACGGGATAACTAATTAGCGTTTGATCGGCTAAATCCTCTGGCTGTAAAAATTTCTTTGCAACTAAAGGATGATTATTCGCCAGCGCAATTTGCATTTCGTAGCTAAACAGCGGTACGTATTCCACCCCTTTAATCGCCTGCGGATCAGAGGTGATGACTAAATCTATATCGCCCTGCGCCAGAGCAGGCAGAGGTTCAAAAGTAAAACCGCCGGAAAAATCCAATTCAATGCCCGGCCATTGATTGCGATAAATATCAATCGTCGGCATCAGCCAGTTAAAACAGCTGTGGCACTCAATCGCCATATACAAGCGCCCCGCCTCACCGTGCACGAGTTTTTTTACATCGCGCTCCGCTTCGCTGACTTTGGCCAACACTTCTTCAGCCAATAACAAAATACGCTTACCGGCTTCACTGAAGCGTAAAGGGCGACTTTTGCGGATAAACAACTCGCACTCCAAACGCGACTCCAACTCCTTGAGCTGATGCGAAAGTGCCGATTGAGTAAGGAACAAACGCTCAGCGGCTTCCACCAGGCTGCCACTTTCGCGCAGGGCAATCAGGGTTTTTAAATGGCGAATTTCGATCATGGGGGGCTCCGTAGGTTGCTGGTGAACTTGCGAACCGCAACATGTCCATCTTGCCCCGCAAACCAAAAGGCAAAATAAAGCATTGAATACAAGTCGCCCCAGCTGGGTAAACAGTTGTGTTGCGGTTCCTTCCTCACCAGCAACCTACCAACGATACATTAATAAAATTCATGTTTAAACTGAAAATTACCAGTTTGATTCATATTAAGCCCTGCGGAACAATGGCCTCACTTTCCAATTGAATCGAAAAAGGTAATTTCACATGAGCCAACACATCACCACACACAATCTGGGTTTTCCCCGTATCGGCGGCGACCGCGAACTAAAAAAGGCGCAGGAAGCCTATTGGCGCGGGGAGATAGACCAGGCGCAGCTTGAGCAAACCGGCCGCGAATTGCGCAAAGCCCACTGGCAATTACAGGCCGATGCGGGTTTGGATTTAATCCCCACTGGCGATTTTGCTTGGTATGACCAGGTGCTGACGCTCTCGGCTACGCTCGGCAATATTCCGGCGCGCCATCGCAAAACGGCGGCGGCAGCAAAGGGGTACAGCCACCATAACCATCTCGCTTGCTGCCCACAGAGCGATTACCCAGTGCATGAATTTGCGACCACACCCTGTACCGATATAGATCTGGACACCCTCTTTCGCGTCGCCCGTGGCCGCGCGCCAACCGGTAATGCAACGACGGCATCGGATATGACCAAGTGGTTCGATACCAACTACCACTATCTGGTACCGGAATTTCACTTAGGCCAAACCTTTCAGCTGAGCTGGACCCAAATTATTGATGAAACTGCCGAAGCCATCGCCTTGGGCCATAAAGTTAAGCCGGTCATTCTTGGGCCGCTGAGCTATTTATACCTTGGCAAAGAAAAAGGCACAGAGTTTGATCGTTTTGATTTGCTGGAAAAACTCCTACCCGCCTATCAACAACTGTTGACCGCATTGGTCGCCACCGGCGCGAGCTGGGTGCAAATTGATGAGCCAATTTTGGTGCTGGATTTACCCGCAAAATGGCAGCGCGCGTTTGAGTCGGTTTACAACCGCTTGCAGCACCCGAAATTAAAATTGTTGCTCGCCACTTATTTCGGCGCACTCGGCGATAATTTATCAACCGCCGTGAATTTACCCGTAGCCGGTTTACACATAGATGTGGTGCGCGCACCGGAGCAATTGATCAGTGTCATCGACCGTTTAGCTGCACATAAAATTGTGTCGGTCGGTGTTGTCGATGGTCGCAACATTTGGCGCAATGATTTAGAGAAGTCACTCGGCGTATTAAAACAAGCACAAGAGCGATTGGGTGATCGTTTGTGGATTGCCCCCTCTTGTTCACTGTTGCACTCGCCAGTTAATTTGGAACGCGAAGAAAAATTAGCGCAGGATATTAAAAGCTGGTTTGCCTTTGCCAAACAAAAAGTGCAAGAAGTGGTCAATTTAAAAACCCTGCTGACGCGCCCGTTTGATGCCATAGCGCAAGAGGCATTAGCGGCCAGCAATGCGGCGGCACAAGCACGTTTGAGCTCCAGCAAAATTCACAACCCGGAAGTACAAACACGCTTACAAGCCATTAAACCAGAACAGGCACAGCGCCAATCGGTATTTGCTGAACGCATCGTTAAACAACAAGCTTTGTTGCAACTACCGGCCTTCCCCACCACCACCATCGGCTCATTTCCGCAAACCGACTATATCCGCCAAACCCGCAGTGAATTTAAACAGGGAAAAATTAATGCTGTGGAATATGACAACCGCATCCGTCAGGAAATTGCGGACTGCATCGCCAAACAGGAACAGCTGGATATTGATGTGTTGGTTCACGGCGAAGCCGAGCGCAATGACATGGTGGAATATTTTGGTG
This sequence comes from Cellvibrio sp. ATLC23, assembly GCF_057196725.1. NCBI lineage: Bacteria > Pseudomonadati > Pseudomonadota > Gammaproteobacteria > Cellvibrionales > Cellvibrionaceae > Cellvibrio > Cellvibrio sp. ATLC23. The sequence continues at coordinate 380,874 of NZ_JBXUOS010000001.1, read as the reverse complement.
AGCAATTAAATGGCTATGCCTTTACCCAATTTGGCTGGGTGCAAAGTTATGGTTCGCGCTGCGTAAAACCACCGATTATTTTTGGCGATGTATCGCGCCCCACCCCCATGACGGTGAGCTGGGCGCGCTATGCCCAATCGCTCAGTAAAAAACCGGTCAAAGGCATGCTCACCGGTCCGATCACCATGCTGTTTTGGTCTTTTGTGCGCGACGACCAACCCCGCGCCACCACCGCGCTGCAAATTGCCTTGGCACTGCGCGATGAAGTAATCGACTTGGAAACGGCAGGTATTCAAGTCATCCAAATTGATGAGCCCGCCATTCGCGAAGGTTTACCGCTGCGCGAAAAAGATCGCAAAGATTATTTAGCCTGGGCTGTCAACGCCTTCCGTATTGCCGCCAGCGGCGTGCAGGATGAAACCCAAATTCACACACACATGTGTTACTCGGAATTCAATGACATCATCCAAGCCATTGCAGATTTGGATGCGGATGTGATCACCATTGAAACCTCCCGTTCCGATGGCGAATTGCTGCAGGCGTTTGAACAATTTCATTACCCCAATGATATTGGCCCGGGCGTTTACGATATTCACTCGCCGAATATTCCTGAAGTTAACACCATGGTGAATTTGCTCAAACGCGCAGCGCGTGAAATTCCGGCAGAGCGCTTATGGGTAAATCCGGATTGCGGTTTAAAAACTCGCCGCTGGCCGGAAACTGAAGCGGCCTTAGCGCGCATGGTGGAAGCCGCGAAAATTTTGCGTGCGGAATATAAAACCAGCGGAACAACTAAACCCATCAAAAACGCTGAATTTGCTTAAGCCTTAACCCCCTGCTCATGGATGAGCATTTTTTAATCGGGACTTTATTTTTCATCAGTTCAGCGTTTTAATTTGCGTGATGGTCATGGGTGCTCAATACTAAACAGATAACCTCACAATAAAATTACACCATGGCCAGATGAAAAAATTATTACCCCGCATTTTTACCCTTTATACGCTTATTGGCCTTGGTGCTAATGTCGCGGTAGCGTCTAACGCAGATGATGATTATTTCGCCCTGTCCTTGAAGGACCTTTTAAACATAAAGATAAATACCGGTAGCTTGATCGAGGCAGCAGAAAAAGAATCCGCTGCGGGTATAACCATTATCGACAAACATGAAATTGCTCTTTCCGGGGCGAAAAACCTTGCCAATCTGCTTGAGCAACATGTACCCGGCCTGCTACTAATGACCCACTCTGAAGGCGACAAGATCGGTTTGCGCGGGCAAATTGCGGCGGAGAATTACAAGTTACTCCTGCTAATTAACGGCAAAAATATCACCAACTACGTCTATGAAGGTGTCATTACCGAAATCGATCAATGGGAGCTGGGCGATATAGAGCGAGTAGAAGTGATTCGCGGCCCAGGCTCGGTGACTTATGGAACCGGTGCGGTAGCGGGTGTTATCAATATCATCACCAAAACCGCCAGTATCGACAAACCCACATTTTCCGTGGGGCTAGCGCGCAATGATACGTATCGCAGCGACGGTATCAATCTGCAATACAACAATCGCTATGATCAATTAGGGGGATATGGGTTTGTCTCTTATCGCACAAGCGATGGCCTGAGTAACCCCGATTACCGCACTATGAATCCGGCTGAGCCTTCGGATATTCGCTATACCGGCAAAGGCACCTCAGCAAATGCGGGGCCGCAGGATTATTTGGCCGACACCTTTGGCCGCCCACAAATCAAAGCACATTTGGGTGTGGATTTTGGTGAGAATTTTAAAAGTTGGCTGCGCTACACTCAAGCAGGGCAAACACGAGCGCTTAGAGAGAAATCCTACCGTTTAGATGGCACGGGCGACCCCATTGCAGCGATCAATGGCCGCGGCCATCAAACACGCAGTTTGGCGATGTCAGCTGAATATAACTTGCCCATCTCCGATATATCGTCGTTTACCTCATCCTTAACACTGGATTCGCAAGAGTACATTCGTTACGACTTCAGCAACCGCCAATTCGACATGGATAGCAGCAACAACATTAGAGATTATGCGTTTGCCCAAGATCGCCTACGGGCCGTTTTTATGTACGACCAACAGCACAGCGACGTATTTAACAGTGTTATTGGCTATGAATATTCTGCCATTGCAATCGGCGCGCCCTGGGGTAAAAGCGACGACTACCTATGGATCAGGGAAGGGGTAGATATCATCAGTGACGCGAATACCAGCGTTTACTTACAAAACACATCCTTGAGTGGCAGACCCAATCGTAGCAAGTTGGAACCCGTTGGGGATGGCTTGGATTTTCACACCCATTCGCAGCTGCTCGAAGCTAACTATTTATTGTCCGGCACACACAAGTTGATTTACGCCCACCGGCTTGATTTCTCTGATGTAGCAAAACAAATGTATTCACCGCGTTTGTCGTTGGTATCTAACTTCAACAGCAATAACACCTTGGTCAGCACCCTGCAGCGCGCCCAACGCATGATGCCCCTGCGCGCGCAATATTTAAGCGATAAAAACGGTGACAATTCAAAAAATGAAACGCTCGACAGCCTGGAGCTCTCTTACACCAATACCAGTCTGCAGAGCATAGTTCTTAACTTACGCGCTTATTACAACGAGATCAGTGCAGTTGGCTACACCGGAGAAAGGCTCGAACTCTTAAGTGAAATGGAATTATTTGGGCTTGAATTCGACGCCAGCTATAAAAAAAATCAGGTCACACTGAGTGTCAATCACACTTATCTTGACCCGCTCGACGTAACCATGAACCCAGACTTAAAAACTGGCCGTGCGCGCAACAACATCTCCTTTTCCGACTATTACTACAACACAACAGGCAGTGTGCCAATCTTACTTGAGAGCTATGGCGACGGCCTGAACAACTGGCCGACGAATATCACCAAGTTGTTGTACACCCATGCGTTCATCAATAATCGCCTGAAGTTTCATCTGAATGCCCAAATCAATTGGGATTTTGATGGTTCCTACGACGAGATGAAAATGTATCAACGTGCCTATGACACCTTTGATACCAACGCGCTTTCTGCTGCTGGCCAAGCCGCCTTTGCGCAACAAAAAGCTAATTTTGAACGGGAGCGCTATCTACTGGATCAAGAAGACGCATTTGGTATGGATTACAACCTGAATGCCTCCATCACCTATTTGTGGGCGTTTAATCAGGATACGGATGTGCTGATTAAGCTCAGCGCGGAAAACCTGCTCCATTCCAGCAAGCGTTATAACGTCAGTACCGGTTCAAGCCGATACTACCCCGAGCGGTTAGAATATTTAGAAAAACCTGAAGCCTATAGCTTGTCGCTACAAGTGAACTTTTGAGTGGCGGATAAAGTAGTCAACTAGCGCGAGCAGAATTAAAACCGCCATTGCACCTCGACCATCAATTCCCGCCCGCGATTGGGAATGCCATCGGGCTTACCCAAACCTTGTGAGGGTGTTACGTAATCCTCGTCGGTGAGATTTTTGAGGTGCACATTCAGTTCATACCCCTGATTAAATTCATAGCGCCATTTGCTGTTAAACACCCAGAAACTATCCAACGTTTGCCAGCTGGCATTGGTGATTAAGGTTTCGCGCTGAGCCTGATAAAAACCGGTCAGATTCCAATTCCAGCGCGCGGCTGAATAATTAATTTCTAGTGCGCCCAACTGCTCCGCCTCGCGAAAAGCGCTGTCGGGCAAATTCATCTGGGTGTAACTGGTACGCAAAGACCAACTGCTTGACAGCTCCTGCATCCATTCAAGCTCCAGCCCTTGGCTCTGCTCTCTGGCACCATTTTCATAGGTACGGGCGTTGCCTGAAAAGGCAGTCTCTATGGGTTTTTCATAGCGATTTTGAAAAAGCCCCAGGCTAAGGCTGGTAGATTGCCAATTGCCCATGAGAATGAGATCCCAGGTTTTCACAATTTCATGGGTTAGATCCGGGTTGCCAAACAACAGCGGATTATTCAGCAACCCCGTTTCAGTCAGCGTGGGGGCTCGAAACGCTTCACCGTATAACAGCTTGAGGCTGTAGGTATGATTGAGCTGCTCGACCAACCCTAAACGAGGACTAAAACGGCTGGTGATATCAGGGTAGTCGTCATAGCGCCCGCCTAGGGTCAAGCGAGTGCTGGGGCGCAGGTTGCGCAGGTATTGGGCATAGATACCGATGTTATCTTGCGAATCTTCAGCACCTAAAGGGAATACTTTGCCCTCTTCGCCATAATAGGTAATGGGAAACTGACCTTTAGTCAGTTGCGCCAAATTAAAATTGGTTCGCGCACGGGCATTCGTCTCTTCATGCTGCGCCCACTGCAAGCCCCATTGAGCACTGGAATCTGCATCTATCGACCAGTCATTACTGAAGGTAATACGCCAACTATCACCGGCTAACCGTGCATCGCCCTTAAAGGGTTCCGCGCTGCTGGGGCTGCTTACTCGTGCCAACGCCCCCGGTCCAGTGAGGTATAGTCTGAAGTCATAAATAAATTGCTGATAACTCACAGCCAGCTTTGATTGAGTATCGGGCAGCCAGCTAAACTCCTGATCCAAGGCCAGATGCACCAATTCACGTTCGCTGGCGTTAAAGCCATTGCCGGTATTATCCGACAGATAAAAATCCTCTGTGTCTGTACGGCTGTAGGAGAAGTTAACGTTGGTTTGTGCACGGCTAAATGCCAGATCAGCAGCCAGTTGTTGCCGGGGGTCACGGGTTGCAAGCGGTAGCTTGTTAAAGCTATCCGCCACCACATAATCGTCCCCGTTGTCTTTATAGGCATGGATAAATCCATCCAGCGCCCAATCACCCACACTTGTTGACCACAAACTTTCTAGCTGTCGCCGCTGTTGGGAGCCATAACCCAGCGCAATGCTTTTTTGTTGTTTGCGGGTGACTATATTGATCACCCCGTTAAACGCTGAACTCCCGTAAATAGCCGAGCCTGGGCCGCGGATTATCTCTAAGCGCTCCACCCGCGCCAGTGGATAGAGCGGCAAGGTAATATCGGGGCTACCGGCGCGAGGGTCATTCACCACATGGCCGTCAATTAATAACAACACCTCGAGCGATTGCTGGGTTAAACGCCGCCCTCTGGCACTGTAGGTATAAGCCACCCCAGTGCCGGCATTGCGATTAAATTGAAACCCGGGAACCAGATTGAGTAACTCGTAGAGATAATCCACCCCCATCCGTTCAATTTGCTCATGGGTGAAGATAGAGACTGCGGCAGGAACGGTTTTGCGTGATTCTGCCGTCAGGGTAGAACCTGTAACCGGCACATCCAGCAATTGCTCGAGCGTTAAGTCAAGGTAGGCGAGATCGTCAGCACGACTGGGGCTGACAAGCAAACAAAAGAGAGCCGTCCCCACCCCCAGGGATCGCAATTGACACAGGCAACCAATGTTCCAAGTGATCATCACAACTTCTCCCTCTGTGTCATCAAGACTAGTAGATGAAACACATAACTACCAGCACCAGCCCCTCACGACTATTATTAAACACCGGTCCATCGCCGAATCCAGATTTGAAACTCTTCTGGTGGCAGGGGCTTGGAGTAATGATATCCCTGCATCAAGCGACAACCTTGCTGCTCCAGTAGTGCCAATTCTTCTGCCGTTTCCACTCCCTCGGCGATGGTATCCATCCCCAGAGAATCCGCGAGGCGAATGATTGAACTAACGATAGCGAGCGAAGCGCTATCGGTCTGCATATCGCGCACAAACGATTGATCAATTTTGAGGATATTGACGGGCAGGCGGCGCAGATAGTTAAGGCAGGAAAAACCTGTACCAAAATCATCAATGGCAATGCGATAACCCTGATCGCGGAAGGCTTGCAGAACCTGAATAGAGACCTCCATATCACTCATCAACATGGATTCAGTCAACTCTAACTCTAGTGAACTGGGCTTGGTGCCTGCGGCTGCCAGTAGCCCCTGCACTTCCGCTAAAAATCCCGCTTGATGAAATTGCAATGCGGAAATATTGACGCTCACCACCATGTCGGTAAACCCGGCCTGATGCCATAGATTAACTTGCCGCGCCGCTTCGGCGATGACCCACGCGCCAAGCGGGATAATCAGGCCAATTTCCTCGGCCAGTGGAATAAAATGATTGGGCGGCACCAGCCCGCGTTCAGGGTGGCGCCAGCGCACCAACGCCTCCGCACCGTACAGTGTTTTACAGCCCGCCATAATTTGCGGCTGATAATGCAATTCAAATTGCCCCTGCTCCAACGCGGAGCGCAAATCGTATTCCAGCTTCAATCGATCCAACGTGCGTGCGTTCAGTACCGGAGTATAAAACTGATAATTGTTGCGCCCTTTTTCTTTAGCCAAATACATCGCCGCATCGGCATTTTTAATCAATGTATTGGGGTTATCACCATCATCGGGATACACCGCAATACCGATGCTCGGACTCAAATGCAGTGGCATATCTTCCAAAATGTAAGGCAACAGTAATTCTTCGCGCAGCTTAATCGCCACTTCCACCAAGCTGCGTTCGTTGCGCATGCGCGGCAGCAAAATCACAAACTCGTCACCACCCAAGCGCGCAACCGTGTCGTCGGTGCGCACTGCAGCGCTCAAACGCGCGGCAGTCTGACGCAAAATTTGGTCGCCTGCAGCATGCCCAAGGGAGTCGTTAATATTTTTGAAGCGGTCGAGATCGATAAATAAAATACCCACTTTTTCGCCGCGCCGTTTGGCGGTGTTGATCGCCATATCCAAACGATCATTAAGCAGTGCGCGATTAGGTAATTCGGTCAAGCTGTCGTGATGCGCAAGAAAATCGATCCGCTCACGGGATTTTTTACGCTCGGAAATATCGCTAAAAATCGCAATGTAATTTTCCGGTTGCCCGTCTTCGTTCAGGACTTGGCTAATTGAATACCAGGTAGGAAACTTCTCGCCATTTTTGCGTTTGTTAATCAACTCCCCCTGCCAATGCCCACGCTCTTTAAGGATATGTACCAAGTTGCGGAAAAAACTGTGCGAATGCAGACGAGCACCCACTGTGGCGGTATCAACCCCCAGCACCTCGCCCTCGGTATAACCGGTTATTTTTTCATAGGTTTTGTTAACTAAAATAATATTCAATTGCGCATCGGTAATCAGAATTGCCTCGTTGCTGCCTTCAAATACTTTGCCCCACAGGCGTAACTCGGCCTCCTGCTGTTTGCGCAGAGTGATATCGCGGACCACCATCACTACTTCATCTTGCTCGCGCAGTATTACGCGCGCCTCCCAAGTGCGCGGCCGCTGCTGGGATTGCGACCAGTCAAACTCCACCAACTGCTCACCCTTGCCGGCAAAAACCCGGCGAATTTGCGGTGCCAAAATACGGTACACCGGACCGGGTAAATGGCCGTCACCCGTCGCGGGATCATAAATGACCCACTCTTCCATCTCATTTACATAGGCACCAACTTGCATATCAATCACATGCCCATCGCGATCGATACGCAGGATAATGTCGGGAATCCCGGCCAATAGCGCACGGGTTTTGCCCTCGCTGATACTGGCGTCGTTAAGCGCTTGTTTGGCGCGCAAAATAAACTGGATGCGGTAGGGCAAGGTGCCCCAACTCACCGGTTTAGTAATGAAGTCGGTCGCACCGGATTCGTAAGCCTGATGAATGGAGTTGATATCGTCCAACCCCGTTACCATAGCGATGGGTAAATCGCGCCCATGGGGCTGCGCCAGAAACTCGCGGCAGAGGCTATAGCCATCGCCATCGGGTAACAGCACATCCAGCAAAACAATGTCGGGTTTGCGCTCAGTAAAACAGGCCCGGGCTGCAGCACAGTCAGCGGCTTCCATCACTTGGTAACCCGCCCGCTCCAGCGTAATACTGGTGGTCAGACGCGCGGCTTCATCGTCTTCAACAACCAATACGCAGGCACCGGCGCCCGCCTCCGGCAACGCAATGCCGGTAGATTCATATTCTTTCAATTACTTTGCTCCCCTCGCTCCAGTTCAGCGAGCCCTTGCAGCGATAAACCGTAAAGTATTTGGATACTTTGCAACTGTTGTTCGGCATTCTCCAGATTACCTTGGCGCGCCTGCGCTTCGCAGCCGCGACAGGCGGATGCCAACTCCAACAAACCCAGATTGGCGGCGCTGTTTTTGAAGTTATGTGCCGTTTTGTACAACAGCTCAGCATCGCGCTGGGCGACGGCCAACTCAAGTTGGGCAAGCAATGGCGGGCTGCTGCTACGAAACAAACCGATAATGCGCGGTAATAGCCCTTCGCGCAGTTCGCGCAGTTGGCGAATGACTTGTTGATCGATCTCTACTGGCGCGCTGATCGAAGGAATTGGCGCAACAGGTGTAGTGCTCACCACCGACTCAGGTTGCTCAACCTGCACTTTGCGCTTGGGCAGCCAGCGCGCTAGCAGTTCATGCAGTTGTTCCTGGGAGAAAGGTTTACTGAGGTAATCATCCATACCTTGTGCGAGGCAGTGTTCACGATCACCACTGATCGCATTGGCAGTCAGCGCAATAATAGGCACCGAGGGTAAACCCTGTGTTGCTTCGCGCTGGCGAATGCTGGCGGTTGCCTCGAAACCATCCATGATCGGCATTTGGCAGTCCATCAACACCACATCAAATTGTTCGACCTGCAGTGAATCAACTGCCTCCTGACCATTGTTGACGATTTTCAGGCTCACCCCCACGCGTTGCAGCATGGCATTCGCCACTTCCTGATTGACGGGATTGTCCTCGGCCAGAAGTACCCGCCCTGCCAACTTATTAGCGATCGGGCGTACACCGGATACAGGTTCAGGCTTAGAAAATTTGCGGGTTAAGTCGCCGGCAATTATCTGCGCGATCAGATTGTGCAGCTCCGATTGACGCACCGGTTTCAATAGCATTGGCGCTCGCTCTGACACCTCGGGGCGCGCGGCCATACCGGCAGAGCTAAGCACTATAACGGCCAAGTGATTAAAGCGCGCATCGGCCGCAATCGCATCCAGCAATTGGCCACCATCCATTTCAGGCATGCACCAGTCGGTCAGCATCAACTCAAAGGGTGTGCCATCCAGCGCGTGTTGCTGTAATAGAGCCAAGGCTTCAGGAGCGGATGCAGCCATCACCGGCGCCATACCCCAGGACTTCAGCCAATACTCCAGAATTTCGCGGTTGGTTGGATTGTCGTCCACCACCAAGGTAGGCAGCAGGCCAAAACCAGCGGCCAATTGATAATCCCGAGGGTCATTGACTTTTTGCAGCGTCAATTGAAAATGAAAATAACTCCCCTTGCCCGCCTCGCTGTGCAGCTGTATATCCCCCCCCATCAACTGCGCCAAACGCTGGGAGATGGCCAACCCTAAACCCGTGCCGCCGTATTTGCGCGCCATGGAAGAATCCGCTTGAGTAAAAGATTGAAAAAGCCGCGCTTGCTGCTCCAAACCTATGCCGATCCCAGTATCGCGCACACCAAATTCCAACTGCACCAAACCGTCCTGTTCGGCCAGCAATTGAACATCAACCTCCACTTCCCCGATTTCGGTAAATTTGATGGCATTACTCAAGAGATTGGTAAGGATTTGCCCCAAGCGCGCCGAATCTCCCACCACCGACATAGGCGGCAAAGGTGTTTTACACAATAACTCCAGCTGCTTTCCCTGGGCGATAGGCGCGTAGCGTTCGGCAATATCCTCCACCAACAAATTCAGTTGGAACGGCCGACACTCCAGTTCCAGCTTGCCCGCTTCGATTTTGGAGAAGTCGAGTATATCGTTAATGATGAGCAATAAATCTTCACTGGAACGCCGGGCAACGCGGGCGAAACGTTTTTGTTTGGCATCTAGCTCGGTGTCCATCAACAGACCCGTCATGCCCATGATACCGTTGAGCGGCGTGCGGATTTCATGGCTCATGACCGCAAGAAATTCACTCTTGGCTCTGCTGCCAGCCTCTGCTTGTTCCCGCGCGGTTTCCAACTCGATGGTGCGCGCAAAGACCCGCTGCTCCAGCAACTCCTGATTGAGGCGCAGCTCGCTATCCTGTGCCTCAATACGATCCAGCATAGCGTTGAAGCGGTTCGTTAATTGGCCGACTTCATCGCGCACAACCGGTTCGGGCGCGCGCTCGTGATACCTCCCCTCACGGCCAATTTTCTGCGCCAACTCACTAAGATTGCCCAGAGGGCGCAACACCGACGAAATCAGCGCCCAAGTGAGCAGCCCACAGACAAGTAACGCAACCAACGCAATAAGCAAAACCCAAATCACCTGCCCGTAAAATTGGGTCCGCAATGGGGCGAGCGTGACGTCCAGCTCTAACTGCCCGAGATGCTCACCCTCCCAAAACACCTTGGCAATCATTTGCTCATCGCTGGAGATGGGTTTCTGTTGTGGGATCTGGTACTGGGCAAGTAACTGGTCATCTTTCAGCCGCAGGCGCGCTGCCAAAACCTTGGATTCGACCCGCAGCGCCGCGAGAGTTTGTTGCGCCGCATCGGTATCGGTAAACATACTCGGCGCGGCCAAATTAAGTGCCGTGGCTTCCGCCAAAATCTGCAGCTGGTTTTTTACCTGGTGGGAAATGTAGTTGTACTGCTGCCACGTACTCGCCAGCGCAGCACCCAATACCGCGATGCTGGTTAATAACATCGCCAGTAAACTGATCTTGCGCGCAAGAGATGCTTTTCTCATCTTAATGCACCCTCTCTTTACGCTTCTTCGCCAACTTGAGCAGTTGGCTACTCACTTTGACTCCCGCGTGCTGTATGGCCTTCTCATTGATCACGAACTCGATCCGATTATCTGCCGTGCGCTGCAGCGATATGCCAACCCGTGCATCATTCGCATCTGCCTCATCAACAACCAATAACACTCCCGCAGGAAAAGATTCAGGCAGTTCAAAGTCTGCCCCCGAATAAGGGACATAAAGCAACTGACAAGTATCGAGTTGCTGTGATACATCGCTGGACGAATCAATATGCACGACCTGAATACGCCGCTTTTGGTACTGTTTGTCATCCAACTGCGCCAACGACTGACGGGTTACATCCTGCGCATTTAACGCGCATAGTCTGAAGTGCTGATTGCCGGACGCTGGCCACTCAATAAACTTGAGGAAGTTATAAACAAACGCTACCCGTAAACCCGCCTCCGATGCCTGAGCTGACGCAACCAAACAATGCATGCAGAGAAGTATGCCTACCCCCCATCGCAGCATTAATTTGTCAGCCAACCTCACTCGTCCCAAAACCAAGCAACCTCCCCCTGATACCCGCCTCATGCGTGTTATCAGCCAAACCAAACCTGTGCGGCTATGGTTAACAGAAACCAAATAAAGAAACAGAACAGCGCTGTTAGTAAATCAGTGCCTTGAGAATAGCCCAGAGTTTAAAGCTTAGCGAAAAAGTGTATGGAATCATGCGCATGGAAAACGCAGCGGGGCGAACACGCAATCGACCCCAAGTGGTATCATGCCACCCCTCTCTGAACTAACCCGAATGGCCTTTTTATGTTGTTGTTTGTCGATAACCTCACCAATGTCGATTTCAGTTTCCTCGATCCGCAGCGCGGTTTGCTGGGAGAAACCTGGCTGGCTAATGTGCAATTACACGGCGAGCTGGATGAACAAGGCATGGTGTGCGATTTCGGCACCGTCAAAAAAGTCATGCGTCACTGGCTGGATACTGAATTAGATCACCGCTTGGCGGTGCCGGTGCACTCACCCAATATCCGCATTGAAGAAGAGGGCGAATTCCTGCACATCCACTGGCAATTTGGCAGCGAGGGCGAATTTCTCAGCACTCGCTCCCCGCGCGATGCCATTGCCCTGGTAGATGCCGAAGTGCTCACCCAAGAGAGCATTGCCGCTTGGTGTATCACCCAGCTCAAACAACAATTTCCCATGAGCGTAGCGCGCTTGGAGTTGACCTTCACGCTGGAGGCAATGGACGGTGCCGCCTACTACCACTACAGCCACGGTTTGAAAAAACATTTGGGCAATTGCCAACGCATTGCTCACGGCCATCGCTCGCGCATTGATATCTGGGCCAATGGCAAAAAATCGCCCGTACTGGAACAGCATTGGGCTGATGCATGGAAGGATATCTACTTGGGGACGCGCGAAGATCTAACCGGCCAACCGCAACATGCCGGGGTGAGCTATTACCAATTTAACTACGAGGCGGAACAGGGGCCGTTTGCGATCACCCTGCCACAGCGCTGCTGCTATTTAATCGATACCGACACTACAGTCGAATTTATCGCCCACCATATTGCACAAAAAACCCGGCAGGATAATCCCGAATCTTTTATTCGCGTGAAAGCCTACGAGGGCATTAACAAAGGCGCGATTGCCGAGGCCTGATGCAATCTGCGCAATGTCATTTTAGGGATTGCGCAGCAACATCAGAAACGGAATGAGCGTTAAACCCGCAACAAAAATAATCGCCAGCGCCGATGCAATAAACCGAATCGGCTGCGCACAAAACACTTGCCACACACTCGGCACCTGCCCAGCCTCGACCAACTGCGCATAATTTTGCTGCTGGCGAAGAGAGCGCTCAGCTTGATACGCCTTCAGCAGCTCCCGCGCCTGCTCTTCTTGCGTGCCATCTGCCAGCCAAATTGCATCCAAGCCCACACGGAAGAATCCAGCATCGGTTTCGTAAAATTGAATCTGGTGTTCATTTAACAACGCGCGAATGTCCGCCGCTTCGTCATCAGGTACTTGCGCGAGTTTGAATAGTAATCTGGCCATAATGTCCGGTTAATTTGATGGTTGACGGCGTAAGGTGCGCAGGATAACAGTGTTGGGCGCGGCAAGCAGAGGAGAATTGCTCTGTATGGAGGCTCCGCTTGCTGCGCCCGATGCTTGCCGATTTGTATTATGCTGAACCCCTGTAGCCCGTTTGAAATGAAAGGATGAATGTTTTGCATTTTCGCATCGAAGCCGTTGATAACACGGAACCTCAAACCGCAGCCGCAAAACTTCGGCTCAGCGGTCACTGGCAATTGGGCGATAGCCCCGACGGCGAAAGCCTCTGCGCCGCCATCCCTGAAAACTGCAAAACACTTGTTGTCGATGCCGATGAACTCGGCGAATGGGACTCCAGCCTGGCCAGCGCATTGCTGCAACTAACCCAGTGGTGCGATCAACAGCAGATTAACCTCGACACCCAACAACTGCCCGACACATTGCAACAATTGCTCGGGCTCGCCACCGCCATTCCGGCTTATCAACCCAGCAGCAGTGCCGCACGCGAACATTTTTTAATTCGCGTGTACAAAACGGCTAACAGCCAATGGCAAGGGCTGGCACGCACCCTCATTTTTATCGGCGATGCCAGCATCGCGCTGGGTAAATGGTTGCGTGGCGATGCCAAAACCCGTACCCAAGATATTCTGTTTTTTATCCATCAAGTCGGCCCTCGCGCCCTCGCGATAGTCACCTTGATCGCACTGCTAGTCGGCATGATTCTCGCGTACCTCGGCTCAGTGCAGTTACGCCAACTGGGCGCACAAGTGTATGTCGCCGATTTGGTTGCGCTGGGAATGGTACGCGAGATGGGCGCACTGATGACCGCCGTTATCATGGCGGGCCGCACCGGGGCCGCCTACGCCGCACAATTAGGCACCATGCAAGTCAACGAAGAAATTGACGCACTCAAAACCATGGGGGTGTCTACCATGGAATTTTTGGTGCTACCGCGTTTGTTGGCGCTGGTATTTATTATGCCGCTGTTGTGCGTTTACGCCGATGTGGTCGGCATGCTGGGCGGTGCGTTGGTCGCCACCGGAATGGATGTGAACTTCAGCCAATATATTTTGCAAACCCAAGGTGCAGTGGACTGGATGGACATTGCCACCGGTTTAATTAAAAGCGTGTTCTTCGGTATTTTAATTGCCGTTGCTGGCTGCCAAGCGGGAATAGATTGCGGCCGCAATTCCGATGCAGTGGGCATGGCCGCCACTAATGCTGTAGTGCGCGCCATTGTGTATCTAGTCGTAGCCGATGCCGCCTTCAACATTCTTTACGACAAGCTGGGAATTTAACCATGAGTACTACGCCCTTTATTAGCGTACGCGATCTCAGCATTGGCTACGGCGAGCGTGTGGTGCAACAGGATTTGAATTTTGATATTCGCAAAAATGATATTTTTTTTGTGATTGGTGGTAGCGGCTGCGGCAAAACCACACTACTCAAACATATGATTGGTTTGATTGCGCCCAGCAAAGGTGAAATTCGCTACGAGGGTGTCAACTATTATGAATCAGACGACGAAACCAAATTAACGCTGCTGCAAAACTGGGGTATTACTTATCAATCGGGCGCACTTTTTTCCAGCATGACCCTCGCCGAAAATATTGCATTGCCCTTGCAGCTGTATACCGACTTATCGGAAAAACAAATCGCCGAAACTGTCGCTTACAAGTTGGCCTTAGTTGGCTTGGCTGGATACGAAACTTTTTACCCCGCTGAAGTCAGTGGCGGCATGCATAAACGCGCAGGCCTTGCCCGCGCCATTGCACTTGACCCGGAATTATTATTTTTTGATGAACCCTCCGCAGGGCTAGATCCCATCAGCTCCTTGCGGCTCGACCAATTAATTGTACAAATCTGTAAAGCGCTGGATTCCACGGTCATCATCGTGTCCCATGAGCTGCCCAGTATTTTATCCATCGGCACCAACTGTGTGTTTCTCGATGCGCAAGCGAAAACCATGTTGGATGCAGGCGACCCGAAACATTTGCTACATCACAGCCAACAAGAAAAAGTGCGACAATTTTTAAGCCGTGCAGGAACCGCAGAAACGGAGCGACAATGAATAAGAACCTGAAACAGAAAAAAACCAAAAACAACAAAGCACTCACCATAGGCGCGTTTATTGTCGGCGCTTTAACATTGATATTTTTTGCGCTGATATTTTTTTCTGGCGGCAATATGTTCTCGCAGAAAGAACGCGTCATTATGTATTTTGAAGGTTCGGTCCAAGGGCTGCAAATTGGCGCACCCATTAAATTAAAAGGGGTGATTATTGGGGAAATAACCGATATTCAAATCAACTTTGACAATAACGATCAGACCAACAATAACAAAGGTAATGTTCTCACAGCGGTGACGGGTGACTTGGCCTTGAAACACATCAACCGAAAAGGCACTGAGGTCAAACGCGAGTTTTTTGAAGAGGCTATTAATAAAGGTTTGCGCGCGCAATTAAATTTCCAAAGTTTTCTGACCGGCTTGTTATATGTTGAACTGGACTTTTTTCCCGATACGTCAGCCGTATTATACGGAGCAAAAGATGACTCTCTGGAATTGCCCACCGTGGGTACCGGTTTCGAAGAGATCACCAAGAACTTACAAGAATTGAACCTCAAAGGCATAGCAAAAAACCTCGAAAAACTGACCTCACGGTTAGCAAAAATAGCTGCAAACGGTGCAATAGAAGACACCTTAACCAGTGTAAAAACCGCTGCAGATACCTTTTCACAAGCGGGGCAAGATGTGAGCAGACTCAGCAAAAACCTGGACAAGACCAACAGCGAATTGCGCCAGCTACTCGCCAACCTCAATCAACAAACACCGGCAGTCGCCAATGAATTAAGAACGACAATGGTGCGGGTGCAGAAAAGTTTGGATGAATTGGATAAAGCGACCAATAGCATTCACCACAGTTTTTCTGACGACTCGCCACTGATCTACCAACTCAACCAAACCCTGGTTGAAATAAGCCAATCGGCACAAGCCTTCCGTTCACTCAGCGAAACACTTGATCAACAGCCCGAAGCGCTATTGCGTGGCAAACAACTTACCAATAAGGACGAATAATATGATGCGCACCTTAATTCTCACCATCATCACAACAAGCCTTTTAGTGGGCTGCCAGCATTCACCACGAAAACAATTTTATTTATTGAGCGCAACAAACAGCAATGCTCAACCAACGGCGATAACCCACTCAGTTGGCTTGGGCCCAATTGTGGTTGCGGATTATTTACAACGTTCACAATTGCAGGTGAATCGCAGCGAAAACAGTTTGCAACTAACCGAAAACGCCTACTGGGGTGAACCCTTACAAAAAGGTATCACCCGCGTATTAGCGATCAACCTGATGAACCAAGACCCGAGCCGTGCCATCGAAATGTTTCCGTGGCGCCATGATAGTGCGCCCACATTTAGCATCCGTTTACATATCCATGAATTGCACGTAATTAATGGGAAAGCAGTCATCAATGCCAGCTGGAAACTTATCGATAGTACCACCAAACAAACAGTGGCTCAGCAGCATTATATTGATAGTCAAGATTGCAATGGCTCTCCTGAAAGCCTCGCGGAAGCCTATAGCGCACTTGTAGCAATGTTGGCGGGCACAATGAGCAGCGCGCTCGAAACCGCCGAACAACAATAGTCAAGGACTGTAACTAAGCAAGGTGTGCGACCGCACTGTGACCATCGCACACACCCCGCCATAATCAATAATAAATAGCGTTCTTAATCCTTTCTTCAAGGATATAAAATGATCCCACGCCAACAAATTAAAAATTTTAGCCATATTTTTCGTGACACATTCAACCAGTGGCTTGAAAGAGAACCCTTCAGAAACTCGGCGGTAATTTCGTTTTATACGATATTTTCACTGCCGGGGTTGTTAGTGATTATTATTAATCTAGCGGGATATTTTTATGGTGAAGAAGCGATAACCCGTCGGATTAGCTCAGAAATAGAAGGCATGATTGGCGCAAATACGGCTAAAGATGTTGAAACTATTATTGCCAACGCAAGTGTAAATCAAGACTTTACCTTCTCTTCATTAATTGGCGTGGCGACTTTAATTTTTGGTGCAACCGGGGTTTTTTATCAGTTACAACAGACCCTCAACCAAATTTGGGAAGTGCAGCCGCAAACCGAGCGAAAAATTGTGAAAATGATTTTAGATCGGGTTTTTTCCTTTGGGCTAATTCTTGCGGTCGGATTTATTTTATTAGTATCTCTATTACTGTCAGCATTACTTTCAATTATAGGTGATTGGGTTTCATACTACTTTTCCGCCACCTTTAATATGGTCTTTCGCCTTCTGGATTTTTCATTGTCGCTAGCGGTTATCACTTTTCTCTTTGCCGCTATTTTTAAATTCCTTCCAGACGCCAAAATTCCATGGAAAGATGTGTGGATTGGCGCCTTCGTAACTGCATTACTCTTTGTACTGGCTAAATTGGCGCTCGGGTTTTATTTCGGCCATAGCTCCCCCGCCTCTGCCTACGGTGCCGCTGGCTCAATTATTCTGATTATGCTCTGGGTTTCTTACGCCGGATTGATCCTATTATTCGGCGCCGAGTTTACCCGCATTTATGCTAACCGCCGTGGCGAGCATATTGAACCCTCGGAATTCGCCATCTCCACAAACGGAACAATCAATGAGGACACCAGCGTGAAAGATACAATCGACAACATTGAAAATAAATCTAACTTTACTGATTCTGATCGGCAGGAAAAATTCAATCCCGGAAAAATCAACCCCAAGGAAACTCATCAAGCCCCAGTAACCGACCATGTTTATCCATTAGATAAAGATATGGTGATGGATGCAAAAGCGTCTCAAGCTTCCAGCCCTGACGACGTATCAGTCAGCGGCGAAGAAGATCCTGGCGTGGGATTGGAATTTCTGGTAACCAATAACAAACCGGAAAAATAATGTCACTACATAAATTTTCAGATGTTTTTTTATTCGTTCGATAAATATGAAGCCACTTTCACCGCGTCTATTAATGCTTGACAGTCGGCATCTCGATCATCCCCTTTTTCCACAAACGCGAATATCGCGGTAAATGGGCTCAACAGCGCACCGAGCGCGATAGCTGCGGACCCACGCACAGTCGTTTTTTCCTGATCAAGACCTACTTGCGGGTTTTTAAGTGTACCGGTTATTGTAATTGGAACGTGTAGCGATAGCATGCTGTTATCTTTAGGTTTCGCATCAAGACGCGCATCAATCTTTTCACCTTCCAAATCAATCCTGACGTCACCTACCAACAATGAGTCCTTAGTATCTAGCACCACCACATCTGATTGAAGCAGCCCCTTCTTGACATCAAAATGCAGCACTCCGCAGTTAATGCTCGTGGCTTTATCTTTACCAAAAAATAGCGGCAACGCTTGCCCTATATCCAAGTCGGAAGCTTCAATTAAAAGCTGACTAATTTTGCCACCCGACATTAAAAACGTTAACTCTCCTTCGCTGCTAGCCAACACATCAGACAATGAAGCTCCTTCACCTGCTAACGAAACTCTCCCACCAATTAACCCGTCAGTGGTTTCTTTAAAACGGGTGCCACTAAAAAATTGCCGCAAGTTCAACTGGCGCACATTTAAATCCATCTTCATTGGCGGTTTTTCTGAATTAGCATTGATTTCAATTTTTCCATCCACATTACCATCCGCCAGAACCAGTTTCAGAGGATCCAATTTTAAAATGCCGTCGCGCAAATCAAACTTTACGTCCATTTCTTTAAATGGAAGATTGGGTGCTGCCACTTTCTCTGCATTCAAGCGAATATCCATATCAGTCGCACGTAAACGCTCACGCGCTAACGGAACATTAGGAATTATGGTTTTGGTTTTATCTTTGTTTTCGCGTTCCTGGGCCGGTGTTAGACCAATAAAGCCACCCAAATCTGCTGCATCAAGCACCTGCGACCGCAACTCGGCGGTTAAACTACCGCGGGAACCACTAAGGTCGTAGGATAAATCACCAGACAAGTCGCTGCTGCCCACCCGTCCGTCAAACTTTTTATAGCCCCATATTTCTCCGTTCTTAGTTAATCGGCCTGAAAAGGTGTAAGGGGGGGTTGGAGGAAGAGGAATTGCAGTAAGGTAAAAAATATCCGCCAAGCTCTCACCCTCTAACACCAGCAGCGCGTCAATTCCGACGAGTCGTAAAGGATCTTGAAATTGTCCTTCAAGCAATACTTTCGTCTCACCCATTTCCAATTTAAATTGCAATGGAAAAGGAACTGAATAATCGCGCAACGCTTCGAGAGAACCGCCCGCAGCCTCAACAATGAATGGCTGCCCTTCCATGCTTCCTTGACCCTTGAGTACATAACCCTTATCCACAGTATCCTTCTGGGACTTACTATTCGCCGCATTAATAGAATCAATGTTGATTTCGAAATTTAATTTTTTGATGGCATCATTTAAAACGAGATGACCATTAGCAATTTGCAAATGATCGATCAGCGGGACTGTAAAACGAGATTGATCAGTCGTGTCAGCCGGCGATTCAGCCCTCTCTCCCTTGGAAAACTGCCAATTAGCGGACTCGTCGAGTTTTCGCTCGAGAAATATTTTCGGCGACCGAATCACAAGCTCGCTAATGTCGACTCGCCCGCGCAACAATTGTAGGGGTCTAAACGTTACATCAATTTCGCTTACAGTGGCCATATAACTATCATTGAAGCGCGGATTGTTCTTTATAGAGAGTTTGGCAAGATGAATTCGAGTATCGCGCCAATGCCAATCGACACCAATAGAGCCATCCAAAGATATATCACGCTCTATTAACTGACTTACCTTGATCTCAATCAATGCACGCAATAGACATTCGGAAAACAATACAATACACAATATAAACACTAAGAATAGCGCCACTCCCGCTCCAAAAATTGCGGCTATCGTGGTGAAAAAAGAATACTTTCGACAATGAAACCAGCGCATAACGAGCCCAGAAAAGCGTTTAACTTCATTCTCGCCAAGAGCCTATTCAAGCTCTGTGCGCGAACACACTTACATTAAACCTTCCTATCCCTGCGCATCACAGCGCTCGCGAGACAATCGTGCGTAATTAAGATTATGATCAGACGTTGAATCGTCATTAAAAGGAAGAATCCTATGAACGTTGCCGTATTCAGTTGCAAACCCTACGACCGCGAATTTTTAGTGCGAGCTAATAGCGCACTCGTGCAGCCCCACGATTTAGTGTTTCTTGAGACTCAACTCAATTCGCAGTCCGCACTGCTGGCACAAGGCTGTACCGCAGTGTGCTGTTTTGTGAATGACCATTTGGATGCAAACGTCCTGCAGCAGCTGTCCGATTTAGGCATAAAATTAATCGCACTGCGTTGCGCTGGTTTTAATCAAGTGGATTTAGTCGCCGCAAAAAATCGTGGAATTGTTGTTGCGCGCGTCGCCGAATATTCACCCCACGCCGTTGCCGAACATGCACTGGGGTTGATTCTCATGCTCAACCGCAATTTGCATCGCGCTTATCACCGGGTACGTGAAAATGATTATTCACTCAACGGCCTGCTCGGTTTTGACTTGGTTAACAAAACCGTCGCCGTGATTGGCACCGGGAAAATCGGCGCGGTATTTGCGCGCATTCTGCAAGGTATTGGGTGCAAGGTTATCGCCTACGACCCACAACCGGACGCAAACCTCGCTGCGGCGAGTGTGCGCTATGTTGCGCTCGACGACCTGTGGCCTAAGGCTGATATTATTTCCCTGCACTGCCCACTCAATAGCAACACCCACCATTTAATCAATGCCGACAGCATCGCGCAGATGAAAAACAACGTGATGATTATCAATACCGGTCGCGGCGGCTTAATTGATACACGCGCGGCAATCAGCGGACTCAAAAGCAAAAAAATTGGCCATCTCGGTCTGGATGTTTACGAGGAAGAAGGCGATTTATTTTTTGAAAACCAGTCCAATGCGCTCCTGCAAGACGATGTGTTTGCCCGCCTGCTGACCTTTCCCAATGTGGTAATCACCGGCCACCAAGCGTTTTTCACCCGCGAGGCGCTCACTGCCATCGCCGATATTACCCTCGCCAATATCACCCATTTTGAGCGCAACGAATTGGCGCAGATGTGCACCGTTAATTAATTCACAGACCAACCGAAGGAATAATTGATGGACACACTCACCAGCACCAGCGTTACTCAGTCAACGCTGGTGGATGACGCCCACGCGCAAACCACGGAACAATTGTTCAGCAGCCTCGATAGCGGCCCCACTGGCATCACCGACGCAGAAGCGACCAGCAGACGCCAGCACTGGGGGCCTAATCAATTGCCCATCACCCCGCCCACGCCCGCTTGGCGCCTTTGGTTGCGGCAATTTAACAATCTGTTTATTTACGTTTTATTAGCCAGCTCAGCGATTAGCATCGCCCTGCAACATTGGATCGATGCCGGAGTGATTTTTGCGGTGATCCTGATCAACGCGACTATCGGTTACCTACAGGAAGGCAAAGCCGAAGCGGCGCTCCGCGCGATTATGTCGATGAGCAAAAGCCTGTGCATGGTGATGCGTAGCGATACGGGTGCCGCCATCAGTATCGATAGCAGCCAGTTGGTGCCGGGGGACCTGGTGCTACTGCAAGCGGGCGATAAGGTGCCCGCAGACCTGCGCTTGGTTGAGTGCAAAGAACTGCGCTGCGATGAAGCTTTACTCACTGGCGAATCCCAATCGGCAAGCAAAACCACCATCGCACTTGAGGCCGCCACACTGCTCGCTGAACGCCGCAATATGGCCTACATGGGCACCCTGGTGACGCAGGGCGCAGCGCGCGGGTTGGTGATCAACACCGGCAGCCATACCCAGATTGGCGCCATCAACGAGCTGGTGCAAACTGCAAAAACCAGCGCGACGCCTTTACAGCGCCAACTGGGCAAACTCGCGCAACAGCTGACACTAATGATTTTAATAGTGACGGCTGCGACCATGGCTTTCGGCATTCTGGTGCGCGATTACTCGCTGGCACAAATGTTCCAAGCCGCAATTGGTATCGCGGTTGCCGCCATCCCTGAAGGCCTGCCCGCCATAGTCACTATCGCCCTTGCCTTTGGTGTCGGGCGCATGGCGACGGAGCATGCGCTGGTGCGTCGGCTACCGGCGGTAGAGGTATTAGGCTCAGTGGATGTGATTTGTACCGACAAAACCGGCACGCTCACCGCCAATGCGATGACCACTCGGCAGCTTGTCACTGCCAGCACCCACTACTGGGTCAGCGGCGAAGGTTATGAACCCCATGGAGAATTTCGCCGCGCAGGTGAACCGCAACCGATAGGGCCCGAAACACTCAGCAGCGACCATCAACTAAACCAGGCCTGCCGTATCGCACTGCTCTGCAACGATGCCAATCTCACCCGCAGTGACAAGGGCTGGCAACTGCATGGCGATCCCACCGAGGGCGCGCTCTATGTGCTAGCACTCAAATTAGGGCTGAGGGCTGCGCAGGCACAACAGCAATGGCCGAGACTCGATACGCTACCGTTTGAATCCGAAAAGCGTTACATGGGCGTGTTGTATCGCGACGACAATGGCACAGCAGAGCGCCAACACATCATGGCCGTAAAGGGTGCGCCCGACCGCTTGCTGGAGCTTTGCCAATGGCAACTGGGAACCTGCGGCAATGAGCCTTTGAACAAAACCTACTGGTTACAACAACTGAATGATCTCGCCACTCAGGGTATGCGGGTATTAGCGCTGGTCTGCAAAAGCCTTCCGGATGACCAACAAACACTTAGCCATCAAGACATGCAAGAAGGCCTGGTAATGGTGGCACTTGCGGGGCTGAGTGATCCGCCGCGTCCCGAGGCCATCACCGCTATTTCTGCCTGTCGCAGTGCGGGAATCAGGGTAATGATGATTACCGGCGACAACCCGGTGACTGCGGCAGCGATCGGCAAAGAACTAGGGCTCAATGCGACCAAGGTGATGACCGGTGCCGAATTGGATTTGCTCAGCCCAGCTGAATTCAGCCAGATTGCTGAAACCGTGAATATTTTTGCGCGCACCAGCCCTGCCAACAAACTACAGCTGGTGGAAGCGCTGCAAGCAGGCCAACACACGGTTGCCATGACCGGCGATGGCGTTAACGATGCCCCCGCCCTACGCACCGCCGATATAGGCGTTGCTATGGGAATGAAAGGCACGGATGCGGCGCGCGAAGCGAGTGCGATTGTGCTGACCGACGACAACTTTGCCACAATCGAACAGGCGATAATTGAAGGACGCAGGATTTACGACAACATCGTCAAATCCATCGCTTTCATATTGCCCACCGGTCTTGCCGAAGCCAGCGTGATTGCACTGGCCATCATCATGGGCTGGATGCTACCCATCACCCCCGCTCAGGTATTGTGGATAAACACCATCACCGCAGTGACTCTCTCGCTGGCGCTGGTGTTTGAGCGCAGCGAAGCCAACATCATGGCGCGCCCGCCACGCCACCGCCAGCAAGGCATCATCAATTTGGCGTTGCTATACCGCATCCTGCTAGTCGGCGGTTTAGGCGCAGCGACGGTATTCACGCTGTTCGGCTGGAAACTTGGGCAGGGGGCGAGCATCGAGCAGGCACATGCTATCGCCGTTAATGCGCTGGTCATCTTTGAATGTTTTTATTTGCTCGGTGCGCGCTCGTTTTACGACGCCATCTGGCACTCGCGCTATTGGCAAGGCATAGGCCCCAGCCTATTGGCAATTATCCTGGTGCTGATTTTCCAACTGCTATTCACTTATCTGCCGTTGAGTCAGACGCTGTTTTCGGTCGCTGCTATTAGCCCTGGGGATTGGCTGATCATCACGCTCGCCACCAGCCCGATTGTTGTGCTCGTCGAGGGTGAGAAATTCATCGCCCGGCGTCAACAAAGGCGCCACGCAACCGAATAGCCTCACCAGGAGATTGTTATGCCCAGTTTTGAACGCCTGTTACCCGAGCCCCTGTTGGTATTACAGGAACTCGCCTCCGACTTGCACTGGTGCTGGAACCACGCGAGCGACCAACTTTGGCGGCGCTTAAATGCCGAAGTATGGGAGCAGACCGGCAACCCGGTGAGCGTGTTACAACTGACCAGCGGCGCGGAATTAGAGCGGTTGGCAGCAGATACTGAGTTTTTGCAAGAACTGCACCGGCTGGTCAAAGCACGGGAAGATTACCTGTTCGAGCAGGGCTGGTACGCACGTACCTATACCAATGTACCCGATTCGACCAATGTACCCGATGCGACCAATGCGTCCGATTCGACCAATGCACAGCTGCGCGGAATCGCCTACTTCAGCATGGAGTTTGGGCTGTGCGATGCACTGCCACTCTACGCTGGTGGGCTGGGCATGTTGGCCGGTGACTATCTTAAAACCGCCAGCGATTTGGGCTTGCCATTGGTGGGCATCGGCCTCTTGTATCAAGAGGGGTATTTTCACCAAAGCATCAACCGCGACGGCTGGCAGGAAGAAACATACCTCTACAACGACCCCGGCAGCCTGCCCATTGAGCCATTGCGCGATAGCGATGGCCGCTGGCTAGACATTGAAACCAGTTTTTTATGCCGCCGCGTGCGCTTTCGAATCTGGGTGGCACAGGTTGGCCGAGTGAAGCTCTACTTGCTCGACAGCAATCACCCCTGCAACCAACCCCATGACCGGGGCATCACCAGCCAGCTTTACGGCGGTGGTACGGAGTTGCGGCTAGTGCAAGAAATCGCGCTAGGTATTGGTGGCTGGCGGCTGATTGAAACCCTTGGCTTGGATATCGACATCTGCCACCTGAACGAGGGGCACGCCGCTTTTGCCACCTTGGAGCGCATTCGCTGTTTCTGCGACAAACACAAGGTGAACTTTTGGGAGGCACTCTGGGCAAC
The DNA here is from genome assembly GCF_057196725.1 of Cellvibrio sp. ATLC23. Taxonomy (NCBI): domain Bacteria; kingdom Pseudomonadati; phylum Pseudomonadota; class Gammaproteobacteria; order Cellvibrionales; family Cellvibrionaceae; genus Cellvibrio; species Cellvibrio sp. ATLC23. The sequence goes on along the minus strand of NZ_JBXUOS010000001.1, from coordinate 356,253 downwards.
CCGAGCGGGCAATGTGTTTACCACCCACACTCCAGTCGCCGCTGGGTTTGATCGCTACCCCGCCGAACTTTTGCATCGCTACGCTGGGGAATCGGCGCTGGCGATGGGTGTAACACTGGACGATATTCTGGTACTCGGGCGCGCCAACCCCAGCGACAGCAGCGAACCCTTCAATATGGCCTACCTCGCGATGCGCACCTGTGCGCGCAGCAACGGGGTGAGCGAACTGCACGGGCGCGTGAGCCAACGCATTTTCCAACCGCTATTCCCGCGCTGGCCAGAGCGCGATGTGCCGGTGGGCCATGTCACCAACGGCGTGCATATTCCCACCTGGGATTCGCCCGAGGCAGATGCCATTTGGACCCAGGCGTTTGGCAAAGATCGCTGGCGTGATGACCTGCATAAACTCGACCCCGCCGCCTTGCAGCACGTCAGCGACCAGCAGTTATGGCAGATGGCCGCGGCGGGTCGCGCGCGCTTGGTGGACTATGCGCGCCAGCGGTTTGTGAGCCAATGGCGCCATGAGTCCTCGTCCTCCAGCTGTGCAATCCCCGTTGCAATGCCACTTGACCCCGCCATTCTCACTCTGGGTTTTGCCCGTCGTTTTGCCGAGTACAAGCGCCCGGACTTACTCCTGCATGACCCAGATCGTCTCGCGCGCATTCTGTGCCATGCGCGCTTTCCGGTGCAGCTGATTGTCGCCGGTAAAGCACACCCAGCGGATGCCATGGGCAAAACCAAACTGAAAGCCTGGCAACAATTTTTGCAGCGGCCAGAAGTCGCCACCCATCTGGTATTTATCGAAGATTACGACATAGACCTGGCGCAACATTTGGTACAGGGTGTCGATTTGTGGATCAACAACCCGCGCCGCCCCTGGGAAGCCAGCGGCACGAGCGGTATGAAAGTCTTGGTCAATGGCGGATTGAATTTATCGACACTGGATGGCTGGTGGGCCGAAGCCTATCAGCCCGAGTTCGGCTGGGCCTTGGGCGATGGACAGGAGCATGACACAGCGCAAGACAGCATCGACGCAGAGCAACTCTATCGCCTGCTGGAAGACGAAGTAATCCCGCGCTTTTACGCGCGTGATGCCGACGATCTACCCAAGGAGTGGATCGCGCAGATGCGGACCAGCATGGCGCAATTGACCCCGCGCTTTAGCAGCAACCGGATGTTGCAGGAGTATCTGGAGCAGTATTACTTACCCGCTGCAGAGGGGTTTCAACAGCGGATTGAAAATCAGGCGAGTCTCGCCCGGGCGCTCAATCTTTGGACGCGTCACTTACACCAACATTGGCACGAAATTCATATCGGCGAGCGCAGCCTCAGCGAGACGCAAACCGGCTGGCAATGGGAGGCAAATATCCACTTGGGAGCGATTGCACCGAAGCACATCGCGGTGGAAGCAATCGCCGACGCAACCGATACGCACCCCGCTGCGCGCATCGCGTTTACACTCGTCCGCGCCGGTATCGCCAATTCCTATCACTACACTGGCCTACTGCCACAGGATCGCCCCGCTAGCGACTTTAGCTTGCGTGTCATTCCCGCGCATTCACAGGTACAGGTGCCAAATGAAAACCCACTGATTTATTGGCAGCAATAAACCTTGCCGAATTTAATCAGCCAGCAAGCCACCAGCCGATCAAGCCCGCCGCGCTGCAATAAAGCAGTGCGGGCAGGAGCGTGAGGCGAATAATCTCACCTTCGCGCCCCATCAACTTAACCACCGAGGCCGCCGCGACAACATTCATCACGCAAATCATATTGCCCGCATTGGAGCCAAGCATTTGCAGAGCGACAATCACCTTGGGCGATAAGCCACTAGCCAGCGCGGCATCCTGCTGCAGACTGGCAAACATCATGTTGGAAAAAGTGGATGAGCCAGCAACAAAACTACCCAGCGCACCAATAAACGGTGCCACCAGCGGCCAATGGCTGGCAAAACTGGCCGCCGCCAACTGCCCCAACGCCGTTGGCATAGCGGGAAGATCAACACCATTCACCCCGGAATTGATGAAAATTCGCACCATGGGCACAGAAGCACCCAGCGCAATCAGCGTTGGCAGCAAGCGCATAAGAGAGTCGCGCCAGACCAAAGCTGTAGTCGCCAAGGGCAGTCGATTACACACTGCCACCGCGAGTGCTATCAACACAAACAAGGTGCCGGGCAGATACAAAGGCATAACACGGGTAGATATTCCGGTACCCAGAAGGTGCTTAAAATCCACCACAACGGATTGCAATAGCGCTTTAAATGGCAAGGCGTCTATGCGGGTCAATACCAATAACCCGACTAAAACCAGGTAGGGAAGCCATGCCGCAAACAACCCCATTGGTGCTCTACCCGTGGGGGATAAGAACGAGGCGCCATGCTCTGTACCTAGCTCGTCGGCAGTGGGTAAACGCCAAGGCGTGCTCGGCAGTAACCAGCCGCGACGAGCCACCAAGACCACTAACCCCAAGCCCACTAAGGCCCCCAGTAAACTGGGAAACTCTGGGCCTAAAAAGCGCGCAACCAAATGCGCGGGAAGGGTAAAAGCCAAGCCGCTGAAAAGTGCAAAAGGCCCTAGTTCCAGACCCTCGCGCCAGGATTTATGGGCACCGAAAAAGCGGGTGAGCAACACCACCATCAACAGGGGTAAACAGCTCGCGATCAACAAATCCATAGCGCTTGCCGTCACAGCTATCGCCTGCAATTCACTGGGGCTGACACCGGGAATACCCTGCCCCACACCCACAATCACCGGCGTGCCAATTGCCCCAAACGAGACGGGTGCGCTGTCGCCAATCAACGCCATCACCACCGCTGCCATAGGCGGAAAGCCCAGCGCCACCAGCAGCGGAGCACCTATGGCAGCAGGCGTACCAAAACCGCTGGCACCTTCAAGGAAAGCGCCAAATAGCCAAGCGACGATAATGACCTGCACACGATGATCGCGCGAGATGCCGGAGAACCCTTGGCTAATCACCACTAAGGCGCCCGTCGCCCTGAGGGTATTGAGCAGCACAATGGCGCCCAATACGATCACTAAAATCGTGAACGCAATAATCCAGCCCTCCAGCACCGACGCAGCCAATTGCACCACCGGTATCTGCCACACCCAAAATGCCGCAGCGGCTGTTGCCAATAAACTCAGTGGCATGGCGCGGGAGGCAGGTAAACGCAGCAGCACTAGCAACAAAAAAACAGCAAGAATGGGAACCAGTGCGGCGAGTAATTGAAGTGGAGCCATAAGCGAATCCTGCGCAATGAATTTGGAGTCTGTACTCAGTGAAAGTCTAAACCCTTCTGGTTCACCATCACTTGCGTTAGATCATCTTGGGCGCACAATCATCGCCCAGCAGCGCTTTACAATTCCTCACCTCAGCGCGCCATGGGGATTGGTATAGTGCGCGCGTTTTATCTGACTAACCCCCTATGCGCCCTTTATTTCCTAGTCTGACGAATTTTTATGGCTGTTACTGATTTATCTCTCCCCCAGGTTGCACACGCCAGCAAAGCACAAATATCCACTCGTTTTGCTTTTTTGATCACCGGCCTTGCCATGTCTGCCTGGGCGCCACTGATTCCGTTTGTTAAAACACGGCTGGCGATTGGCGAATCCACCCTCGGTTTATTGATTCTGTGTTTTGGCGTCGGCTCGCTGCTGGCGATGCCCGTGACCGGGCCGCTGGTAAACCGGTACGGCTACCGCCGAATAATCACCGTCAGTTTGTTACTTATGTGTGTAAGTTTGGTGTGCCTCACCGTTTCCCCAAGCCTTCCCATCATGGCCATAAACCTGCTGGTGTTCGGCATGACACTCGGCGCCACCGACGTCGCTATGAACATGCAAGCGGTGGTGGTAGAAAAAGCCAGCGGCCGCGCGATGATGTCGGGTTTCCACGGTTTTTACAGTCTGGGCGGGATCTTTGGCGCAGTGATGATGAGTGGGCTTATGTGGCTGGGTTTATCGCCCTTTCACGCCCTGCTCTGCCTGACCATCGCTCTCTTACTGATGCTGGCTTACTGCGCAAAAGATCTATTGCCCAAAAACAATAGCGAAAACAGCAGCGACGAACGCGAACCCTTTTTTGTTTTGCCACGGGGCAAAGTATTACTCATCGGCGCGCTCTGTTTTGTCGCCTTTCTCGCTGAAGGTGCAGTGCTGGATTGGAGCGCGGTATTCCTCAATACCTTGCGCGGTATAGATCCAATCTACGCCGGATTAGGCTTCGCCTGTTTCTCCGTCGCCATGACTATTGGCCGCTTCACCGGCGATAAAATCGTCAACGTCCTCGGCGGCACCCGCGTAATATTTTGGGGCGGGCTCTGCGCTGCACTCGGTTTTTTGTTGGTAGTGTTTATCCCTTTTACCGCCGCAGCATTTATTGGTTTTATACTGGTCGGTTTGGGTGCATCCAACCTGGTGCCAGTGCTGTTTACTGCTGCGGGCAACCAAACTGCCATGCCCATGGGCTTAGCGATTTCTGCGGTGGTGAGCATGGGTTATGCGGGATTATTGGCGGGGCCAGCTCTGATTGGTTTTATCGCTGAGATAAGCAGCTTGAATGTGTCGTTTGGCATTGTTGCACTGGGCTTGTTGGCGTTGGCGGTGTCGGCGAAAAAGGCGACGAGCACATAACTTAATCAAATTTTTATTCCAACAAAAAAGGCGCGAAGGTAATCACTTACCTTCGCGCCTTTTTTACTGATTTTCGTGATCAGATTTTTGCCTATCGTGAAAACACTACCGTTTTCGTCCCATTCAACAACACCCGATGCTCTGCGTGCCAGCGCACCGCGCGGTTCAATACCACCGCTTCAATATCGCGCCCTATTTCGGCCATATCATCGGGCGAATTAATGTGTGATACGCGCTCGACAGATTGTTCGATAATCGGGCCTTCATCCAAATCGGCAGTGACAAAGTGTGCTGTAGCGCCGATCAGTTTAACCCCGCGCTCAAAGGCTTGGTGATAAGGTTTTGCACCTTTAAAACCCGGTAAAAATGAATGGTGAATATTAATCGCACGGCCATTTAACTTTTTACACAAATCATCCGAGAGAATTTGCATATAGCGCGCGAGCACTAAAAAATCCGCCTGTAAATCCTGCATCAATTGCCAGAGTTGCGCCTCTTGTTCTGCTTTGGTGTCGGCAGTGATTGGCAAATAGTGAAAGGGCAATTGATACCATTCGGTGAGATCGCGCATCACATTGTGGTTAGATACCACACCGACAATATCAATCGGCAGCGAACCATTTTTCCAGCTGTTAAGCAACGCATTCAAACAGTGCCCCCATTGGGAAACTGCAATCAACACACGCGGTTTGCTGCCACTGTCAAAAATATCCCAATCCATTTGGTATTGTTCACCCAGCGGTTTAAACAGCGAACGAATTTGCCCTAGGTTATAACCACTCGGGCACTCAAATACGGTGCGCATAAAAAAGCGGTTGCTTTGCACATCTTCAAACTGCGAAGACTCTTTGATGTTAAAACCCAAGGTTGCAAATAATGTGGCAACAGCGGCCACCAAACCTTTGGAATCCTGACAGCTAAACGTTAAAACAATTTCTTTGACGAAAGACATAAGCGTTCTCTTATTCAATCCGATGACGGTAAATCCGTTATTGGTTAGATTGCTTCAGTGGGCGATTTGAGCCTACCTTTAGCGTGTAAATCAACAAAACGAGCATCCTACCTATAGTTATTTACCTACGCAATTAATGTTTTCCCAATCATTGACGCACCTTAATACCCCACCTAAGTGCACCAACGTACAGATAGAAGCTTGGGCTAGATGTATTAATAACGAGCAGTCTATGCCCCCTAGGACAGCACTAGCTGCGCTCACCTTGTAAAAAATCAGATTTCTTGAAAAAAATACAAATATTGGTAAATCCATTGTCATTTAAAATTGCGTATTTAGATGACAAGGCAACATCAATACTCGAGATAGGTCTCTTATTTTACCTATTTAGCATTACTTAGCTGTAGCAGCGGACAAAAAACGCTTCACACTCTATTCATTTAATAAATTACTTAAAGTTGGATCTATTTTTGCTTTACTCCATATGCCTATTTCCGCTGCGCATTAATATCCGCTGCGAATAAGCACTTTCATGACAAAAAGAGAGTCGCCGGAAGTCACCAAAGGAAATTGCCAAACCTTATTCAAGGAAGAATAAAGGACTACCAAACACTAATGGGTTAAGAGAAATGGAAACCGTTGTAGATATCAATTGGGAATTATATGTTCCTGCGTTAAAGCTCAATGCTGTCGCTATTATTGCGATGATCTTATTGCGCTTGACTACGCCTTGGTTAACAAAATTATTAATTCGCATTACACGACCATTTCCGTTTCTGCATGTTTTAGCCAATAACATCCGTCGCCCACTACACTGGTTAATACCACTCATAGGATTTTATAGCGTTGTACACTCAGCGCCGGATGAGATGCCCTTTCTTTCCGCCATTCAAAAACTGGCTACCTTAGCATTAATCGCGACCATCACATGGCTGGGCATTGCTGCTGTTAAAGCCATTCAGGAAATTATTATCGCAAAGAATCCAATGGATATTAGCGACAACCTGGCGGCACGACGCATACAAACCCAAACCCGAGTTCTAGTGCAAACCCTTAGCTTCTTTGTATTTTTATTCGGCCTTGCTGCGATGTTGATGACCTTCCCCAGCGCGCGTCAATTTGGCACAAGCTTACTTGCATCTGCTGGCGTAGCTGGGCTTGCAGTGGGTTTTGCAGCAAAACCCGTGTTGGGCAATCTCATTGCTGGTTTGCAATTAGCCATAACACAACCTATTCGCCTGGACGATGTTGTGATTGTTGAAAACGAATGGGGGCGAGTAGAAGAAATTACCGGAACTTATATTGTCATTCGTATCTGGGATGATCGGCGTTTAATCGTGCCGCTGCAGTGGTTTATTGAAAACCCGTTTCAAAACTGGACGCGAAAAACATCTAGCTTATTAGGTTCGATATTTTTATGGGTTGATTACTCAATCAATATCGAACAATTGCGCACTGAGCTTAAAAGCTTATGCGCTCAAGTTCCCGAATTATGGGATGGCAGAGTATGCGGGTTACAAGTTACCGATAGCAATGAAAAAACCATCCAACTGCGGATGCTGGTCAGCTCCAATGACTCTTCAAAAAACTGGGACTTGCGCTGCTTTATTCGCGAAAAAATGATTAATTTTATTATGGAAAATCAGCCTGATTGCCTACCAAAATTGCGTGCCTCCATTACTGAATCCGTGCCTGATGCAGTTCCCTCGTCAGAGCAAATAGAGAAACCGGAACGCCAGCCGCCGGTGTAAAAAAGATACGATTTTTTACAGAAAATTGAGAAAACTGCCCATAGCATGGCAACGCAAATTAAATCTTTCATTTTAATTTTCAAGAGTAGAACCTCAAATGACATTATTATCGATTGATACAAATTTACTCAGAAAACCAACTCATGGAGCCCATTATAAAAATGGTAAGACAATTTTTTCGCTCTGGGCACCTGATGCACAAGAAGTGACTGTCCAGTTTGCAGATGGAAGTGAAATACCATTGGATCCTTATGATGAAGGCTGGTATTCAAAAGTTATTGGTTGCAGACCTGGAGCAAAATATAAATTTATCATCAACAGGAATTTAACTGTCCCAGATCCGGCAGCCTATGCCCAATGCGGTGATGTAAACGGCTGGAGCAAAGTGATAGATCACAGCGCCTATCAATGGAAAACACATCATTGGTATGGCAAGCCTTGGTATCAAACTGTCATTTATGAATTACATGTCGGGTTGTTGGACGGATTTAGTGGGGTAAAAAAACAGCTCCCAGATCTGGTTGAACTAGGAGTAACCGCAATTCAGTTAATGCCATTAGGGGAATTTGTCGGGGCGAGAAATTGGGGTTATGACGGTGTATTGCCCTTTGCGCCGGAAAGTAGTTATGGCACCCCAGAGGAATTAAAGGGATTAATTGATTACGCACATCAACTCGGGCTTATGGTATTTGTCGATGTGGTGTACAACCATTTCGGGCCCGAGGGAAATTATATTGGGCAATATGCGAGTGAGTTTTTCCGCAGCGATATAAAAACACCGTGGGGCAATGCAATAGATTTTCGTCGCCCTCAGGTACAGCAGTACTACATTGAAAATGCCCTTATGTGGGTGCGCAATTATCGCGTAGACGGTTTACGTTTTGATGCCGTACATGCCATCAATGACAATGATTTTCTAATCAAATTAGCCAACAGACTGCATAACGCCGTACCTCAAGGAAGATACCTTCACCTCATGCTAGAAAACGAAAATAATTCGTGCCAGTTGTTGGAAAATGGATTTATTGCACAGTGGAATGATGATGGCCACAACATATTGCACCATTTGCTCACCGGCGAGAAAGAGGGATATTATGGCAACTTTAGCGATTCCCCCACGACCAAATTAGCCCGCTGCCTTAGCGAAGGTTTTATCTTTCAAGGTGACGACTGCTTGGCCCGCAAACCCCGTGGCGAACCTAGCGCTCATTTATCTCCATTAGCTTTTATTTTATTTTTACAAAACCATGATCAAGTTGGTAATCGTGCATTGGGTGAGCGACTTACTCAATTAGCCGACCCCGATAACTTAAAAGCCGCAATTACCTTAATGCTACTTTCACCGATGATTCCCCTCTTATTTATGGGTGAGGAATTAGGTTTAGATCAACCTTTTTATTATTTTACCGATCATCCTGAAGAATTAGCGACTGCAGTCCGCGAAGGGCGTCGTAAAGAGTTTGCTTCTTTTACTGCACATCAATTATCTGATCAACATTCACTTCCCGACCCAAACGATGTTTGTACATTTGAGACATCTAAACCATTTTATTCAAAGTTAACCAAGCAACAACAAGAATGGCGTGATTTTTATCGCACCCTATTACGTTTGCGTTGTTTGGACATTATTCCCCGTTTACCCGGCACTTATTCTACCGGCGTAGAAATTTTGGGAGAAGGAGCAGTGACTGCCACCTGGACCATGGGAGATGGCAGTCAACTACGTATTGATGTGAACTTCAGCGAACAGAGTGTTGCGATAAAAGAACCATGGAATCGCAGCCGTGTTCTTTTCAATCAAGGGGTAGATTCGTTAAGTCACATGGAGAGCTTTCTGCCGAAACATTGTGCACTAGTTACTTTGGATGACGGCTGCAAATGCTAACCCAAAAGCCGGGAGGCAATTACCCTATGAGTATTAGAGCAACCGCGCGCCTACAATTTCACCAGGGCTTTACCTTCGCAGATGCATTACCGTTGGTAAGTTATTTTGCGAAATTAGGTATTAGCCATATTTATGCATCCCCAATCTTAACAGCGCGTGCTGGTTCTACTTATGGATACGATGTCATTGATCCTACTCAAGTAAATCCCGAGCTGGGAGGAGAAGATGCGTTAGAAAAATTAATTCATGAATTACGCCAGCACCATATGGGCTTTATTGTCGATTTTGTGCCGAACCACATGGCTGTTGGCGGCGCGGCTAACCCTTGGTGGCTGGATGTATTGGAATGGGGGAAACTGAGCCAATATGCGCGCTTTTTTGATATTCAATGGAATTCGCCCGATCCGTTACTGGAGGGGCAATTACTTGCACCGGTCTTACGCGCCGGTTATGGAGAAGTATTAGTCGCTGGCGATATCACCCTGCATTTCGATGCAAGCGTTGGGAAATTTTATGCGCAACACTACGATCACAAATTTCCACTCTACCCTCCCACTTACAATGAGATTCTAAATAAAACCCAGTCACCGGCACTCCATGCATTGGGCAAACGATTTTCCCTCTTAGAAAAAATGCCGGATCAATTACAACAGGCACTTGAATTACACAACTGCTTGAGTGAGTACGCAAGCCAAGATAACAATCTGCAACAAATTAACGCAGCGCTAAAGTACTTTTCGGTTGATCACAGTGTTCAAGAGCTTCCTCCGGTAGAGCAATATCAAGATGCTTCCGTAAAACGGCTGCATCAATTGCTGGAGCGGCAACATTATCGGTTAGCTGATTGGCGCACTGCCGCTGACGATATAAATTGGCGACGTTTTTTTGATATAAACGAGTTGGGAGCACTGCGTGCTGAGCGCGATGATGTATTCGAAGCAACTCATAGCAAAATATTTGATTTGATCAGCCGCGGCCTTATTGACGGGTTGCGCATCGATCATATAGATGGGTTAGCAAACCCGCGCGCTTACTGTCGCAAACTACGACGTAGAGCAGAGCGACTATTGCCCACCAACGCCTCAGGCAGAAGCTCTCACTTTCCAATTTATGTTGAGAAAATTTTAGCGGATCAAGAACAGCTGCCAGAAAACTGGCAGGTGGATGGCTCTACCGGATACGATTTCATGAATGAGGTATCACTGTTACAACACGATGATACTCATGGACAATTGCTGGCTGATTTTTGGCACGACGAAACTGGACGCTCCTCCGATTTTATGGATGAAGTAATTGAAGCGCGCAGACTCATTCTATCCACCTCCCTCACTGGCGATTTTGAAACTGTAGCCCACGGCTTATTAATGATCGCCCGTGCCGAGTTAGCGACACGGGATATTACCCTTGGCGCTATACGGCGCGCACTCTTTGAATTAATTGTGCATTTTCCCGTTTATCGCACCTACTCCCGCGCATCCATACGATCCGAGCAGGATCAATACTTTTTCCAACAAGCATTGAGTGGGGCGCGTACAAGTTTGCCTGAAAATGAATGGCACTTACTCGATCAACTTGACGCATGGTTAGGTGGAGAGCCATTGCATCAATTGCCGCCAGGCGCCATGCGCAAGTTGCGCTACCGAACACTGATTCGATTCCAACAACTCACCTCACCCATTGCTGCAAAATCAGTAGAGGACACAGCTTGCTACCGCTCTGGCGTTTTGTTATCACGCAATGATGTCGGTTTTAATCCCGAGACGCTGAGTATAAGTATTGCTGATTTCCATACACGGTGCAGCGCCCGTGCAAAACACTTTCCGCAAGCTATGTTAACAACCGCGACCCACGACCATAAGCGTGGTGAAGATACACGTGCACGGTTAGCAGTGTTAAGTGAACGTGCAGAATGGTTTATTGGCAATGTAAAACATTGGCAAGAACTCGCAACACCCATTCGCCAGTCCATAGATGATGAACCTGCGCCCTCACCTGCAGATGAAATCATGCTGTATCAAACGCTACTCGGCACTTGGCCTCTGGAACTGGATATGAAAGGGTTTGCCGATAATCGCAATAATGCAATTAATCACTACTTAAAACGCATTCAAGCATGGCAAGAAAAGGCTCTGCGCGAAGCCAAATTGCGCAGCAACTGGTCGGCACCTAACACCGCTTATGAAACTGCCTGCATGGATTTTTCCAACGCTATATTTCACGCACCGGAAGCGGTTGACTTGCGCAACAGCATTGCCGCGGCAGCATTAGAAATTTCGCCCGCAGGAGCACTAAACAGTTTGACGCAAACATTGCTGCGCATGACCACCCCCGGAATTCCAGATCTTTATCAGGGAACTGAATTGTGGGACTTTAGTTTGGTAGATCCCGACAACCGTCGCGCAGTAAATTTTGGCCCGCGCATTGCAAACCTGCAGGATACAATTACCGAAATCGATGAGCTTATTAATCAATGGACTGACGGCAGAATTAAGCAACATCTCATTGCACAAACATTGCGTTTGCGTCGGGAATTTGCGCAGGTATTTAGCCAGGGAAATTATATTCCACTCGATGTGGAAGGAGAAAAATCCAACCACATTATTGCTTTTGCGCGGCAATTGAAGCATCAAATCATCATCGTGGTAGCACCGCGATTAACTGCGCACATGCTTGCCAATCAACCTACACCTTATCCGAATCCCGACCACTGGGGCGACACTTACGTGCGCTTGCCAACAGAATTATCTATCCAAAACCTTAATAGTCTGTTCTCGCGCCATCCTTTAATTAGTGAGAATCAACGCTTACCTGTTCGTAAAATTCTGAGTGATTTTCCCGTCAATATTCTTTTCACCTCGACTGCTAATACAGGAGCTTAACCATGAACAACACTCAACAACGCATTCAGGAATTGGCTCACCAGATTTGGGAATCCGAGGGCAAACCTCACGGTCATTCTATTCGCCATTGGGAAACCGCGTGCAAACTTGTCGCAGCAGAGAAAGAAAACCATGGCCCAGCGATTATGAAGCAATTGAATGAATCTTCTCTTCCTGGTTCTGCCCCATCGCCCACCAAGTCTGAGAAAAAAACACGCAAACCTAAAATAGTGGCAGAAGATGAAACTCTGCTCTCCGTTGTGCCAAAAACGCAGAAGAGATCGAATGCAAAACAAAGTAAATCTATTAGCGATTGATCCTGTTGCTCACAGACTAGACGTATTGCCATGGAATATCATAGAGGAAGTAGCAATGAACTCATCAACTAAATGTATCAAAGTGGAATCATCCACTCGCATTATGGAAGGCAAACCTTTTCCACTGGGTGCCACTTGGGACGGCGTAGGCGTTAATTTTGCAATTTTTTCTGCGAACGCCACCAAGGTTGAATTATGTTTGTTTGATGACACTGGCGAAGTGGAATTAGAGCGCATTGAACTTCCTGAATATACCGATGAAATATGGCACGGTTATTTACCCGATGCAAATGTGGGCCAAGTTTACGGCTACCGAGTTTACGGCCCCTATGCGCCAGAAGCTGGCCATCGATTTAATCCTAACAAATTATTAATTGATCCTTACGCAAAACAATTAGTAGGAAAGCTGAAATGGGACGAAAGTCTATTTGGCTACACTATCGGCCATCCTGATGGCGATTTGAGTTTTGATGAACGTGATAGCGCCCCATTCATCCCTAAAGCAAAAGTTATAGACCCCGCTTTTACATGGAACGAGCATAAATCGTGTCGCATTCCTAATAACGAAACAATAATTTACGAAACACATGTTCGCGGCATCAGCATGCTACACCCAGCAGTGCCGAAAGAAATACGCGGCACTTTTGCCGGCTTGAGCAACCCAACTTTACTCGAACATATTAAAAATTTGGGTGTAACCAGTATTGAGCTGTTACCGATACACGCATTTGTGGATGACAATCATCTACTTGAAAAAGAGTTAAAGAATTATTGGGGATACAACACCATCGCATTTTTTTGCCCGCACATTCCCTACCTATCGAATGGCCGCCTGAGTGAATTTAAAGAGATGAGCGCAAGTATTCATGAGGCCGGCTTGGAGTTAATTCTTGATGTTGTCTACAACCACACTGCAGAAGGAAGCGAGCTGGGCCCTACCCTTTCCATGCGCGGCATAGATAACGCAACTTACTATCGGTTGGTTGAAGATAATAAACGCTACTACGTTAATGATTCTGGAACCGGCAACACTCTGGACCTGGGCCATCCCTGTGTATTGCGGTTAGTAACTGACTCACTCCGCTATTGGACCACTGAAATGGGTGTTGATGGTTTCCGATTTGATTTGGGCACTATCCTCGCGCGCGAAGCCACCGGATTTAATGAAACCCACGGTTTTCACGTCGCCTGCCGACAGGACCCTATTTTGAGCCAATTAAAATTAATTGCTGAGCCATGGGATTGTGGTTTAGGCGGGTATCAAGTAGGAGCATTCCCACCAGGCTGGCACGAATGGAATGATAAATTTCGCGATACCGTGCGATCGTTCTGGCGAGGAGATCGAGGAGTATTACCTAAGTTAGCCACCAGCCTTACTGCGTCAGGTGATTTATTTAATCGTCGCGGCCGTAGACCTTACGCTTCTGTTAACTTTATTACAGCCCATGATGGCTTTACGTTAAATGATTTGGTGAGTTATAACCATAAACACAATGAAGCCAATGGCGACAATAATTGTGACGGTACAGATAACAACTTATCCAATAATTACGGCGCTGAAGGTGAGACTGATGATGAGAATATTCGCGCGATACGCGAGCGTCAGCTACGCAATTTACTAGGTACGCTTTTGCTTTCGCAAGGTACGCCCATGATAGTTGCCGGTGATGAGTTCGCGCGTACCCAACACGGCAACAATAATGTTTATTGTCAAGATAACGAAATAAGTTGGATTAATTGGGATATTAACGAGAAAGGTAAAACCTTGTTGGAATTTACCCAACAGCTTATTAATTTGAGAAAGAAATATCCTATGCTGCGGCGGGGACGTTTCCTAGTTGGAGAATACAACGAAGAAATTGGGGTAAAAGATGTTACCTGGCTCTCCCCTGATGGAAGCGAGATGTCTGACGACGACTGGCAAAATCCTGAACGGGCATGTGTGGGAATGCTAATGGATGGTCGCGCGCAGCCAACCGGCATTCACCGCCCCGGCAGCGACGCATCGCTCTTACTCGTTTTAAACGCACACGATATCGCAGTAAATTTCACACTCCCTGAAGTGGCACTGGGCCTCGGCTGGTCCCTTCTCATCGACACAAATAGACCTAATAGCCCTGTGCCTATCACCGACGAGTTGCTCCCTACCGGTCACGATTTTATTGTCACTGAGCGCTCACTGCTTTTGTTCGAACTTAAGAAAGACGAGGCAATCCCAAGATGAGATCGAACGTCACGGAGCCGATGATCAGTTTTTTGACAGAGCGAGCCGAAATTGAAAACAAGATTGTAAGGACAATGCCGCCAATCACAACGTTGCGGGTGCTAACCTTAAATATGCATAAAGGATTTACCGTTTTCAACCGCAGCTTTGTGCTTCACGAACTCCGCGACGCCGTTCGTCAGGTAGCCGCAGATATTGTCTTTCTACAAGAAGTGCACGGAAGTCATACAGAGCACTCGCTTCGACACCCCAAATGGCCCGCCACCTCCCAGTATGAATTTCTCGCTGATAGCATCTGGCCCGAGTTCGCCTATGGCCCCAACGCCGTATACCCAGCAGGTGATCACGGCAATGCCTTACTTTCAAAATTTCCTATTCTACGTTACCGAAATATCAATGTATCAATCGGAAAAATTGAACAACGCGGATTGCTACATTCTGTCCTCCAAATTCCAGGGCATGAAGAGGTGCATACCGTATGTTTACATTTAGGTTTACGCGAAAGCCATCGTCGGCAACAATTACTTTCACTATGCCAATTAATTGATACGCTCCCTCACAATGCGCCCGTTATTATCGCCGGTGATTTTAATGATTGGCGTAAACGTGCAGATAGATTATTACAAGCCTACGGCATGGATGAGGTATTTAAACGTACCGCGGGAAACCATGCGAAAAGTTTTCCCGCTCGCTTTCCACTGCTAAGCCTGGATCGAATTTATCTCAAAAATGCGACCCCCAAAAATCCGCTCATATTAACGCAACGACCTTGGTCCCATCTGTCGGATCATGCGCCTTTATTCGCGGAGATTACGTTATGAAGCCAATCTTGAGAGAAGGAAACCATACCGATCTGCTTATCAATGGGGAAGAATTTTTTCCCTGTCTTTTTAACGCAATAAACGAAGCTCAGACAGAAGTAATTATTGAAACGTTTATTCTTGCCGAAGACTCGGTAGGCAAGGAGCTTCAACAAACGCTTATTAAAGCAGCTAAACGAGGCTTACGTGTTGAGATCACAGTGGACGATTATGGCACTTGGGACTTAAGCCACGATTTTGTCAAAGGTATGACTAGCGCAGGTGTCAAACTACATATATTTGATCCACAACCAAAACTTTGGGGAGTACGATTAAATTTATTTCGACGCTTGCATCGAAAAATAGTTGTTATTGATCAAAAACTCGCATTTATCGGCGGAATCAATTACTCAGACGATCACAATATAAGTTTTGGCAAGCTCGCCAAACAGGACTATGTTGTGAAAATCACTGGGCCAGTGGTAGCTGACATACATCGTAGCGCCACAATGTTATTAATGCGTACTGCGAGCAAGCGCGCGCGCCGAGACCACATTAAACGTACAGAAGTAGACATCCCGGCAGCAACAGGCAATACCATAGTAGGTTATGTTGAACGAGATAACTGGAGAAATAAAAGATCCATCGAGCGACAATATTTATTAGCGTTACGCTTATCCAAGAAACGTGTTCTTATTGCCAATGCCTACTTCTTTCCTGGTTACAGGTTGCTACGAGAATTGCGCCGAGCCGCACAACGCGGAGTTAAAGTCACTCTAATTCTACAAGGTCAGCCTGACATGCCATGGGTAACCGCATTATCGCGCTTACTTTATGGTTACCTTATCCGAGCTGGTGTAACCATCTATGAGTACTGTCAACGCCCTTTACATGGAAAAGTCGCGGTTATGGACGATGAGTGGGTCACAGTGGGATCCAGCAATTTAGACCCTTTAAGTTTGTCGTTGAATCTCGAAGCCAATGTAGTGATTCAGGATCGCGACTTAAATGAAAAATTATATCGTCACCTCTATGACCTAAGCACGGAACACTGTAAGCCTATCGATATGGAAGTCGCCAAAAAAGGGTATTGGTGGCGCACTCCAGCTATTTTTCTTAGTTTCCATTTTTTACGACATTTTCCCACCTTGCTTGGCTGGCTTCCTGCCCACGCACCCATCGCAAAACTCATTGGGAAAAACACCCCCGAATCCGGTCGACAAAAAGATATGGATCAAAAATCAAAATCTACCGAGACAATTGAAAACTCCTTCTAATCGGAGTTGTATATCTTTTAGAGGTGTCCAACAATGACCAGCACAACTGCAGTTACCGACAATCCGGAACATGGCGCACCCAGTGCTTTAAAAGTCTGGGGAAAACGTGTACTCACCGCCGCTTTTTTTATCTTAATCGCTGGCCTTTTGTACAATTTAATCGGCAGTATTGAATGGAAAGATGTGCGCGAGGCGTTAACACAATACACTTGGCGTCATTTAGCCTTAGGTATATTAATTACATTTGCGAGTTACGGAATTTTTGCTAGTTATGATCTCCTAGGTAAAAAATACACGGGCCATGAGCTACCTGTAAAACAGATTATTCCGTTAGGAATTGTATGTTATGCCTTTAATCTTAACCTCTCCGCTTGGGTCGGAGGCATCGCATTGCGATATAGACTATACAATCGCCTTGGATTAAAAACCGCTACCATCACCCGAGTTCTCAGTATTAGCCTAATTAGCAATTGGCTCGGTTATATAATCCTTGCAGGCAGCATCTTCGCCCTGCGCCTATTAGATTTACCGGACAATTGGAAAATAGGCACAACCGCATTGCAGTTTATCGGAATAGCATTGCTATTCATCGCCTGTGCTTATTTTTTTGCTTGTAAATATTCAACCCGTCGCACGTTTCATATCAGGCAACACGAAATTGAATTGCCATCCTTACCTTTTGCATTAGCACAAGCATCGTTGGCGATAATAAACTGGTCACTGATGGGATTGTTGTTATTTACACTCATGCCTGACAAAGCGACTTACCCGACGGTATTAGGCATATTATTGATTTGTAGTATTGCGGGGATCATTACGCATATACCGGCGGGATTAGGCGTACTTGAGACCATTTTTATTACCATGCTGCAAGGTCAATTTGCAAAAAGCAGCATTTTGGCCGCCCTCATTGCGTATCGAATACTGTACTTTTTAATTCCGCTTGCTTTAGCAACCATCATTTATATTGCCATGGAACTACGCGCAAAAAAAATGAAACAACAAAATACTCAACACTCACCGTAAACGTTATTTTTCATCGATAACTTTTACTGACTAAAGTCATGACGGTTGCCTGCCCGACAATAATTGGCAGGATGATGCGGATCTTCTTTTAATAGTTGATAAGTCACACCATTGGTCCAACCGAAACCATCTTGTAGCGGATACTCGCCGCCACAGGCATGCTCTTCGGTCGGGCGTAAAATATATTTCTCCACTAATTTGCTATCGCACTCATACAGTCCCGAGACAATGGAAAGCCAACGCTTACTGATATCAGCGGCTAATTCACCATAACCATAGTTTCGCAATCCGGCAATCGCCATCCATTGCAACGGCGCCCAACCATTGGGACGATCCCATTGTTGCCCGGTTTTATTGAATTCCGTGGTAGAAATTCCACCTTCCACCAGCAACCGCTGAACGGTGATGTGTTTTACGCGCTCCGCCTGTTCGCGGCTGGCAGATTTTACAAATAAAGGGGTTAATGTTGCTGCAGTGAGATTGCTACGCTGAACATTATCACGCCAATGAAAATCAAAAAACGCACCTTCGCGCTCATTCCAAAAATAGGTATTCATTGCCTCTTGCCGCCGTAGTGCACGCTGGGAAAATTCTTCAGCCAATATAAAATCTTCTTTTAACTGCGCTAACATCGCTATTTGTTGTTCTAACTTGAATAGCAAGCAATTAAGATCAATCGGTAAAATATTGGTGGTGCAAATACTCGACAGGTCATAGGGATCAAGCTGCCAACGCGAACTAAAATCCCAGCCCGATTCTGCGCCTGCACGCAAATCGCGATAGACATCATGTACGGGACGATTGGATTGTTGAGCGGTTAATACATCTTGCCGATATGACTCGTCTCGCGGCGTATCGCGATCATCCCAATAACGGTTTAATAAAGCCCCATCGCTCATGCGAACACAGCGGCGATAGTCTTCTCCAGGTCTCAGATCATCACCACCTGCCATCCAAAAACAATATTCTTTTCGCAACTGCGGTAAATAATCGATCGCCTGTTTGACGCCATTTTTTTCAAACAGATCAACCATCAACGAAAAAACCGGTGGCTGTGAACGGCTAAGGTAGTAGGTGCGATTGCCATTTGGGATATGGCCATAGGTATCAATTAAGTAAGCAAAATTATCTGCCATTGAGGCCAGCAAGTGGGTTCTATTTGCACTGTATAAACCCAGCATGGTGAAATAGGAATCCCAATAGTACAACTCGGAAAAACGCCCGCCAGGAACTATGTAATCATAAGGTAGTGGCAGAATAGATGAACAAGGAGGATGCTCTTGCGGATGCCGCGTCAGAACCGGCCATAGAGATTCTATATGCGCGGCCAAAGGGCGATTGGAATCGGACACAAATGCACTAGTAGGAACTTCAGCTACGACGAATTGTTCCAGCACAAATGCTTTTAAATCAAAGCCAGCATCGTTACGAGTATTGCGATATAGCTCTACTATTTTTTCCGGTTCTTGTCGTGGAGCGCAGTCGACAAACGTTTTACCATCATCAAACACACACCCCATCTGAACATCGACAAAAAGTTCTTGATAACGATCAGCAGGCGTTAAGGTATCAGCTTGCGAAACTTGATTAATTTTATGATATGAATTCATGCCGAGCGGAGCATCAAATTTCACCGAAACTCTCCTTAAAGAAAAAAGGCTTTAATAAAGTATAAACCAAATCTTTAATAGGAGTAAAAACATGCCGGTTACTTATCTATCCGCCGCCCTATAATTTTTGTGCCATTAACCTACACAAGCGAGCGAAACTTCCGTTAATTTTGCTCAATTAAAACTCTCAATTTTCTACCCATTCACAAAAATTAGAGTCTGATTTTTTTGAACAATGGTATGTGCATTAACGAACAGAAACATTTTATTGTCCTTGATAAGTATGGTCTACCTACTTTTTTAAGGAGAAGATCATGGACAATTACAAACATTTCATTTCCGGTTTTTTTGCCCACAAAGATCAAATAGAGGATGTGGCAAAGAAATTGATGACACTCGATATTCCAGCAGAACGTATACATTGCATGCACGCCAAACAAGAACCGTCGAATCATTTACCCCAAGAGGATAGTAATCATGTTTTAGCTGATATATTAAAAGACGGTGCAATTGGCGCGGCCGTGGGTACAGGTGCTGGCATTGCAGCAGAAATTGCCTTACTTACCGCCAATGTTAGTTTATTTGTTGCAAGTCCCTTGGTGGCTCCCTTGGTTCTATTAGGCTGGGGCGCAGGGCTAGGCGGATTTCTTGGAGCCACTGTGGGCGCGAGTAAAAAATCAAAAGCTTTTTCAGACTTGGTGCAAGACTCGATTAAGAGTGGACAACACGTGATCGTTGTCAAAACACTCTCAGAACAAGAAAGTACCGTCGTCAAAAACATCATAAAAGGTGCAGTAGGGGACTTTAAAGAAGTCAGCGAATAGCTCACTGATCAAGCTCGTAAGACTCTCGCGACTCCGAGACCCTCTAAAAATGACGGGTCTTGTTTCCCCTGCAGCTAATCGATGCAAGTAAAAAATAATTTATCAAAAAATATTGATTTTTTTCTCTAACGACTTTTTTGAAGCGTCGTTAAATCCGCTTTTCCCATAACTATGAGTGCGCAGCGCATTAATGTAAAAGTTTCATGAACTTTGAAAAAAGGTTTCTATTTTCGGGCTGATTCGCTCCCAATTCGCACTAAACCCTTGATAACTCTGGCATAAAAAAGTTGGCATTACTATTGCGATGCATTCCGTACGATTTCTTTAATTATTTGGTACAGAGTCTGTAGTCATACAAAGGTTAGAAAAATTTGCCCTTGCAACTTTTTAGTTTTAACCACTTTCGAGGTAACATTATGCCAGCAGTCAACTTTTCAACCGTAAAAAAAGGATCTATTTATCGCCCATCTGCGGAAGGGCATGTGTCCCATCCCGAATTGAATTCACCGAAACATAACCACTTACTGGCTGCCCTGCCCCCTAATGATTATGTACGTCTACTTCCTTTTATGGAGCTCTACCCCGTAGATACTGAAGAGGTATTGCACGAGGCAGGAATGCCTGTTGAATGGATTTATTTTCCTACCACAGCGGTGATCTGCATTGGTTACATGACTGAGAATGGCTCCATGCCCAGTGTGGCACTGGTAGGAAAAGATGGCTTGGTAGGGTTGCCTTGCATTATGGGAAATGATCAAGCCACCTGTTATGCAACTGTACAAAGCGCAGGATTTACTTATCGTATAAGAGCAAGTCACCTTAAAAAGGATCTATATCTGAAAGGGGACTTGTTACGCATGACATTGCTTTATTCGCAATTATTTTTCACCCAAGTTTCTCAAACAGCCGTCTGCAATCGCCTGCACTCGATCGATCAACAGCTTTGCCGTTACCTTTTAACAAGTGCCGACTTGCTCGAGCGGGATGAGTTTAATTTAACACATGAATTTATCGCCAATATGTTAGGCGTGAGACGCGAAGGGATCACTAAATCGGCCGGGAAATTGGCACAAAAAGGTCTCATACGTTACAACTGGGGCAAAATTCAAATCCTCGACAAAGAGGGCCTTAAAAACGAAGTTTGCGAATGTTATTCCGTTGTCAAAAATGAACGCGCACGTTTAATGCCTTTTAAACCTGCGGTTTATTTTAAAGGTATGACTAAAGTAGCTAATTAAATTTTTTTGTTAGCGCATCTAAGGTATTACCCCATTATAAAAAGGACTCTTTAACTTAACGCAAGGATGCGTCAAAAACTCAATCTATCTAATTGACCAATTCTTTAAAGGCTGCCGCCAAGCGTAGATAAATCGGGCCCGGGCACTGGGGAATTTTTCGTCCATCAGCAAAGCCAACGGGAATTAATTCCGCTCCCGTACCTGTGAGAAAACATTCATCCGCGGTGAACAAATCGTAAGGTGCGAGTGGAGTCTCGCGAAATTTAATGCCGAGTTTGTCTGCTAATTCCAATACAACTTGACGGGTGATACCATCGAGCGCGCCTTCAATAACCGGTGGGGTTAATAATTCACCGTGCTGTACGATAAAAATATTATCCGCACTACCCTCTGCAATTCTACCCGCACTGTTGAGCAAAATGGCCTCATCTGCGCCTGCATGAGTGGCCTCCATTCGCGCGAGAATATGATTGAGGTAATTCAAACTTTTAATGCGCGGATCGAGACCGTCGGCACCCAACCGGCGCGTGGCGGCGATGATGACTTTTGCACCTTCATTGCGTACTCGCTCGCTGACCATGTGCAGACTGTCCGCAATAATAAAAAGCTGCGGAGAATGGCAGCGCGCAGGGTCTATACCCAGTGGCCCAACACCGCGAGTCACCACCATGCGGAGATAACCATTACTATCTGGGGCGGCAGAAATGATGTCGATAACCGCTTGCGTTAATTGTTCGATGCTATAGGGAATATTTAATGCAATCGCGCGCGCTGACAATAATAATCGCTCAAGATGTGCCTGCAGACGAAATGCTTTGCCGTGGTAAAAACGAATGCCTTCAAATACACCATCGCCATACAACAAGCCGTGGTCGAATACAGAAACCCTTGCCTGTTGGGCAGGCATTATTTTTCCGTTCAACCAACAAATAGGGGTTGCAGATACACCTGTGGCCTGCGGATCGTTAATCGCTAAATCAACCATGAAATTCTCCCGTGAGCATAGTGCGGGCTTTACCGCTTAATAGAACCCGTTCGCCTTGCCAATCCAGCGTTAATAGGCCGCCGCGTGATGATACTTGTTGTGCGCGCAGATGAGTTTTGTCGAGGCGATTCCCCCAATAACAGGCGAGTAAACAGTGCGCTGAGCCGGTGACTGAATCTTCATTAATGCCAGCCTTGGGCGCAAAAAAGCGCGAGACCATATCCAGCCCTGAACCTGTATCACCAGGTGCGGTGAGGATTAAACCGCGCGTAGTAAAAGAGGCTATTAGTTCAGGATTAGGCACAAAATTGCGCACTTGATCGGCGGAATCCAACACTGCCATCAAATCATCTCGCCCTTGCCCGAACCAATGTGGCTGGCTGCCGAGTAGCTGTAACAGTACGGGAGGAACTGCTGCGATGGACTGGGGGAAATCGGCAGGGAAATCCAGTTGGATTTCATCGCCGATACGGGTTGCTGTTAACTGGCCACTTAACGTATGGAATTCCAAGGTCGCCGCTGTTTCGCCCGCGTGCTGCCAAAGAGCATGAGCGGCAGCGAGTGTCGCGTGGCCACAGAGGCTCACTTCCACCGTTGGGGTAAACCAGCGCAGGTTCCAACTGCCATCGGCACGTTTATGCACAAACGCCGTTTCGGCTTGATTCATTTCCAGCGCGACATTTTGCATCCAACTGGCGGGCTGTTCCTGATCGAGAATACAAACACCCGCGGGATTACCGCTAAACGGCCGGTCGATAAAAGCATCAACTAAAAACAATGGGTGACTCATAGACTCCTCCTGATATGTCCTTACTGGGATAAATGGTGACTGTTTTGCGAGAAAGCAGTGTATTTCCTGAACAACAACCATTACAGTTTCAGAACGCCAAAATTGATACGGTACAGTTTTAGTTATACGTATCTGTACCTATTAATTTCTACCAAAACTGTACCTATAGAACCACTGACGCACTGCTGGAGCTGTAATGGACATTCTCTACCGCAAACTTGCCGATGAGCTGGCCAGCCTGATCAACGCAGGCGGATTTCAAGCGGGCGACCGCATGCCCGGTGTGCGTGCGCAGGCGCAGGCGCGCGGCGTGAGTATCGCCACGGTCATTACCGCTTATCGCCAATTAGAGGATTGGGGGTTGCTGGAGGTGCGCAATCGCTCGGGCTTTTACGTCAAAGCCAAAACCGCGCTTGCAGTAGCACCGCCACGCATTGTGGTAACCACTATGCGCCCTGCTCTGGTTACCGGGCAGGATATGGTGTTGCAACTGATTAAAGCGGCGAACAACCCGACGATTGTGCAATTGGGTGCAGCCGTACCCGCCGCCGAATTTTTGCCGACCCGCGCTATTGAGCAGGCACTTACCAAAGCGGCGCGGCACTATCGGGTACGCACTGCGAATTATGAGTTCTCGCCCGGTGCGCCGGAATTGCGTCGCCAGCTCGCGCGCCGGTTGGCCGATGCCGGTTGCGCTGTGCACCCGGATAATCTGGTGATTACCAACGGCTGCCAAGAGGCATTGACGCTGGCGTTGCGCGCGGTGACATCGCCCGGCGATGTGGTCGCCATCGAATCGCCCACCTTTTATGGCCTGCTGCAGGTAATTGAATCGCTGGGGCTGGAGGCACTGGAAATCCCCACTAACCCACATTCCGGTATGTCGCTGGAAGCGCTGGACTTGGCACTGAGCCGCTGGCCAGTCAAAGTCTGTGTGGTCACCCCCAACTTCAGCAATCCACTCGGCTGCTTGATGCCCGACGAGCACAAACAAAAACTGGTGGCGATGCTTAAAGCGCGTGGAATCCCGTTAATTGAAGATGATATTTACGGCGATTTAAGTTTCAGCCATGCGCGCCCGTCTCTGCTCAAAGGTCTGGATGAGAACGTGATTCTGTGCAGCTCGATTTCCAAAACCCTGTCGCCCGGCTTGCGTGTAGGGTGGATTGCACCGGGGCGCTATCAAGAAAAAGTGGAGTACATGAAATATGTGCTGAATCTGGCCACCACCACCATCCCACAATTGGCGGTGACCGAATTGCTGGAAAGTGGCCAATACGAGCGTCACGTGCGCCGGGTGCGCGGCGACTATGCGCAGTCAGTCGCGCGCATGACGGAAGCGGTGATTCACTATTTTCCCGAGGGCACCAAAATCACCAAGCCGGAAGGCGGTTTTGTGATCTGGCTAGAGTTGCCGGGCGAGGTAGACAGTTTTGCGTTAGCACGAAAGGCATTGGGACAAGGAATCAGCATCGCACCAGGGCCTATTTTTTCAGCGAGTCAAAAGTACCGGCAATTTATCCGGCTCTCTTGCGCCTGTGTATGGGGCAGTCGTATTGAGCGAGCGTTGATGAGTTTGGCGGGGTTGATTGCAGCGAGCTAACACTGCTCGCATCTTAAATTCATTGCCAATAACACATTGACCCCTTAACTCTGAGCGAACCAAATTTCTAATCAGAAAATTAAGCGAACCTATTGCGATTAAAAAATATTTTTCCGACATTTTTTCAGTGTGCTCTTATTAAAAATCATTTAAATTACTAATACACTAGTCATATAAATAAAAAATAGGGCATAAAAACTCCCTCTTTCTCTACCTCCTAGAAATTTTCACATCAAAAAAAATTAATAAAAAATATAAAACATCGCAACACAATAAGCATCACAAGATGATTTCGTTTACATCGATAATTCTCCTACATAAACGAACAAACAATTAATTAATGGATAAAAAATACAAAAACCAATGTTATAGTCATTACGACAAAAACATTGAATGAAGACACTCTCTAGTATTTTTTTATGGGATTAATGTGACATCTATGCTGTTTTTCCCTGAGAAAAATGCTTCACACACAATATTTGACGCACCATAACCGGAGCATGACATGTTTAAAAAAATAATGATTTCCAGTTTATTGAGCAGTATGTTTTTTTCATTAGCTGCCCATGCATTACCCCCTGCCCCTACCGGAAAGAAATGGGTAGAGGTTAGCGAGCTTACCGATGACTTCAATAGCTTTGATAACAACAAATGGCAAAAAGGTCACCCCTATTGGAGCGGGCGAGCACCTAGTGTTTACAACAATAATAATATTGCCGTGACTGATGGTTCACTCAAATTAAACATGTCGGTAAAAGACCCAAGCCAAAAAGGTAATTGGATTTGGGCTGCCTGCGTCACCTCCAAAACCAAAGCATTTACCCAGGGCATGTATTCGGAAGTGAAAATTAAAGTGGCAGATTTATCCGTCACCTCTTCATTTTGGATGCAAGGTGCCTACAGTGAAATTGATGTGATTGAAAACTATGGCCGCGTTGAAAACAACAACTTGCGCTATCTCGATTACACCATGGAAAGTAACACCCATTATTTTCGCAACGGGTGGGATAAAGATATAAAAACCCAAAAACATTTCGCCAACCCAGGCAATGGCCGCAATGCCGATAAATTCTACACCTACGGCGTTTGGTGGAAGGACAACCGCAATATCACTTTCTACCGCGACGGCCAAGAGATGGGCTCAGTGGTTACCGGTGGCAACTTTGACGAACCTATGTACTTGTTTTTTGATATGGAAACTTTTACTTGGGGCCCAGGTATTCCAACCCAAGCACAACTTAACGACAACAACAAAAACACTGCCTACTACGATTACGTAAAAACCTATCGTTTAGTCGATGGCACAACGCCAAACAGCAGCAGTAAAAGTAGCGCTCAGGCACAAAGCTCCGCCGCCAGCAACACCGCTAACATTCCCGGCAAAATTGAAGCCGAAAACTTCACAGCCGAACGCGGTACTCAAGTTGAAATGACAACGGACACCGATGGCGGAAAAAATGTTGGTTATATCGAAAACGGTGATTTTTTAGAGTTTGATGTGAATGTCACCACCGCTGGCAACTACACCATAAATTTCCGCGTTGCCAGCAATACAAATGGAGGCAATATTTACGCATCTTCCAACGGCAGCAACTTTGCCAACGTTGATCTGGGCAATACCGGTGGTTGGCAAAACTGGACAACCCGCAGCGTGCAGGCTTACTTGAATGCAGGCAAACAAAAAATTCGCTTGGATTTCAGTGGCGATAACACCTACCTACTGAATATTAATTGGATCAATTTTAGTTTGATCTCAACACCCGCTTCATCAAAGCCTGCGAGCTCTATGAGTTCGAGTTCATCACCGCAAACGCCAGTCATTGACCAATGCAACACCACCCAACAATGCAAAAATATTTTTGGCCCCAAGGCAACTGACTGTAAAAATAGCCAATCGGCGCAAAGTGTTTGTATGTGTGGCACTAGTGCTTGCAGCACAAATTAATAATTCTAAATCCGTGAAGCCAACAAAAATTTGTTAGCTTCACACAAAAATTCAAACCCTAAAAAACAATAATAGGTCAATACTATGAATTTTCTTATCCGATCATTTGAATACCGGAATAGCTTCCAGCGGGTTATACGTAACACCATTATTTTATTGTCGCTCACTTCCGCGCAACTACTTGCCGCACCGCCAAGTGCACCGAGCGGAAAAGGCTGGGTGCCCGTTGCAGAACTCACCGATGAGTTTAATGCAAGTCAACTGGATACTAACAAATGGGACGACTATCACCCCAACTGGTCTGGACGCGCGCCGAGTGCTTTTAAAAAAGGCAATTGTTATATAGGCAATGGCAACCTCAACCTGAAATCAACTCTACGCAAACCCCCTTCTACAGTTAACAACCCGTTTAATGACATTTGGGTCGATGCGGCCGCCTGCGCATCTAAAGAAAAATCGGCACAAATGGGTTACTACTACGAAGCGCGAATTAAAGCGTCAAATTTATCCATGACCTCATCATTTTGGTTCCGCGTAGGCAATTATTCAGAAATTGATGTGATAGAACATATTGGCAACCCAAGCCAAGATAAACGCGATGTTGATTTACCCTACCAGTATCACGCCAACGTGCACTTTTATGGACAATACCAAGGCACCAGCCCCCAGCCAAAAGAATGGAAAATGCCAACCCGCGGGCGCGATGAGTACCACACCTACGGCTTTTGGTGGAAAGATGCCAAGACCTTGTGGTTTTACCACAACGACGTGAAAGTAATGGAGATTACGCCAACACATCCGCTCGAAGAAAATTTAAAAATGATTTTCGATACCGAGGTGTTCCCCTTCGCGACAGCAGGCGTCGCTAATATCGGTTTACCTATTCCTGAAGACCTTAATGACCCAACCAAAAACACAATGAAAGTTGACTGGGTACGCACCTATAAATTGGAGAACAGCAAAACCCTGAATATACCGGGAAAAATTCAAGCTGAAGACTATTCAGCAGAACGCGGCACTCAAACGGAGGCAACAACCGATACCGATGGTGGTAAAAATGTAGGCTATATCGAAAATGGTGATTTTTTAGAGTTTGATGTTAATGTCGCTACTGCAGGCAGCTACACCATAGATTTCCGCCTTGCCAGTGGCACTAATGGCGGCAATATATTTGCATCGATCAATAGCAATAATTTCGCCAACCTAAACCTGGGCAATACCGGCGGTTGGCAAAGCTGGACAACCCGCAGCCTGCAGGCTTACTTGAACGCAGGCAAACAAAAAATTCGCCTGGACTTCAGCGGTGACAACACCTATTTGCTAAATATCAATTGGGTTAATTTTAGTTTACCTGCGGCCGCTTCTAGCAGTTCGAAAAGCAGTAACGCAACATCCAGTAGCTCGCTACCCAACAGTTTGCCTATAGATCAATGCAACACTACTCAGCAGTGCAAAACTATTTTTGGTTTTCAAGCTACCGATTGTAAAAACAGTGCGTCAGCACAAAGTGTTTGTATGTGCGGCACAAAGGCTTGCAGCACAAATTAAAGCCCAAAAAAAAAGCGGGCTGTTGCAGACAAACATCTGCAACAACCCGCCTGCTTTAAGACAAATCAAAAGCGGAAAGTACTGCCTAGAGAATATAAATCTATATCCTGACCGCCAAAGAATATGCGGCGCCCACTCAGACCAAAACTAAAGGCATCGTTCAACGCGAGATCAATTTTTACACC
This sequence comes from Cellvibrio sp. ATLC23, assembly GCF_057196725.1. Lineage (NCBI taxonomy): Bacteria > Pseudomonadati > Pseudomonadota > Gammaproteobacteria > Cellvibrionales > Cellvibrionaceae > Cellvibrio > Cellvibrio sp. ATLC23. The sequence goes on along the minus strand of NZ_JBXUOS010000001.1, from coordinate 327,783 downwards.
TAGCAATGGATCAACACCGTCATCGTCTTTTAATGCAAACACTGCATTATCCAAATCAATCTCACTGCTCCAGATAAAAGCACCCGCTTCTGCAGAGAGCGTTATCGCCGAGCTAAGTTGGTGACTCACACCTTGTACCAAAGTCGCACCAGTCGCAGTGATTGGATACTCTTTGGCAAAATCGCGGGCAAAGGCATCCAGATCGGTATCGCCATCCAGCATCAGCTGAACATCCACATCACCTAGGTCGAGATACCCTACTTCGGTGTAGGTTAGCGCGCTCCACTGATAACCCAGTGCCAGCTGAAAACCGGTGCGACTATCATCGTAACGAGTGAGAGTGAACTTGTGCCCGGCTTCTTCCAATGCACCGGTAAAATCGGCCTCACTATGGCTGCTGTTGACCGTGAATATATCCAACCGCACATAGGTGTTTTCCAAATCTCGCGCTTGCGCATTGAGAGACAACACCGCGACCGCGATGGCCAGCAAACGTGCTGGTTTCACACGTTTGAGTATGACCAAGCTGCCCAGCAGCAGAATCCAGAGCGCAGGCACTGCACCGCCACCTTTGGAATTGACCTGCACTGGTGGTTTTGGCGGCTCAACCGGTGGCTCAACAACCTTCGCCTCACTCACCGCACCTGGATCTACTACCGCCGAGTTAACCAAGCCGTCATCATCGTTCGGGCCGCCGTCCTCTATTGTTAGCTGTACACACAAGTGACCGGCCGTTAACCCTGGAGTCCATTCAGCCGCGCCAGGAGGTGGGCAGTAGCCAGCGCTACCCGCAGCCGATGCCAGACTATTATTGGCATTCTCAATAAAGGTCACCCAACGACCTTTTTGGAACTTGCGATAGCTAGCTTGGGCGGGGATGGGCGCCTGTTGGGGAACTACCACGCGCACACTTTGACCGAGGGCTGGCAGATCGCGAATCGCAAAATCAAAGATGCCTCCAACCGGTTTAAATGCCGGGTCGGCAACCAGATTATCCAAGCTTCCTACCTCTTCATTGAGGATCTGCACACCACCAGAGGCGCTGCCACGTGCAAACAAACCAAGACCACAACGCACACCTGGATCACACTCAATCAGATAGGAGTTCGTTGTCTTGCCGGTTTGCGGCAGGATATTGGGCGATGGCATATTGTCGAGGTAATCTGGAATGCCATTGTCATCCGTGTCACCCGTGCCTTCTAACGCATCGCTAATGCCGTCGTTATCAGTATCTGTATCGTTACTTAACACCGGTAGACTGGCGACTATACGGAAATAGCTTTGGGTCGATACAGCTGCGCCCGCTGAATCCGTCACAGTCACTTGCAGTTGATGGCCACCCGTCAAATTGCTGGGATCAAATGTACGACTAGCGTCAACCGGATTGCCATCGGTATCTGCAAGGCCATTGGTGGCTGACCAATCAAAGCTGTGGGTGTCCTGCTTGTTTGGATCTTTTACCGTCACACTCACGGTGACCGGCCCACCATTAGGCGTAACCAAGCTGGTATTAACTCCGCCCTGGCTGATACTCATGCTGACCACTGGCGCCACATTGCCGGTGCGGATATCTATGGCATGGCGATTGGTTACACCCTTATTAATACCATTGCCCAGTGTCACTACTAATTGGCTGTCGCTCAAACCGGTCACTTGCGTCAGGGATACTGGAATGGGGACCTCCAGCTGCCCTTTCTGCGTAAATCTGGCCACTCCACTAACAAGATTATGCTCGGCAGCGGTTGCTGTGCTAGATGCTTCGACAACGTAGGGGATTTCCAGCGGATAAGTAGGTGAATTACCGTTGAGGATCACACTGAAGGTCACATTGCTCCCGCGCACTGCGATTTGCGATTTACTCAGGGAGACCAGCGGTTTCACGTCCACCACTTGCATCGCCTCGCCACTTACACCCACCGCATTGGTGGCCTTCCATTTGATTTGATGGCGACCAGGAGCCAATAACACCGTATTGTTGGTTAAGCCTTGTGGAGTGGTGGTGCAACAGGTGTTGCCGCTCACGCCATCGCTCGCCAAGGTTTTCAACACAAGATCAACCTCTGCCTGGGTAGCCGATGAACTCAGCCCCAACAATTGACGCAGTGTCACAGGTGTAAACAGCCCGGTGGCATTAATATCCAACTTGGAGGGAGCGGTTACTATGGGCTGTAATGGGTCGATAGTCGAAATGACTTCAATCTCAAATACAGGCAAAGATACAGTCACAGTGCCATCGTTGACGCTGATGAGTATTCCACCTGAGATACCTGCATCGGCATTTGTTGGTGTGCCGGTCAATGCACCCGTTGCAGTATTGAAGCTCGCCCAAGTTGGCTTGTTGGTGATACTGAAGGTCAGAATATCGCCCACATCCACGTCAGTTGCGGTTGGGGTAAAACTATATGCCTGATCCTGCTCCAAACTGGTCTTTGGTGTACCGCTGATTAGCGGTGCATCATTAACCGGTGTGATGGTGACATTCACCGTGATGCTTGCCGTATCCTTGCCATCACTTACCTGCACCACAAAGCTATCACTGCCATTGTAGTTGGCGATCGGGGTGTAGCTGACGCTGCCACCAGAGACACTTGCACTACCATGCTGTGCTGCGCCAGTCACACTCCAGCTCAGCGGGTCGCTATCACTGTCCGTTGCGGTCAAGGTTAACGCGAAGGCCGTAGGCGCGCCATCCTCACTCATTGCCACACTGGTAGCTGCGCCCTGTGTAATCACCGGTAGATTATTCGGTGGCACAGATGGCGTTACCGCATTGGACGCAGCCGATGGTGCACCTGTGCCTACACTGTTGGTTGCGCTCACCGTAAATGTATAGCTGGTGCCATTGGTCAAACCAGTCATAGTGATGGGTGAACCAGCGCCAGTTGTGGTAGCGCCACCAGGGCTAGCGGTCAGGGTATAGCCGGTAATTGCCGCACCACCATTTGAAGCAGGAGGTGTAAAAGTCACTGTCGCTTGAGTATTACCGGCAGTCGCTGTGCTTGCAGTCGGCGCACCCGGCACCACTGCATTCACCGTAAAGCTACGGCTGACTTGGGCTGCGGGTAAGTAGGTGCCATTGCCCGCCTCATTGGCATTAATGGTACAGGTCCCAGTTGCCACAAAGGTCAACCCGCCGCCACTGGTAATAGTACAAACCCCAGTCGTTGCCGAGGTAAATACCGGCGTCAAACCAGAGTCTGCCGTTGCACTCAACGTGGGTGCAGTGCCAAAGTCTTGCGCACCAGGATTGGCAAACGTGATCGTCTGGGTTGCTCTTGGAACAGCAGCATTGGAGGCCGCTGACGCCGATCCCGTACCGGCTGAGTTAGTCGCCGTCACGGTAAAGGTATAAGAAACACCATTGGTCAATCCAGTCACGGTGATTGGTGACACTGCGCCAGTCCCAGTCAATCCACCAGGATTTGAGGTAACTGTATAGCCCGTAATGGCAGCACCGCCGGTAAACGCAGGAGCGGTGAAACTTACCGACACCTGAGTATCGCCCGCCGTCGCAGTGGCTGCAGTCGGCGCTCCCGGCACTACCGCATTAACATTAAATGACTGGCTTACGGTGGGCGCTGCCAAATAACTTCCATTACCTGGCTCATCTGCATCAATCGTACATGTACCCGCCGTCACAAAGGTTAAAGCGCCGCCGCTGGTAATAGTACAAACACCCGTAGTCGATGAGCTAAAGACGGGAGTCAAACCCGAGGAGGCCGTCGCAGTTAGTGTAGGCGGAGAGTTAAAACTTTGTGGACCCGGGTTGTTGAAGGTAATCGTCTGAGCAGCAGCTGGGGTAACTGAATTAGACGCAGCTGATGCGCTCCCCGTGCCCGCCGAGTTGGTGGCTGTAACGGTGAAGGTATAGGCCACACTGTTGGTTAAGCCGGTTACCGTAATTGGTGAAGTAGCTCCCGTCCCCGTCAACCCCTCAGGGCTAGAGGTCACGGTGTAACCCGTAATAGCAGCTCCCCCTGTAGAGGCTGGCGCTGTGAAGCTCACTGTGGCTTGGGTGTCTCCTGCTGTTGCACTCGCCGCCGTAGGTGCTCCCGGCACTACCGCATTGACACTAAATGACTGACTCACAGTAGATGCAGCCAAATAACTGCCATCGCCCGCCTGATCTGCATCAATCATACAAACGCCTGCGGTGACGAAGGTTAAGGCGCCGCCACTGGTGATCGTACATACACCTGTAGTTGCTGAACTAAAGGTCACGGTTAAACCTGAGTCCGAAGAAGCGGTGAGAGTCGGTGTAGTATCAAAATCGCGTGCGCCAGGATTAGCAAAGGTAATGGTCTGCGCGGCCTTGGGCGTAACACTATTAGACGCAGAGGAAGGCGAACCAGTGCCCACCCCATTGGTAGCCGTCACGGTAAAGGTGTAGGCAACTCCATTGGTCAAGCCGGTTACTGTTAAGGGTGAACTCGCGCCGGAGGCACTGGCGCCCCCAGGACTTGCCGTCGCGGTGTAGCTGGTAATAGCCGAGCCGCCATCAGAACCCGGCGCACTAAAGGTCACACTTACTTGAGTGTCACCGGCAGTCGCTGTGCCGATAGTGGGCGCGCCTGGCAAGGTCACTACATTGCTTGCGGTAATGCCATTGCCGGCAACATCTGCCACATTCAGTGCCGCATCTGCGCCAGCGGCCCAGTCATCTGCAGCGGCAAGATTGTAGGTGGTACTGTCCTGCGCACTGGTGCCATTGTTATTCAACAAGCTGTTAACGCCAGTTCTATCCGTTGCACTTAAAGTCATAGTGAAGCTGGTGCTGGAACTGACGTCCACATTGGCGGTGTCGGTGAGGGTATAGGTAGCACCACCCTGACCGGTAACAGTAAATTTGTTGGCGATCACATCATTGGCCGCACCCTGCCGGCTTAGATAGCCACTACCGGTAACAACCAGCACACCGGTTGAGAAATTATAGGTCGCACTGGTAATGGTCGGAATCGCCACATTGCTCACAGTAATGTTATTGCCTGAAGAATCCTCTATATCGATCGCAGGATCGGCACCCGCGGCCCAATCATCAGCGGCTTCCAAATAAAAGGTAGATATATCGGTAGACACACCGCCATTTTTATTGGCTATCAGGTTGTAGGCCTCTTTATCGGTTGCACTTAACGTAAGCGCGAAACTGATATTGGAGGTAATTTCTACATTGCTGGTATCGGTTAGGGTATAGCTATTGGCCCCTTCCCCAAAGAGCGTAAATTTATTGGCCACTATGTCATTGTTGGCGCCTGCACGCTTGGTAAAGCCAGTTCCTGCTACGGTGAGCACACCGGTGCTGGCATTGTAGGTTGCGCTGCTAATAAGGGGCAGCGGCACGTTTGAGACGGTAATTGCATTAGCCGTCAGGTCTGCTGCTGCAGGTGAAGCTGCAATAAAACCTGCCGCACCGGCAAGGTTATAGCTGGTTCCGTCAGTGGAGCTGTTATCATTTTTATTGGTAATAACATTAACGCCCGCGCGATCAGCTGCACTTAAAGCCAAGGTAAAACTGGTAGCGGAGTCAATTTCAGCATTGGCGGTATCGGTCAGTGTATAGGTACTGCCACCCTCACCTGTCAGGGTAAATTTGTTGGCGACAACATCATTGGTTGCGCCAGAGGTCGCAGTAAAATTAGTGCCAGTGACGACTAAGGCACCCGATGAGACATTGTAGGTAGCAGATGTAATCGTAGGAGCGGGTAAAACTTTAGGGCTAAAATCCAAATCATCTATATCGAGATCCAGGTCAGGGCCTGTGATGCGAACCTCATCAATATTTTCCCAGCTTGAATTGCCAGAAACATCAAAAGTACCTACAAAAATACCTGCAAGATTAAAACTTGAACTCACTTGCTCGCTGTTATCTCTATAGCCTTTAATGGTTATCGTTGTGCTCCCAAAGCCAGTAGCGACAACAAAACTATTCAACTTAAACTCATCGCCATCACTCGTCTTAAAACTCACCTCTGTTGATGTATTAGGGCCCGGAGACCGATATGCCAAGGCATGATCCCCTCCTGAAGCAATATCGCCATCATTGACAATCCTAATATTAAAACTTGCATTATTGGTGTAGGTAATACCGCCTATAGTGACAGAATTACTGAGCTGATCACCCAGTCCTAATCCATCAAAGTTTTGATCGGCTGGCGTCGCCGCCCAAGCGACCGGTACCAACGCCACAAAAAAAATGCCCAAACATAAACGCAGCCAAGCTGTACTAATTGGTTTAGTCCAACCACTGCCCATGCTCAGGATATTACTCAATTTTTTTAATGGCATGATATTTCCTCTATTGCCAAACACGATGGGATACTGATATCTAAAACACGACAAATCAAAATCTAACGACCATAAGCATTTATAAACAACTATATAAATGCTTATGGATACTAGAACATGAAATTAATTACGCGTCGGAAACAAGCCTTGCAAAGCAATAATAAAATTAATACTTTGGTAAGGATCACGAATATTAATAGGTTGACTGCCGCCGACAGGTGCAACGCTACCCGTTGCCTGAAACGGTTTCAGTGTAGTGTTTGGAGCATCGGTCGCATACAAGGTGCCGGCGCGACCTCCCGCTGCCACAGGTCCTAACACCGTGGTGTTAGACGGCGCAGCGTCAACACTTGTTCCAGATGAAGATGCCGGTATAGCAACCTCAACCGTAACTGCTGATGTATGCACAGGCAACTGAGATGTCGTCAGTGTTACGGTTTCACTACCGCTTTTTTCCCCAAAGCTTATAGGTCGCAGACCAGGGCCATCTCCAACACCTACAGGGCTGCGCCCACGCAAATCGGGCAGCCCAAAAGACGTTCGACCATCACCACCGTAGGTAGTACCCAGAATTGAAAAAAGTGCTGTATTTTCCGCAATAGACAGCAGCTGCCCATTACAAAAAGCCCAGCCACGCGGTGCAAAGTTGCCCGCGAACATTATAATTTCGCCAATAAACGGCTCTGACATCATTATTCTCCTTAACGGGTTTTTAGAACGATTATTTGAAAAAATTGCTCCTTATATTTTCGATACCTGCAAGACTCTTATCCAGCGAATCAAAAACAACACAACTCCTAGCCTAAGATATGCCTAAACCTTAGATGAGTTTTCAAAAAAAACCAGTCCGTTATTTTCAAACGCCTGATCTTGTTAAAAAACCACACGAAAAAGTACAACAACTCAAACATGAATGCTATTACACCGCATAACGCACAGTTCATGTATTAAGCTGCGAGTGCTCTTTACCATAACAATATGTCGTGTGTGCCAGAGGACTCAACCAAGGTAAAACCTAGCCTCATATATAATTTTTTTGCTCCGACATTGGATTGGTCAACCGAGAGCCGCAAAGACAGGCTTGTTTGATCGGCCAGTCGCTTCAATCCTCGCAAAACAGCTGTGCCATAACCTTTGCCACGCGCTGATGCTGTAAATGCAATATCAACAATATGTAGGCTACCTGAAAAATTATTAATGATTAATTTTCCAATTGGCTCTGCAGCCAGCTGGATAATAAACGTATGCGCACCAGGAAAAGAGGTTGTATAAGACGACTGCTGTAGAATGAACTGCTGTTTTATCAACAAATCCACTTGTGTCTTCGATATTGGCATTTGATAGAGGAATTCGCGTGTAGAAAAAAATAACGCTTCAATAAACAGCTGATCTTGCGGCTCATGCTCGCGCAACTGTAACCCGAATGGCAAAGAAATCTCACCCAACATTAATAACCATTTCCTTCGAATTGTTTGTCATCATCAGCAAATTATTATATGCAGTTAAAATGTGATGTGGCATTTGCTCATGTGATGCCAGCAAGTTTAGTTGCTTTTCTTTATCGTGCAAAAATAATTGCACAGGATTTTTTGAGTTAAATTTCATTCGCATTTGTATTTTCACCGAACTACTTTCATCCAAATCAAGCCCCATAAAATAAAGTAATGTTGCTATAGTTTGAAAACTCAATTGTCGGTAATCAACTAAATAAGCGTGCCGCTCAGGGAAAATATTATGCATTGCACATAACAACCCATGCAGCACATTTGCTCTTTTTCCAAACAACTCATCCCCATCATCCCAATGGAAAAATACCGAATGAAAATGCGCCAGTGCCTTGTCACCACTCATATGCCGCCCTGCCAAACGTTGATGGGACGCCAGAATTTCCACTGGATCGCGCACCAGAAAAACACTCGGCACCTGTGGATAAAGGGCACGAATAGTGCCCCAGCGAAAAATATCCCACGCATTCCATTTGACGATAACATTCGGTCGCGACGGAAACACGCTCGCTTGTAAATTGACCAGTTGTTGCAAATAGCTTCGCCCGGCCGATTCCGTCAAGGTTTTATCGAGCAAAATTTCAGTTAACACAGGGGATTCAGAAAATACGCAGGTTGTATCCAACTCTGAAATACAACCAGAAATAAGCGTGGAGCCACAGCGTGACAAATGAAAGATAAATCCTGCAGGCATTATAGGCTGCACGGACTGCGCTTGAATATCCAGCGATGACAAAGCCGTTTTAGGTGCGATGAATTGATTTACCAAAACAGTTTGTCGATAGCGCGCAATCGTTTCATCCTGAAACGGCTCGGTGGCATGGCCTGCTGGCAAACACCAATAAATATTGCGGCTTTTCGCGTGATAGCGGTACGGCAACCAATGCCCCGCTAATTGAATATTATCTCCACCAACAACCTGCTGATTTAATTGCGCCAATTCAGCAATGAGTTGATCATCACTCAACTCCGTTTGTTGCCACAAATTTTTAATCACAGACAACAATTCACCAACCGAAGTCGCCTCCTGGCAGCGCGCTAATTGTGCAGGTGAACTGATGAGTTCGCAGTAAGCTGTAAACAAATCACTCACTGCAATACCCCTGAATATATTTGCTCACACAGCCATTTATTAGCGACACAATCAATCACCAGATTAATCCGGTCTTCGCTGCCGCGATTGTAAACCTCGTGAACTTGATTGGCATTGAAGTACCAGAGCTCACCCGCGCGCATGGGAATTTTTTTATTATCGACGAAAAAATTCACGTCACTACTGGTGTGGATCGGCACATGCAAACGCGCCTCGCCAAATTCAATACTTAGCCCGTGATCACGATGGGGTTTTATTTCGGCACCCGCGGTTAAGCGCATTAAGCGTGCGGCTTTGATGGGGCAGTGCAATTGATTAAACAGTTTGTGTATTTCAGGGCACTGTTGCATCACCGGCAAATTTTCCCATTCATCGCCTTCGGCAATAGCAAAACCTTGCAAGATGGGATGTGCATTGAGGTGTTGGCGTTGGCAACGCAGGGGCATTACATCCCAACGACCGGCGTAATCGTTTTTATTGACGTGATCAACCCAGGCATCAACGCGTTGCGAGTGGTGTAACAGCGCTTCAACGTCTGCCTGCAATGCAGCGAGCTGAATAACACAAGGGAGTTTTACAAAAGAAATAACCGGATTTTCCATTCACAATGCTCTTATTCATTGAATGAAATCCTTTTCTGACCAATACCTCCACCCACCAACAGATTTACAAAATTGCAACCAGTAAAAACGGCAGGCCGATAAATGCAAGCAGTGTCGATACCAACACCATCGCCGCAATTTCTTCCGGATGGCGATCATAACGCAGCGCCAGCAGATAGTTGAATACTGCCACCGGCATGGCAGATTGCAATAACACCACATTACGCGAGACGCCGGTCAGCCCCATTAATTCGCACACGATAAACCCGAATAACAACCCTCCACCCACGCGTAACACACTAAACAACAAACTGCGCTTCCAAAAATGAATTTTTAGCGTGGCAAGGGAAACACCGAGTGCGATAGTCATTAAGGGAATGGCGATACCACCGAGCAAATCGAGTGTATTGCTAATCCAGCGAGGCAACTCAGTGTGAGTGACCAGCAATATCACCGCAATAATCATCGAATAAATCACCGGCTGTTTGGCGATGGCTTCCATGCGTTTTACTATTCCACCTTCACTAGTCGTCACTAACAATAAGCCGACAGTAAAGGTCGCGACCATCATCACCATAAAGGAACCCAACGCGAGCGCGAGGCCGGTTTGCCCATAGGCGAATAAACACAGGGGCAAACCCATGTTGCCGTTGTTGGGGAAAATTAACGGCGGCAGGTAGGTGCCGATCTCCAGTTTCATCCAGCGCAGCAATAGCCAACCAAACACACCCATCGCCGTCATCACAATCGCGGTCGCCAACGCCACCTGCCCCATCACCGCTGGATCAATTTTTACTTTCGCCATCACACTGATGATTAAACAGGGCGTGCCTATGTTCATCACAATGCGCGAAATAAAATCCGAGGGAAAATCAGTACCGGTTTTACCCCAAATAAAACCGGCGCCAACAGAAATAACGATTGGAGCGAGAATAGCGAGTAATTCATTCAACATGAGAAGCGGCTTTTACGGCAGGGAAATAAACTGGCTCCCGGTCAAGAGAGCCGCAGAAGAAGTATCAGAACAAGCTTTTAGCGACGATTTTAATTTCCTGCACATTGGTCATCACAAAAGTGAGGCCACCGGCAACCACTGAATTTTCTGGCGCTTCCAGTTTTTGGTAGGCAGTTAATTCCTGAATGGGTGGTAAATCGGTTTTGGCGTTGCTGAGTTTGAGTGAGTGATATAAACCCAGATTGATCAGGTCAAGTAAATTGGGGGCACCAGGGCTTTCGCCGGACCAGTTGCCAATACCCTGCACCACCTTGATGTACTGCTCGTCGACCTGCCACTGCTTGAGGGTGATCACACCGAGGGATTTGGCGTATTCACGGCAGAGCGCAACATAGGCGGGAACATCGGGGGTTTGCTCGGCATCTTTAAAAGCAGACAACACCGCCAAGGTTCCCACTTCACTCAACAGCGCCGCCATCAATACATTATCGGGCAGCACATTTTTAAAATGCATGTGCTTGGCAACATAGGTGCTGACACTGGCTTTTAAGGCCAAGCGGCGCCAAGCCTCCAGATACAAACGTTTATGTTTAACTGAGTGGACAGAAAACAGGCTCTTGATGGAATGCACCATGGTAATACGCTCAACTTGATTCATCCCCAACAGGCGAATCACATCGAGCAAATTATTGGGCGGATTTTGGCTGCCCACCAAAGGGCTGGATGCATACTTCAATAACACTGCCGATAGCTCAGGATCTTTCGCCAGTAACCGGCCCAATTCCGACATGGACAGGTCTTGCTGCTCCATGGCATTGCGAATTTCAAAGGTAATAGAAGGCAGGCTCGGTAATTGTTCCTGGCCGCTTAATAGATCGCGGATGACATCGCGATAGAGAGAGTAATCTGATTGAACCGATGTCACGCTAGAATCCATATCACACACATTTGTCATTAATAAGCTATGTCGCCAAGCGTAGCAGATTTACATAGATCTGGCTCCACCCAGCCTAAAAGCGCGAATCCGCTGCTGCAATTATCACCAAACTCCGCCGCGCTGAGCCTGTACGAAGCTGCAAGAAAAATGTCACATCCACTTGATAGGCTGCAGCCACTTTGTCATCCAATTCAGCGGGATTTGCTGCACCATGAAACAGACTATACCGGTTATAGGGGCTGCGGCCCTCGCCCTTTTATGCTGTCTAAGCGGCTGCGAGCCTCAGCTAAATGACGCATTAGCAATTTCTACCCCAGAGCGAACAACTAGCGCCGCAACCATTAATGCCTTGCCCGAGGTTGCTCCTAGCCAGCAGACACTGGTGACCAATGACAGCATCACTAATCTGGAAGCGCCCATTCCATCCCAGTGTTATACCAAGACCGAAAATCGCCATAACCCTTGTTATACCTGTCATCAAATGTATGACCGCAGCAAAGGCGAATTTCGCATGAACGAGCTGGACGACGGAGGACTACAGGGCGCCTATATTTTTTCAGATGATGGTCTGAGCAATCACTGGTCAAATTTGTTTCAAGACCGCAGCGACTGGCTCGCACAAATCAGTGACGACACCATTCAAACTTACGTCAACCGTGAAAACTACACTCAACTCGCTCCATCACTGCAGGCGCGCAACTGGCAAGGTTTTATCCCCGATCTGCAGAACTACCACACCGCAGCCGACGCCTTTGACGAGCAAGGTATCGCCAAAGACGGCAGCCACTGGATCGCCTTTAATTACAAACCTTTTCCCGGTACCTTTTGGCCAACAAATGGCGCCACTGATGATGTAATGATCCGCCTGCCCAAAGCATTTCGTGAGCACAATGGTGAATACGATACCGCGCTCTACTTTTTAAATTTGGCGCTGGTTGAACTCAACATCAAACAATTAACCCGCATTCCAATTGCGGCGCAAAATGAACAGCAACTCGGCATGGATCTAGACGGTGATGGCCAGCTTGGTACTGCTACTGCACTCGTGCCGCAAAAACATTATTTTGGCGATGCCGCACAAATCGCCGTGATTGCCCAGCAATACCCGGAGCAAACCGAATTTATGCACTCAGTGCGCTATGTGGGCAGCGATACCCAGGGCAATATTTTTGTGCCCGCGCGAATGAAAGAATTGCGCTACATGAAAAAAATCCGGGAGCTTGCCCAATACGATGTTTCCGGCCGCTATGCCCGCGAACGCAAAGAAAAGAATCAAGAAAAATTACCCAATTTTGTCGACCACGGCGAACAGGGCATGGAAAATGGTTTCGGCTGGATGCTGCAAGGGTTTATAGAAGACTACTCCGGTGAGCTGCGCCCCCAGACCCATGAAGAAACGTTTTTTTGCATGGGCTGCCACGCCGCAGTAGGCGCCACCATCGACCAAACCTTTGCCTTTGCGCGCAAAGTCACCGGCCCGCAAGGCTGGGGCTACATCAACTTAAAAGGCATGCAGGACGCCCCTAGCGTGAGCGAACCCGGCGGTGAAATTTTGCATTATTTACAGCGCGCCGGTGGCGGCAGTGAATTCCGCGAAAATCCAGAAATGCTCAGCCGTTGGTTTACCGGGAACGGCATGGTCGATACAGATAAAGTCAAAGCGGCTGATGTGTACACTCTGATCACCCCCTCACACCAACGCGCACTGCAATTGAACAAGGCCTATACCCATATAGTGCGCCACCAAAGCTACATCTACGGGCGCGATGCAACCTGGAATCCAGCTAAAAACGTGTTCGACACGATTGATGAATCCGAACCACCATTGGCACCGGAGTTCCGTTTTTACAATTGGGATATCCGTTTGGACTGGAGCAAAGCGCAGTAGACAAGGTTAATCGCCGGCTCTTTTTCTGAAGCACTGCTGCGTAAGCACCAGTGCTTTTTTATTTTCCATAACAACCACAGCGGCCCGACAAGGAGATTTTTGGCGTCAAAAAACCTTCATTTAACTGACACAAATATGTTGCCAAACCTTCACACAGCGCCCCTAGGCTTCGTGTCTCGCAAACCTCTTTTTAAAGACCATTTTTAAAGACTAACCTTGGGACCAAAAAACCATGACATTCAACAAAAAAATATTAGCCGTGTTAATTTCCTCTTCCCTTCTGCTCACAGCCTGCGGCGGTGACGATGGCAAAGATGGCACCACTGGACCTAAAGGTGATGCCGGTGCGCAAGGCCCAGCAGGCACCCCTGGCACCAACGGCAGCAATGGCGCCGATGGAAAAGATGGCGTGGATGCCACCGCTCCCGCAAAATTGATCCGCCTTGCGACTATACCCATGGGCGCCGAATTAACCGGCATGTTCAAAACCGACAACGGTGAATTCTTTTTCAATATCCAGCACCCGTCCGACACCTTACCCGGCGACGAAAAAAAAGCCGCTGTAGGTGTATGGAACGGCGTCGATCTGGACAACCTTGACCCTAAAATCACTCCAGTTCCGGTCCCGGTAAAAGGCTCGCCAGAGTCACAAACTACCAAAGTTGCCATAGGTAGTTACCAAGCACTTGGCCGCGAAGGTGACACCTACGCAGGCGCTATGCCCTTTGGGTTTGGCAACATCACCAACCCTGCTGGCACAGTGAGCATCAAACAATCCAACAACCCTGACTTCAATGCGTTCATCCCCAGCAACAGCACTGGCAGCGAAGGTTACTTGTTCAGCGCATGGGAAGATCGCCCAGGTGGCGTAAGCCGCTTGAATATCGCCAAACAAAACGATGGTACCTGGCGCGTGAATGACGCGATGAACGTCAACTTCGGCAATGTAAAAGGCACCATGATCAACTGTTTTGGTACGGTTTCTCCTTGGGGCACACCGCTGACTTCAGAAGAAAACTACGAAGCGGAAAATACCGCGCGCTGGAATGATATGACTTACTCCACCGGCTACCCCAACTACGCCGATGTCTTGAAAATCAAAGACTACTTGGGCGGCACCTTCCCCAACCCTTATGACTACGGCTACATAGTGGAAATCACCCAGCCAAAAGCAGCGGCGCCAGTGGCGGTGAAGCACTTCACTATGGGTCGCTCAGCTCATGAAAACCCAGTGATCATGCCCGACAAAAAAACCGTGTATCTGACCGATGATGGCTCAAATAAAGGCTTCTACAAATTTGTAGCGGATGTGGCAGGCGATATGAGTGCAGGAACTCTTTACGCGGCGAAAGTCACCCAAGACGCAACTAACGATACAGCCAAAGCCGGTTTCGATATCGAGTGGATCATGTTGGCACACGGAACCAATGCTCAAATTGAAACCTGGATCGACAGCTACGATGCGATCAACGAAACCAATTACGTTGCCGGTTCAACTAACTACATTAGCGATGCCGACGTAGCTGCTTGGGCCGCAGGTACCGCGCCCGACAACCGTGTCGCTTTCCTTGAAACCCTGCGCGCCGCCAAAGCCAAAGGCGCAACGGTTGAGTTCAACAAAATGGAAGGTATTAACATCAACCACGATGGCGCTAAAGACCGCAGCGTGCCGTTTATGTACGTTGCCATCGCTGAAGTTCGCGGTGCAATGGCCGACACTACCGGCGACATTCAGGTAAAAGAAAACCGTTGCGGTGCGGTTTACCGCATGGGCTTCGACATGAACTACAACGTGGATCGTATGCAACCGGTGGTAGTAGGTGGCACATACAATGGCACCAGCACGACCGACAAATGTGACCCCAACGGTATTGCACAACCAGACAACATCGAAGTATTGGATGACGGTCGCGTATTGATTGGTGAAGACACCAGCAACCATGTAAACAACATGTTGTGGATCTACAACCCAATGGGTATGTGATAACAAATAAGACACTTTAGGATAAAAGTGTCATCAAGTTGTAACTCACTCAGCTCATTATAAGAAGCGTTAAGAGTAAGGAGGCTACATAGCAAGGAGGTCACAGGGAGGTTGTGCGCTACAAGGGGCTTAGGCCCCTTTTTTTATATTCATCACTAATGCTCATTTCATCGCGCTCAAAAATAGCGCCTTTTGCCCGCTGCAAGTACAAGTTGTTGCTAAAAACCACAGACACAATATGTAGTCATATCACCCCCGCCCATACATGCAAAAAAAGTCTAAGCGGCACGATAAATTGTCATTTTTGCTATGACTCGCGGGAATGCTGGATTTCCCGTTGTTTTACAAGGATTTCACCAGTTGCCCCCAGTTTTTACCGGCCTCACTCACACCTTATCCACAGGTTTTCAAGCTTGCATAAAACCCATAACCGCATTATCTTGTAGCCCATTCGCGATTTACCCCTAGATATAGGTATTGCAGGTGCCAAACACCTAGCCAGCCCCTATCGTTCATAGAGCTAATCGTCAAGCAGATTTTTGACCCAATTGAACGTTATTCACAGTGACTGCGTAAATACAGCCTGTTTTTAACGGCTACCTTGGCGTTTCAACACACCAAGCGTGCATCAGTAGTATGGGCACAACCGGCTGAGTAGTAACCACTATATCTAGTGGTGACAAAATCAGCAGAAAACGGTGTTCTGAACCCTGATTTTAATAACGGAAACCGCCTCACCCTATCTATAAAGGTGAACAAGCGGGTCAGCAAGATCGCAAGGCTAATCAGCAGTACTTTTTATCACGTAACAAATTCAACCAGGAATGACCTCACGCGGGAGACGTCTATGCACACCGACATTGAACAAACCACCGGCACAACCAATATCCAACACGACATCCACGGCGGCTCGTCGAGCCTTGCAGCAACAGCGCCGGGGCAATTGCGCGTTATCAAGCGCAACGGAACGGTGGTTCCTTTCGATGCCAGCAAAATCGCCGTTGCTATGACCAAAGCATTTTTGGCAGTAGAGGGTGGCAAAGCTGCTGCTTCTACACGCGTGCGCGAGATGGTTGAAAGCCTGACGCAACAAATTACCGCCACCTTTAAGCGCCGCATGCCATCGGGCGGCACTATTCACATCGAAGAGATTCAAGATCAGGTCGAACTGATTCTGATGCGCTCGGGCGAACAAAAAGTCGCCCGCGATTACGTGCTCTACCGCGAAGAACACGCCCGCCTGCGCGCCCAGAAAAAACCGGTATCACTAGAGCCGGACCCAGATTACCCCGCACTGAACGTGATTCTGGCCGACGGCACCCGCTCCCTGCTCGATATTGGCCGTATGCGCACCATCGTGCGTGAAGCCTGCGAGGGCTTGGCCGGTGTTTCCGAGAAGGCGATTCTCGATGAAGCCATGCGCAACCTTTACGATGGCGTAGCCGAAAAAGACGTGAACACCTCATTGGTAATCACCGCCCGCACCCTGGTAGAAAAAGAGCCTAACTACTCGTTTGTGACCGCCCGCCTGTTGATGGACAAGCTGCGCGCCGAAGCTTTGAGCTTCTTTGGCGTAGCCACTTCAGCCACCCAAGCGGATATGGAAACCCTCTACGCGCAAACTCTGCCGCTGTATATTAAAAAGGGCATTGAGCTGGAGCTGATCTCCCCCGAGCTGCAAAATTTTGATCTGGAAAAAATGGGTAAAGCATTGATCGCCGAACGCGATTTGCAATTCACCTACCTGGGCCTGCAAACCCTGTACGACCGCTACTTCATTCACAGCAACGATACCCGCATCGAACTGCCGCAAATTTTCTTTATGCGTGTTGCTATGGGCTTGGCGATTCAAGAAGAGAACCGCGAAGACCGCGCGATTGAGTTCTATCGCCTGCTGTCTTCCTTCGATTACATGAGCTCCACCCCAACCCTGTTCAACTCCGGCACCTTACGCCCGCAGTTGTCCTCTTGCTACCTGACTACTGTACCGGACGACCTGCACGGTATTTACGGCGCCATGCAAGACAACGCCATGCTGAGCAAATTCGCCGGCGGCTTGGGTAATGACTGGACGCCTGTGCGCGCACTGGGCGCTTACATCAAAGGCACCAACGGTAAATCACAGGGTGTAGTTCCCTTCCTGAAAGTGGCCAATGACACCGCCGTAGCAGTCAACCAGGGCGGCAAGCGCAAAGGCGCTGTGTGTGCCTACTTGGAAACCTGGCATATGGATGTCGAGGAATTCCTTGAGCTGCGTAAAAACACCGGTGATGACCGCCGCCGCACCCACGATATGAATACCGCCAACTGGGTGCCCGATGCCTTTATGAAGCGCGTATTTGACGACAAGCCCTGGACCCTGTTCTCGCCGAACGACGTTCCTGACTTACATGACCTGTACGGCAAAGCTTTTGAAGAGCGCTACGAGCACTACGAGCAACTGGCCGCCGAAGGCAAAATTAGAGTATTCAAAACCGTGCGCGCATTAGACCTGTGGCGCAAAATGCTGGGCATGCTGTTTGAAACCGGCCATCCATGGATCACCTTCAAAGACCCATGCAACCTGCGCAGCCCGCAGCAGCATGTCGGCGTGGTTCACTCATCCAACCTGTGTACCGAAATCACCTTGAATACCAAGGCGAACGATGAAATCGCGGTCTGTAACCTCGGCTCCATCAACCTGGCGCAACACATTGTGGACGGCAAACTCGACCAAGCGAAATTGGAGCGCACTGTTAAAACCGCGATCCGTATGCTCGATAACGTGATCGACATTAACTACTACGCTGTTGCGACCTCTAAAGCATCCAATGCGCGCCACCGCCCTATCGGCCTCGGCATCATGGGCTTCCAGGATGCACTTTACGCACAGCGTATCGCCTACAGCTCGCAGCAAGCGGTTGACTTTGCCGATACCTCCATGGAAGCGGTCAGCTACTACGCGATCAAAGCCTCTAGCGAACTGGCGGCCGAGCGCGGCAAGTACTCTACTTTTGACGGTTCTTTGTGGAGCCAAGGCATTCTGCCAATCGACTCTATCGAGTTACTGGCACAAAACCGTGGCGAGAATTACATCAAAGTCGACCGCAGCCAAACCTTCGATTGGGCGACTCTGCGCGCACAAGTCAAAGCTCAAGGTATGCGTAACTCCAACGTGATGGCGATTGCACCGACTGCAACCATTTCCAACATCACCGGCGTGACTCAGTCAATTGAACCGACCTACCAAAACCTCTACGTGAAATCTAACCTGTCGGGCGAGTTCACCGTAGTCAACCCGCACCTGGTACACGACTTGAAAGAGCGCGGCCTGTGGGATTCGGTAATGGTTAACGATTTGAAATACTACGAAGGCTCACTGCAAAAGATCGACCGCATCCCGGCCGACCTGAAGGCCATCTATTCCACCGCGTTTGAAGTAGAACCCAAGTGGATCGTAGAAGCCGCCAGCCGCCGCCAAAAGTGGATCGACCAAGCACAGAGCTTGAACCTCTACATCGCTGGCGCGAACGGCAAAAAATTAGACATTACTTATCGCATGGCGTGGTTCAGCGGCTTAAAGACTACGTATTACCTGCGTGCCCTGGCAGCGACTACCACCGAGAAGTCCACCATCAATACCGGCTCATTAAACGCGGTATCGTCTGGCAGCGCGGGTGGTTTATCCGCCGCACCGGCAGCAGCAAAACCTGCCGCAGCAGAGGAAACCAGCTTCACCCAAGCAGCACCCGTGCCGCTGGCCTGCTCGATAGACAATCCGGATTGTGAGGCGTGCCAGTAAAACCCCCGCCTCAAAAAATAACACCCCCTCCCAACCTCCCCCTTCAAAATGGGGAGGAGTTAATACCGAGGGATGATCCAGTCCCCTCCCTTTTTTAAGGGGAGGGTTAGGGTGGGGTTAAAGCCCCAGCATTAAAGAATTAATGAGGAACACCATGCTAAGTTGGGATGAATTCGACACCGAAGAAGCAGTAAGAGAAACCACCCGTCAGGACGCCATCAGCGCCGCACAAGCCAAAGCGGCTGAGCCAGTGGTACAACCTACTCAAGCGCAGGTTGCCCAAGCGCAAGCGAAAAATGACCAAGCGCAAGCCTCTAAAGCTGCCGATGCACACGCAGTGAATACTGCCTTTGCCCAAAGCGCCAAAGAAACCGGCATCAGCCCTGAGCTTGCCAAAGCCCGCGCCAGCCTCGCCGCACTTGACCCAGCTCCCGGTTTGGAAGAACTGGAAATGGGCGCTGCGCGTATTCAGGTAGACGAAAAGCGCATGATCAACTGCCGCGCCGATTTGAACCAGCTTGTACCCTTTAAGTACGACTGGGCATGGCAAAAATACCTTGATGGCTGCTCCAACCACTGGATGCCACAAGAAGTAAACATGACCGCCGACATCGCCACTTGGCGCAGCAAAGACGGCCTGACCGATGACGAGCGCCGCATCGTAATGCGCAGCCTCGGTTACTTCTCTACCGCTGACTCACTGGTAGCGAATAACCTCGTACTCGCGATTTACCGTTTGATCACCAACCCCGAATGCCGCCAATACATTTTGCGTCAATCATTTGAAGAAGCAATCCACACTCACGCTTACCAATACTGTATTGAATCGCTGGGTATGGATGAAGGCGAAATCTTCAACATGTACCGCGAATTGCCGAGCGTTGCGAACAAAGCCGCATGGAGTTTGAAACACACCCAAACCCTGGGCGACCCAACCTTCACCACCGGCACACCAGAAACTGATCAGGAATTGCTGCGCAACCTGGTTGCATTCTATGTAGTGACCGAAGGTATTTTCTTCTACTGCGGATTCAGCCAAATTCTCAGCATGGGCCGCCGCAACAAAATGACCGGCGTTGCCGAGCAGTTCCAATACATATTGCGCGATGAATCCATGCATTTGAATTTTGGTATCGATGTAATCAACCAAATCAAATTGGAAAACCCGCACTTGTGGACGGCAGAATTCCAACAAGAAGTCATCCAAATGATTTTGGAAGGCACCGAGTTGGAAATTCAATACGCCCGCGACTCCATGCCACGCGGTGTACTCGGCATGAATGCCGCGATGATGGAAGAATACCTCCACTTCATCGCCAACCGCCGCTGCGCACAAGTTGGTTTGAAAGAACAATTCCCCGGCGCACAAAACCCATTCCCGTGGATGAGCGAGATTATGGATTTGCGTAAGGAGAAGAATTTCTTTGAGACAAGAGTGATTGAGTATCAAACAGGTGGGGCGTTGAGCTGGGATTGATTTGTAACTCTTAAACCAGTTTCAAATTAAAAGGAAAGCCAAAATGGATATACACTTTGAATGGGATCGCAATAAAGCGGCCAGCAACTTACGTAAGCATGGTGTTAGCTTTATTGAGGCGAGCGAGATATTTAATGACCCGCTCGCTATTAAGTTGCGCGATGATGAACACAGCGAACAAGAAGAACGCTGGGTAACCATTGGGCAAGTTCGCAGCATGCGCATTGTTGTAACCGTCCACACATGGCAAGAAGACGATGACAATATTTACGTGCGGATTATTTCCGCACGTAAAGCTACAGTCCATGAGATCAAAAATTACGAAGGGTGATTTTTATGCGTGACGAATACGATTTCAGCAAAGGCGAGCGCGGCGGATTTTATCGCCCCGATGCAAAAGTACACTTACCTGTTTACCTTGATGATGATGTGCAAGCCACACTCGTGAGCTTAGCTGCAGCAAAAGGTAAAGATTATTCTGTATTTATAAATGAATTGCTAAAAAAAGATATCGAGCTGATTCAGCTGGCGCAGTAGCCACAACCATACGAACGGATTACATATTCCGGAGTGAATAAACCTAAACCGCTATTGAGTTTTGTCAGAGAGTTTTCTGGTGGGGCTGAATGGCGGTTTTTTTAATTTAAACAATAAGGAAGCATATGCGAAAACCGATATCAGGTGAAAGCTGGTTTACGAAAGCCTGCAAACGTATTGTAGATTTTTGTGAACATTGGGCAGTAGAACACATACTTAGACCCGTTATTTTTTTGCTCCCCCCAATACTTTTAACGAACATAGCGACAAAAAATGGATTGAACGCCGAACTCGTCACATTACTTGGAGACAAAGTAGGCAGCTTTCTTAACCAGTCATCATTGCTAATTATAATTGGGGCATATATTTATATTGTGATAATAAAAGGCATTTATGCCTTTATAAAAAATAATGCTCGCCCTGAAAAAGAACTTGGAAGAGATGACATCCTTCTGATACTCAAATCGCTGAACCTTATAGTTGGTGATAAATCAAAACGAATTTCAGACTCAGCAAAAACAAGCCTATGTTGTCCCAAAGAAATTTTTACAAACATAACAAAACCAGACCAGCAAATTAAATTACTTGTGGCTGCAATTAAAGGCGTTTTTGAAAGCTTAGATAACTCTTCGAATGCAAGCTACCGAGTAGGGTTATTGAAAATTGATTCAAAGAAGAAGCCCACCAAATGGGTTCACTTTGAGCCAAATGAGTCGCCACCAAAAACATCTTTCCAGCAACTAAGCTCCCCATCTAGCACCGTATCTCACAGCATCAAAAACAACAACATTGTAGTTGTTGAAGACATAGAAAAGGAATTAAAGAAAAAATCAAAAGGTGAAAGAAGATATGCAGAAGGATCATCATCAATTACAGAAGGCGCACAACTATGCTATCCAATAACACATCCAACCACGGGAACTATCGAATATGTCATTACAATTGCTGGAGACAAGAAAAAATGTTTAGAAGAAAAGCACACCGAACTATATAGGTGGATACTTGATCATTTTGTTTTGAGGATTTCGTTAGAACATAGCCTATTATTACTGAAGGAGAAGTCTGATGAGCAACAACGAGCAGCCTAGCAATAAAGATGCTATTGAGAAATCAACCAAAGAAACAATTGAAAAATTGAAATCTGCAGAATTAAAGAAAGAAGTTAAAAAAGACAGCCATTTAATTGACAGCCATAAAATTAAAAAATAGTCCGTGGCACGTAGGTCGGGCAGCAATGCCCAACACCTTATATCGATCAACAACAAAGTCAGCACAATCCAATTTAAAAATACGGATTTACATTTTTAACTTTCGGCTTAATCGGAAACATGGACATGTTGGGCATGGCTGCCCAACCTACACAAACACAATTAAGGACAAAATATGAAATCTTTAACTGATTATATTTTTTATAATTCTTGGCAGGAAAAGAAATTAGGGATTAAAACAGGCGACCGTTTTAAAGTAGTCATCCCTATTGGGAAATTAAACATTAACGATGAAGTTACTTACGTCGGTTATGACGATGTAGACAATCATTATGGTATTTTTGTTTTTAAAAATAATACCAATGAACCTTTAGAGATTGGTCAAGACTTCTGTAACATAAGCGATGAATTCATCAACCTATTTAAATTATCATTGCAACCCATGAGCACGTAGGTTGGGCTGTTGTAGGTTGGTGGTGAGTTTGCGAACCCCAACATTCGCAATCGCAAACGGCACATTGTTTTGGAATTACGAATAACCAATTAACGGTGCATGGATTTTGGTTTTGGCGGGTGCGGATATATGGTCATGTTGGGGTTCGTTCCTCACCGCCAACCTACGGAGCACCCTGAATTAAATTACGCGCGAAATGTAGGTTGGTGGTGAGCTTGCGAACCCCAACATTCGCAATCGCAAACGGCACGTTGTTTTGGAATTATGAATAACCAATTAACGGTGCATGGATTTTGGTTTTGGTGGGTGCAGATACATGGTCATGTTGGGGTTCGTTCCTCACCGCCAACCTACGGGTGCGGTGAAATAAATGGGGAATGGGTTAATTACAAGGAGTGGTTATGCAATATCGGCGGGTTTATGTTGAGGGTGGGTGTTATTTCTTCACCTTGGCGTTGGCGGATCGCAAGAGCGATTTATTGGTGCGGGAAATTGATTGTTTGCGGGCGGCATTTAAAACGGTAAAACAAAACCATCCATTCGAGATCAATGCGATGGTGGTAATGCCCGATCATTTACATTGCCTGTTGACCTTACCTCACAATGACTTTGACTACTCTACCCGCTGGGCATTAATCAAAGCCAACTTCTCCCGCCACATTGCAAAAGATGAATTAATAAAAACCACGCGCTTAAAAAAGGGCGAACGCGGAATCTGGCAACGCCGCTTTTGGGAACACACCATTCGTGACGAACGGGATTTTTACAACCACATTGAATATATACACAATAACCCCGTAAAACACGGATACGTAAGCAACGCGCAAGACTGGCCATATTCAAGCATTCACAAGTTCGCGTCGGTTGGGCCTGGCCACGCTGGCAGCCATGCCCAACACCACGATCAACAAAACCGGAACAATGCCCGTTAAGAACACAGAGTAATATTTTTAATTTTTTGGCTTAACTGGAAACTTGGGCATGTTGGGCATGACTGCCCAACCTACAACACCCACTACAACAAGAGCACCCCATGCAACCCGATTTCTGGCATAAAAAATGGCAAGAGAGCGACATTGGTTTTCACAACAGTGATACACACCCGTTATTGGTTAAGCATTTTCCCGCACTGGGCTTAGCAACTGGCAGCCGGGTATTTTTGCCTTTGTGTGGTAAAACGCTGGATATTCATTGGTTTCTCGCGCAAGGCTTTCAGGTAGTTGGGGCAGAGTTAAGCCCTATCGCGATTGAACAGCTTTTTGATGAGCTGGGTGTAACGCCTGAGATTACGCAACTAGAAAACCTGCAACATTATCGCGCACCCAATGTCGACATTTTTGTAGGTGATATTTTTAATGTTACCGCAAGCCTACTCGGTCATGTCGACGCTGTTTACGATCGCGCCGCGCTAGTTGCCCTACCCTTTGAGATGCGCGCGCACTACACCTCGCACATCAAAACGATTACTGAAAATGCCAAACAACTTTTAATTTGTTTTGTATACGATCAAACCCAGCTCGCTGGGCCTCCCTTCTCTATCAGCGATGATGAAGTAAAAGGCCACTACAACTCAAGCTACACAATCCAGCTGTTAGAAAGCGCGGAAGTGGTAGGAATGTTAAAAGGTCAGTGCCCTGCTTGTGAAAAAGTATGGTTGCTGGATAATAACGCTGGAATAATCTAGTAAATTGGTACCGCAACACCACATAAAACAGCAACGCTCAAAACTTAAGGAAGGAAATGATGAAACACTATGCAGCGTTAAAAGCAGTATTCAATACCGCAGCGCTCACTTTGTTGTTATCTGCTTGCGCCAGCCAAACAAAGCAGACCAAACATGATCACGAACACCACACACATGAAGCAAGGCAATACAACCCCAAGATACTGAACTGTGTGGGGCCAAGTGGGCATCATGTGTATGAGGAAGAATACACCTGCCCGTTGGGCGGCAAAAAATTCACTGCGCTGGAGCTAGGTACCCATTCGACTATGGGGCTACATTTGGATTGGCAGCCTATTTCTTACATGCGCTTCCCAGTGGCCATTCCCATTTGTCCTCACAATGGCTTTATCCTAGATAAGCAAGATATTAATGAAAAAGAACTTGCCGCGCGCAAGGTGTTTATCGAATCACAGGAATACAAAAAGCTGTATAGAGAAAAGCATGCCTCCTTCTTTTTATTTGCCAAACAATCTGAAGCCCTGCAGGAAAATTTAGATAGTCTCTGGTGGTATTACTTACAGGCAACGTGGGAAGCAGATGGCTGCAACAATCAGGATAAATATGCCCAATACGCCGCTCTGGTTATTGAAAAAGCGACAGAACAAAAAGCGAAACTCACCGAAAAAGATGATGAGTATTGGCCGATTAGCATCATCATTACCGATATGTATCGCCGCACCGGTCAGTTTCAGTTGGCACAACAGCAATTAAATGCTATCGGCACACCAACTTTTGAAGAATCAAAAGCTAACGACTTTTACTTGCTCGCCAAAAAAGTTATGCAATTAGCGATTGCAGAAAAAAGCACATACGCTGTGAAAATTGAAGATAGCTCTCACAACACAGAGTAACACATAGGTCGACAAGTCAACCGGCTAATCAATAGCTCAATAGAACAACCATCAATATTTAAGCAATATCATTAAGGAAATAAAAATGGAGGGAAAAATAACACAAAGCCGCATAAAAATGTGTTCAATTTACTAGTCATTTTGGCATTGATAGGGTCGTTTTTTGGAACCAGCTATTTGGTGCGTTCATATCTATATGACTGGTATTCAATCCCCGGTGCATCAATGTCTCCCACAATAAATGTAAACGATTTTGTTGTTGTCAATAAACATATCTTTAGCGATGCAGTGAAAGGCTCGGCCAACGCAACACTGCCTCAACGCGGAGATATTATTGCATTTAAATCACCTCAAGCTCCCGACATCACCTTTCTAAAACGTGTAATAGGTACTCCGGGGGACGCGGTTAGTTTTAACGACAAACGGTTGAGGATAAATGGAGTGCTGGTAGAAACACAGAATGTTGATGATTTCATGTTTTCCGAACAACTTGGAAAAACAACTTATCGTGTACAGTATCTTAATGAAGAAAATTCTTTTCGCACTTTCGAAACAGTTGTGCCAGATAATCATTATTTTGTGATGGGAGACAACTGGGACAATTCAGCGGACAGCCGCATGTGGGGATTCGTGCCAGCAGAAAATTTGGTTGGCAAACTAGTCACTATCTGGTAAAACATCACAAAGAAATATGTATATTAAACCAATCTATTTTATCGCTCTATTGCTGGGCATACTCCAACCCACATGCATATTCGCATCCACTTGCGAAACTCCCAGCACGACCGAGCTAGTAAACCAAGCTGATCACATTTATATAGCGAAAGTTGTCGCTAGAAAAAAGATTTCTAACGGGGAAGACGATGAAAGTGTTGTTTGTGGGCCTAAAATCGCAACAATGTTTGTACATCAAACATTAAAAGGAACAGATAGGGAAACGGTTGATGTATTTTCCGGCGACGCCTGCTACTTTCTCGGGAACTATTTCAATATTGACGAACACTATTTGGTTTATGCCAATGACTCTGAAAAGAATGATTATCTTGAAGATACAGAGTTCTGCACAACTGACACTCTTGGCTATAGCCTATACGAAAAGAAACTACAAAAAACTGCCAAGAAAACCAAAACCCATCTTCAGCTAAGCCAACAAGAATTACTCGGAACCTGGAAGTCCTATAACTCACCTAGCGATAGACCATTCAAAGACATAACATCAGCCATGCTGGAATTCAAAAAAAGTTACAAGTTCTCCGGCAAAACCGTTAATACAGCAAATAAAATCCAAAAATACTCAGGAATTTACTATGTTCTGGGCGATGAACTGGGCATTGTCGATGAAGATGGATTCCAAATATTTCACTACAAACTGGTAGATGGAGAGTTACAACTCACCTCAAAAGACAAAAAGAACTCTTACACCATGAAAAAATATTAAGGTTTGGCAGTTTTATACAGATACGCAAGGAACCATTACATGAAAAGAGAAATTTTGATTGGTGCTGCAGGCGCCATTATAGGTGCCGCAGCAACGTTCGGATTTGACCTATTAAAAGAACGGTTTTTTACCCGTGAAGACCCCCTAAATAATGCTGTGGTCGAACTTTCAGTTGCCGGAAAAGAACTCGTTCTTGAACAGAAAAATCTCATCGCCAGTATTGAGGAACTCGCTAAAAAAACCACCGATAATCCGGAGATCAATATTCAACTTCAGGAAATATCCAATCGTGTGTCGAATATTGTCCAGACCACCATAAATATTGAGTCAAAATCAAGGGATGTTAGAGGTATAGCCAACACAGTAAAACGAGGCAACAATTCAGCCGCGTACAACCCCAATGCTGATCTCGTCTTACAAATGGGGCGCGCAGTCACGGTGTGCGGTAATGAAAACACCCTGGGAGTGGAATCAGTATCCAGCTCCGGAAAATCAGTAGCCATTAACTTAAATGGCCTTACCAAGTATGCCGATGTGGGTTCAGAATACAAATTCAAATCCCCTGCCGGAGACAGCTTGATAAGTTACCTTGGGCAAAATAACAACTACTTTGAGTTCAGGATTGTGTGCAGCGCTACCGTTAAAAATTAGCGGTCAACACTCACTGAAACTTTACCAAAACAGAACACCTATAACTTCGCTTCAAAAGCGCAGACGCTCAATCAGAACTGTTCCATTTAAAAGCAGTGGCACGAAAAAAGTAATCACGGGATGCTTATGATCATAATAGAAAAAACAATACAACTATTATTTACACTGTGCCTGCTGGCCTTCGCCGCACTGCAATTCAATGACCCGGACCCAACGACCTGGATTTTATTTTATTTGGTGTGTGCAGTGGTTCCCAGCTTGGCGCTTTTTAATCGACCCATAAAGCCGATGTTTTGGATTGCGCTGGCACTGTGCGGAATTAATTTAGCACTCTATGCCAGCGGTGCTTATAACTATTATTTGCATAGCACCGAAGAGCCACTTATGCAGAGCATGAATCCTGATAAGCCGTACATTGAAGAAACGCGGGAGTTTTTAGGTACATTAATTGCGCTGATACTTATCGTTATGAGTCAATTTCTCTCAGCTTTGAAACGGAGACAGCCATGAGCGAGCAAACCAATGAAGACCTTATTCACGCGCTAAAAATTGCGTTTTGTTATATGCCTAAGGCTATCGAGGTGAATAAATACGAATACGGAGACAGATACCAAACCGTGCTCGATCAGATTCAAACCGTGCGCGAGGTTTTGCTGATGAATGAAGTAGACCCGGAAGAAGTGTATGGTGAGATTAATCCGGATAGCACGCCGAATTCTTCTTATTAATCTGTACCAACCGTTCAGTTGCTTAATTAATTAAACACGCGCTGTAAGTAGCAGCCCTTCAATTTTCCGATAGGCTTGGGCAACAACCTCCGCCCAGCGTGTACCTCCTTCAGGTGTGCGAATACCATCCTGCCGAAGTTCAATCATCGCACAGGGTAAACCACGC
Source organism: Cellvibrio sp. ATLC23 (assembly GCF_057196725.1). Classification (NCBI taxonomy): domain Bacteria; kingdom Pseudomonadati; phylum Pseudomonadota; class Gammaproteobacteria; order Cellvibrionales; family Cellvibrionaceae; genus Cellvibrio; species Cellvibrio sp. ATLC23. The sequence continues at coordinate 299,520 of NZ_JBXUOS010000001.1, read as the reverse complement.
CCCTCGCCGTGAATCGGAATGGCATAGTCAAACTCAGTGTCGATGGCGTAGGGTTGGTTATCGCCCACGACAATATTATCCACCGCCTTTAACGCATCGATTAATAAAGCCGCTAAACAATCATTGCGCCAATGGGAAATTCCTATATGCCATGGTCGCATTTGCCCCTGCAAATTTGGGGTAAAACTGTGAATGCTTAAGAGTCGTGTTGCACGGGTTCGGCGATGAGAAAGCAATTCATTGATGGCACTGTGGTAAGGATGAAATAATTCGTTCACCCGCCGCTCGCGATCTTCATGAGAGAGAGATTGATTGCCCGGCACCAGAACTCCCCCGCTTTGCTCTGGAATTAATTGCGCACTGTGCAGGGGCCGATTGCAATCGATAACCAAACGCGAATAACCACTTAGTAGTAGCGGCGCATCAAGCAGTTGCGAGAGTAGCCGAGCAACGTCGACCGCACCTGGGTCCCAGCCTATGTGATCTTCTAACTGCGCGTTAGTTAAACCCAAGTTATTCAACGTTCGTGGTACACGATTAGACGCGTGATCACACAGCAGGACCACGTTACTTTTACCTTCGGCATTAACCAATGTAAATGCTGGCGATTCATCAGCCGCCAGCAAATTATTACCGCTGTTTTTGCAATCATCTTTCATAGAATTACAGCCAGATAAAAACTCTAGATTAATTTTTTACTTCGTCGGCCCACACTTTAAAACTGGTTAAGGTGTTCGGGCCAAATACATTGGTCAATGGAACATCGGTTGCATCCCGCCCCTGTGCAATTAAGATGTGACCGATACGCGGGACATTATTGCGCGGGTCAAAGGTATGCCAACGGCCGCCTAAATAAGCCTCAAACCAGGCCGAAAAATCCATCGGATTTGGTGAAGCAGGTACACCTATATCGCCCAAATAACCGGTGCAGTAGCGCGCAGGAATATTCATACAACGACAAAACGCAATTGCCAAATGAGTAAAGTCCCGGCAGACCCCGGCACGTTCATTAAACACCTCAAACGCGGTTTTGGTAGCGCGCGCATGTTGGTAGCCAAAACTAATATGATGATGAACAAAATCGCAAATGGCTTGCACCCGCTGCCAACCTAAAGGTGTATTGCCAAATAACCCCCATGCGGTTTCAGTCAGGCGATCCGTTTCGCAGTAGCGGCTCCCCAACAAATACACCAAAGTGTCAGAGGGCAAGTCTTCAACCGCATGTTGTTGTGCAGTAAGTGAAATAGCATCGGTTAAGCCACTGTCTTTGATTAAGGCATCAGTAGAAATGCGCAATTGCCCACAGGGCGCAACGATGCGGCTGCACCAGTTGCCAAATCCATCGCGATAAACCGTAATAGGAACAGCGGGTTGCGTGATGATGTGATCGGGAATAAGGATATCGGAGGCGCGCGAGAAGTGAATATTTAACGCCAGTAACATTGGCGTAGGTTGGGGGCACTCGTACAGTAATTCATACCCGAGTCTGATTTGCATTTTCTTTCCCCTCGTTTAACTGGAGTAAACAGGCGCAATGCAAGTGGATTCACACACGTCATGATGGTGATCAACTTGATCCTATCACGGTTCCAACAATAGATTCTGTTTCATTAGCTGTCGCTAAACGGTGCGCAGGGTATAATCCACACACCACTTTCTGGATTTCCCTCCCCATGTCTGTCAACGCGCTCTACACCGACTTATCTGGCTATTACGATTTAATGTGTGCTGATATCAATTATCGCGAACAGAGCGATTATGTGCGGAGGCTGCACCAACTGTTTGGTAATCAAGGGACAGATTATTTGGACTTAGCCTGCGGCACCGGGCCGCATATTCGTCACTTTATCGACTTTGGTTTTACTGCCAAGGGGGTGGATATAAATCAGCCCATGTTGGACATTGCGCAGCTGCGCTGCCCCGAAGCGCAATTTACCCAGCAGGATATGAGCGAGCTAAAAACGACCAGCCAGTTAGATTTAATCAGTTGTTTTTTGTATTCCATTCACTACAACCAAAGTATCGCCACACTTGCCAAATGCATTGCCCATATCCATGCTGCACTCAAGCCCGGCGGCATTTTTTGTTTTAATGCGGTCGATAAAAATACCATTGATAATCGCGCGGGCATTAAACGCAATCTGCAGCAAGATAACAGCGATTTTTATTTTCAGTCCAATTGGTATTATTGCGGAGCGGGAGACCAGCAAGAATTACAACTGAGCATCCAAAAAACCAGCAATGGCATAACGCAACACTGGCGCGACCAGCACACTATGGTTGCGCTGAGTTTTCAACACTTGCAGGAGTTACTGGCGCCCTATTTTGAAGTGCATGCATTGGCACACGATTACGAAAAAATATTGCCCTGGCAAAGTGGCGCGGGCAATGCGTTTTTTGTGGGCATAAAACGTGAGTAAGATTTTTATCATCGGCCTACCCCGCACCGGCACCACCAGTATTAGCGTAGCGTTATTGGATTACGGTTTTAAGGTGGCGCACACGGCTTACACCAAACGCGCATTTGAATTGGCTAATGTTATTGCCGATGCGCCTTGCTTTGCTGATTATCAAGAACTGGATGTACTGTTTCCCAATTCAAAATTTGTTTATTTGAATAGAGCCTTGGATGCCTGGTTGCCATCCATGCAAATGTTATTGACTAAAATGCTGCCGGAACTAGCACCCAAAACAGGTTATCTCAATCCTGTGCTAAAACGCTGCATGAACAACACGTTTATGCCATTCAGCGCAGCAGAACCACTTAGCCGCGAACATTTAACGCAATGCTATTTAGCGCACCAAAAAACAATACAAAATTATTTTGCGAACCGGAATGATTTATTGAGTATTGATATCAGCCAAACTGGCAGCCTGAAACAATTACTGGACTTTATAGGGATAGATGCTCAAAACCTGGGAGATTTTCCCCGTTTAAACATGGGCAAACAAGTTGATAGCTGGAAAGAATTCAAACACCCTAACAAAGTGAATGCGCTCAGCGCGGGCAAGGAACACCGGAAGTTTTTTACTTATCACACTCACAGATAGCTGAATCTGCAATGGCGCCATTATTTCATCAGGTGGAGCGGTTTTCATGAACAATACGATGCACAAGATCAAGCTTATCGATGACCGGTTTAGCCAATACAAACGGATATGCGTGATTATGCCCTACACTGCGATTCAAACTATTTAATGCGTAGGTCAACGGCAGCCAATGCTGAATGATATTGGAGAAATTTTTACTGTCATAGGCGTTAATTTTTATCTCAGTTTTCAGATTTTGATTTTTAGATACTTGCGGGGTAATCGTCAGCCCAAAAGCGTGCGCAGTCTCAAGCGTATCGATAATATGTAAATAATGCGCCCAGGTTTCGGCCCAATCTTCCCATGGGTGTGAGCTCGCATAAGAACTGACGTAGTGAGCCTGCCAATCCTCTTGCGGGCCGTGTTGATAGTGAGCGGCGAGAGCAGCGCTGTAGTCTAAAGTATCATCGCCAAACAAGGCTCGCACAGGCTCTAACCATGGCGAGTTACGTACTAACAAATCCCAATAATAATGCCCTGATTCGTGACGAAAATGTCCAAGTAAGGTTCGATAAGGTTCCTCCATATTTTCACGCATTTTTTCACGGTGGGCCGGATTAGCCTCATTGATATTAATCGTAATCAAACCATTGGCATGTCCGGTCAGTACCCGCTGTGATTTATCCGTTATCGTTTCAGGTTCAGCCAGAAAATCAAAGGCCAGCTGGGGCGCGTCCGGCTCAGTAGGTGCCAGCGGTAACTCCAACGACAACAAGCTGTAAACCAAGCGCCGTTTCTCGGTTTCCAATTTTTTCCACAAGGTCACATTCTCATTCAGCGTTAAATCGGGAATGGTGCGATTTAATTGGCAGGCTTGGCAGAACTCATTGGGATCATCCGCAGGTATTACCCAATTGCAGGCACCGTGCGTTACACCGTTTGCACAGTAGCGATATTGGGTTGAACTTTTACCATTGATGCGACTGAGAACCCCATCGGATGACGCAGTAAAAGAATACATTTGCAGGTCATTTGGATTAAAACCTAATAATGCCTTACAACGCGTGCACGAAGTATTTTCAAAATACACCAACTGCCCGCAATTACAGGTGGATAAGCGCATAAATACCTCCTCGTACTCTTTCCATGAAAAATCAAACATTAGGCTTAGCACGGAGATTAATCTGTGCGGCACCGTACTCTATCCAAGCGTGGGGGCACTTATCGTGGTGTTGCCATAAAGTCGCTAAAACATTGGGTGATAAGGATTATTCATTGACTCGAGCAGCATCTGACATAAAATTATTGCTGACTGCGCCGGTGCTTATTGTTCTCCGGCGTGTTTATCCAACCTCGACTAGGTGATCCAGCATATGCAATTACAACAAAAACTAGGCTTCGGATTTATTCTCTTTGGTGTTGTCATCATTATCGGGATGTATTTTGTAGCCAATGGTGGGGCGTTTTTATTTTCCGCGCTTATTGGTTTAATGGCCGTTTTCTTTGGCGCTTTTCAATTGATGATCAGCGCAGACATGACCGCAACACCCACAGCCAAAAACAAACCCAAGAAAAACCGCAAATAACCTCTAGTTGCATGGATTGCCAATTATCCCGTGCAATCCATGCCCAACCCCAGATTTATTCTGTTGCCAACGCAACCTGATTGCGCCCCAAATGCTTGGCCGTATAGAGCGCTTGATCGGCACGTTTAATCCAATCACCTGCAGTTTCATCAGGCAACAACTCCGCTACCCCCAAACTAATACTCAGCGGCTCTTGGACACCAAAGTTTGCAGCACATACGGCTTGCCGCAACTTCTCTGCAACACTAGCAGCGGCGGCGAGGTTAATTTGCGGCAGAAGAATCAAAAACTCTTCGCCCCCCCAGCGCCCCAACAAATCAGACTGCCGCAGGTTGCCACTCAAAATATCGCTTAGATGGCGCAATACCTTGTCGCCCGTTGGGTGGCCGTAATTGTCATTCACTGCTTTGAAATGATCGAGATCCAACAAAATCAATGCGGTTGATTGTTGGTAGCGCTGCGCCCGCTCTAGCTCATCCTGTATTAAGGATTCCATATGGCGACGATTAAATAACTGGGTCAAGGAATCAGTAATAACCAATATATTGGCGGCGGCGAGCGCATGCTGTAATGCATGAGTGCGCTCATCTACCCGCGCCTCCAAATGACTTTGGTAGTCGAGATTGTCATCTAACACTATGCCCATCAATAACATGGGCGTCCCCAGTGCGAGCACAATCAGCGACCAACGACTAAACGCTTCAATGCCCGCGCCAAAATTCAGCGGATCAAGCCCGAGTATGACCATTAACGCCGCACTGCCGCCCGCGACGGCCACAGCAAGCGCAGCGCCAACAAAACGCAAGCGAATAATAATAAAAGCCACCAGCGGAAATAATAATGCCGCTAGCGATGGCTCAATCCGGGCCAACAAGAGAGGAATTGGAATTGCCAACGCGCTGAAAAAAAGTGGGTAACTGATTATGGCGGCGGCGTTGCGGCGAAGCGCAAGCCATAATGGCACCAGTAGAAAAAGCCCCTGCATATCCGCCAATACCATCATCGTAAACCGCGTTAATAGCTCATCGATATGAATAATCCCCACGGCCAGATGTAAAAGCGCAATACCCGCAATACTGACCGACACCGCCACAACAATGGCGGCTAAAAAACGCTGTAACCCAATACGACTAAAGCGCGGTTCCCGATCCAGGCGCCATAAACGCCAAGCGAGAAAACTTTGCAAGGTATCGAATAAGGGGCTGAAAAAAATCAGCGCCGCCGTGCCAGCTACACCATTGTCAGGCATATCCTGCAGGGCATAAGGCGTATTGATTAACAGCGATGCAAACAACACAACAGGGATGGCAAGGCGGCCAAACTGGCAAAACATGATCAAGCCGACCCCTGAGGCCAGCCAAACCTGAGCGAAAAAGGTGCCGGGAAAAGCAGCGTAATGAATCCCTAAATGGCCGAGCGCTGCATATACCAGGATGAGTAAAAGCGCCTGTGACCAAGGGAATAGCGCTTGGGTAGACGCCGTAGATGACCAAAACAAACACACCTCCACACCCTATAACTCCGATAAGTATAGTAATGTTTGTCGCTTAAACCATTGCTGATCACAAAATAAACCACTCTCATTTCGACATCATCCTGCAACAATTGCCCGCTAATCTGAAGCTCTTGAGCACGCCAGCTCACCCATCAGAATGCGTATCAGGTTCACCATGAATTCAGCGTTGCAGCAACTATCCAGTGTAGGCCATAAACTAGACGGCACACTCCAACGCTATAAATCCGTGCTCTATCCACAGCGATACCTGCAATATCGCCGCTGGCTGAAACAGCAGCGGCGAGATGTTCCACAAAACCAACCGCTGGTGGTGTTTGATTTTCGCGATACTCGCATCGACGGCCCTCAGGGAAGGCGCTTTTATTGCCTATTTATCTTTTTTATTCGCGCCGGGTTTTATCCGGTATTGCGCGACAACTATTTTGCCCTAGGCAACATTCAGGAAAAGTTCAAACAACTCTGCCTGCAAGAAGATTTTTCTGTACTCCAACACGAGCGTGATTTACCGCAGGACTATTTACTGATTACCGATAAGTGGTATTCAAGCCTCGCGCGCAACGCGAAAAAAATCATTACGGTCAACTACCAACCGGATTATCAGGCAGGCGATGCTTGCTTTCCTATGCCGTTTCCAATGTTCCCACCTATTTATGCCGCACAGCAGGATTTGCAGTTGGAGACCTTTCGTCAACAGCAGCGCCAATGGACGGTATTTTTTGGCGGCGATGCCGAGCACGGCAAATACAATAAAAAATCGATTCGGAAAATTTATGCCAAATTAAGCCGCGCCCAATTATTGCAAAGCATCGAGAAAATACTGCGACCAGAATGCAGTATCGAATTACAAAATGAGGGGATGCTGCAAAACGCAAAAGAAAAGCACCATACCGGACTAGTAGTTATGAATACCCGACAATGCAAGGTCGCAGCGGAGGACTGGTTGAGCACTATCGCCCACGCTCACTTCTTTTTAGCCTGCCCCGGGGTACGCTACCCTATGTCGCACAATATTATTGAGGCAATGGCGGTGGGTAGCGTCCCCATCACCCAGTATCCGGAAATGTTTTTTCCAGCTCTGGAAGATGGAAAAAATTGCCTGACCTTTCGCAATGAAACGGAATTACAAACCGTTATTGTTAAAGCGATGGCAATGGATGAGAGTACTGTTAGCGCCTTGGCACAAGCAGCCGCTAGCTATTACGAACAGTATTTAGCACCCACAGCCAGCATCCAACAATTGCTTGACCATCGGCCAAAGCGCATCAGCTTGCGCATATTGCCCTTCTTAAAAGCTGGCGGTGGTTTTGCGTAACGAAGCTTCTTGAAATAATAATTTATCTTCAATGTCTGGCGTCTCCCGTTCTCTGATCTATCCTTACAGCAGCTTCTAATCCCTGTACTGACCGCACACCTTCGGTGTGTAAACGGCAGTCTATCCGCTTGGAAACCTGTATGACCGACAGCCAGCAAAACTACTATTGCCTGAACCTTATAGAGGTAAACAAAAAACAGCCCGTTGCGGCGAATCAAAACATTTATAACCAGCAAGGGCTACTGCTATTGTCGGAAGGCGCCAACCTCGACGAAAAACGCTCGCAGGTGCTACTACAACACAAACTAATCAAACCCCTGGAGCATTGTGTCGGCATCGCCAACAGCATGAATGCCCAACAACTATTTGTTTATTTAAATAAGTTCGCCAAAAACTTACCCGGTCTCTATGCCGTCACGAACAATGAGAGCTATCAAAAAACCCTGCGCTTGGCCTGTTTGTATTATGAGAAGTTTCCACTCTTACAACAAAACCTGACCGTACTCGCGTTACGCGCAAAGGACATTTATCATCAAGGTCTTTTCAGCGCTTTGGCAGGTATGGCCATCGCACGCAAACTTAACCTCAGCTTGCCAGAAATTCACGCTACCTTTATTGCCGGTCTATTTCACGATGTTGGATTTTTATATCTAGCGCCTAAACTACGGGAAAAAAACCATGGTTTCAGTACCGAGGAGTGGAAAGCCTTACAGGTACACCCACTCATCGCCCAACGCTTTTTAGATATGGTGCCAGGGCTACCCAAAGAAATCGGCATGGCAATTGCCGATCATCATGAGCGTATCGATGGCACCGGTTATCCTCGCCATATCTTTGGCGATAAAATTTCCAAGGTCAGCCAGATTCTTGCAGCAACCGATCATATCGTTTTTAATCATAGTCGCTACGCAGATTATGGAGTACATGCACATAGCATGTTGCTCGCGGCATTAAAACTCAGCGACAATATTTATTTGGAGTCGATTTATAACGCGGCAACTATTTTATTCAAAGAAACACCACCCCCTACTGAAGCACTCGTGCAACTGCCTTCTATTAATTTGTTGCTCGCCCGGCAAAAAAAATTGCGCAACCAATTTGAAACAGCTAAAGGGCTCGCACAGCAACTATTTGCAAGCAGTAAAAATCCACTAATACGCTCGGTCACCGCCGTGATGGGCAGACTCGCCATTTCCGTAGTGCGCAGTGGGATTTTGCAACCAGAGCAGGAAGATTGGCTAGTCAATATCAGCACTGACCAGAGCAATTCCGACAGCTGGTCCCTGGTTGAAATCAGTGTGATGCAAGACCAGATTTACGATCAACTAGTACACCTTAAAAACCTGATGGAACGCATCATTGAAAGTATTGCGCGGGACGATGCTCAATTTAATCACTTTACCAATACGCTCGATCAAATCGACCTACACGAGACAGCGCTCGTCTAGCTAGGTTAAAAACCTTTATACTGAGGTTTTTCCAGTTATAGAGGTACTCCCGTGAATTACGATGCCCGCACCAACACTTCCGACGCCGAGCGCACTGCCTTTGTTCAATGGCTCACCCAACAAACCGTCGCCGAATTACAAGCCGCACGCGACAACGAAAGCGCAATCCACGCGGCGGTAAAAAATTACGTCAAACATGCGCTGGATGCCCATCTCCCCTTTGAAGATATTGAAGAAATACTCGGCATCAATGAACCCTGTATTATGGATTTAGCGGAGCTATCCGAGGCCGATGAAGAGGCCGTTGTCGATGCGTTTGAAGACCTGTGTAATGCCTGATGCAGTCACACCGCTAGCGCACCGCCAATGCCCCCTGTGCGGTCAACCCAATCATTGTACTCCCGCAAATACCGGCAGTTTTGCCGGTGCTTGCTGGTGTAAAACACAATTATTTCCACCCGAATTACTGGCTCAGCTTGCTCCCGATCAGCGCACCAACAGCTGCATCTGCCAAACCTGCGTCAATCACTTTCACACCCAACAATCACACCCACTATGACAATGAATCACTGGCAAATCCAAAACTCCGCACAAGGCGTTCACTATGTATTTACGCCTGCAGTACAAACGCCACTAAAAGACGCGCTGGAAACCTGCGCCGCAAAAGCCATTAGCCTATTGGATGAAAACATTCAGGACGAGTCGCTCTATCTATTATTTGAATGGAATGCCATTCACGCCGACCTGAGCATTGTGGTCACCGATGCCAGCAAACAACAGGATTCGAGTATTAACGTCAGTACTCGCTTTGCACAACTGCAACACGAGCTGCAGTCATTACCGGAAAATGAACAACAAGAAAAAATCACCGCCACCAATGAGCTGGTGAAATTTTTATTAAGTGATTACCTCGCCAGTTGCAGCGCTTTTTTTCGTTACTCATTGGTTTCCATATTTCATTCAAGCACGCGCGACAACAGCCAATTACTATGATTTTTTATATTTAAAAAATATCCAATGCAAGCCGTAAAACCAAAAACAGAAAACTCGCATTTCATAAAAGCAAAATAGAATATTAAAAACAAAAGCGGAAATTTAGTAACAGAACATTTTGAGTAAATTATCCACATAGAAATCTATTTTGTTTATTTGGTTGGTTGATACGACATATTGCGCAGCGACCTTTGACAGCCCCTACCCTCATCCCTTATCAATAACGGGCACAAGGAAATATCCCTTTCGATAGGTGCATTAATCTTTATGGATTACTTCATCACTCTTGTCGCAAGGGGGTTTTTATGCAGGCCAGGAATAGCTTGTTTTCAGCCAGTATGCTGCTGTTATTGAGCAGCACAGTCATTGTGTCAGCCGCATCGGCGCAACATACCACCAGCAAACCAAGTGAACTCAACATCACCAAATTAGACGACACAACCGCCACCATTAGTGCGCGTTTCTCCACATTATCTGAACGCGAAAAAAAGCTCAGCATTATGCTCGACAAAAACATAATCACTTTATCGGATGATGGAGAAAACGGTGATCTACGCGCTGGCGACGGTTTATTAAGTGCCAAAGTAGAATTTGATTTTGATGCGTTTGCCAAAGCAAATAAACAATTGGCACAAACCGCAGCCAATAAAGAAACGCGTTTTTTTGCATCAGGAGGAAGGCAAGAATTAACGCAACAGCGGATTAACATCGGCGCCAACACACTGGACTTTATCGGCTTAAATAACGGCAAAGAAAAACTATTTTCACTGCCATTTGATGCATCCAGCATTAAAACCAATCAGCCGATTGCACTGCCGCTGTTAAATTTCCCGCTGGGCTTACCTGGCGATATAACACCTGCTGCAACAGCCGTTAGCATTCCGCAATCGCTGATGATTACCGACATCAGCGTAGTGAATGACTCCAGCCGCACCTGGGCATGCGCCACTAACAATACATCGCCAAATGGCAATCCGACCGGCGAATGGACTTTTTGGCGATTAATGGAAAATATGGCCAACGGCACCTCGTCCACTTCCGACTTTATTAAAGTTTTATTTAAGCACTGGACAGTTAATCAAACAATCAACGGTTTCAATGTTGCCGCTCGCCCCGGTGTTTATCAAAAAGTGATTAAGGATTGGGAAATTCGCAGCGGTGGCCCAAGCGCAACCCTGTTACCGCAGGAAAGCCCATTTCGGTTGCTCGGCATTGTATTGCGCGCTGATTTGCGCGGCGGCACCGGCCCCTATGCCAGTGGTGATGCAGGCGAAGGCCGCTTTGTATTTGCCCTGCACGATGGCAACTGCAACAACCTGAGCAAAACCCTGATTCTCGAATACAAGGTGCCCATCGCAGGCTGTACGAATATTCGCACCTGGGCGCAAAAATGGGTCGCTCTGGCCAGTTCTGCCAATTACAACAGCGATCTGGAAAATCTGACTAATGCGTTCACCGCAGCGGGTGCCAGCCCCTCATCACCAAACCAAAGTGCGATAGGTCAAGTGCGCACCAATGAACTATTGCCCGGCTCACCATTTTGGGAACTGCGCGAATTTGTGCTACCCACCAGCGGCGGCAACTTGATCGAGACAGATGTAAAACAAGAGCCCCATCTCAGCTTCAATAATTCGGCTACGCTGGCCACTTACATCAATAGCAATTGGCCGCTACTGGTCGGCCCACCTGCGGGGCAGCACACAATCCCGCTAAGTTTTTTAGGCAACCCGTTTGCAGCTGGCAGTGCGCCTGTTATGTCGATGTGGAATGCACCAGCAGGCTTATTAACGGTGCCTGTGACACCTGCACCAGTAACACCACCACCGGCTACTGTGCGAGATGATGCGCTCTTTGAACTGGCACTCAACACCTGCAGCGGCTGTCACCTGATGGAAACCGGCACGCCCTTTGCGCATTTGGATTACAACTCGGTTCCCGGAATGCCAGCTCAACTCTCTGGTTTTCTCACCGGAATCTCCATTCCAGACCCGCGCAACCCGGCGGTAATGCGCAATTTCAATGATTTGGCCCGCCGCGCAACAGATTTAAATCTGGCCGCCAGCATGAGCTGCAGCAAAATAGCGCCGCTCGGCAATCTGCTGTTAAACCAATTAAGCACCCCGGCACAGCTTAGAGCCGTTCACTAATACGCTGTATTTTTGTCACTACCACTCAACCACAAGCGCTCCTTGCGCCTGTGGTTTTTTCATTTTAATCAAATCGAAAACCTGGTTAGCGGTTACCATGGCATAGAATCAGCTATAGTTGTGAAACACCTCGCCACACCACTGCCGCAGGAACCCGTTATGAATCCCTATCACCAAAGCCTTATTTTGATTGGAATGCCCGGTGCAGGAAAAAGCACCCTGGGATTATTACTGGCAAAAAATCTAGCCAAAGATTTTGTCGATACGGATTTGTTAATTCAGCTGGAACACCGCAAAACCCTGCAAGATATTTTGCATGAAAAAGGCTATCTGGCGCTGCGTCAAGCAGAAGAGCAAGTGCTGCTTCAGGCGCAATACCCCAATCATATCATCGCCACCGGTGGCAGCGCGGTTTACAGCGCGACCGGTATGCAGCATTTAAAACAATTCGGCCCGATTATTTTTCTGGATGTCAGCATCGCCACACTGGAACAGCGCATCCACAATATGGAGACCCGCGGCATAGCGCGCCCCGCCAATCAAACCTTTGCCGATGTCTACGCCGAGCGCCGCCCGCTGTATTTGCAATATGCCGATATAGTGATCGATTGCAATGGCAAACATCAGGAGCAATTACTAGATGAGATCATCTACGCCGAGGCCGATAACTTTATTCAGGACGAGGCCTAATCGCCCAAGGATGAACTGCTCAGCCACAAAAACCCGTTAAAAGGGGTGAAATCCGGTGCCTATGGGCGTAGAGTTGCAGCCCCGTTTAATACCGCCGAGATGCATTATGGAACCTACCAGCACCGCCCTTCCTCCAGAGGAACCCGCCCTGCTCAATGCCATTGAAGCTCGTGTGTTGGGTTCGCTGATGGAAAAACAGCTCACCACTCCCGACCAATATCCTTTAACGCTGAACAGTCTATTACTGGCCTGCAACCAAAAAACCAGCCGCGAACCGATTAGCAATTACGAAAGCGGCGCCGTGCAACGCTGTGTAAGCGAACTGCAAGACCGCAACTACATCGCCGTCGATTACGGCAACCGCGCCGCGCGCTACGACCAGCGCCTGACCCGTGTGTTGAGTGTGGACAAACAGACCCACGCGATTTTGACGGTATTGCTGCTGCGCGGCCCGCAGACCATCGCCGAAATATTAACCCGCACCCAGCGCATGGCGGAATTTGCCAGCCACCAAGCACTGGAAGAAAAACTGCAACAGTTGTGCAATAAAACCAAACCGCTGATCGTTCACATTCCACGTCAAGTTGGCCAGCGCGAAGACCGCTATACGCACCTGCTCTGCGGCGCACCCGATCTAGCCGCTATCGCCGCCATGCAAAATGCCAGCACCAGCAGCTCTGCCAGTAAAAGCAGCAACAACGATGAACAAGTAACACAGCTGGAACAAAAAGTTCAGCAGTTAGAAAACCGTATCGACTTGTTGGAAAAACAAGTCGCCACCCTGATGGATTTAAATGGCGTAAGCAATGCTGACCTCAGCTAAGCGCCGCCACGCAAATTTTTAATGCAAGTTTGATGTTAAAGAAAGGTAAAAACCATGACCGCAGTAAGCCATGCAAACGACAATACAAACAACAAAAAAGCCCCACAGCGCAGCAAACGTTTGCGTAAGAAATTATTTCAAGACGAATTCGCCACCTTTGGTTTTGAACTGGAATGTGAATTCAAAAATGATTTGACCGACGAAACCATCAGTCAATTTGTCGATAGCTTTTTTATCGACGCCATTAACGCCGAAGGCTTGGCATTTGGTGGCGGCTTATCCAGCAAACGCCTGTCCGGTTTTGTCGGCTCCAACAAACGCTACGGCTCCGCCACTGAAGCAGACAAAGCAAAATTGCTCGCATGGCTTAAATCACAGCCGCAAGTTGCCACAGTAGAGCTGGGCGATATTATTGATGCGAATTACTATATTTAATTCGTAATCGCCAGTAATAAAAGAGCCCGCACAATTATGTTGTGCGGGCTCTTTTTATTCTGTGAATTTTTTAATTTTTCTAAAACTACTTAAATAACCCCGCATTACGTTAACCTCCATGCAGGCCGCTTGCCGAACTTTAATGACATCAACTTCGCATAACAGACAAGGACTGACATTAGCACTTACGGTAGGTTGCTGGTGAGGAACGAACCGCAACATGACATTCTTCCCAATTGCGATTCAAATCCCTCGCCCGACCTATCGATAAAAAACCAATATTGAAGTTAAAAATTCGATGCATAGCGCATGCTGCGGAACTTCGCATTTCGGCCGAGACTGTGTAAAAACCAAAAATTTTTCGCGCGATTAGATTTTATTGGCAATAAATTGTTCATACGACCCCAGCCGCAATATGCTCTTGGATGATGTTATCAGTCGTCATTGGATACGACTAACAATGGAAAACGATTAGGTGCCAAAATGGATCGTTTTAAATCTCAATGCACCAAAATAATCACACAAATGCTCCAAAACAGACCAAATTTGTATTAAGACTCAGTTGATTGCTTATTTTTACCAGCACTAATGAACTGGCGCACATTCTGCATTGCGTCAGATACAACATAAAAAAACAAAAAAACTATCCCTCTAAAATGACTACAGCACTCTAGAAGCAGGTGAAGAAGACCTATGCAACATTTAGTAAGCGAGACTATGCAATTGTCGCCCGCGGAGCGAGGCTGGCTGAATTGGTATGGAAAGACAGGCAAAATTTCCATGGGCTGGTCTTGCTGGTTGAACCGCAACCGCTACCCGATCATGGAACAAACTTTCGACAGTATCGCCAATACCCGCACCAAAATTTTACAACAATGGGCCAAACGCCAGTGGGCACAATTGGAATCCTGCCGCAGCCAACTGCAACTGCAAGATGAGAATTACGACGCTATTTTGCGCAAGACATGGCAGACCATGAGCGACTGCACCGAACTATTTGTTATTGATCGACATGGAAAAGTAGTTCTCTCCACTTATAACCGCCGAGTGGGTGCGGGCGATTTAGATCCGCGCGCAGTAACGGCAGGATTAGCCGCACCCTTTTTACATGGACCCTATAAAGATGCCGAAACATTACACATAGGTAAACGCAGTTCTGCTTTTCACGACCAAGTCACATTGATGTTTTATTTGCCGGTGGAATTAAGTGATAGTACGAAAGGTTGCTTGTGTGCACGTATCCCCAATGATGTATTAGGTGATTTAATTCAGCGCGAAGCTGGGCATATTTTCACCGAATCGGGCGATAACTATTTATTCATGGTGCAATCCCATTTCGATCCCGCGATTAAATCCGGCACCGCCTTATCCCGCTCGCGCTTTGAGGACAACACCTTTTCTCACGGTGAAAACTTAAAGTCAGGCATTCATACCAACTGGGGCACAGTCAAAATACAGCATCATACGGAATTTGAAATCCGTTTTACTGACCCAGCTACCAACGAATTACACCCTGGCGTGCGCGAAACCATTCGCAAGGGCAGCAATTTATTTGTCACCTACCCCGGCTATTCCGACTATCGCCATATTCCGGTAGTTGGCAAAGGGGTGACTTTTAATCTGCAAGGATCACCCGATACTTGGGGCATGATGTGTGAAGCGGATTTAGAAGAAGTCTATCGCCACCGCTCACTCAATTTTAAATTAATGAATATTTATGCTACCTGTGTTGGCAGTGGGTTTTTAACCAACGCAGCACTGCATGAATACACCAACTGGTCGAATCTTCTGATCAATACGTTGACCTTATTAACCTTTATCATCGGTGGATATATTTTTAAACAGCGTGGGCCGCGCAAACTGGCGCGACGTTTAGGAAAAATGACCGAAGTCATTCACACCATCGCCGAAGGCGGTGGCAACTTACAACAGCGTTTGGATACACGAAAATTAGCAAATGATGAAACCGGCGATTTAGGGCGCTGGACCAATAGCTTTATCGATAACCTCGACCATATTGTGGGCGAAGTCATTCGCGCCGCCGATGAAGTGATGAAAAACAGTGACAGCTTACTCAAGCGCAATAGCGAAGCCAATCAATCATCCACACATGTATCTAATTCCATGGAAAAAATGTTGGAATTGGTACACACCCAATTACAGGAAATCAGCAATGCCTCTGGCACGGCCAGCGATATGAAAAAAGTAATGGAAACTGTAGTAGAGCAAGCGCGCAGTCAATTTGAATCAGTGCGCACCGGCACTCAAACTATTCGCGATGTAGTGGAGACCTCTGCACGCACCATCCATACTTTAAATAATCGCACCAGTGAAATTGGCAATATGGTGTCATTGATTAGCGACATCACCAGCCAAACAAACTTACTTGCACTCAATGCAGCAATTGAAGCGGCGCGTGCAGGTGAACATGGGCGCGGATTCTCGGTTGTTGCCGAGGAGGTTCGCAATTTGGCGGGTAGAACTGCCAGTGTTGCGCAGGATATTGGCGAAAAAATTGAAGCCATCCGCAATGAATCGCAAACGGCGGCGGCCTATATGGAGGCCAGCGTTGCCGATGTAGATCGTGGTTTACGTTTAGCCGAAGAGGCATCAACCGATAATTCGCAGCTGCATCATATTGTCGAGCGCATGTTTGACATTATTCATCACATTGACAACAACAGCCAACAACACGGCCACCATGTACGTGAAGTGACGAGTGCAAGTCACACCATGAATAAGGTCGTGCGCGCATTGCAAACCAGTTCGGATCGCTTGAAAAATACCGCCACCAAACTACATCAGTTAGCCGGTGTATTTCAGGTAACAGCGCGTTAAGTCATTTTAATTTTCATCGTCAATAAAAACGGCAACCATCTGGCTGCCGTTTTTTATTACTCAACTTTACAGCTAAATATTATTGATAAACCCGTACATAATCCACATACATGCGTTGCGGGAATACGCTGCCTGCATCCGTATTACCTGGCCATGTTCCACCCACAGCAACATTCAACAGCAAGAAGAAAGGCTGATCAAAAACCCAGTTGCCATAAGACTGCACTTGCGCGCGAGTCACTGAATAAAACTGGATATTATCGCGGAACCAACGAATACCATTCGCATCCCACTCCACCGCGTAAACGTGGTAATTCACATCCACATATTCACCCATATTATGGGTTCCCATAAACGGGGTATTGCCTGAATAACCTGGGCCATGCAGAGCGCCATGGGTCGTCGTTGGCTCAAAACCTACGTGTTCCATAATGTCGATCTCACCGGAAGTGGGCCAACCCACTGAACCTAAATTATTGCCCAGCATCCAGAACGCGGGCCAAATGCCTTGTGTTTGTGGCAGTTTTAAACGCGCTTCAATGCGGCCATATTTAAAAGTTTTTTTATCGCGCGACACCATACGTGTTGAGGTGTATTCACAGCGCCCATACCAACAATTGTAATTTGCTGGATTGTCGCGACGCGCCTCAATGACTAATACATTGCTACCGGCTGCAGGATCATTTTGGATGAATGCATTTTGTCCACCCGTGTAAAATTGGCGCTCATTGTTACCCCAACCGCCGCCACCCGTTTCAAAGGTCCAATTAGCAGTATTGATACTGTTGAATTCATCGGAAAATACCAATTGGCGACCGCTCGCTGCGGCACGCACAATAACCGAGGTGACATTATCGTTAAAACCTTCGTTATTTAAGCAATCATCATCTGCTGTTACTACACGCGACGCACCGGTAAAATTATCACCCTGATATAACACCGCTTCATACCCCGCAGTCACACGCAGCGATGACATATCGTTATCGATAAAACCACGCGCTTGTAACGCAGCCAAATTGTACGAGCCGACATCCAACCCGACCGACCAACCGGTAAAAGGGCAATGCTGGAACACAGTTACTTTTGCTGTGCCACCACCATTAGCAACTACTTCAATCCAATTAAAATTCCACCCGTTGGTTTTGGCAAACACACCAAGGCTGTAATTGCCGGCATTTAAATTGACGGTACGCGATACCGTTGTCCAATTTTGCCAACCTCCCGTCGCGGGTATAATAAAATCCCCCAGCACAATCGAACCGCCATTTAAATCGACCGAGGCGGTTGCACCATTGGGTGAAGCGACTCGCATGCGAATGGTATAACTTCCGCTAGTAGGGATTGATAAGTTATTAAACGCGAGCCACTCATTGGCCTCAATCCACCCGACGTTATAACCACCGCCCGTATCGCTAGTGGCTTCTATATCTACCGCATCGCCGCGAAATGCACCACCAGTATTGCCAGGCGTTGTATCGTAAAAAGCATTGTAATTTTCCGCTTGAAACACAACTGCATTCGCTACCGATGAAACACCCATAACAGCAAAAAACATTGCTGATAATAATGTCCATCGCACTGATTTTTTATTCTTCATAATGAAATTCCAATTATAAAATTTGTTAAGGTATGGCGCTAATGCGAAACCAATATAGCTAGCCTTCATAAGCGATAGAGTAAAAATAACGATAAAACGGTTAGAGAACATAATCGGCATCCGGCTATTGTTATATTTGGATACCGAACCGATAGTGAGTATAAAAATATTAGGTAAAAATTCAATCATCCTGCGCTGACAATATAATGTGATCATTGAAAGCCACATGTAAAAAAATACGTTTTAAAAAAAGTCGAACTTTATCCAATGCATCATCCCACTTTATTACGTTAAGGTGGCACTCATTTTAATGTAGCTGTTAAGCGCAGTTACACTTACGCGAACAACCCCGAACCGCAACGTGACAGTTGGTAACACAATAAAATGTAAGATAGTTCTCGTCTAACTTTCAAACATTTAGCTACCTGAAACTCCCACTTTTACGCTTTCATATATTGGGACGACAAACCCACACCCCGTAGAGAAAAAATCCTGTAGCAACGCCGCGTTTAGAACTCTATAACTGCTTGATCGTTTTCTTTTTTGGCTTGATCGAAACACTATTAGCAGTCTCATCCGACTTTGTATGGTTGACCCTATCCCTTTTCGCCGCTTGGTTTCTCAGCACCATAATCGCAATAAATAACGCCACAAACAGTACCAATCCAATGAGAACTAGAAAATCATTTTGAGCAACTGACATACCCCCCTCCCAATTTATAAATTGTACATAACCTCCAAATTAATGATCCAAGATGTGAAATAAATCCGTACGATCACTAACATTGCAGGTGAATAATTTTTTGGTTGAATATAATTGCTAATGTGTGGTTCCGAACGGATATCCAATATCGGAGTTATTAATGTAGCCCTAGCCAATCCGGCTTAACTTCTTCTTAGGAGGTGTTTCATGAACTATGAAACTCGTGATACTTACGGCATATATAGAGCAAACCTGAGTCATACTGATCACAATGGACCAGGCCCCCGTTTAATGGGAGCGGACACCTTGATTGGCAATGACGTTTGCAATAGCGCCGATGAAGACTTAGGTGACATCAAAGAAATTATGCTTGACGTTGCCAGCGGTACTATAAGCTACGCTGTGTTATCGTTCGGATCGTTTTTAGGGATGGGAGGAAAATTATTTGCGGTGCCTTGGAGCGCTTTAACCTTAGACACGGTTAACAAACGTTTTGTGTTGGATATCGACAAAGAGCGCTTGGAAAATGCACCCGGTTTTGACAAGGACGATTGGCCAGACATGGCAGATGAAACTTGGGCCAAAAACATCCACAGCTATTACCGTACCAACTACCAAGATATGACCATTAAAAATTAATTTTCATATGCTGGTAAAAAAATCCCTCATTATTTGAGGGATTTTTTTGAATGGAAATTTATATATCACTTATTATTAGATGGTGTCGTCGCGCCCCTAATCTCCGTAAACTCAGCCAATACAGTCGCGCAGCTACACGCACACAATTGCAACTCTCCCGTTTCAACTCGCGGATATCAGCCATATTGGCGCACTGTTCTGGCGTTAACCTATTAGTTACTTCCATTTTATTTCTTCTTTTACATTTGAATTGATTTATCTTGAACGATGATTGGCAACGCCCTCTTCATCAATACCGCCCCCTGAACCAGCCTGCTCTATTTTCTCCACATTAATTTTTAACGCATCAATCCATTTTATAATTAATGGCCAATCCAAAACTGCGCGGTGGATTGTACAAGCCTCGCGGCACCCGCAGAAACGAAAGAGACCGCTGGCGAAGGTTGGTTTCATCGGTGATATTTTTTACCCACAACGAAATATCCCAACCAGAATTCATATTGACTCCCACGCGTGCGTTGGCAGCAAAATAGCTGGGGATGGCATAGGTCGCGCTATTATCCGGGCTGGAAAAATGATCTCCGGTGTAGCCGTAATTGACGTGACCATAAACCTCTGTGTGATGGAACAGCGGCCTGCTGTAATCGATGGCAATAAAGTAAGTGTGCTCGGGCGCATAGGGAAGATAATTAGCATCGTAATCCATTCCCAAGCCACCACCGTTTTTAAATTCGTCAAACCGCGCCTGGGTAAATGCCGTATTAAAACTTACGCTCAAGTACTCAGCCAGCAGTGCCTTGATATCCAACTCAATTCCTTTCGTGGTGGCCTTCCCAGCATTAGTCAATGACAATACAGTACCGGACGACTGGGTTTGTACAAATTGGAACACCTGAAAATCATCAAACTTTGTTACAAAACCCGCGAGATTAACCGAGAGTCGTTGATCAAAAAATACCGATTTTGCGCCCAACTCGTAATTAACGGCATACTCCGGATCAAATTGGAAGTTGTCTAGCGTGGTAATAAAATCCGCATTCCACCCCCCGCTTTTATAGCCGCGCGCCACGCTAGTGTAGAGCAACGCATCCGGACTCAACTGTAAGTTAACACCGACTTTAGGCAGCGGCTCGTTAAACTTTTTTTGATCCCGCAGATGATTCACGTTAATAAATGAGCCGGTACTGTCGATACTGGAATAGTCGATATCCTTAATTTCATGTACATAGCGGATTCCGCCGGTCAAACTCCAGTGCGAGTTAATAGAATAATTACCATGCACAAATAAAGATGTTGATTGCACCTCTGCCGTAGCCGGTGTCTGTACTGACGCATTAGGCGCTGAGCGAAACATTGCGCCGGTCACGGCACGGCGCTGGGTCGAAATATCCTGTTCTAAAAAATATGCACCTATAACATAATCGCCCCGCTCACCTTTGGGAGAGGCCAACCTAAACTCCTGGCTGAGCTGATCACTTTTTTCGTCAAACACACTGAATGCAACATCCAGCGGGGAATAGTCCTCTTCACTCAGCTCACTGAATTCATTGGTGCGAATGCCGGTAATCGATGTCCAGCGGAAATGTTGCGGAGTATCGTAAATAGCCTCAATGGTTGTGCCTTGCAACTCTCGCCGCTCATACTCATCGGCGTTGTGCGCCACCACAAATGGCTCTGGCGCTAAAGTGAATCCATTGAGGCCGCCATTGGCGAGAGCTTCAGCGTTGGTGGATTGATCATCATCTTTTAAATAATCAAACCCAACGTCCAGCGTTAAATTTTCAACACCAATGTAGCGAAATTTCAGTTTCGCCACATCACGCTGAACGCCCTGCAGGTCGCGATTGAGCGTGATGTTCTCGATATAGCCATCTTGCTCAGTAGCGCCCAACAATAAACTGGCAGAGAGATCGGAAGTTAGAGGCAGATTTATTTTCCCCGTAAGCGAGCGCAAATTGTAATTGCCGATATTGCTAAGCAACTCTGCTTTAAAAGTATCCTCAGGTTTTTGCGTAATGATATTGATCGCGCCAGCCAATGCATTAGTGCCTGCCAAGGTGCCCTGCGGACCGCGCAATACTTCTATGTGCGCAATGTCCAACAAACTTTGGTCGAAACTTGAGGAGCGGCCGGTCAACACACCGTCAATATAAACTGCAACGCGAGCATTGGTGCCTATGTTGCGCGCATAATCACCGACACCACGTATAGCAATTTCTCCGCGAGTATTTCTATCACCCCGTCCAAAATTGATATTGGGAATTGCCGCTTCCATTTCTGTTAATGAGCTTGCGCCCACTTGAGCGATAAACTTTTTATCGTAGACACCTATAGCAATGGGTATGGCTTGCGCACTTTCATCGCGCATCTGTGCCGTTACAATCACCTCTTCTAACTCGGAGCTATTGGTGTTTTGCGACAAAACCCCCGGGCTATACGCCGTTGTAATAAAAAATCCCGCAAACCAAAAACCACCAGGAAGTAGTATTTTTTTCATTATTATTCTCATGAATAATTGGCTCAATAAAGTGGAATGATAAAGTTGTGGATGAAATTAAATATAACGATCAGGCATTGCGGGAGTATGCCTGCAAGATATTTTGTAACCCCTTCATGGACAGAGGTTTTTCAAGGAAATCGGTAAATCCTCTGGACAGTAGTCCCGATTGATTAGCGCCTAGCGGCAAACTAGTCAGGCCGATAATAATCGTTTCATCGCTGACACGGGTACGCAAGGCAATCGTTGCCTGCTCCCCATTCATTTTGGGCATATGCAAATCCATCAGAATCAAATCATATTGTTTCTGCTCACATTTGCGGATGGCTTCCAAACCGTTTTCGGCAAAATCCACTTGGTAATGCGGGGCAAGCAGACTCTCCCCTATATCGCGATGTACAACCTCATCATCGACTAACAGAATCGTTTTGATGGCAGCGGTTCTTACCGATGCTGTCGTTGCAGAATCAAGATTCATATTCTGTACTCTGGCGTCCATGTTATCGCCTGCCGGATAAGAGCCAAAATTATTGGCTTGATGCTGAATGGCCTCAGACAGTAAATTTATTTTTTTTTGTACCACTTCCAAATTTGAGACCATGATGTCCGGTGCACTGATCAGCGCATCAATTACTTTTTTATCGTCGGGTAATAAGTGCACCAAATGGGGCGAGTCCGCCAATATTCTAATTAATTGCGGTAGATAGGATGCCAATAAACCGGCTTTCATTTTGGCAATTAGTAAGGGAGTAGCAAGGTCATGAAATAGCGTTTCCGCGCTATCCGACTCTAGGTGGGCTTTGCTGGTTTCTGTCATTGCTTGCGGACCTTAGGTTCTTTAATCGTGACGTCCTATTAAGATGCTACCTCCTTTATAACAGGGTGATATTTATCGCCTTGCATTTCTTTCTCGCACATCTGTGCAACAAACATCACTTCTTCTTGAGCACTGCTTTCTACCATCAATATGGCAATGCCAACTAATTCGCACCATTCAATCACTTCGTTATGAAGATTTAAAGTGTTGTTTTAGGTCGCATATTTTTTGAGCATAATGGAGTTTGACGCCAAGTCAAAGCTGAATATGGCGCCAACACTATTTATGTGGCACTTAAAGCATCATTTGTGATTTTTGTGCTCGCATTACTCAAATTTAATGTGCACTAAGCCAAGAGGTATCATATGTTAACTACCGCCCTTCAAACCCAAGAAAAACCACAAAGCGACTACTATAGTGTTGTAGCAAAAGGCCCCATGCTAGACCGGGTATATTCAATGCGTTATAGAAGTTATAGTTCGGAGGGTTACATTGAAGAGAACTCTTCGCTAAAGTTTATTGATGAATATGACAACAAGCCAAACAGTACTTGTTTTCTTGCATATCATCGGAATCAAGTTGTAGGGTCAATTAGAGCGTGCGTCTACGAGCCAGATAAAGGTTTAAACATTCCCATCATGGATTGTTTTGAAAAAGAGTTACGCAATACAATTGGCTACGACGGCATATTTTTAGAGCCCAATAAGTTTGTGATAGACCCTCAGTTCCAAAGAAGAGGAGGCATCCATGCCCGATTTTTGCTCCTAGGCACTGCAGTTGAACAAGCAGTAAGAAAAAATGCAGCTAATATAGTAGTTGCCGTGCGGACGGAGCACATCAAATTTTATCAAATGTTTGGCGGCAAACTTGCCTCAGAAGAAAAATCATACCCACATCTCAACTTTAAAACAGTACTCATGATCTGTGATGACGTTATGAAGTGCAGAGACTTTATTAAGAGCAAAGTGGAAATCATAGAGAAGAATGATCCAGTACTTAATTACGGCACTGTTTGATCTTGGCTTGGCTGGATTGGCCTTTTCGAAAAAGGACAATCCTGCGGCTAAGGCTTTAGCTTTTTTATTGTTTTCTCTTAGTGTTTGGCTATTAGAACTTTTCTTTTTAACTACACTCACCAACCCGGAATTATTAAACATTGTTTTTCATCTTACGCGTGGCGGGATGTTCCTTATTCCATTCGGATTTGCATTACTCACTTGGAGGTTAGTTGGTAGCCGATCTAAAATATTCAAAAATACTTTTATTCTCTTTGGAGCTTTTTTTAGTGCTGGTTTGTGGCTATACAATATGTTTATAGCGCCTTCCACACTGAAGGAAACAGATAGTGGACACCTACCTGAACTGGACGTCGTTTACTATATATTTATTGGCTATTTAGTTTGGTGCTTTGTCGGTTCTATTTTTTTAGTATGCATCTCCTATAAATCAACATCAAACAGAGAACAGCAACGCCTAAAATGGCTGCTTATAACTCTATTAGTTAGCTTTAGCTGCGGTTTAATCGTTCTCTTTTCAATGCCAACAGGATTAGAGTTTTATCTCTCTAAATTTGTTGGCGTTATCACTAACGTCGTTTTCGTTTCATTATTATTCTACTCAACAATCCAACATAACCTTATGGACTTCAGGTTGGCACTTAGTGTCGGCCTGACAAAGGCTATTTTACTGGGATTCTTTATTTGGTTGTATTTTGTAGTGACATCGGTAGTCGGCGATCATACCGAGTCAGTAGGTGGCGTATTAATTTTATTGTTATTTGTCGCACTAATCCTGGAGGCTTACCCAAGATTATTAAAATGGATTTTACCCAATGCAAAAAAGATTTTAGCCAAGCATGGCTATGAATTTGACCAAGTTAAAGAGGATACCGAGGCAGCACTGAGAAATTCAATCAACTTCTCTATGATGACTGAGGTACTAGATCATTTATTCTTAAAGGTACTTAAACTAACTAATTACAAAATCTTAATGATTAAACAGCAGGTAGAATCAGTCGATGGGGATATTAACAACAGACTAAGCAGCCTACCATTTGAGCTAATTAACGAAAACAGACCACTGGTAATTTACTGCACTGAACAAGCACAATTGATTATGGCGGATGAAATGCCAGAAACCATTCGCAGTGAAATGGAGAAACACAAGGCAGGATTATGCTTTCCTGTACTTTCAGAAGAAAAAACCTTAGCCATTGTGCTCGTCGGTGAGCCTACGCACTTTTCTTATTATCGCTATGACGATATGAAAGTGTTTGAATGGTTGCGAACAGAGTTAGAGCAGGTATTCAACCGGGTTATTCGCCTAAACAATATGCATGAACAATTAGGCGAAGCCAAAAAAACACTATCCATGCTCAGCTTGATGAATCACTATCACCATGATATCAAAGCACCTTTTGCTATTATCGACGGCATTTTGTCGAATGACATCTATGATCGCGACAAACAGCGGGACATAGTATTGGCACAAGTCGAGCGCGGCTCCAAACTGATCGCAACAATGGCCAGCATCCTGGGCGGGCATCATAAGCGGAGAATTCAATCCTGCGCCCTAGAAACACTCGTTCAAGACTGTCTTTATCTATTCGAAAAATCTTTCGACCGCATCGAATATGAACTCAGCGGAATTCCCGATATCAGGGGTGACGCGGAAGATTTGAAAATTCTCTTTATTAACCTAATCAAAAATGCAGCGGAAGCACGACGCGACACAGAAGAGCTAACGATTAAAATAAAGTCCTGGGTCGAAAATAATAATGTTTACTTTTCCATCTCAGACAACGGCACTGGTATGACCAAAAGCCAGCTAGCCAATTTATGGGAAGCTGGCTTTAGCAGGAAAAAATTTGGTAATGGCATTGGCATGCAAGCCATTAAACGTATAGTTGATGAGCATAATGCACACATTGATGTGACAAGTGAGGTTGCAAAAGGATCTGAATTTACATTGTGCTTTTTTGCCTCCCAGATTGCCCATGAAGGTGACAACCCCGATATAACAAAAGACGAATTAGCTGAAAGACGTGCCGCCAATCTGCTGGAAAAGAGAAATAGCCAATAATTTAGTCTTACTAATTCCCCCCCGAAGCCCTATTAACATCAGAAGGTCATAGGCGGCATGCAATAGATTAAAAGCACGAGAAAGGCAAACCTGTGTGCCATCTCGCTAGCACCATCATCAGCAGGCTTATTTGATTACCCCTCCTCCACGTAATTGGCTTACAATATCTATCATATACTTAATATAGTCGGCTCATATGCAAGCCATTAGGCCTTTACATTACTTGGGATTCTTAGCGTGAAATCAAAAATTCCTCTTTGTTTCTATCCAACACAAATTGTGTTTGTCGATGACAACCCAGACTTTTTAGATGCGCTGTCTACAACATTTTCCAAGCAATTCAATGTGCAAACTTTTGATAATACCGACGCGGCCTTGCGCTATATAAACGAGTATCAACGCGAAGCCGAGCTTGTTGCCAATGGTGAAAAGCCAAAGCCACAGGGAGATTCTGACGCTTGGGTAAAACAAGTTCTTACTCATAAGAACAGCAAGCGTTTCGATGAATTGCGAATTAAAGAGGTGTCCGTCTTAATAGTGGACTATTCAATGCCTAACATGAATGGTATTGAATTTTGCGAGAAAATAAATAGCCCATCTATTAAGAAAATACTGCTAACCGGTTATGCGACCCCGGCAGATGCGGTAAGCGCCTTTAACAACAATACGATTCATTATTATCTTAAAAAAAATGATGCAAATATGCTGCAAGATTTAGAAGCTGCAATTAACCAATTGCAGCATACTTATTTCAATGAGCTATCAAATAGCTTTAAAGCCGAGGCCATTGATAGCGACACGCCTTTTTTTGCGGATCCTCAGCTTGCACGTTATTTTCAAGAATCCTGTGAGTCTTTAGGGGTCACCGAGTACTACTATCTAACCAACCCTTCTCGCTTTGCGTTGCGCACACGTGATGGTGGAAACTTCTCCTGTGTTATTTATACTGAAGATGATATAGCCGAACACTTGCAGATATTGCAGGAAGAAAACGCCCCCAAATCACTCTACAGCGCAATAGAGTCGCGCAAGCTTGTTCCTTTATTTCAAACGGCAGATGGGTATTACGAGCCGGGCATGGCAGACGCAACCGCCAGCATTTACCCAGCAGTACATGTATCAGGAGTGGTGAATTATTATTGCGCTATAATCGCCGACACCGGAGCAACAGAAGTCCCCGCCATCAAGCTTTCTACAGGTTCACTTCATTAGTTATACAGAGATCCTTCTCTGCACAGAATGCATTTAAGCGATATCCCGGAACAATTTACGGAATGTACTTGGCGACAAACCTGTCCAACGCTTGAATGCATTGGTAAAACTTGTTCTGTCAGAGAAGTCCAGTGCACGCGACACAAGATCCACACTTAAATTATCATCAATCAAGTATTTAATGGCGTAATGAAATCGCAGATCATCGCGCAACTGGGCAAAATTGGTATTCTGGCTTTGCAACCGACGCTGCAAGGTGCGCTTGGTAAGATTCAAATCTGAAGCGATTTTCTCTATCGATAACTCGGTATGACCAACACGCAAATGCAGCGCATTAATAACGCGTGCAGACACTCCATCACAATGAGGAATTCTCGCCAGTGTTAGATACTCTTCATAAGTCAGTGTGTACGGCTGACTTAATTCGCCCTCATTAGACGTATTACTGTTGTTGTAGGTATTACTATAGTTGCGCTGCAGTTGAATCATTTAAGCCACTCCTTACGCCATTAGGCACGTGAGAAATTAAAGGGAATCCTTGCAGTGAGGCGCCAAAATCATTTCAAGCCACGCCCGCTGCTCTTGTGTTGATCATAGCACACCCATTTTGAAGTAGTCTGCACTCACTCACAGAGTTCGCGACAACTGCCAAATACGATAGACACTCCAACCCGCCATAAACAACAACCACATGCCCACCCAGAAGAGACCTGTTCCAATAACATTGTTGGCCAACTCAAGCATTTTTACCGGCTCAACCAACGGATTATGGGTAGGCACCAGAATCTGACCCACGCGACTGAGCTTGAGCAAAATCACAGCCGAGGCCAGATTAATCAATGCTTCTATCGCCAACTTGGGAACAGTCCAATAACGATAGACCATATTCCATGCACCAAAAAGCAAGGAGACAACCATCACCACCGACAGCAGTGGAATCCATTCACTCACTGAATCAGAAAACACTGCCGCCAAACCTGATACTTGCTCTGAAGGCATCCAAAAACTGTAATTCAGCAATGACAAGAAAAATAAATCACTAGCAAAATCTACCCCCTGCTCCCCACCGCTCATACGCTGCCAAGACCTTTTAACGGGAGGCAGTTTTTCTGGCGACCAAGACTGATAAGGACTAAATAAAGATTTACCTCCAGGAGGATTACTAAACACATAAAAAAGCCCAGTAATCAGCGCAAAAGTAATAAGGCCTTTGATGACAAAACCATGCAGCAGGCCGATAAAATCCATATGACCGGAACTGAGAAAACCCACCGCAAACTGAATCAACCCCAAGACGAATACCAAAATCACACCGTAGTGAAGTGACTGTTTGTAGAGAGGAAACAACTCGGTCGCTACCAACTGCTGCGCAGGCAAAAAGCGACTAGCAACCTGCTGCGGATGCCCTAATTCTTTCAACACTGCAGACACATCCGCTTCGGTAACCCCACGCCTCTGCTGCTCCGCCAAACCTTCCAGCTTATCGAGAATGTTGGCACGTAACTCGCGCGCAATTTCATCGCGACGAGCCTCGGGTAAATAAGAAGCCACAGCACTCATATATCGATCAATTAGTTGCACGTTCTACCTCCAATATGTTGCCTACATGATTGTTCAACGCTTGCCATTCGGCAGTTAAACTCTCGAGCAGTACAGCTCCTTCAGGGGACAACTGATAATAGCGCCGCTCCCGCCCCTCCCCTTGTTGCCATTCACTAGACAACAAACCTTGATCAGCCAAACGGCGCACCAGCGGATAAAGAGTTCCCTCATCTATATCCAGCCCAGTGTTTTGCAATTGCTTGCGCAGCGAATAGCCGTAGTGAGGCTGGCGCAAAGAGCCCAACACCGCTAACACCAAAATCCCTCGCCGCAACTCCTGTCGCAACTTATCTAAATGCTCTTCTGACATCATAAATCCCACATACTGTGCACCACACAGCAAATACTATGTACCGTACAGTATAAGAATGCAAGTGCGATCATAAAAAAGGGGGAGCTCGTTGAGCCCCCCCTTTTTTTGGTTTAAGAATTATTTTGCAAAGCCCCGCCCACGTTAGCTTGACTCTTCGGCACCACCCTCTAGCAACTCAAGATCTGTTGTGACTTTTTGGGTGAGCTTAACGCGCCCGCTTTTTACTAAAGCTTCACGAAGTACAAACTCGATTTGTGCGTTCAGGCTACGCAAATCATCATCTGCCCAGCGCTGCATAGCAGCGATAACCTGATCATTAATACGCAGCGGAAATGATTTTTTAGCCACAGTCTAACGCCTGAATTAAGAGTAAATGGTGCCAGTATTAATCACCGGCCTTGCCTGCTGATCACCGCAAAGCACAACCAATAAATTACTGACCATCGCTGCTTTACGCTCAGCATCCAAATCCACTACACCCTGCTCCTTTAATTGATCAAGTGCATCAGCCACCATCCCGACCGCACCTTGAACAATAATTTTACGTGCCGCCAACACCGCACTTGCCTGTTGCCGTTGCAGCATGGCTTGAGCAATTTCGGGTGAATAAGCCAAGTGGCTCAAGCGCGCCTCAAGCACATCAACACCCGCTTTTTGCAATCGATCCTGCACTTCACTTTTTAACTTCAGCGCGATTGCATTAGCATCACTGCGCAAGGATAAACGCTCATCGTCTGTATCGTGCTCATAAGGATAAGTAGTCGCAAGGTTACGCAAGGCCGCTTCACTTTGAATCGTTACGTAGTTTTCGTAATCATCCACCTCAAACACAGCTTCAGCGGTATCTACCACGCGCCACACAATCACCGCCGCAATTTCAATCGGATTGCCGTTTGCATCATTCACCTTTAAGCGACCGGACTCAAAGTTACGCACGCGCAAACTGACCGATTTTTTACTGTACAGCGGGTTAGCCCAGCGCAAGCCATTTGTGCGATCGGTACCGCTATATTGGCCAAATAATTGAAGCACCTTACCTTGGTTTGGCTGCACCATGTAAAAGCCGAACCAGCAAATAAAAACCACTATGGCTGCCAGAACAGCTATAACCTTCAATAAACCAGGAAGCAGAACAACACCACCAACACTGATTAACTGCAAGACCAGCAAAACCACCAACAAAAAGTAACCAGATCCACTACGCGCTTTTACTTCATGAACCATGAGATGCTCCTTTAAACACTTATTGATATCATTTAGATATCAAAATAATACAACAATTGCCCCATGTAAAGTGATTTAACCTAAAGCTGGAAATATCAGTCATTTATAACTAAAACATTGCCAGCGATAGCACCGCAGGCTATATACATTTATCCATACTTGTTCTATATAAAATTCTAACTAAAACTAAACAGTACAGCACAATCACAAAGGACGACTTAATGCTTAAAAAAAGCCCAAGCCAAAGCGAATTAAATAATTTAGTACGACTCCTCAATAGCGGAGACTTTTCAGCTGCCGAAGCCAGTGCAAAATCATTAGGTAAAACCTACCCCAAAGCTGTGGTGGTCTGGAAAATATTAGGGGTTGCGATCGCAGAGCAAGGCAATATGGCAGACGCCATAGACCCAATGAAAAAAGTCGTAATGCTGGCTCCCAAGGACGCGGAAGCACATAGAAACCTGGCAACCGCGCTAAAGGAAATCGGACAAATTAAAACTGCCGAGGCGCATTTTCGCACGTCAATTTCTCTTGATCCAAATGATGCGCTTTCACATATTTCGCTCGCCAAAATATTAAATGAAAAAGATGATTTTACAAACGCCGAAAAACTCTGCCTTAAAGCAATCACGCTCAAATACGACATGGCAGAAGCGCATGATCAATTGGGAATAGCGTTGCTAGGGCAAAAAAAAATAACGGCCGCGGAAACTGCCTTCAGAACCGCCATTCTACTTAACCCAAATATGGCAGATGCACATAACAATCTCGGCATAGCTCTCAATGAACAAGGAAAATATTCTGAGGCTGATGCAAGCTATCGCCAAGCATTAGCACTTAATCCGGACTTTGCTAATGCATACAATAATATGGCTACCAATTATTACGCTCAAAGAAAATTACTGGATGCGGAAACTCTATTGCTACAAGCTATTGCATTGAAGCCCAACTTTCCTGATGCGCTCAATACACTCGGAAACATTTATAAAGATCTAAATCGCATCGATGAATCTATTGCCTACTTTCGAAAAGCTATAACCATAGAACCCGCAATGAATATTGCCCATAGCAATCTGTTACTGACCGCCGGTTACAACGCAAAACTGTCCCAAGAGGAAGCCTTAGATGAAGCCAAGGCATTTGGAATCAATGCTTCAGCACGAGTAAAAAATAAATACACAAAATGGAATTGCAAATTTCCAATCGACACCACTAGTGGGAAAATTAAGGTAGGTTTTGTATCTGGAGATTTTCGAAAACATGCCGTTGCATTTTTTATTGAAGGCCTATTCCGCAACTTTAATAAAGATAAATTTGAGCTATTTGCCTATACTACACAACCCCAAGAAGATGACATAACCGCTTTACTAAAGCCTAATTTTGCAAAATGGCAACCAATCTATGGCAAAAATAATGAGGTCGCTGCAGCAATTATTCATCAAGATGCCCCACACATCCTATTCGATTTATCAGGACATACTGCAGGCAATCGTTTACCTATGTTTGCTTATAAGCCAGCACCTATCCAAGTCACTTGGCTCGGGTACCCAGCTACAACCGGCATGACAGAAATGGACTACATATTAGCTAATCACCATCTAATTCCTGTGGGCCAGGAACAGCCTTTCGTTGAGAAAGTCTGGCGCCTTCCAGAGGTGGTCGCATGTTTTTCGCCCTTAATAGAAGACATTCCTATTGCCGCACCACCCTCACTTCAGAATAACTACACAACCTTTGGTTGTTTTAACAACCTAATCAAAATGAGTGACAATGTTGTTGCCACCTGGTCACAGATTTTACATGCCGTGCCCAATTCCAAACTTCACCTTCAAACAAAACAACTCAGCGAGCCGTCTGTCCTAGAGCGAACCTATGCACGCTATTCAGAGCATGGCATTACGCCTGATCGTTTGATACTAGAAGGAATTACTGCACGATTAGATTACTTCAAATCTTATAACAAAATAGATATCGCACTTGATCCGTTCCCATGCACTGGTGGTACAACTACCGCTGATACATTATGGATGAGTGTGCCAGTACTCACGATGAAAGGTCGAGACTTTTGGTCTCGGCTGGGCGAAGCTCCTATACACTATGCTGGCCTGCAAAATTGGATCGCCGAGGATGAAAAAGACTACATTAATAAAGCAGCTGCATTTGCAGCGGATAGAGATTATTTAGCGACCTTGCGCAGTGAGCAGCGCGATAACGTTATGGCGTCATCGCTATTTGACGCTGCGAGATTTACCACCCATTTTGAAACTGCCCTGACCGAAATGGTTATGGCGAATCAGTCAAAATTCAATCAATGACAAAAAATAACGCCTTGACCATTAAAATATGTGATTGACGGACTTTGGGACGGACCCCATCAAATCAACTATTACAGCAGAACAATCAGACTCACTCAAAAACAGCCCAAGCACAATAAGGCTGATTAGGGTCCCGTCGCAACTTCAAATTATTCACACCAAGCACCTCCATCAGGGCCAATGTCTCGCCAGGAAATTTTGGGCAATTTAATTCATCAAAAACCAGTACAGAACCCTTCGTCAATCTAGGAATAATCTTTTCTAAGACGTCTTTAGTAGGCTGATAAACGTCCATATCAAAAATAGCCATTGAAATTATGGTGTGTGGGTTCTTTTGAATCCACTCGTTAATAGTTAGAGAAGCATCGCCCTTTACTAGCTCAAATTTTTTAATATGCGCTAACGGTGAAAGGCTCTCTTGCAACACCAAAATTTCTTCAAGTTGCTCACAATAGGAATCAACACTTGAATAGTCCCCTTTGGAAACCAAGTCACCATCTTTCAAATGTGGAGTTTCAAAACCAGAAAAAGTATCAAAGCCAATAATTTTTCTAGAGTAATTGTAAGGCTCAATCATACCTCTTAAATTAATCAACAATGAAAGTGACGCTCCCCACTGGACGCCAAACTCACAAATAACCCCAGGAATTTCTTTTATTAAAGAGTACAAATTATTAAAGTAAATAATTCTAGACAAACTGACTCTTTTAATAAATAAATTTGAATGAATATTCCAATGCGGACCCATCAACGGAACTACCGATTGCTTTATTTGAAACAATCGCTCATCAGCAGCCGTTTCAAATTCGCTCCGCATAATAGACTCGCCCAGCTTGGTTTTCATTTTAAATCACCCATTGGATATTTAAATCCTTCATAACTCTGAAAGAAAATATTAGCCTTGTCGCCAGTGGGACAACCAGCTTCAAGAAACCCCGGAAAAGCCAGATCAGAAACCCTCACTTGGGCAGTCCATCTAACAACATTAGAACAATTAGGAAGGCTACGATGCAACAACATTTGCTTGAAGATAACAACATCTCCTGCTTCAGCTTCCACGATAGTAGGTTTTTCTGTAACGACTTCATCAATCGCCAAATCTCTTTGCAAGAACTGAATTTGACTGTTGATAGTTTTATTAGATATCTTTTTAAATGGACGAATTCCCTGCAAATGACTTCCCTCAATTACTTGAATTGACCCGTAATATTCACTCACCGGACCAAATGGAATCCAAATTGTCACCGCATTACTTGAGCCCAACAAATAAACAGAATCTTGATGCCAATCAAATAAATGCTTATGATCATTCGGGCGATCATAGCGCATATTACAACACCCCATTAATATGGGAATCTCAATTCCCAAGCTACGACAAGCGTCAAGCAATTTTAAATTCCCCGACAAGCGGCTCAAGCCAGGTAAATAATGCAAGCGATCATACAGTTGCGATTGCATTTTAGGTGTAATTAAAGATTCCTGATAAAAATTGAATTCTTCGCCAACTATAAATTTTCCAATGCTATTTATTTCTTTTTTAATATCATCAAAAACTTCCAGAGGAAGAAATTGACGCAAAATAATATAGCCCTTTTCTTCGAAATCTTTTTTTTCTGACAGATCCATAAACCCATCCATAATTAACTTGATAATTAGCTTATTCTTTTTAGAAACCCGTCTGGCGCAACAGTAATTTGCAATTTGTGTTGCATATCTTTATCGATGACATACTCCTTGTGTTGACTCAAGTATTTATGCACAGCGGTTTTCGGACTATTTCCTGGACACCATGGACGATCCACAAAAACATCTGCAGGAACATCCTCAACAAAAGTATCAAATACAACACAATAACTACCCTTCGTCACCAATGGCGCATAGGCTTCCAGCTCTGCTAACACGTGCTCGTAAGTATGGTTTGAATCTAGAAAAACCATTACCCTCTTTTTATCTTTAACAATTTTTTGCACTTGCTCAACAATATCTGCAGCAACACTGGAACCCTGTATCATTTTGACTCGTTTAGCCATGGGATGTTGCAATATCGCATCTCGATTATGCTCACGAATATCTATATCAATACCCAATACAAATCCATCCGGATTACCCCCGCTAGCTGCGATGAGCTCGAGCATAGAAGCCGAGAAAATAATAGAGCCACCATGCGCTATACCTGTTTCAATCACAATATCAGGCTGCACTTTCCATATCAGCTCTTGCATCGCCATTATATCAATTGGATTTTGTATGATTGGCCGCCCCATCCATGAGAAGTTATAAACATATTGCTTCCTCATGCTCATCTCTAACCATGCTTTTGATTTTTCTTGAAACTCCTCATCTTTTCCTAATTCTTCAATTCTCGACTGACGCTCCATTTCAAATTGTTCGATAGGATTCATATTAATTCACCATATTGTTTGAAAAATAATTGGAGGACAGAAATATGTCGACCTAAAATGCACAATCATTTATTTATATTTGGAAGAATGAATTAGCATATCTTCAGCCAAATAATTTTCACCCTGTCAGGAAAACGGAATTTTTTCAAGCAATGACACAGGAGTAAAACCAAACTCAGATTTAATTCGACTCACATCGATTTGTGGAAAGACTCGCGCACCAGCATACTGATTGAAGGTGGCAGTGCAATGCAGAATTTCAGTTAATTTTTCGACAAGCATTACATGTGTAATGCACTCTCCACTTGCAACATTATAAGTTCTGTCTTTTCCCGACATGGCAATTTCCACTAACACGGGAACCACGTCATCTATCCACACATAATCTTTGCAAGACTCTGGAGCCTCATTTATCTCAACTCTATTTTCACTCTTTATTGCCGCAAGAATAGAACCTAAAAATGTGTGTTCGCTCTGCCCTCGACCAAAGACATTCGACAACCGCGCGATACGCACTTTGGGATTAGCTATCGATAAACACAGGGATTCACCAAGCATCTTACTTAGATCATACAAAGCATCAGGACCCGAACTTAGAGGCACAGGTGTCAACTCGCTTCCAAGTGCGCCGGCATTGAGCCCTGAGTAAATCCTCGCACTAGAAAGATATAAGAAAGATTCATAAGTATGATGTTGCAGTAGCGACATTAGAAAACCAACATGTGCGTCTACAGTATCAAATGGCCGCGTCCGAAAATTCCCTGTCATGCCTATTGCATATATAACATGCCCTAAACATTGCTCTTCATTTAACACATCCTCTCGTGCTGGCACGACAACTTGATGTCCTGAAGATTGAAGGAATTCAACCAAGTGCCGCCCAATAAATCCCCTGCCACCAAAGATCGTGAATTTCATTCGCGCCAGCCTTTCACGCGCAAAGGGTTACCACTTTGAATGCTGAACGCAGCCACTTCTTCACGAACAAGTGACATAGCACCGATTACCGCGCCGCGCCGCACAATAGCCCCGTCCAGTATCACGCAACCCGCTCCAATCCAAACATCATCCTCTATTACAATCCCCCCCTTACTTTCACAAAACCCTTGATGCTGTATCAGTTTATTCTTATCTTTATATTGATGATTGACCGGAGCAAAAACCACATTTGCGGCAACAGACACATTATTTCCAATCGTAATCCCATTACCGGAATAGAGTACGCAGCCTGAGTTAATGTACACGGAGGAGCCAATAACAATATCTCCTGAACCCCCAGCAAATTTCACCTTAACGAAACTATCCATAACGGATTCTGACCCAAGAGAAAATGTACTTCCCTTTACGGAATCTTCAATATCTACCATTGAAGATACCTTTGCAGTTTTATCGATAATTATCATAAGTGTATCGAACCCAAATAATATTCTTTATCGTTGCAGATAGGTGCACATCAAACCACGGTCAATTGCGGAATAGCAGTCACAAATTTGCAATGCGGTGGCACTATGGATTTCAATTGATCAGTAACTTCATCCCTAATATTCCACGGCAGTATTACCACGTAATCAGGATTGAATTCTACAAGCCGCTCAGGCGCTAATATCGGAATATGGCTACCCGGTAAAAATTTTCCCTGCTTAGATTTTGCCGCATCAAACACTGCCGGAATTAACTCTGCGCCAACCCGTATATAGTTTAAAAATGTATTGCCTTTAGCGGCAGCGCCATAGGCAACAACAGTTTTATTTTCCTTTTGTGCTTGCTGTAAGAATTCATGGAATTTTTTTGCCACCGTTGAAATAACTGTTTGAAAGTTACGATAACCATCTGCACTTGCCATCCCCGCTTGTACTTCTTCATCCATTATGGTGCTCACGCTCGATTCAATTTCCATGGCATCAGTCAATGCAACCCACACCCTGAGGCTACCACCATGGGTTGGCAACTTTTCCACCTTATAAACCGCTAGGCCTACCGTTTTCATTATGCTGCTCACGCTGTGCAGCGACAGGTAGGAATAGTGTTCGTGATAAATCGTGTCGAATTGCCGCTCTTTAATCAGATTAAAAATATGCGGAAATTCCACACTGCACACACCTTTGGGTTTTAGCATGACGGCGATACCGGCGACAAAATCATTAATGTCTGGCACGTGCGCAAGTACATTATTAGCAACCATTAGATCCGCTTTGCCATAATCGCTACACAATTGATTGGCGAGCGCAACACCAAAAAAATCTTCAACAATCTCAATGTTTTTTTCTCTAGCAGCAGCGGCAGTCGCAGACGTAGGCTCTACCCCTAGACAGGGAATACCCGAGTGCACAAAATGTTGCAGCAAATAACCATCATTTGCAGCCAACTCCACAACAAGGCTGTTTTCAGATAATTTAAGTTGTGTGATCGCCTGATCAGCGAAACGTCGCGCATGCGCAACCCAGGTGGATGATGTTGATGAAAAGTAGGCGTAGTCCGCCGTAAACAATTCATCTGCTTTGGTGTAATCCTCTGTTTGCACCAACCAACAGTTTTCACACACCCATACTTTGAGCGGATAAGATTGCTCCTGCGCACATTGCACGAGTGAATTGAGGTACGCATTAGAGGGAGGCATAACCCCCAAATCGATAAAAGGTAAGGTCAGTGGTTGCTGGCAGTGTCTGCAATTCATAAACCGACGCCCTGTAACAATTCAGAAAATGAGGATGTAGAAAATAATACAAAGGCTTGATCGCGCTCAGACAAATACTGTATCGGTAATGGCCACTGAATATTGAACTGGGGATCATCGACTCTTACACCAGCATCTAATGCGGGTTGATAATCTTGTGTATGTAAATATAAAAGCTGGCTATTATCGAGCAAAGCTTGAAAACCGTGCGCACAACCCGGCGGAATCAATAACATTTGTTGACTGTGTTCGCTGAGCTCTACCGAAAAATAACGACAAAATGTTTCCGACTGTGGGCGTAAATCCAACACCACATCGTAAACCTTACCTCGAATGCAGCGCACTAATTTGTATTCTGCTGCATGCGATTTATATTTATCGATTGCATTTAACTCGGCGACAGCGGGAATTTGAAAATGCATGCCGCGCACTGTACCAGCACGCAAATTCACCGAGTGATTAACTTGACGAATGTGTTGCCCTCCCAGCACCGATTCCAATGTTGGCAAACAAAACCAGCGCGCGAAAGAACCCCTTTCGTCTACCGACGCATTAGACGTTATTAATTTAACGCCATGCAAAGAAGTCTCTGAAACAACTAGTTGTTGACCCATATTGATTGATTCATCTGCGCATTGTGAATATAGATTTCCAGCTGCTGCTGTGAAATCACCTGCTGATTCAGATAAAAGTGCTGATACCATTCAGCCGTGTAACGGGCAGTTTCTGCAAAACCCCAAACAGGTTTCCAGCCCAATTTTGATTGCGCAGCAGAACTATCTAACGTTAACAGCTCGGCTTCATGTACTTGCGCGAGAGAATCTTCAACCCATTTCAGCTCCGGCCAGTGCAATTTCATTTGGGTCAAAACATTCGTCACACTTTGGCAATGCTCCGAATCAGGACCAAAATTCCATGCAGTCGCTTTATCTGATTCTTGCAGTAGCAAGCGATGTGCCAAACACAAATATCCGGAGAGTGCATCAAGTACATGCTGCCAAGGTCTGGTAGCAAATGGATAGCGAATCGTCAGCGGTGATTGGGCTTGCATAGCGCGAACAATATCGGGAATTAGCCGGTCTACTGCCCAATCGCCACCACCAATCACATTGCCGGCGCGGGCACTGGCGAGCAGCACATTTTTTTCTGCAAAAAAACTGCGCCGATAACTTTGCACCACCAGCTCACATGCAGCTTTCGAGGCACTATAGGGGTCGTAGCCACCGAGTGAATCCGACTCGATAAAATGCTGGCCGGATTCATTATTTTCGTACACTTTATCGGTCGTAATCACAACGATCGCCCGAACACTCGATTGAACGCGACAGGCCTCAAGCACATTAACAGTGCCCATTACATTGGTTTGCCAAGTGTGGAGCGGATCTTGATAAGAAGCGCGAACCAGCGGCTGCGCTGCCAAATGAAAAACCAATTCAGGTTGTGTTTGTTGCACCAAATTTTTGACGGCATGTAGGCTATTAATATCCGCCATGTGACTGGAAAGCGGCAAGTTTAGTAAGTTCCAGTGCGCTGGCGAGGTATCGGGCGGCAAAGCTATGCCGGTGACTTCCGCTCCCAGTTGCGTTAACCAGAGCGCGAGCCAACTCCCTTTAAAACCGGTGTGCCCGGTGATTAATATTTTGCGCCCGCGAAAAATATCGGCAAATTGCATCACAATTATTATTCCCAAATTTTCCAAGGCGCGCTGCCGGACGCCCACAGCTGCTCCAGGTAATTTTTATCGCGCAAGGTATCCATGGGTTGCCAAAAACCATGATGTTCAAATGCCATTAATTGATCGGATTCAGCCAAAAACTTGAGCGGCTTATCCTCCCAGCTAGTTTGATCGCCATCAATTAAATCGATGCAATCGGGTGACAATATAAAAAAACCGCCATTAATCATGCCGCCATCACCACGTGGTTTTTCGGTAAAACCTTTTACCTGCTCACCATCACAGGTTAATGCACCGTAACGCCCTGGTGGCTGTACAGCGGTCACCGTTGCGCGTTTTTTATGTTGCTGATGAAAAGCAATCAGTTCGCGAATATTGACATCCGACAAGCCATCACCATAAGTGAAGCAAAAGGCTTCATCCTCTTTTAAAAATTCTTTTGCATACTTGAGACGGCCACCGGTTAAGGTATGTTCACCGGTATTTAATAACGTCACTCGCCAAGGTTCTGCGGCATGATGATGAACCTGCATTTCGTTAGTAGACATATCAAAGGTAACATCGGACATGTGTAAGAAATAATTGGCAAAATATTCTTTAATTACATAGCCTTTATAACCACAGCAGATAATAAATTCATTTACACCATGTGATGAATAGAGCTTCATGATATGCCAGAGAATAGGCTTGCCGCCGATTTCAATCATCGGTTTGGGTTTAAGGTGGGTCTCTTCTGATATGCGAGTACCTAGGCCTCCCGCTAAAATGACAGCCTTCATACAATCTCCTTAATAAATTTTTATCACCCCAGTATAGAAAGAATAAACACAAACGCCATTAACTCTGTCAGCACATTTAGTGCCATAAAACTATCGCACCATAAATGCGGCAATATTGCTCTAAAAATGGACTGGCTAGCCGCCGAAATTTCTAGACTCTCAGTAGATTTCAAACAGATCCACAGCGTTCGTTGACAATTGTCACTGCCAGCTAATGACTTTCACGGCTGGCATAGACATGCGTGGTACCGCAAACTAGTTGCGTTTTCGCTTGTTCGATTATTTACCGCCAAAGCTGACTTCAAGACGCACGGCGATCATAATACCGACAAGCACTCCCCCTGGAACTACCGCCCGGACATGTCACTATGACTCCACACGCTGAACAATGCGCAGGCTCTATTTATTCCGCCAAATCTTGGATCTGGCTGGTTTTCAGCCTTTATTATTTTGTTCCCGTCTACTACATGCCATTTAGCACACTCGCTCAAGTACTGTTGGTGGGTGTCTATTGTGTATTTGTATCGCTGTATCTAGTGGCGATCACACTTAAACCTAACCAGGTTTGGAAACCATTACTGGCAATTGTATTGTTAGCATTAGTCATCACGCCCTACACTCCTGGCTCTAGCACGTTTTTTTCTTACATAGGTTTTTTAGTTGGATTTACCTATCGCACCAAAACCTGGTTGCTCTTTACCAGCTTATTGGTCGCGCTGATTATTGCGATGCATTATCAATTTAATTACCCATTTCCCTTTTTTGCGTTTCCTGCACTCTCTGGCTTAGCGACTATTGGTATCGTTGGTTATATTGAAAAATTGCGCTTGGATGCGCGTATTAGCCAACAAAAAAGTCATCAGGAAATTGAGCAGCTTGCGGTGATTGCCGAGCGTGAACGGATTGCGCGCGATCTGCATGATATTCTTGGCCACACGTTATCCAGCATTGCTCTCAAAGCCGAGCTGGCCGAAAAACTATTAGTGCAGGAAAAACATGAGCAGGTAAAACAACATCTCTCTGAGCTACATCACATTGCACGCAACAGTTTGAGTTTGGTACGTCAAACGGTATCTGGCTATAAGCACCGCGGCCTCTCTGGAGAGGTAATGGAACTGTGCGAAAAGCTACGCCAAAACGGTTTTGTGGTGGATTTAAACGGTGATATTCCACAACTTACACCACGTGCAGAAACAGCTATTATTTTGGCACTAACGGAATTAACCACCAATGTGTTGCGCCACAGCAACGGTAACCACTGCCAAATTGAATTTCGCCAGAGTAGCGATAAAATTCTCGTCAGCATGCGCGATAACGGCGCCGTAAAAAACCTGGTGCCGGGCAATGGTTTGCAGGGCATACAAGAGCGTTTGCATGCGTTAACCGGTGACTTACAGTCATCTATTCACAGAGGATGTGAATTTGTTATTTCGCTGCCGCGCAATGAACTTCAACAACAGGCGTCATAATCCATGAAAATTCTATTGGCTGAAGATCAATCCATGGTGCGCGGCGCCTTGGCAGCACTGTTAAGCATGGAAGAAGGTTTTGAAATCACACAGGCGGAAGATGGTGATCGCGCTTGGTTATTAATGAAACAAAACAGCTACGATATTTTACTCACTGACATTGAAATGCCAGGCCGCTCCGGCCTTGAATTAGCACAGTGGGTATTGCAACAAAAACTGCCGATTAAAACTATCATCATCACCACCTTTGGCCGCTCTGGTTATATTCGCCGGGCGATTGATATGGGAGTCTCCGGTTTTTTATTAAAGGATGCACCATCAGAACAACTCATTCAGGCCATTTATAAAGTGATGGATGGCAAGCGTGTGATTGACGGCGAACTGGCCATGATGGCACTGGGCGAAAGCGACCCGCTCAATGATAAAGAGCGTCGCGCGCTGCGTTTGGCTGCCGAAGGAAAAACGACTGCCGAAATCGCGGTGGTATTGTGTTTATCGGAAGGCACTGTACGTAATTATCTGTCAGAAGCGATTGCCAAACTCAATGCCGCCAACCGCGTAGATGCTGCGCGTATCGCCCGTCAAAAAGGTTGGATTTAATAATTCCTTGACCTTGCATACAAGTTCGGCATTTAATCCCCCTTACTAATTAACAATAACAAGGGGAACCTGAAATGCAGATTGAAACTATCCGGCAGCTGCCGGAATATGCGGCCCTGACCCGCGCGCGCAAAAAAGTTATGTGGCCTTTGTCATTAGCTACTATCGGTGCTTATTTTGCGCTTATCCTAACCATCGCGTTCCACCCCACTACCCTTGGTATGCCAATTGGCGATGGAGTTACTTCCATCGGTATGGTGTTGGGTTTGGGTGTGATTTTGTTTTGTATGGTGATTACCGGGATTTATGTCTCCTACGCCAACCGGGTACTAGAGCCTTTGACTAAGGCTATAGTGCAGAAAGCCGGAGGCCAGCAATGAAGTACAACGCTCCTATTGCATTAATTCTCTCTGCTATGGCGACCTGCGCTTGGGCACAAGCGAGCAGTGAAAAAAGTATTAATGTTATCGCTATTGCGATGTTTTTAGCTTTTGTGACAGTAACACTGGGTATTACCTATTGGGC
Source organism: Cellvibrio sp. ATLC23 (assembly GCF_057196725.1). Lineage (NCBI taxonomy): Bacteria > Pseudomonadati > Pseudomonadota > Gammaproteobacteria > Cellvibrionales > Cellvibrionaceae > Cellvibrio > Cellvibrio sp. ATLC23. Next base: position 256,578 of record NZ_JBXUOS010000001.1, on the reverse strand, counting down.
CGCACGCCGCACAAAAACCGCGAGCGATTTTTATGCAGCCGGTGGTGGCATTACTGGTTTTCAAAATGGTTTGGCGATCGCAGGCGACTATATGTCGGCCGCGTCTTTTTTAGGCATCGCGGGATTGGTTTACACCTCGGGCTTTGATGGCTTGATTTATGCGATTGGTTTTTTAGTCGGCTGGCCGATTGTATTAGTGCTGATTGCCGAACCATTGCGTAACCTTGGCAAATACACCTTTGCCGATGTAGCCTCGTTTCGATTGCAGCAAAAACCGATTCGTATTCTTGCTGCCAGCGGTTCGCTAGTGACGGTTATTTTTTATCTGATCGCACAAATGGTGGGTGCCGGTAAATTAATTGAGTTGCTGTTCGGCCTGCCTTACGAGTATGCCGTCATCATTGTCGGAGTATTGATGACACTCTACGTGACCTTTGGTGGCATGCTCGCCACTACCTGGGTGCAATTAATTAAAGCGATTTTATTATTATCCGGCGCTTCATTAATGGCTTTTTTAGTAATGATGCAATTTGGTTTTAGTTTTGAAAATTTATTCGCAGAAGCGGTAAAAGTACATTCCAAAGCAAACGCAATTATGGCGCCCGGCACACTGGTGAGCGACCCTATTTCCGCCATTTCACTCGGTATCGCCCTCATGTTCGGCACCGCTGGTTTACCGCATATTTTGATGCGTTTCTTCACCGTGAAAGATGCGGTACAAGCGCGCCGCTCAGTATTTTATGCCACCGGTTTTATCGGCTATTTTTACATTCTCACTTTTATTATCGGCTTTGGTGCAATCATCCTACTGTTGAAAAATCCTGCCTACTTTAGCGATGGTGCTTTGATCGGCGGTGCGAATATGGCAGCGATCCACTTATCGCAAGCATTAGGTGGCGATGTATTATTAGGCTTTATTTCTGCAGTTGCCTTCGCCACCATTCTCGCTGTGGTAGCAGGTCTAACGCTGGCCGGGTCGAGCGCCATTTCGCACGATCTCTATGCGACGCTGGTATTAAAAGGTAATCACGACGAGAAAAAAGAAATCCGTACATCGCGCATTGCTACAGTCTGTTTGGGTGTAATCGCGGTATTACTCGGCATTGTTTTTGAAAAACAAAACGTCGCCTTTATGGTTGGCCTTGCATTCTGCGTCGCCGCCAGCGCCAATTTTCCGATTCTGTTGCTAAGCATGTATTGGCGCAAACTCACTACCCGCGGTGCGGTTATGGGCGGCAGCTTGGGATTATTGACCGCGGTAATTTTAGTGGTGATTGGACCGACCGTATGGGTTGATGCATTTGGTTTTGAACAGGCGATTTTCCCTTACAAGTATCCCGCCATTTTCTCGGTAAGTGCTGCGTTTATCGGTATTTGGTTCTTTTCAATCACCGATAAATCCGCATCCGCCGCAACCGAACAAGCCGCATTTGACGCACAATTTGTACGTTCACAAACCGGTATTGGGGCCGAGCAAGCTTCGCAACATTAAGATGATTTCGGGTGCTTTCCTCGGAAGGCACCCACAACATTGAATTAACGGCTATTAATCATGTACCACTTGATCACGGCCATTTAATTTGGCTTGATAAAGTGCTTTATCTGCCCGCGAAAGTAAACTTTCCAATGTATCATCATCTTTACGCGATGTTGCGCCGCCTGACACCGTCACCTTGCCTATCGGTGGAAACAAATCACTATTAATCGCAGTGCGCAATCTCTCTGCTACCGTAAAGGCATCGCGTTCTGCAATCCCACGAATCAATACCAAAAACTCTTCACCACCCCAGCGAATCAGATGGCCGTCGCTGCGTAGCGCACTGCTGACGCGCGTAGCAAATTGTTGTAACACTTTATCGCCCACTAAATGTCCGTGAGTATCGTTGATTAATTTAAAGTGATCTATGTCCAGCATAATGATGCTACCAACGGTTCCGTTGCGCATAAAATCATCGAGTATTTTTTGGCCACCCCAACGATTATATTGCTGAGTTAAGGCATCCCGTTCGGCCACATTGTGCATATGAGAATTATCATTACGTAGGCGCTCAAGTTGCAATCGCGCGCGGTGCTGAAACGGCAACAATACCAATAACAGTAAAATGGCGAGGCCATAACTCATAAACATTTCCTGCCCGCGCGGTGTCCACAACTCCTCGCGGTTAATCAACAAATAACTCACAATCGGTACTGCATTTAAAAACCAAGCGGCGATCATGATTGGAAATGCTCGGCGTGGCGGAAGCATAACCATTACTAACACAATCAAAATAATAAGAAAGGATGATATAGGAGGGAAAATATTAATCAGCTGTATATCAGGCGCCTGATGGGCGCGCAGACTGTAATACCAAGCGGGCAACGAGAGCGCAGCAATCGCCACACCAAAAGCAGAATAAACTACACGTAAAATACTTTTCGGCCGACACATCAACCATATAGCAAGAGCAATATTCGCCACTGCCGCCATCGGCGGAACCACCAGATCCATTAACTCCGGCTCTGGCTCCAGATAGTGCAAAATACTGGCGGAAGCGGCAATAAATCCAGTGAGCACAAGCAGCACTAGCACTCCACGATAAAAAGTGCGCTCATCAATAGGTTGGTTTTGCATTCTTTACCTGTTAGACCATCGTTTTGCAGGTTGGGAATAACCATTGCGCAACGTCGGACACTCATAATATGAAACCGAGCATCTTAAAGCCTTAAGGTTAAATGACAAGCATTTAAGCGACAACAATCAGACAAATCCTTGTCCGATTTGAAGCGAAATCTGTTCGGCTGACTCATCCCTACAATCGAAAACTGCCAGCGAACGACGATTAAAGCCCACAAGGCGATGGCAATGCAGGATCCCGCTCTTGCACGTTATCGATATAAGTCACTTTTTTGCTGCGCATATCAGCGATTTGGGCTTCTACTTCCTCGGTCGTTATAGCCACACCTTCCTGAAAGAATACCCAATCTATGTCCTGTTGATATTCTCGCATTTCGGGTGAGTCCACTGGGCCGATAGAACCGTCCGCACCTTTAGGCATAAACCACAAATTAAAATTGATCGACATAAAATCTTCTGGATAAACCGCACTGCTGTGCTCGGAAAATAATTTACCGTCTACAAAGTAAGTGACTTTGTTATCGGCAACCGTTAACACCAGCGTACGCCAACCTGCGTAGCTACCTTCTACGCGGGTAAATTCATTTACCTTAGTCCACGGCTCCAGCTGGAAGGTATCCCAACTGGTTGTCCACATCGCAGGATTGGCATCCTCTCCCCAGCCACCGTTGGGCAGGTATTCGAAATCGGTTTCGCTGTAATTTTTATCCATCGGCGCGTTGAGTGGGCTAATCGCATAAAACGTTTGAATTACTTCATCGCCGTCTGGCCCGTAAGTTGGTTCATCGCGAAAAAAAACTCGCGCAGCATAGGTCCCCTCGCGATACTTACGTGCATGGCAGAATTGTGTGTGACGAGTTTGTTCACCAGTGCCATTGGTGACTGAACTCATACGCACCGCACCTGCTTCAGTGTCGGGGATATCGGCATGAAACGACAACCCCTCTGCAGACCAGGTTGCACCTTTAATCCCAGGGTGGCCGGTTTCCGTTCTCACCTTCCAGCCATTGTTATTAAAGGCAGCCATATCTGAATAATTAAAATCATCGAAAAATACCGCTGCTGGCGCAGGTGCAGTGACTGAGGATGCCGCTGCAGATGAGACTGGGGTTACCGATGAAACTTGCTCAACCGACGAATCCGTTTTGGAACCGCAGCCGACAAATGCAATTGAGGCGGAGAGAATACTGGCGAGAAAAATACGTTGATGGCCCATGTTGTTATCCTTTGTGGTTGATTGAGATCGCAAATCTCTCGCACACCAGACAACGTTGTCAACCGATTTGATATTTCAGCACTGCAACTTAACGAGGATTTACATAAGTTAATGCAAAGTGAAAATGTCGTTTTTACTTTAAGCGAGAAAGCGCAGAATGCCCCCACCTAAAAATCAGGCTTCGCTGCAATAAAAACCTCAGCTCCCTTCACCGGATGCACAAACCGTAAATCCGTTGCATGGAGCAGCAAACGATCTGCCGCTTTGGCGTAGTCACCACCATAGAACTCACAACCTAAAATGGGGTGCCCTATTGCCTGTAAATGCAAGCGCAGTTGGTGCGAGCGGCCAGTGATGGGATGTAACAACACCCGTGTGGTCTGCGCCTGCGCATCTCTACTAATCACCGTGTATTCAGTGATAGAAGGTTTACCGGTTGCCGAACAGATTTTGTATTTCGGCCCTTCATCCGCGGCGATAGCTAAATCGATAGCACCTTCATCTTGCGCCATCAAACCGGCGACCACTGCGGTGTAATGTTTACTCACCGTGCGCGCTTGAAACTGTTTGCTGATATGGGACAGCGCAGGCTTATTGAGGGGAATCACCATCACGCCCGAGGTATCAAAATCCAACCGGTGCACAATGACGGCACTTGGGTAATCCGGCAGCAGGCGGCTAATCACTGAATCGCGGTTTTGTGGATGGCGGCCGGGCACGCTGAGCAGGCGTGTGGGTTTGTTAATCAGGAGAAAATCGGCATCGCGTTGCAATATCTCAAGCTGTCCATCGCAAGGCGGAAGGATAAATAATTGGTCAATATCTGCTTGCATAAGTTAAATCGATAATAGATAGACAAAAAATCAATAAGGCCATGATACCAGCCCCAGCCCACTAAACTTGCGCCTCATAACCGATAGGCACAAACTTAGCACTAAAGGTGTGTTCACATCTGCATAAGCTGCTGCTATCTTGCCGCCGCAAAACTCGCCGGAACTGGGCTTTTCCTGTATCCTGCGCGCCTCAATTTTCAGCCTACAGTGCCATTCCGTGATGGCCTCACCTAGCTGTAGGTACAGCCCTAGACATAAATAGGTATCTAGCTACATGTATATCTACGACGAGTACGACCACAGCATTCTGCGCCAGCGTATCGCGCAATTTCGCGGCCAGACCGAGCGCTTTCTGGCAGGCGAACTTCCGCCTGAGCAGTTTTTGCCATTGCGCCTGCAAAACGGCCTTTATGTACAGCGCTTGGCGCCTATGCTGCGCATTAACGTGCCCTACGGCATGGTGAATTCCACCCAGCTGCGCAAGCTGGCGCACATTGCGCGTCATTACGACAAAGGTTACTGCCACGTCAGTACTCGTCAGAATATCCAGTACAACTGGCCGGATCTAACCGAAGTGCCCGATATTCTCGCCGAATTGGCAGAAGTGGGCATGCACGGCACCCAGTCGAGTGGTAACTGTATCCGCAATACCACCTCCGACCAGTTTGCCGGTGTAGCACCAGACGAGCTGATCGATCCGCGCCCCTACTGCGAAATTATTCGTCAGTGGTCCAGCTTCCACCCTGAATTCGCCTTTTTGCCGCGCAAATTCAAAATTGCCGTGACCGGTTCGACGCAAGATCGCGCCGCAGTGCAAGTGCACGATATCGGTCTGCAATTAGTGCTTAACGATAAGGGCGAAGTCGGCTTTAAAGTCTATGTGGGCGGCGGCTTGGGTCGCACCCCGGTGATCGGTGTGGGGATTCGCGAATTCCTGCCGGAAGAAGATTTGCTGTCTTACCTTGAAGCGATTTTGCGTGTGTACAACTTGTTTGGTCGTCGCGACAACAAATACAAAGCCCGTATCAAAATTTTGGTGCGCGCGTTAACTGCGGAAGTCTTTGCACAAAAAGTGGAAGACGAATGGCAGCATTTAAAAGATGGCATGAACAAACTGACGCAAGCTGAAATTGAGCGCGCGAAAGGTTTCTTTACTGCGCCAGCTTACGAGACTATTGATAACTCTGCCGCCCAAGCCAGGGTCGATGCCCAAGCCGCCGAGAGTGTTGCGTTTGGCAAATGGCTACAGCGCAATGTGCGTGAACATAAAATTGCTGGTTACGCATCAGTCACTCTCTCGCTGAAGCCGACCGGCGTTGCCCCGGGCGATATTACCGATAGCCAACTGGAAAAAATCGCCGACCTGGCCGACAAATTCAGTTTTGGCGAAGCACGCACTACCCACGAACAAAATATCGTGCTGGCAGATGTGAAAAAGACCGAGCTATTTGCCCTTTGGCAAGAATGTAAAGCAGCCGGTTTTGCCACACCAAACATCGGCACTATTACCGATATTATCTGCTGCCCCGGCGGTGACTTCTGTTCACTCGCCAACGCCAAATCCATTCCCATCGCCGAAGCGATTCAGCGCCAGTTTGAAGATTTGGATTATGTCTATGACCTGGGCGATATCGACCTGAATATTTCCGGTTGTATGAATGCCTGCGGCCATCACCATGTGGGTCACATTGGTATTCTCGGTGTGGATAAATCCGGCAAAGAATTTTACCAAGTACAGTTGGGCGGAAACGCCAGTAACGACGCCTCACTCGGCGATGTACTCGGCCCCTCTTTCGGTGCTGACGATATGCCAAGTGTGATTCAAAAAATTGTCGATGTGTATGTTGCCAATCGCACCGCGGAAGAATTATTTATCGATACCTATCGCCGTATAGGTGCCGCTCCCTTCAAGGAGAAAGTTTATGCAAAAGCTAATTAAAGACGGCGTTATCGCTGAAAACACTTGGGCATTTATCGCCAAGGCCGAAGGTGAAGCCGCTGCGGTTGCAGTGCCTGCCGGGCAAGTATTGATTCCGCTTGCAGTATGGATCGCACAAAAAGTGCAATTGCAAAACCGCACCGATATTGGTGTATGGATTGATAGTGATGAAACCGCTGATCTGATTGGTGAGGACGCCAATCGTTTTGCCGTGATCGGTATTAACTTCCCCGGCTTTATGGATGGCCGCCCCTTCTCTACTGCACGCTTGTTGCGTGAGCGCTACGGTTTTAAAGGTGAGTTGCGCGCAACCGGCAACTTTATCCGCGACCAGCTCTGCTACCTACGCCGCTGTGGTGTAAATGCATTTGCATTTGCCAACCCGGAAGCCAACTTGGAAGAAGCGGTAAAATCACTCAGCGATTTGCAGGAATACTATCAAGCCGCAGTTGATCAACCTCTGCCCCTATTCCGTCGTCGCGCTTGATTTTATGAATGTATAAACGCTTACCGCGTTTAAATAAAAACGCCGCTGTTTGCACAAACAGCGGCGTTTTTTTATTTCCTTCGGCAAAATTATTCAGCAAAGAAACGGCGAATATTGTCTGCTTCTGCCAAGGTATCTGTTCGCCCCAATGCAATTAGCTCAGTAATAAACTCATTGGAAAATAACAAGTAACTTGCCGCTGTTGCACCGCCACCTTTTGCGGTAGAACCGGTTGCGCGCATAAAAAAGCGCAAGCTCTTAGGTAGGTAACGCACATTGCGCCCCGCAATGCCATCAATGGGATAAGAAGGGGAAATCGCCATATTGGCCACTGGCCGCAGAATAATCCCATTTTCTTCCCGCACAGATTCTGGAATCAATTTTAGCAACTGATTCATTCGCTCCAAATGCTCCAAATCACTTTCCATCGCATCTACAAATGCACTGTTAAATAAATGGCCGACAATTTGCCCCATGGATGGTGAATGGCGATGCGGCACACGCCGGTTCGCTCTTTGCGCGGTCCGGTTACCGCTCACCCCCACCACAAACAAAGAATCAGCACCCAAATGCAATGCCGGACTCATCGGCGCCAATTGACGCAACGCACCATCGCCAAAATATTCACGGTTAATACGCACTGCGGGAAAAATCGTAGGAATGGCAGACGAGGCTAACAAATGCTCCAAACGTAACTGCGTTGGCACACCTGCACGACGATAACGCGACCAGCCCTGTAAGCTGGGGTGACCCTGAAAAAAACTAACCGAATGACCGGATGTATAGCCCATCGCAGAAATACTGACAGCTAACAATTTTCCAGAATCTATCGCCTCGCTAAGATTTTCAAAATGAATTTTAGAACCCAGTAAATTCCAAAGAGGGCCATTATCCAAAAGTGAGAGCGGCTTGCGACGGCCCATACCTTCATTCATTAACGACAAGCCTAAATAAGACAGACCTTTAAAAATATCCATCCAGCCATGGCGATATACCTGACCGATTTCCAGGTTCAGCCACATGCGGGTTAGCGCAGCAACAGCAGACTTGAAATTACCCTTGTGAGCCGCAATCGCCATAGCGTTAATCGCGCCAGCAGAAGTACCGCAGATAATAGGGAAAGGATTTTCACAATCGTCGGGCAATATTTCAGTCAATGCCTGCAATACACCCACTTGATAAGCGGCACGTGCACCACCGCCGGATAAGACCAAAGCTCTTTTCATAACGCTATTTAACCAGTTGCCTACATTTTTTATTTAACATTGTTGCAACATCTATTTTTATTAATGACTTAATCGATTTACCTTAGCTTAGCAGTTGGCGCCCATATTGGCACGGTAATCAACCCGACCTATCACACCTTAAAAGAAAAAAGCACCTGATTGCAGGTGCTTTTACTCCAGAAATACCACAATTTATTCACGCTCGGTTAAGCATAACAATTCCCCCAAGTGCACCATCCTGAAGTCGTATGTTTATTTTGCTTTTGCCAACCCTTCATCACGCAACTCGCGCCGTAAAATTTTCCCCACGTTGCTTTTGGGAAGCTCTTTGCGGAACTCAATTAAGTGTGGAACCTTATACGCAGTGAGAGTTTCTTTAGCGAACTTGCGCACTTGTTCAATAGTTAATTGCTCATTGGTGGTAACAATAAACGCCTTGACTGCTTCGCTGCCGTCGCCATCAGGCACACCGACAATCGCAACTTCAACTATATCAGGATGACTACTGAGCGCATCCTCTACCTCGTTGGGGAACACCTTAAAACCGCTCACATTAATCATGTCTTTTTTGCGATCAACAATTTTAATGTAACCATCTGCTTGAATTACGGCGATATCACCTGTTTGGAACCAGCCATCGGCATCAATCACTTCTGCCGTAGCATCGGGGCGCAGCCAATAACCTTTCATCACTTGTGGGCCTTTCACACATAGCTCGCCCGCCTCACCGCTTGGCAGGCTATTGCCCGCATCATCAATCACTTTGCATTGAGTATCGATTAAAGGCAGCCCTACAGTGCCATATTGCACATTGACAAGCGGATTATTGGACACAACCGGTGAGGTTTCTGTTAGACCATAACCTTCACTGATCGGAGCTTTGGTAACCTCGATCCAATGTTTGGTAGTTTCAGCTGTGAGTGCCATACCGCCAGAACAGGTAAGGCGCAGATTACTGAAATCCAAGTTGCAAAAATCAGGATTGCGCAACAACGCATTAAACAAAGTATTGAGCCCAACAAAAAAGGTGATGGGTTTACCCTGCAGTGTTTTTACAAACCCGGGAATATCGCGAGGATTGGGAATTAACAGGCTGTGATTGCCCAACGCCATTGCCGAGGTGCAATGAATGGTAAAAGAATAGATGTGATAAAGAGGTAAAGGTGCGACATAAAGCTCTTGAGCTGCACGAAAAACATCTTTCATACGATCGTTGAGCTGCGCCATATTGGCCACCAAATTTCGATGGGTAAGCATTGCACCTTTTGCCACACCAGTAGTGCCGCCGGTGTATTGTAAAACCGCCACATCATCTGGCGTTTGGATTACCGCTTGCCAAGGATGCGCAGCTACCGCGAGCGCTTTATTAAAACTGATCTGCTGCGGAAATTCATAGGGCGGAACCATTTTTTTAATATGCTTTACCGCAAAATTTAACAACATGCGCTTGAGTGGCGAGTGTAAGTCGGCCAACTCGGTTACTATCACCTGCTCAACACCGGTCTCTTTGATAATAGCGGCTGCATTTTTTGCAATATTGGCCAGCACTACCAAAGCTTTTGCTCCTGAGTCCTTGAGCTGATGTTTTATTTCGTGTGCGGTATACAGTGGATTGGTATTCACCACCACCATACCTGCACGCAATGCGCCAAAAATAACGACGGGATACTGCAAAATATTAGGCAACTGCACTGCAATTCTATCGCCCGGTTTTAATCCAGTATGCTGCTGTAGATAAGCAGCAAAACGCCCGGATAAACGATCGAGATCAGCATAAGTAAGAGTTCGATCCATACAGGTGAACGCACTTTTGTCAGCAAATGATTTACAGGATTCAGCAAACACCTCGGCAAGGGTTCTGTTATAATTCAGCGACATACAACACACTCCACTTTTGTTATTTTTTCAAGATTAAAAATCGGCGCTCGCCAAACTCATTAAATTGTCTGCGCCAGATTCCATCGCCTTAATTAAACCCATAGTGCGCGGCAATATACGCGCAAAATAAAATTCGGCCGCCGCCAACTTTGTCCGATAAAAACCGGGGTCAGCTACTGGCTTCGCAAGCTGTTGCAATGCCGTTTGTTGCGCTTTGAGCCATAAAAAAGCCACCACAAGATAGCCCGAACACATTAGATAATCTACCGCAGCCGCACCAATTTCGTCTGGATTCTGCTGCGCCTGACGCGCTATGTGCATGCTCAATTGCTGCCACTCCTCAGTGAGTGTAGCTAATTGTGCAGCATGTGCTGCCAGTTGTTCGGTGCCATCACAACTGCGGCAGAGCTGCGTTATTTCATCAATTAACGGCGCCAGCGTTTTGCCCCCAGCTCCCAGCACCTTGCGCCCCAGTAAGTCGAGCGCCTGAATACCGGTAGTGCCTTCGTATAAGGTGGCGATGCGGCAATCCCGTAAATTCTGCTCCAAGCCCCAATCGCGGATATAACCGTGGCCGCCAAGACATTGGAGTGCAAGATTTGCCGATTCAAATCCAGCTTCCGTACTAAAGGCTTTCACTATAGGAGTCAGCAAACCGAGCAAATCTGCTGCCTGCTGGCGTTCATCCGCATTAGTGGAATGCTGGCTCGTATCCATTTTTATGGTTGCGTAGTAACTCAACATGCGAATCCCTTCAACCAGTGTTTTTTGCGTAAGCAACATACGGCGAATATCAGGGTGCACAATAATGGGGTCAGCTGGGCCTGCCGTATTTTTTACCCCGGTCAAAGAACGCATCTGCAAACGTTCACGAGCATACAAGCGCGCTTGCTGATAGCCAAACTCCGCATGAGCCAAGCCTTGTAACCCTGAACCAATGCGCGCCAAATTCATAAAGGTAAACATGTGGTTCAAGCCTTTATTGACCTCCCCCAATAAACAACCTCTTGCCTCCTCAAATTGCAGTGCACAGGTTGCATTGCCGTGAATCCCCATCTTGTCTTCAAGCGATGTGCAGCTAACACCATTGACCGAGGCGAGCGAGCCATCTTCTTTTAACAGTATTTTGGGTACTACAAAAAGCGAGATGCCTTTAGTACCCGCTGGCGCATCAGGTAGGCGCGCAAGTACTATGTGGACAATATTTTCGGCGAGGTCATGATCGCCAGAGGAAATAAAGATCTTGGTGCCGGTAATCAGGTAACTGCCATCGGGCTGAGGCTCAGCGCGGGTACGTAACAACCCCAAATCACTGCCCGCATGGGCTTCTGTCAGGCACATAGTTCCGGTCCAACGTCCCGATATCAGCGAGGGCAAATACTGCCTCTTTTGCTGCTCGCTACCGTGGATTTCGATGGTGTGCATAGCGCCTTGGGATAACCCGGCATACATGCCCCAAGCCCAGTTAGGTGTGCCGATAATTTCACTCAGAATCACACCGAGGGATTGTGGCAAACCCTGCCCACCAAAGGCCGTTGAGCGCGACAATGTAGGCCAACCGGCTTCGCAGTACTGTTGATAGGCCTGTTTAAAACCCGGCGGAGTAATCACCTTGCCATCAATTAATTTACACCCCTGCTGATCGCCAACCGAACCAAGCGGTGCCAGCACTTCTTCAGCAAAACGTGCTGCCTCACCCAAAAAAGCACCCGTCAATTCGCGATCCAACGAAACATGACCTATCGCACGGCAATGCTGCTCGTACTTAAATAGTTCAAACAAAGTGAAATCAATATCGCGCAAAGGCGTTCGGTAGTTATTCATCCTTAAGTACCCAGCAAAAGCTCGTTAAGAAATGGAAAATAGTGATTACTAAAAAAGAATCGCTAGCGGCTGATGTTTCATTATGGTTTACATCTTGGCAGATAAAGCCGTTATGTCAAATAGATGCCTTCTTTGTTATTTCAAGAACTAAAAGTTAGGACCAATCTAAATCAGCATCCGATTTCGCCCAATAACTGCAGTAGCTCCGCCGTTACCGCGGCAGTAATCCCCCATATTTCATACCCCTCATAATGATAGACAGGTACGCTAAAAACGCGACCATTGCGTTCGAACCTATCCTCTCTCACCTGAATACCGACACTAAAAACGTTCAAAGGCACCAAAAAAATACTGTCGAGTTCATCAGGGGACGGCAGTAAAGGCACGCCGGTATCAAAACTGGCAACAAAGGGTGTGACGCGGATTCCTGCGCGGGTGTGAAATTGAGGTAAACGCCCTAGAAGATGAATATCTGCGGCTAGCAAACCAATCTCTTCATAGGTCTCCCGCTGAGCGGTGACAAACAAATCGGCATCGCCAGGCTCCCACATACCACCAGGAAAACAGACCTCGCCCGGATGTTGGCGCAAATGCTCTGCGCGCTTGGTAAATAAGACTGCTGGATTATCGTCACGACCAATCAACACCAACACGGCCGCCTGCGGCTCAGTAACCGGCTCCAGTGGCTCATGGAGAAGCAATTGCGATAGAGCATCAAACAGAGGGGAGCTCAAACTAATCCACCTCCAGATCAGCCAAACGCCAAACATCAAACGCTGGCTCTTCATAGGGATGTGCAGCACGCAATGCGGCAGTTACCGCACGGATGTGCTCATCAGCACAGACCATCTCAACCCGATACTCCGGCACTGTTGCAAGTTGGTCATGTTGCCCGAGATAAGGAGCAGCACCCGGCAAAGGCCTGAACTGCCCTTGCCCCAACACCTGCCAACAACATTGATCATAGTTGCCAATGCGGCCAGCACCGGCAGCAAAGACGGCTGTTTTGACTGAATCGAGATGGGAATCGGGAACAAAGAAGACTAGTTTGTACATCTGCCCTGCCCCCGATTATCAGACTGGAACAACAACGAGATTAAATCACTCGCACTGCAATAACGTGTTCAACACTTGCCAATGCTGCAACCACTTCCGCAGAGGGCACCAGCTCCACATCGATAATATTGTAGGCAATCTCACCGCGGCTTTTATTGACCATATCCACCACGTTCACTTTGTGGTCAGCCAATACTGAAAGCACATGACCCAAAACGCCCGATACGTTTTCGTTAGAGAAAGTGATACGCGAACCTATTGCGGGCGAGCGATCCATATACACGGTTGGGAAATTAACGGAATTTTTGATGTTGCCGTTCTCCAGATAATCCACCAGCTGGTCGGCCGCCATAATGGCGCAGTTCTCTTCCGCCTCTTCCGTGCTGGCACCTATGTGCGGCATAGCGTAAACATCTTTACGGTTAAGCAGGATTGGCTCGGGGAAATCGCAAATATATTTACCCAAATGACCCGCATCCAAACTTTCTACTACGGCGTGTGCATCCACAATCGCTTCACGGGCAAAATTCAACAGTGTCGCGCCTTTTTTGCACACCTTCAGCGTATCGGCATTAATCAAATGCTTGGTTTGCGGAATCGCCGGCACATGCAGGGTGATGTAATCCGAGCGCGCCAACAGCGATTGCAAATTCTCCATGCGGCCAACCTGACTTGGTAAGCGCCATGCCGCTTCAACCGATAAGGCCGGGTCAAACCCGACCACATTCATGCCCAAGGCTAAAGCAGCGTCGGCGATCAAAGAGCCAATTGCACCCAAGCCCACAATACCCAGGGTTTTACCTTGCAGTTCAAAACCGGCAAAGTTAGATTTTTCTTTCTCCAACAATTTGGACATTTCGTCCGCATCGGTCATGTGGGTCAAACCATTGACATAGGCCATGCCCGACAGGATGCCGCGTGAACCCAACAACATTCCGGTCAATACCAGTTCTTTTACCGCATTGGCGTTAGCGCCCGGTGAATTAAATACCACTACACCTTTTTTGGTGTATTCCTCAACCGGCACATTATTAGTACCCGCACCCGCACGGGCAACGGCTTTGACTGATGCCGGTAAAGCTTCGCCATGCAATTTATGGCTGCGCAGAATATAGGCATCGGGCTGGCCGATATCGCTGGCCACTTCGTAGTTTTCACGCGGAAAACGGTTGAGGCCTTTAACTGAAATTGCGTTGTACGTTTTTATTTTAAACATCGTCTTACTCCTCAAAATCTACTAACAAAAAGGCCGTGTAAAAACACGGCCTATCGTTGAATCTATCTATATCAAGCAGCCGTGGCTTCATTATAAGCCCAGGTCAACCAAGGTAATACCGCTTCCAAATCAGCCGCCTCAACCGTTGCGCCACACCAGATGCGCAAGCCAGCCGGTGCGTCGCGGTAGGCGCCAATATCGTAAGCCACACCTTCTTTATCCAATAATTTGATCATGGCTTTCACCTGATCGGCAGTGGCTTTCAAAGTGAAGCACACAGAAGTGTTGGACAGGGTTTCCGGAGTTTGCGCCAGAAAATCGATCCAATCATTGGCAGCGACAAACTTTTTCAACACGTCCAGATTTGCGTTAGAGCGAGCGATGGTTTCTTTTACACCGCCGATGGCACGCACCCAATCCAGCGCATCCAAATAATCTGCTACCGCTAACATAGACGGCGTATTGATGGTGTCGCCTTTAAAGATACCTTCAACTACTTTGCCGCCGCTGGTCATGCGGAACAGCTTAGGCATAGGCCAGCTTGGTTTGTAAGACTCCAAACGCTCAACCGCACGCGGACTGAGAATCAACATGCCGTGAGCGCCTTCACCACCGAGCACTTTCTGCCAGCTATAGGTGATCACATCCAACTTCTCCCAGGGCATTTCCATCGCAAACACGGCCGAGGTGGCATCACAAATAGTCAGACCTTTGCGGTCAGCTGGAATCCAGTTACCATTAGGCACTTTTACACCTGAGGTGGTGCCGTTCCAGGTGAAGATTACATCGTTATCGAAGTTCACTTTGGACAAATCAGGCAACAAGCCGTAATCCGCCTCATGGGCATTCACATTCAGCTTCAGCTCTTTGGTGGCATCACTCAACCAGCCTTTACCAAATGACTCCCACTGCAGGATATCCACACCACGCTCACCCAGCAGCGACCACATGGCCATTTCTACTGCACCGGTATCGGACCCTGGCACTACACCAACACGGTAACCTTCTGGCAGACCGAGCAATTCGGCGGTATCAACACAGGCGCGCTGCAATGCCGCTTTACCGATAGTGGAGCGATGTGAACGCCCAAGCGTAGACACATCCAGCTGATCCAAGCTGTAGCCCGGGCGCTTGCTGCAAGGGCCAGACGAGAAATTGGGATTGCGGGGTTTTACTGCTGGCTTCATGGTAATCCTCTAGCTGACAGAAACAGCACATCCGATAAACAGGGCTAATCAGGCGTGCCAAACGAGGCTTACTCTCTTTTCAAAAAGAGTAAACCCGGAAAATTCGGGGCATCGATTATGCCAGCTAGATGCTAAATAACCTAGCCAGCCAAAGTGGATTTGTCCGTAAAAACACCAAATCAATAGACAAAAAAAAGCCCTCTGAAATTCAGAGGGCAGAGGGAGACGTCGATGCATCAACCAGACATCGACGGTGAGAGACCATTAATCACCCAAAACCAAGTTTGTTAACCTACTCAAGCTCAGTCCGTTTCAATCAACTGAGACTAATGTAAAACTTAATGACAGCGCTGTCAAATTAAATTTGATATATAAGTTGTGATAGTCGCAACTTCCACTCTTAGCTTACAGCCGAGGACGAATAATTAAGCGCGCTTATTACACATATCAATTAGCTTGCGGATATTTCCGAGCGACGCTAAAACCATATAGGCAAAATGCAAATAACCTGTTTTATGCAATTGCCCTACTGCCGAGTCATCCAGCGCGAAAAACTTTTCCTGATTAATAGTGTAGTAGGCAGATGCTTGATACTTAGCACCATTATTAAATTCAATGTCGAGCACAAAAGGCTCAATTAAATCCAACGCTAAAAAAGCAGAAAACATTGCCTTACTTTCCGCCAAACCATCGTGAATTGACATCAAGATCCGGCTAATGTTTTCTATGTAGGGACTATTGCCACCGTGCTCCAAAAAAACCGCCTCTCCGTCATCACCATGGCTAATTCTAGGGCTATCCATATCAACATGAATTACCGGCGAAGCCCCATCTCCATCTTGCTCGCGCTGAAAACCAATTAAAAAGGGTTCGCGGGCGATCACTGCAGGAATATAGTTCGCGTGCCAACCTTGTTCATCTAAAAATAAATTTTCATTTTTTTTAAAACCAAAAATAGCTACCGCCTGAAACTCCCCCGTCTGCGCTTCCTTTTGAAAAAAAATTGGGTAGTCGCGCTGAGCATCTACAAACTCACTGGGGAAAATCAACGCCCCACTAACATCATCGCCATAAGCTGCAGATTTCTTTGTTAATACCTTTAAATTGCCATGCGCAATGTTATTTAACATTTCATGCTTTGCCATTAAATCACCTTTTATATTGCCTTATAGCAGCTTTAGTTGAGCTTATATTTTTTGCATGCCGTATTTAAAAACATGATCGATAAGTTCCCGATTTGACGGTAACAAGCTCACATATTTACGCGACTTCTCAAAATTATCTTTAATTTTTTCCAATCCCAGATTCACATTATCCGATGTCTTTACAATACCGCTGACATTGGATTTAAATCCCATTCCATAGAGCACATATTGGTAACTTGCCGATGGGAAAATCTCTTCTACTTGAATCAAATCATTAAAATAAGGCGGGCGCTGTGCCCACAACAATAATTGTTGCTGCAATTGTTCGGGCATTGCATCAGGGCTACTCATATAGCGCCAATATTCAGTATCGCGGCGCTCAGTCAATACATAATGCAACTTTAAAAATTCAACAATACGCTCCCAGCGATATTGAAAAACACTATTAAAGCGCTTAGCAACTAACGGCATAGTCGCGACAGTCAACGGAAACTCATCGCGAATCATATTGGCCGACAGTTCAACCAGCGCCAAAGCAGATGCCTCCAAAGGCTCGATAAAACCGGCAGCCATGCCAATCGCAACACAGTTTTTATACCAAAACTGTTCACGATGCCCAACACGAATAGAGAATTTACGTGCACTCAGTTTCTCAGCTACATCAACTCCAGCGCTTTTTGCAATATGAGCACGCAACTCTAGTTCAGCCTGCTCATCAGAAATGTACGCGCTGGAATAGACATAACCGACGCCACGCCGGGAAGAGAGCCCTATATCCCAAGTCCAACCCGCAGATTGAGCAGTTGCCACAGTGGCCGATGCGATAGGACTCGAACTTTCGGCGTAGGGGACTTGTGTCGCGATCGCTGAATCATTAATTGAATACTTATTCTTATCTATAAAGGGAATACCAAAATGCTGCCCCAGTAGCAAACAACTAAATCCCGTGCAATCAATAAAAAGATCACCCGCGACAGCACCCATCTCTTTAGTATTAACAGCAGCAATCTCTCCATTTGGTGCAGAAATCACATGGGTGACATGATCGACTATATGCTTAACTCCAAGACGTGAAGTGCAATGTTTTTGCAATAGCTCTCCAAATTTTCCTGCATCAATATGGTAGCCGTAATTTACTGCACCGGCATATTCCGGGGTCGTAAACTGCTTGGGTGAACGGCCACTTTCCGAAACATAGTTTTGCACAGAGACAACATCTGCAAAAGGCAAGTGCGAAAACTGAGCCTGCCAAGCAGCCACAAGATTACACTCCAGATAACCATTCGGGATAGTGAATGGATGATGGTAGGCATCGCCCTCCAAACCCGTTTTCCAACCCACAAATTTCGATCCCTGCTTAAAAGATGCAGCGCATTGCGTAACCAGATCTGCCTCTGAGATACCAATTTTTCTCAGCGTTGCACGCATTGACGGCCAAGTCCCCTCACCCACACCAATAGTGCTGACTTCAGGTGACTCAACCAACGTAATCTGCATACCCAATGCTAAATTATTTTTATATTCAGCAGCTAGAATACCCGCCGTAAGCCAGCCAGCAGTTCCGCCTCCAACAATAACTACTTTTGTAATCTGATTATCCATTGCGATTTTTCTTAAAAATTACTATTGAATCATTTAAATTCAAAAAACGATGTAAGCGTAAGCCGCCCCGTAGCTGGATTGGGGTCAAAATTATAATCTTTCCCAATTTTTCCCGAGTGAAGACTCGACCCTCTATACATAAGCAGTCGATTAAATACCGCTTCGAATGACTCCACTTCCTCAAATTGATCTGTAGAACCATTAATATAACCTTCCGGGTAGTCACTTACTGTAGGGTATCTTTGCCGTATGCTTTCCATGAATTGCGTATAGCGCTGTTCATCCACATATTCAAAACCTGTTGGCTTATGGCGATACAACGCTGTCCCCATGTCTGGAAGCGATTGCAGGTAATGCACAACAGCCAAACCCTTGCGCGACGGAGAATCGAAATGAGGGATGCGCTGCAATAAATCAAGCTCATTCGGACGAGCAGTTACTATTGAAAACTTAGAAACAGCATTTTTTATTTTCCTTACTTCTAGTTGAAAAAATTGCTCCATAAAGAAGCCGAGAGCTTTAACAATGGCAAAGGTATATTCATGAGGCACCTGCATGCGAACACCAGGATAGAAAGAATCAGCGCGCGCAAAACTATTCTCTTGGATCGCTCGCTTCTTTAAGGCTAATGCACCTTTAAGAAAATCATCAACAACCAAAACCTCTTGCTGATCATTACCCACCCTATAACATTCAATGTTCGCATTTTCGCTCAGTTCATATGCAATCGACTCCATACAACTCTCTATACTTTTTACAAACTTAAATTAAAAATCTAGATTAATATTTTGTAGTGCTATATTTTCAGATAATCCACTTAAAACATTCCATTTTGCTTCAAGATCTTTTATCTTGTCGAAAATATTTATTGATCCAATGCAATCGCCTTGCAGTATTGATCAATGAGCTGCTGATGACTAGGCATTGCTGACACCTTTTCACCTACACTACTTTTTAAATACCCCAAAAAGTTTTTCAGTTCTTTTTCGTCCATCACATCGGCAATAGGATGATATGCGTTAGGCACAATACCCTGCCCCATCATTACCTGAACCCAAGAGTCGTTGAGGAATAATTCTTTTTCCTCTAAAGCAATGGCAGCAGTATCTTTAAATAGTTGAACACGATGCGCCAAAGCCTCGGGGATTTCCATATTTTTACAATAGCGCCAAAATTCTGTATCATCCCTTTGAGTTGCATGATAATGTAAGATAACAAAATTACGTGCACGATCTGTTTCTTCAGCTGATTGCTTATTAAATTCATCCACATTTGACATTACAATTTCATTCTGCGGGAAATATCTCATTAAGCGATAAATAGCGGACATTGCCAAATGGATTGAGGTCGATTCAAGCGGTTCGATAAAACTTGCGGCAAGCCCCACAGCAATACAGTTTTTATTCCAGGCTTTGAGTCGTCGCCCCGTGTTATATTTAATCACGCGCGGCTCCGTAACCGGACGCCCTTCCAGATTCTTCATCAGTGTGGCCATCGCTTCATCATCCGAAACGTGCCGACTGGAATAAACCATTCCATTTCCCGCTCTATGCTGAAGCGGAATACGCCACTGCCATCCAAAGTCATGAGCTATAGATTGTGTATAGGGTCTGGGCGCGCGCACTAATTCAGTTTGCAGCGCAATTGCAGAATCACAGGGAAGATAATGACCATAAGGAACCCATGGTGTGTTTAGGGCTCCATCGATGAGCAGTGCTCTAAAACCAGTACAATCCAGAAATAAATCACCCTCTATTTCCTGACCATCTTTCAATAGCAAAGACTTAATAAAACCATTTTCAGGAGAGACAATTACTTTTTCGATATAACCTTCAACGTGCCTCCCTCCGTTCCGCATAGCAAATTTTTTCAAAAAGTCGGCGTATAGGGTTGCATCCAAATGATAGGCATAATTGATCCCATCATTTTCATCACTACATTTTTCTAAACGTGCAGCTTTAGATTCAGGGCAATAATCACCAAACGGGGCATCTATACCGTATTTTTTTCCTGCAAGCCAAAAATGCTGAAATTGACATGCCCAGCAATCTTTCCCTGTAAGACCAAAAGAGTGAAAATATCTATCTCCCTTTTTAGCCCAGTTGCTAAATTCAATGCCGAGCTTAAATGTTCCTTGGACATGTGCCATGAGCTCTCGCTCATTAATACCCAACAGTTTATGAAATACTCGCAAGGTAGGGATAGTTGCCTCCCCCACCCCAATTCGTCCAATTTCCGGTGATTCAACCAACGTTATATCCAGGTTTTTTCCTAACACTTTGGCAATAGCTGCTGCAGCTAACCATCCCGAGGTGCCACCACCCGCGATAACAATTTTACGAATAGGATTCACTGTTGTATGTCCGGTCATTGCTCAGCTCACATTAATCAAATCGAAGCATGCTAATTTACTTCATTTTCGCATTTTTGATATCAACCAAACGTTGTATGTTGTTTACAGAATCAGCAACGTTATACGCAAGCGATAAGAAACCAGATTTGTGTAATACAACTACAGCATCGTTTTCTAATGCCATCAAATTCTCAATATGTACTGTATAACCCGCATCAAATTTAACAGTTGCACCATGACTTAAGTCAATTTCTAACACAACCCGCTCCAGAAGATTGTATTTTAAAAAAGCGTCAATCATCGGCTCAAGAAGTTCGGAGCCCTTATGGCGCGCTGACAATACATCTCTAATTACATTTAGGGTGGCTGAAGCATGGCCATCAGTATTAAACAATGCTGGTAATGCGTTTTGCTCGATCCTTGGATCATTTAGATCCGCATAAATAGCAAGTCTCTGCTCTGCCTCTTGCTGCTGAAGTCCAATAAGAAAAGGCCCCTGTCTCACTGCGAGAGGAATATAACGCGCATTCCAAATTGCGTTCTCACCAAGGAAGAGATTTTCATGTTCTTCAAATCCTAATAAAACTACTGGCAAAAAGCGACCGGTCTCAGAGTCTTTGCGAAATAAAATTGGATATTCTCGTTGAGCCTTGGAAAACTCATTGGGCAATATCATGATTGCACCAACCTTGTGCCCATATTCGGAGCCGTACTTTTCTACGTAACCAAGGTTTTTATGCCGCTCAAAGCTTAATGGTTGAAAATCTTTCATCGTATTGTCCGCTTTTCTTGTATTTAATAAAAAAATAAGCCACCTAAAAAAATGCCGCTCATAGAGCGGCATTTTTTCTTACTATCACCAGCTACAAACTATTAGAAGTTATAACGCGCAGAAAGCGCATAACGAGCCTCTAATATATCGACGTATCTTACTTGGTTTTTAGTACGACCATAGGTTTTCTTATCCTCAGCCAAGACGTTAGTACCTTCAAACGATATGGTTAAGTCATCAGTAACTTTGTAACCCACGTTAAAGTCAACTTGGCCATAGTCGTCAGTAAACTCAGGCTCACCACCACCCGCGTTTGCATTACTCAGGAACTTGTCACGCCAGTTATATGCAATACGTGCTTGCCATTGGTCATTTTCAAAGATACCAATGATGTTTGCTGAATCACTCAAGCCAGCCAATGCAAATTGAGTAGCAGAGCCTGGTTCTGCATAAAGGTCATAACCAATACTGCCATTAACAATAGTGTAGTTGGCCTGAATACCAAAACCACTATCACCGAAGAAGTGTTGACCTGCAAATTCCCAACCATTTAACACCGCATCTTTAGAGTTTGTAGGCATAGAAGTGATGTTGGTAACACCTGGATCACCCGCCACCGCAACAATATCTACTCCATCCTTAAAGGCCAAGTAAGTAGCTTCGTCGCCCGAAGCAACACCACCACTACCACACAAATTGGCAGCACTCGTATTTATACAACCGTTATTGGTGCCATTCATTCTGGCAACCTGCTCAAACAGATTCCGCTCATTTACCGCAACGCCAGCAGCGTTCAATGCTGCAACGGCAGCCAATGCACGCGGACCATTACTTGGATCCAATGTGCCAGCGTAAGTAACATTGCTCTCCTCCGTACCAATGAAGTTAGGTACACGCTTATCGAAGAAACCAATAGATACATAGTCGGTATCGTTGAAGTAATATTCAACCGAGAAGTCTATGTTGTTAGATTCAATGGGCTTCAACTTAACGTTACCGTCGTTGCTAGTACCGAATGAACCGCCAGCCAACAGTGGGCCGCCTCTTGGCGCATTACCTGCGGCGCCCATCTGTAGGTCATTGAAGTTTGCACGAGAAATAGTTTTACTGCTGGATGCACGCGCAATCAGCTCATCACTAATATGGAAGGTCAAGTCCAAATTAGGGAGCACATTGGTATAATCATATTTGCTAACAGTGTATGGAAGCGAGCCAGCTGCTCCAACAGCCTCATTGTTGAAGTCCCTATCTGATGTCCAAGTGATCTTTCTTGGAGAAACGCGCGAGTAAGACTCTACATCTGTAGTTTCATAACGAAGACCAGCAGACACATCCACTTGCATCCCACCCAAATCACCACTGAGGTTCGCCTCAACATAAGCTGCCTGAATATCTTCAACTATCTTACGGTCAGTACTGTCAACCGGGTTAGCTGCATAAGGAATTTTATCCGGTGAGTCAGCAAACATTTGCACAGCCACCGCATTGAAGTTAGTAACGCGTACGCCGGTAATGTTTGATGTAGCCTTGTCACCATTGTTGCCTGCCCTAGCAAACAGATCTTTAGCTCCAGATGACAAGTTGGAGTTATAGCCATCAAAATAATCGTTGAAATTAATTAGCTCAAACAAATCAGGATCAATATCGCCCGGTGCTGCAACACTCCAACCGCCTCTCATTGTGGCATTACCAATGTCGGATTGCTTTTGGATAGATTCAGTTTGCAGCGAACTTATACCAAAGTTAATAGAGCCTGACTCTGAAAACTCATACTTACCAGAAATTCTGGCCTCTTCAACATCTTGCCAAGCACGAGCATTTACCAATTGGCTAATAGTGGAGCCCACATCGCTCTTCGCGATGCTACCGCCTTGCACAACGCTTGCAATAAGCGGCAGATCACCACTCATATCCAAACCTTGAGCCAGCAAGGTGTTTACACCTATACCCAGCGTAACATTTGAGCCTGGTGCACCGAATGGGGTTGCGCTTGATTCAGCTTTGTGAACATCAAGTTCAAAGCTCAACTCATCAGTAGCTTGAAAGGCCAAGTTAAAACCTACGTCGTCCAATTTATTCTCAATCGAACGTAACGAGTTTTTCAACGCAATATCGCGAGGTGCGCCGGTCGGGTTCGCTTGCCACACGTATAGTGGTGATTTACTAATTGGACTGTCATCCCACTGCACAGCATTTGTTGGCCATGCGCCATCAGAGAACCACAAAGAGTAAATCGAGTGTTGCGATTGGATTTTGGTGTTCACACTAAGAACATCAAGTGTTGCCGTAAGGTTATCGGTGGGCTGGAATTGCAATGTCAACAAAGCGTTATCACGCTCACGCGTTGTATCAGTATGGAAGAAATTCGCTTCTTGGAGACGTGTAGCCAAGTCACCCGTGAACGGAACGTTTGGCGTAGCCTTGGTTGGCTCGTTAACCACAACAGCACCTGGCGTATAACCGCTGTTGAATATATCACCGCCGGAGTAGCGTTGTTGCTTGTCACCCCAACCACTATTAGCAAAACCAGAACGACCGCTGTCACGTTCTTGGTGAGCAAGCGATAATGACGCACCAAACATATCATTAGACCAGCTAACAAAACCAGACAGCTCCGGCGTAACGTCGTCGCCAATATCGTTAGATTCGTCATATAACGCTTTTCCACCGACTGTAGCTTTGAAACCGTCATAATCGAAGGGTTTGGCGGTTGTAAGGTTCACCGTTGCACCAATACCACCTGTAGGAACACTTGCCCTGCCGGTTTTGTAAACTTGTACACCTGTAACAGACTCAGATGCAATGTTGCTCATATCAAATGAACGGGTACTCTCAACATTACCGCCTTCAATGACTCCAGCCGTCGACAATTGACGACCATTCAGGGTCACTAGGTTGTATGCAGGACCAAAACCGCGAGAAGTAATTTTGGCGCCTTCACCGTTGGTACGATCAATAGAAATACCGGTGATACGCTGTAACGATTCAGCCAAATTTGAATCTGGCATTTTACCAAGATCTTCTGAGGAGATGGCATCAACCACACCTGCTGCGTTACGCTTGACGTCCACAGCGCGAGTCAAAGAACCGCGAATACCCGTCACCATTACTTCTTCAACGGTGCCATCTTGAGCATAAGCCATACCACTGAAACCAGCCGCCACGACTGCCGAGGCAATCGCAGTGGTCAGTACTTTTCTCTTAAAGCTTGTAGTTTTGTACATGGAGCTCTCCTTTATTATCGACAGGAATTATGTTTTTCCGGTACACACATGTCTGAACTGCAATCTGGGCAGATTTAAGTTCAAGCATTTTCACCTTCGAGATGAAGGCGAATTCTCTAAATTATTTAATTAGTTTTCTGGCTTTAACCCTAGCTTGAGTTTTCAAATATGAAAGGCGCGAAAACATTTTTTACGAATAAAAATTGCCTCCACTTCCACTAAAGCTCAAAAGCCAGCCCCCCCCCTAAGTTGCGCACAAAGCTACTACTATATGACAGCGCTGTCAAACAGAAGAAGGGGGATTTAAATGTAAATTTAAGCAGTACGAGCTTGTGACAACTTATAGTCAAAATGACTCGAAAATAGCCGTATGTTCGGGGAAAGCGCTAGATCTGCCAATTTATGGGTAATTTGTTACAACGTTGCAGATATTGATTAGCCATGGAGAAATGACCGCAACCAATAAACCCGCGATGAGCCGATAGCGGTGATGGATGAGGAGCCTTAAGTACCAAATGTTTGTGGGCATCGATAAAGGCAGCTTTCTTCTGGGCACAACTACCCCACAAAAGAAAAACAACACCGTCACACTGATTATTCACCAACTGGATCGCTTTGTCGGTAAAAGTCTCCCACCCCCGCCCCTGATGGGAACCTGCCTGCGCTTGTTCAACCGTTAAAGTTGCATTGAGTAACAAGACCCCCTGATTAGCCCAGGATTGCAAACACCCGTGGACAGGAATCGGCAAGCCGAGATCGCGGTGCAATTCTTTAAACATATTTTTCAATGAAGGCGGCGGCCGAATACCAGGCTGGACAGAAAAACATAACCCATGGGCCTGATCTGGGCCGTGATAAGGGTCTTGACCCAGAATAACCACTTTGATCTGATCGAGCGGTGTCGAGTTAAACGCGTTAAAAATATGATTTGAGGCGGGATAAATCACTTTGCTCTGCTGTTTTTCAGTCAGCAAAAATGCCTTTAGCTGTTGCATATAAGGCTGTTCAAATTCAGCGGCGAGATGAGCAAGCCAGCTCGGATGAAGATCGATTTTTTTATCGCGTGCTGCCATTACTATTCGCCCATTAAAAAACCCAGCTAAAGAGCTGGGCTTTTTACAAGAATTACCATGGAAAGTAAAACTTAGAGTTTGGCAGCATGTTCTGCCAAGTATTTAGCAACACCTGCTGGTGATGCGTCCATACCTGCATCGCCTTCTTTCCAACCAGCTGGGCAAACTTCACCGTGTTGCTCGTGGAAAATCAGTGCATCAACGGTACGGATGGTATCGTCAATGTTACGGCCGATTGGCAAATCATTAACGATTTGTGAACGCACTACGCCAGCTTCGTCGATGATGAAAGTGCCACGGAAAGCAACGCCATCAGCAGATTCTACGTCGTAAGCTTTGCAGATTGCGTGAGTGATGTCAGCAACCAAGGTGTACTTAACTTGGCCAATACCACCGTCATTTACTGGCGTGTTGCGCCATGCGTTATGAGTGAATTGTGAATCGATAGAAACACCGATCACCTCTACATTGCGCTTTTTGAACTCTTCTACGCGATGGTCAAACGCCAACAGCTCAGATGGACATACAAAGGTGAAGTCCAGTGGGTAGAAGAATACAACGGCTTTTTTGCCTTTGGTGGCTTCAGCAAAGTTGTAATTGTCTACGATCTCGCCGTTTGCCAATACCGCTGCTGCAGTGAAATCCGGTGCTTTTTTACCAACTAATACGCCCATAGCGAGTCTCCTAATGGTTAGTAGTTAAGGGTTATTCAGAAACCAACGCGAAAAACAGGAATCGGAAACCAACATATTATTCACTGAATGTGAACATTTCATGGCCATTTATTGATTACCTGCCATTTATTAATAGTGCGCAACTATCATACACAGGCGCGCGAGGGAGTCATATTAATTTTCTATATAGCCTGTTTAAAACTGTAACTATGACGATTCAGCTGGCAGATTGTGGCCATTCCTACTCTTCAGTTATAACCGCGAATATAAATTCCTGCCAAACGCGATTATTTCGCATGCACCATTGACACAGATTCTCATTAACATTAAAGTTTGATTGTGTGCAATTCAACCGCATTCAGAACAACCATTTTGGAAGTGCCATTATGTACGTCTGCCTCTGCAAAGGTATTACTGATCGTCAAATCAAAGCCGCTATCGATGATGGTGCCAACTCGCTTGGCCGCCTGCGCAAGGCCTTGGGGGTCGCAAGCCAATGCGGTAAATGCTCTATGATGACCCGTGAAATTCTCGACGAAGCACTTAATGACACCCCTATGATTAATGGCTTGCCACAATTTTTTGCAGTCGCCTGAACCCAAGGCAGCCGCTAAATAGAATCGAAATCATTCTTAATCTTAGTATATTTCCCTTTATCGTCAATCACTTAGAACCACCCTTTGCTTGACATCCCTCGCCCCTAAGACCAGACTCTCCCCTTTATTTTATTATTTATTCGCATAGGAGAATTCCATGAAGGGCGATCCACAGGTTATAGCTGCATTAAACAAAGTTCTGGCAAACGAATTGGTTGCAATTAACCAATACTTCTTACACTCCCGCATGTATAAAGATTGGGGTCTCAAAGAACTAGCCGATCATGAGTACCATGAATCCATTGACGAAATGAAACACGCCGACGCGTTAGTCGAGCGCATTTTATTTTTGGAAGGTCTGCCTAACTTACAAGATCTGGGCAAACTGCATATTGGTGAAGATACACCGGAAATGCTCAAGTCCGATTTAAAACTGGAACTAAAAGCCATTCCCGATTTACGCGACGGTATTATCGTTTGTGAAGGTGTGCGCGACTTTGTTAGCCGCGACTTATTAAAAAGCATTCTCGAATCTGAAGAAGAACATGTCGATTGGCTGGAAACACAATTATCACTGATCGATAAAGTCGGCATCCAAAATTACTTACAAAGCAAAATGGCATCGCACGACTAAGTCTTTTTGTTTGCTCGATACCAACAAAAAAGGAGCTACCTGCTCCTTTTTTGTCATGTTGAATTGAATGCTGCAATAAGATGACATCTTACATGTTGATCCAGCCATTGAGCGCGCGCAGTTTAAATACCGCGTTGCCATGTTTTAAAACCACGCCATCGACAAAAATTTCCTGCACCACAAACTGCCCCACCCCAATAATATTACCCACCCCCGACGTTTGATTATTAATAACGACAGTGCTCACACCGCCCACCAAAAAATTATGTCGCGCGTAGGAGATGGTAGGAATTTTCTGCCGCATATTCCACGGCAGCGCATTAAAGTCGGGAATATTTTTGATACTATCAAACGTGCGCGCGGGCGCCTGCTCTTGTAATGGCACACCTGCATTTCCCGATGTAAACGGATCGACAATGGTCTCAGATGCAGCCGCAGTTGCCGCTTCGGCGGCATAGAGTTCACTTACGCCAGAATCAACTGCCGCTGCAGGCGCAGTATCCTCAGCAGAATAGAGTTTATTGATATCCGCATCTGGCGCAGAAGCTTTTGGTGTTACCTCTACCACCGGAACAGTCGCTGGAGTCGCAGCTGTGACTACAGTCGAACTCGGCTCAACGGCAATCGGATTATTTGCCGGCGCTACCGATGATGGCTGCACCGGCATGTTATTAATTGCCGATACCGGCTCTCGCCGCAGCACCCAAACAAGCGCGACAATAATCGCAATTAATATTAAGACTATACCGATCATCCACTGCATCGGCGGGCGCAAACCCGGTGCGCTATTTAGTGCTTGCGGGTGATGCGAGGTATTAAGATCCGGCACGGTGTTTTGATTTTTGCGCTCATTCTCGGCGCGGTTCAGGGCATCCAATATTAATGACATATCACTACAGCCCCTCAGTTTCCAACGGAGCGACTAACTGTTGCTCATCCAATTTCACTAGAAGTTTATCTACTCCCAGCACTTCATTTAAGCGGCGCAAGGTTTGCGCGTTAATAACACCATTCGGAAGAATATTTTGTGTCGATTGAAACAGCTCTACCCGCTTCTGTAAGCGCTCGGTAAAAAACTGCCGCGTCAACGGCGCTGATTGCCGATCAAGCGTGGCGAATTGCTCGGCAATCCAGGTGACCAAATCGCTTTTGTCACCCAGGCTCAAGTCACTTTCAAACGCCTGCGGGCGCGACCAGACATATAACAAATCACCATTCCACACGCTGGCAAGCTCGTGCCATGGCACTACTTTTTCCTCACCATTGTCCAGCAACAATGCATGGTTTTCGCTCAAGCCAATCAGCAAGGCATAGACCCACTTTTTATCGGGCGTCTCCAAGGTAATCAGCCCCGGGCGATTAATATCGTTTAGTTCATCCCATGAATTGATCTGTGTTTTTTCACACACATAGTTTGAGGCACTGACAACCAGGCAGGGATTTTTTGCATCAGCAGCCGAAATTCCCACATGTGCGAATAACGCCAACTGCGCTGCTATCAAATCCCGGGTTGCCATAGTAACGACTCTGGGCACAACTAATTTGGGCGGCTGATTACGTAATTCCTTCAGCGAACCCGAGAGCGCTTGTTGCTCACTCAGGGTTCTAATATCCGCAACGGATGAGTGTGCAGAAGCGGCACTACTTGACGTTTGTGCCACCGCAACAGGTAGTGGAGCTTCGTCGGGAACCAAGAGCCACACTGCCGCCATAATGCCGATCAATACCACGACAAATAGCGCATGCCAAGATGTGCGTGTAGTCGCCAGCTTTTCTTCTTCCTGCGTAGCAGTGCCAGCGACTTCCTTCACTGCCGCTGCAAAAATCTGCTTATCAATATGATGATGATTCTGCGCATAAGCACCGAGCAACAAACGCTCACTGATGACATTGATCAAGCGCGGAACTCCACCACTAAACTGATGGATTCTTTTGATCATCGCATCACTAAATGGCCGCTGATGATCAGGCAACCCCGCAATTTTCAAGCGATGCGCAATATAGGCTTTGGTCTCTGGCAGGCTCAGAGCCTCCAAGTGAAAACGCGCGGTAATCCGCTGGGATAATTGCCGCAGCGCTGGCCGCGCCAATAATTTTTTTAATTCCGGCTGGCCGACCAACATGATTTGCAATAATTTTTCTGTGGTGGTTTCAAGGTTGGTGAGTAAGCGAATCTGCTCCAACACCGGCACTTTTAATAATTGCGCTTCATCGATTAATAAAACTGTTTTGCGACCTTTGCGATGATTGTCGAGCAGAAATTGATTGAGCGCATCGGTTAAGTTTTTTACCGTCAGCTCATCGGCGATATAACCTACACCCAACTCATCGCAAATCGTCGAGAGTAACTCTGGTGCACTGCCCATGGGGTTGAGGATAATCGCCATATCCGTATTGGGTGGTAGCTGTTCCAGTAAACAGCGGATGATAGTGGTCTTACCGGTGCCCACCTCGCCGGTGAGCATCACAAAACCGCCGTTTTGGATGCCATATAAAAGATGCGCCAAGGCCTCCCGATGCTGGTCGCTCATAAAGAGGTAGCGCGGGTTTACGGCGATGGAAAAAGCGGGTTCTTTTAGCCCGAAAAAGTCGTGGTACATAGGCCTTTCAATACAGAGTTATTATGGGGGCCGCACTGGCGCGGAGCTGAATCATAGCAGGCCTAAGATTCAGCT
Source organism: Cellvibrio sp. ATLC23 (assembly GCF_057196725.1). Taxonomy (NCBI): domain Bacteria; kingdom Pseudomonadati; phylum Pseudomonadota; class Gammaproteobacteria; order Cellvibrionales; family Cellvibrionaceae; genus Cellvibrio; species Cellvibrio sp. ATLC23. Next base: position 226,351 of record NZ_JBXUOS010000001.1, on the reverse strand, counting down.
GTTACCTTCTTGTTCCCTGACTAGCGCAAGAAAGCACTGCCAAATCGTCTCCGCTATAGCATCCTTCCAGTAAAACCCGGATTCAATCACAGCTCGATTGCCCGAAAAGCGCCAAATTGATACCATTGCCGCCTTTTTAAGCAGGCCCCTTTTTTAGCAGGTTTTAACCGCTTCTCCGGCCGCACGCCGCTCCCGCCTTTATTATTGATTTCCTTACACAGAGAGTTTCTATGTCAGTTGATTTTCGCTCAGCTTCGCTATCCTTATTGGCCAATCACGACGAGTTTATCCAACGTCATATAGGCCCGGATGCCCAACAAACTGCCGCAATGCTGGCAACACTGGGCGTCAGCTCAGTCAAGGAGCTGATCGACAAAACAGTACCGGACAATATCCGCCTGAAACAAGAACTCAATCTGGGCGATGCGGTGAGCGAGGCCAATGCCCTGGCACAACTGAAAGCCATCGCTAGCAAAAACAAAATCTTCAAAAACTACATTGGTATGGGCTACCACGATACCCACGTACCTTTAGTGGTACTGCGCAATGTATTGGAAAACCCGGGTTGGTACACCGCTTACACGCCTTATCAGCCGGAAATTGCCCAAGGGCGTCTTGAAGCTTTGCTCAATTATCAGCAAATGATCATCGACCTCACCGGCATGGAAATGGCCAATGCGTCAGTATTAGATGAAGGCACTGCCGCGGCCGAAGCTATGGCGATGTGCAAGCGTCAAAACAAGAAAAGTAAGTCCGATGTGTTTTTTGTCGATGCCGATACTCATCCACAAACTATCGCGGTAGTCAAAACCCGCGCTGAACACTTCGGTTTTGAAGTCGCTGTTGCCAAGGCCGATGAACTGGCCAATGGCGATTACTTCGGCGCCCTGCTCTCTTACCCCGGCTCCAGCGGCCAAGTGCGCGATTTAACCGCGCTGATTGAAACCGCCCACAGCAACAATGCGCTGGTTACCGTCGCATCAGATTTGATGGCATTAATGCTGCTCAAATCCCCCGGTGCCATGGGTGCAGACGTAGTGGTAGGCACCAGCCAGCGCTTCGGTGTACCCATGGGCTTTGGCGGACCACATGCCGGTTTCTTCGCCTTCCGCGATGCTTATAAGCGCTCCGCTCCGGGCCGAATTATCGGTGTATCGATTGATACTCGCGGCAAACAAGCGCTGCGTATGGCAATGCAAACTCGCGAGCAACATATCCGCCGCGAAAAAGCCAACTCCAACATTTGTACTTCACAAGTATTGCTCGCGGTAATGAGCGTGTTCTACGCGATTTACCACGGCCCAGATGGCTTAAAACGCATCGCCAATCGTATTCATCGCTTAACCGCAATTGCTGCAGCGGCATTAAAAGCCAAAGGTTTTGGCATCACCAATACACAATTTTTTGACACCATCACCGTCAACGTGGGCGATAACCAAAAAGCGATTTACCAAGCGGCATTAAACGCAGAAATTAATTTGCGTTTAATAGGTAGCGATTCACTCGGCATCAGTTTGAATGAAACCACTTCTGCAGCCGACCTTGAAGCACTGCTCGCGGTCTTTGGTGTAACCGGCATTGAATTAACCTCATTCGACGAGCAAGTACTGGCCGGAAAAAATATTACCGCCAGCAATGCAATCCCAGCTGATTTGTTGCGCAGCGATGCGATTTTATCGCACCCGGTGTTCAACACTTATCACAGTGAAACCGAAATGCTGCGCTATTTAAAGCGTTTGGAATCGCGCGATATCGCATTGAACAACGCGATGATCCCACTTGGCTCTTGCACCATGAAATTAAATGCGACTGCCGAAATGGTTCCCGTCACCTGGCCGGAATTTGGCAAGTTGCATCCATTCGCGCCGATCGACCAAGCCGAAGGTTACAAAGAATTATTTGAAGAACTGCAAGAGATGCTCAAAGCCTGCACCGGCTACGATGCCATCAGCTTACAACCTAACGCCGGTTCGCAAGGTGAATATGCTGGCCTTGTCGCGATCAAAAAATATTTTGAAAGCAAAGGCGAAACCGAGCGCGATATTTGTTTAATTCCCGCCTCTGCCCACGGCACCAATCCGGCGTCGGCACAAATGGTGAGCTACAAAGTTGTGGTGGTTGCTTGCGATAACAAAGGCAACGTGGACTTAGAAGATCTAGCTGAAAAAATCGCCACTTACGACAAGCAAATCGCCTGCATTATGGTGACTTATCCTTCTACACACGGCGTGTTTGAAGAAGGCATCACCCAACTGTGCGATATGGTGCACGCAGTGGGCGCGCAGGTTTATATCGACGGTGCCAACATGAACGCACTCGTGGGTGTAGCCGCACCGGGTAAATTCGGTGGCGATGTATCGCATTTAAATTTGCACAAAACGTTTTGTATTCCCCACGGCGGCGGCGGCCCAGGTATGGGGCCCATCGGCGTAGGTAAACATTTAGAACCCTTCCTCGCTGCGCATCCGGTACAAGCGGTTCCGGGCACCGATGTAAACAACGGCACTATTTCTGCTGCACCTTGGGGTTCCGCGAGCATTCTGCCGATCAGCTGGATGTACATCAAAATGATGGGCGCGGTCGGTATGCGCCAAGCCACTGAGTTTGCCATGCTCAATGCAAATTACGTTGCGAAAAAATTAGAAAGCGCTTATCCGATTTTGTACAAAGGCACTAACGGTTTTGTTGCGCATGAATGTTTGCTTGATTTGCGCCCGTTAAAAGAAGCGAGCGGCATCAGCGAAGAAGATATTGCCAAACGCCTAATGGATTTTGGTTTCCACGCACCGACCATGTCATTCCCGGTGGCGGGCACCTTGATGATCGAGCCAACTGAATCTGAATCCAAAATTGAATTGGATAAATTCATCGAAGCGATGCTAATTATCCGCCAAGAAATCGAGCAAGTGATCAGCGGCGAAATCGCTGCTGAAGCGAGCGCATTACACAATGCACCGCACACACAAGATGATGTACTGGAAGAAAACTGGTCCCGCGCTTATTCACGCGAAACTGCAGGCCGCCCAGCCAGTTGGTTGAAAAACCACAAAGTATGGCCGACGGTAAATCGTATTGATAACGTCTACGGCGACCGCAACTTGGTTTGCTCATGCCCGAGCATTGAAAATTACATCGAATAATTTTTGCATGTAACAAGACATTAAATTCCGGACAAGTGCTTCATTTGTTCGGAATTTAATGTGCGTTTTATATCCACAACAAACAGCATACTGTTTTATCCCAACACCAAAATAAGAAACGCCGGAATCCTGTTTAGGGCATAAGGCCCTTGTCCCAGTATGGCGATTCGCCAAAACATTCAAAAAAGTAGTCGATAAAGACGCGTACCTTTGGGGCAAGTAACCGTGAGCTGGGATACACAGCCCAAATGGCTGTTTTTGACAGCAACCGGTAATTTTTCAACACCTGAACTAAATCCCCCCGCTGCAGCTCTTGATAACAACACCAAGTTGAACTCAGCGTAATACCAAGACCTTTAACCGCTGCATCGCGCGCGGCTTCGCCATTGTCTGTGCGCAGCCGGTTATTTGTTTTGATGCTGAATGGGCCAGAAGGCAAGTCGAACTTCCAAGTCTCCAAGCCAATTAAATTCACACACAAATGATTGACCAAATCTTGAGGCGTTTGAGGCTCACCGTATTTTGATATGTAGTCGGGAGAAGCGCATAGAACTCGTGTCACTGGCGCCAGCTTTCTGGCAATAAGATTGGAGTCATTTAATTCAGCATCGCGAATCGCAACATCGAATCCGCCTTCCACCATATCTGTCACGCTATCACTCAAATACAGATCTACCTGCAGCTCGGGATACCGCTGTAAAAAGTTATGCAATGCCGGCAGCAAGTGCATTCGCCCCAGCGATGCCGGTGCGGCAACTCGCAATCGCCCTTGTGGATTAACGACTCCTGATCCCACCGATGAGCGAGCCATCTCTGCACTGTCTAATAAATCCACCGCGTGAGGAAGAAAGGCTCTACCTTCCTCGGTGAGAGAAACATGCCGGGTAGTGCGATGAATCAGCCGAACCCCTAAATCCTCTTCCAGTTTATTGACATGGGTACTAGACACCGCTGGAGATAACCCCAGCTCTTTGCCTGCAACACTAATGTTATGTAGTGCTGCAATTCGAACAAACAATCGCACATGGTCAAGATTCATAGGTTAATTATCAATTAAATTAATAAAGTGATTCAATTAAAATAGCGATTATCAAAAATATCACAATTAAATACCATGGAATCCTACTATTTATTGAACTGGAGATACTCCCATGAAAGCGATGATTATTAATACTTATGGCGATACTGATGTATTTGAGGCCGCCCAAGTTGAAAAACCCAAGGTTAAATCCGGCCATGTGCTAATCAAGATTTCTGCAACCAGCGTCAACACAGTCGACACCATGATCCGCGCAATGGGTAAAGATTTACCTCTATCACCAGACCTGCCTGCAATATTGGGCATGGACTTCGCGGGTACCGTTGAAGAAGTAGGAAAAGACGTTTTAAGTTTCAAGCAAGGCGATGAAGTCTATGGTTGCGCCGGAGGGCTTGCCGATCTGCAGGGAACGCTGGCCGAATACATAGTGGCTGATGCCAACTTGATTGCCCTAAAACCAAAGTCTATGTCTATGCGTGAAGCAGCTGCCATACCTCTGGTTGGTATTACCGCATATGAGGGTTTGATACGGGCAGGCGTCAAACCTGGTGACAAGGTATTAGTTCACGGAGGTGCCGGCGGCGTGGGGCATATAGCGGCACAAATAGCGCGGCACTTGGGTGCCGAGGTATTTACCACGGTAGGCCGCGATGAGCATGTTCAACTCATGCAGAACCTTGGGCTTACAGCAATTAATTATCGCAATGAAACTGTGGAGGATTATGTTGATAAGCACACAAACGGCAGAGGATTTGATGTGGTGTTCGACTCTGTCGGTGGCGAAAACATGTTGAAATCATTTGCGGCAGCTGCCCTGAATGGGCAGGTCATTACAACAGTATCTATGTTGGAGCTAGATTTAACCCAAGCCCACTTTAAAGGGTTGTCCATTCACGTCGTATTTATGCTCATTCCTATGCTGCACGACTTTAAACGCAAAGAGCACGGGAGAATATTGAGCGAACTCGCAAAAATTGCCGACGCGGGAAGCTTGAAGGCGATTTTGGATGAGAACGAGTACACCTTAGATGAAATCGGTAAAGCCCATGCTCACTTGGCCAGTGGCAAAGCTACGGGGAAAATTGTGGTTTCCATTTGATCAGCATAAATTTCTTCAAGGACGAATCGTTTTACTCTCGGTGGCACTATGAATCAAAAATTTTGGCTGGCCACTTAATAAAGCACAACAAAAAATAGCTTTAATGTGTAGGGCGCGAACGAACACTACTCACATTATTTCTGTTTCATTCTTTGGCGAACCTGATTCGAATGCCAGGCCGCCGGGACAATTACCAGTATGGCAATCGCCGCTAGAATCCAAAAATAACTTTGGCTCATCATGGTCAGGTTAAGCATTTCAGCGGCCTGCTCATTATTGGTATGTTGTGCATAGGCTATAGGCCCGATTGCTGCTTCTTTTGCGATGGAAAATCCAACACCGCTGAAAGCACTCTCCCAACCCAACGCTGAAAACGAGGCATAGGCTTTGTAACCCAGCGCCGAAGCGCCAAAACCAATAATGCCAATCCCAATAGTGCCTATTCCAAACAGTCCAATACCTATGGCTCCGACGCTAAATACACCAATAGAAACAATCCCGACACTAATCGGCGCAACGGCAAAACCACCCCAGGCAAATAACAATCCGTAAGCCTGATCGCCGCCTGCGACCCAGCCGAATACTGGTTTATCGCTTTGCTCCGCTGTGCCGAAACGAAAATGAAACAAGGGTACTCCCGCCAGACAAATGCGGCTTTTGTATTCGCGTTGTTTTGCGCCGATTTGATCCGCCTCAGCCTGAAATGCGTGCGGGTTTAACAAGCGCTCTTGTGCCCTAAGCTTGCGGCCACCCTGCAACACCTGCATTAACAAAATAATGTAGCTGGTAACAAATCCCACAACTAACATTTGCGAGGCGATGGCATAAATTCCCGCTGCTGCAGCGTAACGCTGGGCAAGATGGATTAAACCAAACATCCCCAGCACATAAATAATGGCGAAGATAAAAAATAGCGCCGTAATTCGTATCGCATTACGACGCTCGTTTTGCGTGCGCGCCTGATCAAGTGCTGCTCGTAAACCGAAAAATGAACTCACCAGACCGGATAAAGAAGCGAGGGTGACTAAAAAGGTGCCCCACTTAAAAAGCGAGCCCGCTTTAAACGAACCTGCGCCAAGTGCGACGGCTTTTGCCGGTGGCGAAATACTATTAATTGCCACCATCACCGCCAAGGCAAAGCCTGTGCCCTGTTTACTTTTACTTAAGGTATCTTCCACGAAGCTCACCATGGCTTTTTGCAATAGTTTGCGCCCACGGGAGAGCCGCTGTTTCACTGTGTCTTGCGACAGATCTAATTGGCTCGCGACAGATTCCACCGAGTGGTGCTCGCGATAAAACAAGATTAAGGGTTCGCGATAGGTGTCCGGCATTTTTTCCAGCGCCTGCCACAACAGCGCCTGCTCTTGCGCGCTAATTACGTCATCTTCCATGTTGCTCGGTGCCAAATGCTCCGCGCCCGGCTCATGTAATTCCTCCAGCTCATCGGCGCCAGTGACCGGCTGAGTCGCTTCTTTGCGGCGAAAATGGCTCGCTTTAAAACGCACGATCCCACACAGCCAGGATTTTAATTTTTCCGGGTCATTGAGCGTGTCGAGTTTTTTCCAAGCCTCGATAAACGCTTCTTGTGCGACATCCTCGCTGTGTTTCAGATCGCCCACTGCGGAATAGGCCAGCGAGCAGAGCAAATTCTGGTAGCGCGCGACTATGTGACAGAAGGCACTGCGATCGCCGCCCAGAGTTGCCAGCACCAGCGCGCTATCGCTGGAATCCATAGTGCTCGCTGTTTTGCGGCGGGTGAAGTTGTTAAAAATATTCATTGTTCTCTATCTCTCGTCTGGAACTATTAAGTGCCCGACATCCGTTTAAAGGTGACAAGAATTTTTAAATAAATATTCAACTACTGAATTTTTTAGCCATGCGCAAAAAAAACAATTTTTTTGTCACCTTCGGGTCCGCCTTGGGCACTTAAGTGTTGTGACGATCAAATCCACTACAACCCAGAGAGACGCATCTTATGAAAACTCGTACATTTACCACTGATACGCTTATCACCCATACCGCTATCACCCTAATCAAGGGTTTTGCATTCAGCGCATTGTTCAGTTTTTCTTGCGCCAGTTTTGGTGAGAATTTAAATCCAATAATTGATGACTTTAGCGATGCCAACAATAACAACTTGGGCATTGCGCGCCAATTCATCAACGACTCCATTGCCGGAGGAGGCACCACTACTACCCAGGAAGTAACACAGGGGGTAATTAATGCAAAGGGTGACATTATTCCACCGCGTGGACAACCGGGTTGGGCCAGCTTGGTTCTGCCGCTCCATGCCCAGAGCCTGCCGCGCGATGCCAGTGCGTTTGAAGGTGTGCGCCTACTGATAAAGATGAATACCGGCAGCTTATCAGTTTCAGCCAACAGCACCGAGATTAGCAATTTCGATTATCACGCTGCACCTGTTGCCGTCACAGCCGACGGCAAATTTCACGAGGTGAAAATTCCTTTCGCCAGTATGAAACGCGCCTGGTCAGAGCAGACACCACTCAATACCAAAACGATTACCAGCTTGAGCATTGTCGCTTTTGGTGTGCAAAAAAGTGCGTTTAATTTTGCGCTGGATGAAGTGAGTTTTTACTAAGCAATTGCTTGGCGCCCGGCCATTACACTGGCTGGGCGCACATCGGCGCAAATAAATTCTCTTTTAAATTAACTGAAAAAATATTATGAAAATGTCATCACCAGAACATGGGCGACTCGACTATTTAGATGCAGCACGCGCGTTTGCACTCCTGCTGGGTATTGTCTTTCACGCCAGCATATCGTTTATGCCTATTTTTATCGGCTGGGCAGTGATGGATATATCGACCAGTGACCTGGTGCCGATGTTTATGCTGATCAGCCACTCGTTTCGCCTGGCATTGTTTTTTCTCATCGCCGGATTTTTTAGCCACATGACTTTTCATCGCACAGGAACTGCCAAATTTTTACAATCGCGTATAGTGCGTATTGCAATCCCATTGGTGATTGGCTGGTTTTTATTGCGCCCACTGCTGGTATCCGGCTGGATTATGGGTGCCGAAAGTCTGCGCGGTGAGGTGAATATATTAGCGGCCTTGCAGGCAGGTTTTGCAACACTGGGTGATCTACCAAAAGATTTACTGATTGGCTCACACCTCTGGTTTTTGTATTACCTGTTATTCATCAGTCTGAGTGTCGTGTTAATGCGGTCATTAGTGAACAAGCATAAGCCGACAAAGGATAAATTAATGGCTATCGCTGATCGCATCGCCCATTGGTTATGCCACTCGCGCCTGGCACTGATTGCCATCGCAATGCCCACTGCCGCCTGCCTTTGGTTTATGGATCGCTGGGGCATGGACACGCCCGATAAATCCCTTGTGCCGCATATTCCGGCAACACTCATCTACGGTGGCTTTTTTCTGCTGGGCTGGCTGTTGCATCGGCAAGCGGATTTAGTCGCACAGTTTGCACGCATCACTGCGGGAAAACTTATGCTCTGTGTGATGGCAATTATTGCCGCAAACTTACTCTCGGCTTTTGAAATGCAACTCGCCCATCCGCATTATTATTTACTAAAAACCGGTTTTGCTTTCAGCTATGCGCTGATGATGTGGTCACTGGTCGCACTGACGCTTGGGCTGTTTAAACGCTGCTTTGATCGGCCAAGCAAAACCATTCGCTACCTCGCCGACTCATCCTACTGGCTCTACCTTATCCACCTGCCCATTGTTATTTGGTTGCAAATCGCCTTCGCCGAATTACCGCTGCACTGGTCGCTAAAGTTAGCATCCATTTGCGCCATTACTATTTCACTGTCTTTGGTGCTCTACACCGTATTTGTTCGCTCTACGTTTATCGGTTTCATACTAAATGGAAAACGAAAAACCCCATATTTATCCCAACAAACCCGCAGAAAACCCAGATTTTGACCCAAAAATGTAAAAGAAGCGCTTTAGACTCCTTTTTCCTTGAGCAAAACCGGATAACTTCCTGTATATTACGCCGCTATTTTCCAACCCTGCTTTTTCTAACCTTGCATAACATTAAGAGAGTCCTATGGCTGACTTATCCCTTTACAGAAACATCGGTATCTTCGCTCACGTGGACGCCGGTAAAACCACTACCACCGAGCGTATCCTCAAGCTCACTGGCCGTATTCACAAAATCGGTGAAGTTCACGAAGGTGAATCAACTACCGACTTCATGGAACAAGAAGCTGAGCGCGGTATTACCATTCAGTCAGCAGCGGTAAGCTGTTTCTGGAAAGGCACCCGCTTCAACGTTATCGATACCCCCGGACACGTTGATTTCACCGTTGAAGTTTACCGTTCATTGAAAGTTCTCGATGGCGGCATTGGCGTATTCTGTGGTTCTGGCGGCGTTGAGCCTCAGTCAGAAACCAACTGGCGCTATGCGAACGACTCAAAAGTATCGCGTTTGATTTTCGTAAACAAACTCGACCGTATCGGCGCTGACTTCCTGAAAGTTACCGCACAAGTTAAGAAAGTATTGGGCGCAAACCCACTGATTATGACTTTGCCAATCGGCCGCGAAGACGAGTTCGTTGGTGTTGTTGACCTGTTAACCCGCAAAGCATACGTGTGGGACGAAACTGGCCAACCAGAAAACTACACCGTCACTGACGTACCTGCCGATATGGTTGACGACGTTGAGTTGTACCGTGGCCAATTGATCGAAACTGCGGTAGAAATGGACGACGACTTGATGATGTCTTACATGGAAGGCGAAGAACCTTCTGTCGACGATATTAAGCGCTGCATCCGTAAAGGTACTTTGGAACTGGCATTCTTCCCAACCTACTGTGGCTCTGCCTTTAAAAACAAAGGCATGCAACTGTTGTTGGACGCGGTAGTTGAATACTTGCCAGCTCCGCACGAAGTTAACCCACAGCCTTTGACCGACGAAGAAGGCAATCCCAACGGCAAATTCGCTATCGTTAGTGCCGATGAGCCGTTCCGCGCTTTGGCATTCAAAATTATGGATGACCGTTTCGGGGCCCTGACTTTCTGCCGCATTTACTCTGGCCGCCTGAACAAAGGCGACACCATTCTTAACTCCTTTACCGGCAAAACCGAGCGCGTAGGCCGCATGGTTGAAATGCAGGCAAACGAGCGTAACGAATTGAACAGCGCTGAAGCGGGCGACATTATTGCTATCGTAGGCATGAAGAACGTGCAAACTGGTCACACCCTGTGTGATCCAAAGCATGAATGTACGCTTGAAGCGATGGTATTCCCTGAGCCAGTAATCTCTATTTCGGTAACTCCGAAAGACAAGGGTTCAGTTGAGAAAATGGGCATCGCCATTGGTAAAATGGTTGCAGAAGACCCAACCTTCCGCGTTGAAACCGACGTAGATTCAGGTGAAACCATCCTTAAAGGTATGGGTGAATTGCACTTGGATATTAAAGTAGACATCCTGAAACGTACTTACGGTGTTGAGTTGATCGTAGGTCAACCACAGGTTGCTTACCGCGAAACCATTACTCGCGAAATCGCCGACAGCTACACCCACAAGAAGCAATCTGGTGGTTCTGGTCAGTACGGTAAGATCGACTACACCATTAAACCAGGCGAGCCAAACACTGGCTTCACCTTCACCACCTCTTGTGTGGGCGGTAGCGTTCCAAAAGAATTCTACCCAGCAATCGAGAAAGGTTTCCGCTCAATGATGGCCACCGGCCCATTGGCTGGCTTCCCGGTATTGGACGTTGTGATCGATGTAAACGATGGTGCATTCCACGCCGTTGACTCCTCGGCAATCGCGTTTGAAATCGCTGCTAAAGGCGCTTTCCGTCAATCCATGCCTAAAGCTGGCCCACAATTGCTTGAGCCAGTAATGAAGGTTGATGTGTTCTCTCCAGAAGATCACGTAGGTGATGTAATTGGTGACCTGAACCGTCGTCGCGGCATGATCTCTGGTCAAGAAGCTGGCGTTACCGGTGTACGCATCAAAGCTGACGTTCCTCTTTCAGAAATGTTTGGCTACATCAGCACCCTGCGTACCATGACCTCTGGTCGCGGTCAGTTCTCTATGGAGTTCTCTCACTACTCCGCATGCCCTGCGAACGTATCTGAAGCAGTAATTGCCAAAGAGAAAGAAAAGAAAGCAGCTGCCGCTAAGTAAGTTTTAGCAAGCAGCAAAAAAGCCCCGGCAGTGTGAATTGCCGGGGCTTTTTTATGGTCGATAACAATCCGCAAGAGAATAGCCAACAGTGAGCAGCGATACAAAAATCAAACTGGGCAAACGCTTACAGCACATTGAAGCCATGGTGAGCGAACACTACGATCACATCTGGGACTGCTGCTGCGACCATGGATTATTAGGTGCTGCGTTACTCTCGCGGCAAGCCGCATCACACATTCATTTCGTGGATGTAGCGCCCGCACTGATGCACGCACTGGAAATTAAACTCTCTCAATTTTATCCCGCAAACACTGAATCAAATTCACACTGGCACACACATTGTCTGGATGCGACAACCCTGCCCTTGCAAGACTTCAACGGTAGACATCTAGTAATCATTGCCGGTATAGGCGGCGACTTGATGACCGAACTGGTTACAGCGATACACCAAAAAAATCCAACCTGTAATATCGATTTCTTACTCTGCCCTGTACACCACCAATTCACTTTGAGGCAGCAATTAATCCAGCTGGACTTCAGTTTGAAAAACGAAAGACTCATCACTGAGAACCAACGTTTTTATGAAATCCTATTAGTATCCACAACCGACAATCCACACGCAAAAATACACCCTGTTGGCAGCCTGATTTGGCAAAGCAACACGCCACAACAAAGCAAAATTGCAGGCAATTACTTACAAAAGACCTTAGCTCACTACAACAGAAACCAACTAAACCCCGAGGCCGCAGTACAGCATATTATTGATGCATATAGCGCTATTACGATTCCACCCCACAACTATTGAGCCAACGCACGGCGTAAGCTCCAGCACTTTTTGGGTTTCATACCAAAGTAATGATATGTAATAAATTTAAGCCCAAGCTGACAACAGTAAATTTTTAAGCAATCATTCACCTCCAGTTTCAAAACACCAGCGACATTAAAATAATATTATTTTCGGCATCTGATTTCGGTCTCTACCACTTACAAAGTGACTTAAGCGTTACCACACCCTTAATCACTTTAATAAAATAATTGGGAGACAAATGTGAAAAAAACCTATCCACTACTGTTAAGCGCGCTCTTGCTAATAATAAGTAGCGCCAGCCAAGCTGACACCAAAAAACAATGCACTCCGCATTTAGGCAACGCCTTTATTAAGCATTGCCAGCAGTGGGCGCAAGGCATTGAAGGTCAACGCAAAGCCGACCTCGGCAACGGAAAATATTTAAATCCCATAATGGCGGGTGATCACCCCGACCCCAGCGTGCTCAAAGACGGTGACGACTACTACATGACGTTTTCATCGTTCGAGGCCTACCCTGCCCTCACTATTTGGCATTCAAAAGATTTGGTGAATTGGCAACCCATAGCGCCGGCACTGACAAAATATGTTGGCAGTATTTGGGCACCGGAACTGACCAAACACAACAACCGTTTTTATTTGTATATCCCGGCAAAATTACCAGGCAACAATAATATTTACGTTATCTGGGCGGACGATATTCGCGGCCCCTGGTCGGAACCTGTTGCACTCAATAATGACCGAATTGATCCGGGTCATATTGTCGGTGAGGACGGTAAGCGCTATTTGTTTTTATCCCACGGCGACCGCGTGCAACTAAGTGATGACGGATTAAAAATAGTGGGCGAGATGGAACATGTATACGACGGCTGGCAATATCCCGAAGAGTGGGATGTAGAAAGCTACGCGCAAGAAGGCCCTAAAATGATGAAACATGGGGGCTACTATTACATGACCCTCGCGCTCGGAGGCACCGCTGGCCCACCGACTGGCCATATGGTAGTGTCGGCACGCTCAAAATCCATTCACGGCCCGTGGGAGAACTCTCCCTACAATCCGATTATCCGCACCGAATCCGCCGCAGAAAAATGGTGGTCAAAAGGTCACGCCACTTTAGTAGAGGGCCCCACTAGCACCAACAGAAAACCCGACTGGTACATGATGTATCACGCCTACGAAAATGGTTTTTACACCCTTGGCCGCCAAGCGATGATGGAACCGATTGAATGGACCAAAGACGGCTGGTTTAAAGCCAAAGGTGTCGATGCCGGCAAGCCGATTGCCAAACCAAAAGGTGGCCAAGCGGTTTCGCACGGCATGGCATTATCCGATGATTTTTCTACCAATAAATTTGGCGTGCAGTGGAGTTTTTTCCGCGGTGATGTTAGCGAAAATCAACGAGTGAAATATAAAGATGGCGCACTCGAATTAACGGCAAAAGGCACATCGCCCAGCAACACATCGCCGCTGACATTTTTAGCTGGCGATCAGGCGTATCAATTTGAAGTGGATATGGAAATTGATCCGGATGCCCAAGGCGGAGCCTTATTATTTTACAACGATAAACTCTATGCCGGTGTCGGCATCAATAAAGATGGCATGGTGCTGCATCGCTATGGCATGGATCAACGCACCACCCCCAAGCCCGAGGGGATGCAAAATACATTGCGCATTCGTGTCACCAATAATCGCCACATCTTAACGATTCACACCAGCACCGATGCAGGCAAAACCTGGGTGAAATACGGTGTGCAAATGGACGTATCCGCTTATCACCATAATGTCGCCTATGGCTTTATGAGTTTGCGCCCAGCAATTTATGCCGCAGGCAAAGGCAAAGTGCGTTTTCGCAATTTGGTCTATCGCGCACTCCCCTAACGGAAAACACTTTTCAAATCATCGACCGAATAAAGGGGCGCCAGTCATTTGGCGCCCCTTTTTCTTCGCAAACAGGTATTACCAATAAGCCGTACCAGAGCCAAACACTCCTTCCTATAACTGCATACCAAAGAACGACGGACAATAAACATACAATAGACCAATACTTTTTAGACCTATTCGCTATTAGAAACACAAAAAACCAATCCAATTACAGCTTGAAATTCACCCAACCCACCTTTATTTAGCATTAATTGCACACACTTGGTGCAAAAATCGAAATATAGGTAATTACCACCACCAATATTGGTAATACCAATTGGTTGACCTGACGCATTATGATACATATACTAAAAAACGATGATAACCATAAAGCGGAGGCAACATCATGTCGATAGAGCAAACGAAGCAGCGCAAATCATCAACGATAGCGCAGCAATTATCATTCACACAGCGACCTTTGACTCGCTGGATTGCAGTGCTGTCAGTCGCTGGTATTACCAGCCCTCTGATGAGCGGAGCAGCACTTGCTCAACAACAAAAACCGGCAGCAGGTGCGGTCGAGGAAGTTATAGTGACCGGCACCCGCAAATTGGTTCAAGACCAGATTGCAATCAAACGCGATGCCACTACCATCGTTGACGGCTTGTCTGCATCTGATATTGGCGAGATGCCTGCACTCTCCATTGGTGAAGCCCTGGAAGCCATTACTGGCGCCGCATCGCACCGTGAAAATGGCGGCGCTACCGAGATCACTATTCGCGGCTTGGGCCCATTCCTGAGCGCAACTCATTTTAATGGCCGCGAAGCGACCAACGGCAGCGGCGACCGCTCAGTTAACTTTTCACAATTCCCGTCCGAGCTGATGAGTAAAGTGGCCATCGCTAAAACTCAGGACGCGTCAATGATTGAAGGCGGCGTGGCCGGTGTCATTATGCTGGAAACACTGAAGCCGCTGACCTATGGCAAACAGCGTATCCAAATAGATGCAAAAGCCAACTACAACCCGGATCAGCAAAACGTCGATAACAGTTTGCAAAGTGACTTGGGGTATCGCGGCACATTCAGTTATGTGGATCAATTTGAACTGGGCAATGGCCAAGCATTGGGCATATCTCTCGGCATGCAGCGCCAAAACATATCGCAGCCAGAAGCAGAATATCGCAGCTCAAGCCCTACTGGCTCTTCCCTATGGGCCTGTTTAAATGACCCCACTAACACCAATGAAGGCTTTTTCCGCAGTTCGTCTGGCGATTGTGAAGACAGACGCTCAGGCGGCAGCAATCAAGGCTACGATACTGAAATTGACCCAACTACCGGCAAAGCGATTAGCGATGGAACCCCCTATGCCTGGACCGGCAGTTCACGCAGCTTTCGTCAAAATGAAACCTCAGATGAGCGCGACTCGATCTTTTTCGCCTTGCAATATCAGCCGTCTGAGGATTGGGACATCAACCTAGATACACAGATTTCAGATCGCACTCAGGCTGAAGATCGCCATGATCTTATCTTCGAGCAAAAGCGTGTCACCCCGGGCGTAACTGGCGAAACCCTGGTAACCAATGGCAATGGCGGCATCCTGCACTGGGAAGGTGTTCCGCGCATTGAGGCTAACGGCGAGAAGTTTTCACGCGAAGAAAACTACAAAGCCTATGGCTTGAGTGTTGGGCATCAGGTCAATGATCGCTTGAAAATTGATGTGGACGCCTCCTATTCACAGACTTTGCGTGAAGAATTACAGATCTCCAACCGCGCCCAGGGCGATCGCATTCCACTTACCTGGACCATGGGAAGCACCATTCCCACAATCACAGTGGAAAATCAGGACCTCACCGATCACAGCTGGTTTGACGGGGGTTACCGCGCGCGCGTTGACCGCGAGAATGTGCGTGAGAATGAAATTAAAGGCCTGCGTGTAGACTTTGATTATGAAACCGATGGCGGTTTTATCACTGGCATTAAGGGTGGTTTACGCGGTTCAGAATTGCGTTTTGTGCAGTTCGGCGGCAGTCAGGGCAATGGCTCACGCACTGAATACACCTCGAGCAACAGCGCTGTAGTAGATGCAATTATCGACAATTGTGCTATTGATTTCCCCGAAAGCGGCTTCTTGTCTTCTGTGCGTGACGGCAACTTGATTACCAATCTGGACAGCGATGGCAATGTTATTGCGCAAGGTACGGGCAACTCATTTGCAGCATTTAGAAATCAATGTGTGGCTAACTCGCTGGCAGATGCAAACGGTGAAGCCTTTGCTTATCCCGATGTCGAACTGGCAAATCCCGGCTCAACTAACGTCACCGAAACGACTTACGCTGCCTACCTGATGGCCGATTATGAAACCCAATTCATGCAGCGGGGCTTGCGCGGTAACTTTGGTGTGCGTGTGGTAGATACCGATGTCAGCTCCATTGGCTATCGCGATCGCTATCAAGTAGCGACCGACCCGGTCACCGGTGTTGTCAGCATCGACACCATTGATGGCGATATTGAATCGGTAAAAGGTGGTGGCAGTTATACCGAGTTATTGCCCAGCATTAATGTCGTGTGGGATTACGACGACGACAAAATCATTCGCGGTGGCATTTACCGTGGCATGTCGCGCATAAATCCATCTGACATGGGTTACTCGCGCACCTTTACCACGGATGATGACGCCGATCCCACTACGCTGGACGATCTGCTCGTTGGCGCCAATGGTTCAGGCAATCCTGATGCGCAGCCACTCATGTCGTGGAACGCTGATGTGTCGTGGGAGTGGTACCCCAATGATGACGCCATTTTTGCGGCGGGTCTTTATTACAAGAAGTTCCAAGGTGGTTTTGAACAACGCACCGTTATGGAAAACTTCGTCATTGATGGCCAAAACGTTAGTTTGCCGATCACCAATGCAGTGACCACGGACAAATCCAGCAATCTCTATGGGCTTGAGGCATCTGTGGCTTACCGCTTTGATTCCGGTATAGGGGTAAAACTTGGCTACAACTGGGCCGATACTGACTTTGAGTTTGAAGACAGTAACTATGGCGATACTTATGTAACAGGTTTGGACGGCACTACAACCCAGCTTACCGCCGGGATAGTTCCACCCGCATCGGTTCCCGGTTTTTCCGAGCATGTATTCAACGGTCAGGTCTACTATCAAATCGGTGAATTTGACGCAGCGATCATCTACAAATATCGCAGTGGCTACTTCCAACCTTACACCAGTAACGGCACTCGCCTGCGCTATGTCGGTGATGTAGGGACTTGGGAGGCGCGAGCGTCGTACAACATTACCGATAACGTCAAAGTCAAACTGGAAGCAATCAATCTGTTTAGCGCACCTAAAGAGCAATACTTTTACGCAGAAGATAATTTAGGTGAAGTGAATGATTACGGTCCACGCATCTTTGCTGGGGTCACCGTAAAGTTCTAAAGTTCGACAAGCGCCAAAATAAAAACGCCTGACCAACATTGGTCAGGCGTTTTTATTTTCTACCGGGTTAAGGTCTGGCGGAGAGTTTATCCAATTCTGTACGCAAATGACGCAACCATTGGTTAAATGCAAGGCGTACCTGAATGTTATTGGTGACACGATTATTCTCTTCCCATATGCGCCCCAAATCGCGCTGGTCGGTAATAATGGCCAAGGGTTTACCAGATACGGAATCGTAGAGCGAAATTTCCAGCGTCATAGTGCCCATGCCTTCGCTATAGACTTTCATTCGGGTTGGGCGCCCTTTCATATCGTCTTTACTGGCGAGCGGCGCTATTTCCAATACTTTGGCCGATACCGTCATCACATCAGCTCCCGCTTTCATCGCCGTTGAATAGGCGCCATCGGCAATCAGATTACTCATCAAGGCTTCGGTATAACGCTCCTGATAATAGCGACGATCGCTGTCATTCAAATCCCAAGGTGTATCATTTAGCGCGTTATTAGAAGAGGGTTTGCGGATTTTGACATCGCTCAAATCCAACTGCTCGACCAGCAGTTTTTTGTATTGCGAAAACTCTGCACCTTTGGCGATAAAAGTACCGTCAAAGCGGGTTTTTTCTACCGCCGTTAGCCCCGCTTTATCTGCCTTTAATTGCGCGTCTTTTTCATGCTGTTGCGTAAAAGAGCAACCGGCAACCACACTGGACGCCAACAGCGCCAGCGCAAACTTTTTCATACTGGTTTTCATAAGTTACCTACCTGTATCTCTGTAGAGAGTGTTGCGGCCTGTGCCGCCGTGTATTTATAAGACGTTATTGGTCAATCAGGGTTCAGTGGATACTTATCCCACAGGGTGTTTGGCAGATTACAACAAAACCACCCCGAGGCAGTAAGTTATTGAAGCATAAAATCGAACGAACCAATTTAAAGCCTTTGTTTAAGTTTGTAATATTTTGTAGCCTTCTCTGCTAGCTTCTTTCTTTTGTGCCCTAACCGTTGAACTAGCCAATCTTTTCCGATTAAACAAACAGCACCACAAGAATAGTTCCAGCTACGTTGACCGATACCTGACTGAAAGTTAGGATTGAATAATGAAATTCATCTTCGATCATTTCACATTAGACACTGATGTCGCCACATTAATGATTGGTGAGGAGGAGATTACACTTGAACCTCGCGTATTTAACCTACTTACTTTTTTAGTTTCCAATCGCAAAAAGGTAGTGACCAAGCAAGAAATTATCGATGCAGTTTGGGGTGGACGCTTTACCTCTGATGCAGCGTTAACAACTTGTTTAAAATCCCTTAGACATGCATTACGAGATGATGGCAATCAACAGCGCTACATCAAAACCCTGCGCGGGCGAGGATTTCGATTTATTGTTGATGGCGTCGAAATAAACACACTTAATTCTGTATCCTGTATTTCAAATTCCCCTACGCCTAACAACATTTCTGTTACTCAGCCTCAATCACTCTCGATTGCTCAGAGAAAACCCTCGATTATCATTCTTCCATTTCAAGGAGAGATTTCCGCACCACTGGGTTCGGTGATTGCCGAAGCTATGGCGCACGATTTAATTCAGGCCTTATCCCGTTTGCGTTGGTTGAGGGTTATCAACCGCGGCACCGCCTTTCAGTTTGATATGCCTAATCCCGATCTCGGACAAATAGGGCATCAACTCAATCTACGTTATGCGCTCTGCGGCTCTATTGTGGCCATTGGACAAATACGAGTTATCACAGTAGAACTCAACGACTGCGAAAACTCGGAAGTCATTTGGGCTGAGCGATTTGAAGTCGCTCAAGACTCGCTGCATCAGATTCGTCAAACTATTACCGCCAGCGTAATCGCTTCGCTGGAAATATATATCCCGCAAAATGAAGCTCGAATTGCCAGCCTAAGCTCCTCAGAAAATTGGGATGCATGGGCCAATTATCATTTAGGCTTGCGCTATATGTTTCGCTTTACGGCGAATGACAACACCCAAGCAACACACTACTTCACTCAAGCAATTCGGCAGGATAAACAATTCGCTCGCGCTTACGCTGGCTTATCGTTTACCCGGTTTCAGGATGCATTTTTACGCTACGATACCAATCTGGATTTAGCGATAAAAGATGCGCGCAACTTGGCAGAACAAAGTGTAGAACTAGATCCGCTCGACCCTTTTACCAACTACAACATGGGAAGATCATTTTGGTTGCAAGGCGAGACAGAAGCAGGGTTAGGTTGGCTGGAAAAATCAGTAACCCTCAGCCCTAATTTTGCACAGGGATATTACTCACGCGCTTTCTGTGAGGTTATGCAGGGGAAAACCGAATTGGCGTTGGAAAATACAGAACTCTCACTACATTTAAGTCCATTAGATCCACTGCTCTACGCCAATTACGCACTCAAAGCCTTTAGTTATTTACATGTAGGGGATATGGCCAAAGCCATGTTATGGGCAGAAAAGGCTGCCTCTACACCTGGCGCACATTTTTTGATTTATATGATTGCCTCGACCATTTATGCATTGGCAGGAGAGAAAAAGAAATCTCACTATTGGCGCATTCGTGTCTTAGCCCATAAGCCAGATGCCAACAGCTCGCACTTTTTTTGCGCTTTTCCATTTATTAATAAAGCGCTGCAAACCCTATTAAAAAAAGGCTTACAGCGCGCGCGATTTAATTAACCTCGCTTGGTAACAACCACTTCCAAGTAAACAGAAGGCACTTTAAACCGACCTTCTTTATCCACATTAAATTCATCTATCAACGCAGTTATGTCTTGCGTCAAAGCCAGTTGCTGCTCGCTCGACAATGTATTAAATACTTTATGTACGGGGCCATAAAAAGTGCGAAAGACTTCCAACCAATGGTCTGCGGATAAATAACGGAACACATATTCACGACGAGTAATAGCAATATTTTCTGCCGCAGAGCCAAAATGCTGTTGAATAAATTCAGGCGTCCCCCAAAGCGCAGGCGACTGGATTCCCGTTGGTGGAGCAACGTACTTCCCTACTATTTTAAACAAGCGGCCAATAAATCCTTCCGGCGCCCAGTTAGCCAAACCGATTTTTCCACCCGGTTTACACACACGAATT
Organism: Cellvibrio sp. ATLC23; assembly: GCF_057196725.1. Lineage (NCBI taxonomy): Bacteria > Pseudomonadati > Pseudomonadota > Gammaproteobacteria > Cellvibrionales > Cellvibrionaceae > Cellvibrio > Cellvibrio sp. ATLC23. Next base: position 205,748 of record NZ_JBXUOS010000001.1, on the reverse strand, counting down.
AATTCCGCTGCCGATTGTGCCTGATTGGGGGTAAACATCACTCCAAAACTAGAGGCCACATTGTCAAAGTAATTATCTGCAAAGGGTAACTGCTCAGCATCGGCTTGCTGATAGTCGATCAGCCATCCTTCTGCTGCTGCACGCACCTTACTTTGTGCCAACAACTCTGGCACATAATCCGTTGAAGTCACCCGGCAATAACGACGCGCTGCCGCCAAAGTAACATTGCCATTGCCAGCAGCGACATCAAGTAATGTATCGCCACTGGTTACATCCAAAGCCTCGCACAAACTCTCACCGGTGATTTGCAAGGTACTGCCTACTTTACCGTAATCGCCCGATGCCCACATGGCTTGCTGTTTGGTTTTAATCGCTCCAAAATCAGGACGAGCAATTGATTCTGTAGTTAGTTGAGTCGTTAAATTTTCATTCATGGGATATCTCCTTCAATCCAAAAGTAATCAGCTTCCAACTGGAATCTGTCATAACCAGATTAATAAGATTGATGTGGATTAACTTGAGGGAAATATGGGGATTCGCTGAAGATTGGATAAAAAGTAAATTACAGTGCCGGGTGCTGGATAGCTTTCATGAAAACTACATCTAGCCAATTTATTGATGAATTAGCTTGGTCAACCATAAACAACAAAGGAGGCCGAAGCCTCCTTTGTTTTTTACTAGATGTTTTTTACTACATCTATTTACTACGATGGATTGATTAACCCACAAATACCCGCGCGTTGCGGAACAAACGCAACCAGGCACCATCATCTTTCCAGTCGTCCGGTTTCCATGAATTGCTCACCGCGCGGAAGACCCGCTCGGGGTGCGGCATCATGATGGTGACACGGCCATCTTTACTGCTAACACTGGTGATGCCCAAGGGTGAACCATTGGGGTTGGCAGGATAGGTTTCAGTTGCATTGATATTGTTGTCGATAAAACGTAGCGCCACTGTGCCACTGTCGTTACAGGTTTTTAAGGCATCGGCATTGGCAAATTCGGCGTAACCTTCACCGTGGGCAACGGCCACTGGCATATGTGAACCGGCCATGCCTTTGAACAATACCGATGAAGATTCCTGCACTTGTACCAAGCTGAAACGCGCTTCAAATTGCTCAGATAAGTTGCGCACAAAACGCGGCCAATGATCTGCGCCGGGAATGATATTTTTCAGATTCGCCATCATCTGACAGCCGTTACACACGCCCAAACTGAAAGTGTCATCGCGGTGGAAGAAACGCTCGAATTCATCGCGCACTTTGTTGTTAAACAAAATGGTTTTTGACCAACCTTCACCAGCGCCAAGCACATCGCCGTAAGAGAAACCGCCACAAGCCACCAAGCCTTTGAAGGTTTCCAGCGATACACGGCCAGAGAGCAAATCGCTCATGTGTACATCAACTGCGTTGAAACCGGCGCGATCAAATGCGGCGGCCATTTCGATGTGGCCGTTAACACCCTGCTCACGCAATACGGCGATGGATGGACGCACGCCAGTGTTGATGAAGGGCGCAGCAACGTTTTCGTTGATGTCGTAACTGAGTTTTACACTCAAGCCCGGATCAGTTTTTAGGATGCCATCGAATTCAGATTTGGCGCAGGCCGGGTTATCGCGCAAGGCTTGCATGCGATAGCTGGTTTCTGCCCAAAGTGATTGCAATTGCGCACGGGCTTGGTTGAACAGCTCATTTGCACCTTGTTTAATCACCAAGGTATCGTTTGTATTCAAGCTGCCAATCGCTTTCACACTCACACCTGCAGCAGTAAAACGTGCTTGCACTGCTGCAGAATTGGCGCGGGTGACTTGCACTACTGCACCCGCTTCTTCGTTGAACAGCACAGCCAGCGCATCTGCACCCAAACCGTCCAAATCAACACTGACACCTGTGTGACCGGCAAAGGCCATTTCAGCCAGGGTGGTAAATAAACCACCGTCGCTGCGGTCGTGGTAGGCGAGCAATTCATTAGCGGCAAGGCTCGCTTGCATCGCATTAAAGAAACCTTTGAGTTGTGCGCCGGAATCCAAATCAGCGGGAACATCGCCCAACTGGTTGTAAACCTGCGCCAAAATCGAACCACCCAAACGGTTTTTGCCGTTGCCCAAATCGAGCAGCAACAATTCGGTATCGCCCTTGTCGGTGCGCAGTTGCGGGGTCAGGGTTTGGCGAACATCGACTACTGGTGCAAACGCGGAAATAATCAGCGAGAGTGGTGCGGTAACCGCTTTATCTTCATTGCCGTCTTTCCATGCGGTGCGCATGGACATGGAATCTTTACCCACTGGAATAGTAATGCCGAGTTCAGGGCAAAGCTCCATACCGACCGCTTGCACGGTGCGATAGAGTTTTTCGTCTTCGCCCTTGTGGCCAGCAGCACACATCCAGTTGGCCGAGAGTTTTACGTCGGACAATTTTTCAATGCGTGTTGCAGCTATGTTAGTAATCGCTTCAGCGATTGCCATACGGCCAGACGCGGGAGCATCGAGCAGCGCCAGCGGTGTGCGCTCGCCGATACTCATAGCTTCGCCTTTGATGCTGTCGTAACTCACCGTGGTAACGGCAACGTCAGCAACGGGAACTTGCCATGGACCGACCATTTGATCGCGCGCCACCATACCGGTGACCGAGCGGTCGCCGATGGTGATAAGGAAATTTTTGCTCGCCACGGCAGGATGCTTAAGTACCCGCTCCGCCGCTTCTTTTAATGCAATGCCATCCGTTGCAAACGCCTGTGTGACGGCTTGGTGTTTGTCGGCAGCGCGATGCATTTTTGGCGCTTTGCCAAACAATACCGACATAGGCAGATCGACCGGTTTAGCGTCGAAGTGTTTGTCGTTAACCAGCAGGTGTTTCTCGTCCGTCGCCTCGCCCACTACGGCATAGGCTGCGCGCTCGCGCTGGCAGATAGCTTCAAAACGCGGCAGATCTTCCGGTTTGATTGCCAATACATAACGCTCTTGCGATTCATTACACCAAATCGCCAATGGGCTCATGCTCGGCTCATCATTGGGCACATTGCGCAATTCGAACTTGCCGCCGGTGCCACCATCTTTCACCAACTCAGGGAAAGCGTTGGACAAACCGCCCGCACCTACATCGTGAATAAAGGCGATGGGATTGTGGTCACCCAACTGCCAGCAAGCGTCGATCACTTCCTGACAGCGGCGTTCCATTTCCGGGTTTTGACGCTGCACGGAGGCGAAATCCAGATCTTCTGACGATGAACCTGAAGCCATAGAAGATGCTGCACCACCACCCAAACCAATCAACATGGCTGGGCCGCCGAGCACGACTAATTTGGAACCGGCCGCAAAGGGCGGTTTTTCGATGTGTTCGGCTTTGATGTTGCCGTAACCACCAGCCAGCATAATCGGCTTGTGGTAGCCGCGACGCTCGCCGTCAAAGTTCTCTTCAAAGGTACGGAAGTAGCCACAGATATTCGGGCGACCAAATTCGTTGTTAAACGCCGCACCGCCGATAGGGCCGTCGAGCATGATGTCGAGTGCGGTCACAATGCGACCCGGCTTGCCGTAGTTCTCTTCCCAGGGCTGGACAAAATCGGGGATTTGCAGGTTGGATACAGTGAACCCGTTCAAACCCACTTTGGGTTTGGAGCCACGGCCAACCGCACCTTCATCGCGAATTTCACCACCGGCACCAGTACCGGCACCCGAGAAAGGAGAGATCGCGGTCGGGTGGTTGTGGGTTTCAACCTTCATTAATAAATGAATCGGTTGTTGGGTGTATTCGTAGGCTTTGGTATCCGGATTGGGGTAAAAGCGCCCTGCTTCATGGCCAACCACAACCGCAGCGTTATCGGCATAGGCCGAAAGCACATCTTCACCGCCGACTTCGTTGGTGTTTTTGATCATTTTGAACAGGCTTCGCTCTTGTTCAACACCGTCAATAGTCCAAGAGGCATTGAAGATTTTGTGGCGACAGTGTTCCGAGTTGGCTTGGGCAAACATCATCAATTCAACATCGATGGGATTGCGGCCGAGGGTTTTGAACGCATCAACCAAGTAGTCGATTTCATCTTCAGCCAAGGCCAAACCGAGGGATTTGTTGGCGGCAACCAACGCATCGCGGCCACCGCCAAGAATATCAACCGAGGTCTGCGGCGCTGGTGATTGGGATACAAACAATTGTTCAGCAGCTTCGAGGCGATCAAATACAGTTTCCACCATGCGGTCATGCAACAGCGCGGCGATAACAGCGCGATCAGCTGCGCTTACAGCACCTGTCACATAGTAGGCGATGCCGCGCTCGATCCGGCGCACTGACTCAAGGCCGGTGTTTTTGGCGATATCAGTCGCTTTGGATGCCCAGGGGGAGATAGTTCCCAAGCGTGGCACTACCAAAAAGAGCTCGCCGTCATGACTCACTTGACCTTCAACCTTGGGGCCATAAGTGAGTAATTGTTGCAACACAGATTGCTGTTCAGCACTCAAGGGCGCAGCAACATTGGCGAAATGCACAAACTCGGAGTTCACACCGGTCACAGCGGGAACGCGCTGTTGCAGGTTGGCCAAAAGTTTTTGCGTACGGAAACTGGAAAGAGCGGGAGCGCCACGCAGAATCAGCATAGTGGGAAGAGCCTCAGCATCGGGGGGATATGAAAAAGGCCGCCATTGTACTGGATTTTCCAGCAGATCAGGCAGGTTTTTACTGCGCACCGCGCAACAACTACCCCTTAGGCTTAAGCGGCTATAGAGCCCCTTCGTCAATAATTGTCGCTCTATAAATTTGGGGGCCGCATTTAGGCCCCTCTTTTAAAACCGACCAATCTATCTTGCCCGGTAAATAGAACATCCTCTGTGTGTTGGGTTTGGGCTAATTTCTCAAATAAATATTTACTGCGAGGCAGCAACCCCAAACGAAGCCCAAAGGGTTTGAATACCGAATTAATAACGGCAATCGATTGGCTGCCGGTATCATTTTCTATATCGGACAGGGTGCGCCTGCTAACGCCTACCAGTGCGGCGTATTGATCCTGGCTCATCCCTAAAACCTCTTTGCGTAATTGCCGTAAAACCTTGCCCTCACTTAGCTCGCCATCCAAAATCTTCTGCAAGCTGGTAACTAGCAATGCTTCGCGCTCTTGTGGTGTTAGTAATTTCATCATCTCGCCGCTACAAAAAGTTAGTTCAATAGCTCCCAGGCTTTTAATTTTTCATCCAAAAAATCAAAACCTATCGCTGGCAGTTGCAGTAATCGTGTGGATACACCGCGCTCGGCAAGCCGCTCAGGCAAACCTTTGAGTTTTTTGGCCAGCCCCATCAGCTCTTCAATAATAGCTTCCGGCGGTGCAACATCAGCCAATGCGTGGGCAATCTTAATCCAATCAAAACGCCCGCCCTCTTCATAGGGTGAACCCCAGGTAGTGCTGCGGGTTATGCCTTCAGGGTCTGCTTTCATGGGTGCAAAATCATAAACTGGTGCCAAGGTAATACCTTGCGGGCGCTTGATCAGGGAGGTATTGCACCCATGGTTATCGGAATTGCCAAAGACGACATTTAAAAAATCGCGCTTTACCCATTCGACCACAAATGCTTGTTGATCAAATGGTTCACCTAACTCTGTTACGCGATATTGCGCACGTAAAACTCGCAAGGTATCGCGCAGGGCAGTGAAATGATTGAGATAAGCACCAGGGGCTTTGCCAAGCACAGCGTAGAGTGATTCCAAACCGTAGCGCTGCTGCTGGCCACTGATAAAATCCACATCAAAACGTGGCAACCAAAGTGAAGGATAGCGCTCGCCCTCCAGGAGCCGCATATGCTGCGTATTAATAGTTTCAATGCCTAGAGCATTCAGTTCCTGATAGTAGTGAAATTCGGCGCGCAAAATATCGCAGTCATCCTGAGTGCGATTGCCACGCGGGAATTTCACTAAATAATGCTGATCGCTGTTGGTTAAATCGTCTTGATAGGTATCAATCCAAATTTCATCACGCGCCGAGCAACGCACCAATAACTTAGGCGCCTCCCCTCCGGCACCTGTGGCACCACCACTGACTGCACCCATCGCTTGCGCGTATTCGAGAAAGTCACTGTGGCGCTCAACAACATCTCTGAGCTGAAAGCGCATCTGTGTTAGTTGGCTGCCGTCGACTTTAACCGGCAGCGCTTCTTTAATACGCAAGTTGCCTACCGGCGCTATAGTGCCTCGGGCGAGCAACTGGTAATCCTGCTGCGCGGGCGACAAATGGCCAATATCCAAATAATTGACCCAGTAACGCCGACTGGCTCCGGCGGGCATGATGTCATCCAAAAAAGCAAACCAGGGTTTACTGCGGTAGATTTGCATGAGATCCACAGGCAAGCTCAAGCTGCAGGCACATCCATCATCCCGCCCAAGGTGTTCAAGTGCGTAGCGCTGGGGATGGTAGCTTAACTGTGCAAGCCCATAGCGCCCCGCCGCAGGATCGGCAATATCCAGCAGGGCGGCATCTTGCCACTTATCATGGTGAAATAATTGAAGAGTGAGAGTCATAGCTTCTCTTTTGAGAAAAATATTTCTCAAATATTAACATTCAATTGAAAAAAGAGAAATATTTTGCACATTATTATATTTAATTGGTCATATTGAGTAAAATATCACTCAATATCTTTATAGCTACGTCTGCCCAATACATAAATCCTCCTGATATTAACGCCCCTACCTCCTACCGCCAGTCGGGTTATCGATCAAGTTTAATAAACAGGCGTGACTGGCAATTGGATTTGTTGGTGTAGATAAAACCGAACCGCATTGCAGCTTATAACTAAAAAATCTCAATTTTGGCGCTTTTTTGTGCAATTTTTTAACAAAAACTTACTCCTTCTGATCCTTTTTTGATGTTCTCTAATACGCCAAAGGCGTCAAAAGTCACATTTTTTAGTATTTTTTTGACCGTTTGTCGGCTGTTCCAGTCGCGCTGAAAGTGACCAAAACCCTTGTAAACTAAGGGGGAAAGGCAAAAAAGATCAAATTACAACCAACTCGCTAGCCCATGTATGCTCAAAAAACAAGCTAGGCGACCTCAAACGCCACAGATAAAATGGCGGGGTATTTGCACGGGTCATTAATGGATTGGATTCGGCATGAATGCGCACACACGAAGAGAACAACCTTTCGAGCGTTGCACTTCAGCAACCGGAGTAACCCCTTTATGGAAATTCGCAAACGATCAGCGTTAGTGATTAAGTCCATCCTAACGAGCTGTATTATAGGTTCGTTATTTATTGCCAGCAGTGTATTGCTGGTACGTAGCACCCCTCCAACTCAATTGGAGAAAGTACTTGAAGCAGGCGAATTGCGTGTTGTATCCACCAATGGCCCTACTACCTACTACGAAGGCTCCGATGGCCTGACGGGTTTTGAATATAGCCTGGTAAAAGGCTTTGCGGATTCACTCGGCCTGAAATTAGTGATTGAAGATGAGCCTGATTTGGGCGCGATGCTCAATAGAGTTACCAAACAAAAGGTTCACTTTGCCGCAGCCAGCTTGACTGAGCTGGAAAGCCGTAACACCCAAGTCACCTTTGCCACCCCTTTTATGCAGGTTACGCAGCAGTTGATTTACAACAGCCGTCGCCCGCAACCCACCAGCATCAAAGACTTGCAAGATAAAGAAGTACTAGTAATCGCTAACAACTCACACGCTGAGCGCCTTAAGGCACTACAAACCGAGTTTCCCAAGCTGCATTGGCGAGCGCTGGACAATATTGAAATGATCGACTTGCTGGATATGATCAATAAAGGCGAAGCCGATTACGCCGTTATTGACTCTACCGCCTACGACCTCAATCGCTGGTCCTACCCTAAAGCGCGACTCGCTTTTGATGTAAGCGATCCACAGCCATTGGCTTGGGCATTTCCCACGCAGCACGACACCACCTTATTTGATGCAGCCCAGCAATACTTAAACAGCATCAAAGCCGATGGCAGTTTGGCCAAAGTGACTGAAGAGTTTTTTGATCGCCATATTGAAGAAGTAACGACGGGTGAGGCCATGGCCTTTACCTATCGCCTTGAGCAGCGCCTGCCACAGTGGCTAGATGATATGAAAGCAGCGGCAGCTAAATACAATCTGGATTGGCAATTGCTAGCTGCCATCAGCTATCAGGAATCTCACTGGAAGGCCGATGCCCGCTCTCATACCGGCGTGCGCGGTTTGATGATGCTCACCCGCAACACTGCCAAAGCCATGGGCATCAAAGACCGTGAAGATCCGCAACAAAGCATTCAGGGTGGCGCCAAGTATTTTAGTATCGTGCTGAAACGTCTTCCCAAACGTATTAAAGGTGAAGATCGTTTGAACATGGCGTTGGCTGCATATAACCAAGGGCTTGGACATTTGGAAGATGCCCGCGTACTAACCGAGCGCATGGGCGGCGACCCCACCAAGTGGGAAGATGTGCGCAAATACATGCCGCTACTCGCCAAGCAGCAATATTACAGCCGCGCCAAACACGGTTACATGCGGGGCTGGGAGCCAGTTGGATTTGTCGATAACGTGCGCAACTACTACAAAATTATCGCCTGGCATCAACAGCAAAAAGAGTTCCGCCTCGCCACAACCAATAATGGCAGCCGCCTGTCCGCCAATACGCGACAGGGGAATACCGAAAATAGCACTGATAGCGATACTCTAGAAGGCACAGCTAACACAGTGTCAATACTGTAACTCTGAACCCTCCTAACAAAAACCCACCAGACTGCCGCACTTGCGGCAGTTTTTGTTTGTAGCTGCACACCGCCCATTACCAGTATCGCGCCAAAAAAAAGCCCCCGGTTTAAGCCAGGGGCAAACACAAGATTCAAATAATATTAACAATTACACCTTAAAAGCTGCCGCGAATACCTAAAGTGGCGGTGTAGCCTGGATCGTAATAGGTGAAGGTCGCATTGTCATAATGATAGGTAGTGCGCAATGGTTCGCCGGTCAAGTTACTAATGTTCAACGTCACCATCGGCTCGGTTGCAACACCTTCAAACTGATAGCTGGCTGACAAATCCCATTGACCGCGTTCATCTGCTTTTAACTGCGCAAAAGAGATGCCATTTTGGTTAGGGCCAGAGATAACCTGTGCGTCATACCATGTGTATGACAAACGCAAAGATGCGCCGTAATTTTCCCAATAACCAGTAAAGTTGTAGGTCTGTGGCGATACGCCAATCGCTTGTGCCGGTGCCCCCTGCCCTTCACCTTTTTGATCGATCTTGGTGAAGTTGGCATTAAAACCAAGACCTTCTACCAGCATATCCAGCGGTTGCACCCAAGTGATTTCCTGACCGCGCAACTCCAGATTACCTGGCGCGTTTACTTGCTGCTGCACAGTAACAGTCGCAGCATTCGGGCCACCACGGCTATCTATTGCACCGCGCTGTAAGTCGGTCAAAGTATCGTAGGGCACACCCAACTGTAGGAATGGAATCGTATTGGTGCCCAACACGGTAAAACCGGTCACCTGCTTATTGAAGAAAGTCACGCCGACATAACCTTCGTCGCCTGTATACCATTCACCACCTATATCAAAGTTGGTCGACAAGTAGGGGCTCAAATTCGGATTGCCCTGAGTGGCTTGCTGCGCCGACGGATCGCTGAACTGCGTAGCAGGCAACATCGCACTCGGGTTGGCGCGGGTCAGAGTACGCGATGCCGACAAGCGCAGTTTCACATCGTCCATCACATCCAATGTGGAGTTGAACGATGGCAGGAAGGCATCATAGGTAGAGTCTAGATGTTGATATTCACGTACACCGCCGATAGTCACTGGGCCAGAGATCAACTGATCGGTAGTGACGTAGCGAGTCCCCAGGTTGAAACTGAGCGGGCGCGAGGCAACTTCGGTCACACCATTGATTTCAACATAGGCACCCATAGTTTCTTCATCCACACCCCCGGTGCTGGCGCCAGTAGGCGAACTGTTGTTTTCCGGAGCGTTTTTGCTTAACTCATGATAATTGGTGTCGGCCATAAAGCGATCAAAGTCAACGGTGATAAAACCGTATGGGCCAGGCTTGAGATAAGACGCCAGCTGTGACTGGGGAATACCGGAATTGGGGTTCAAGCCATTGCAAGGCAAACGGCCCGTCGCGGGGCTATTGCCATCGGCATCCAGACCATTGCGGCAGACCACATCCTCCCAGCGAGCACTGTTATCCCGCGCAGAGATGGTGCGTGATATTTGATCGTAGGCCAAACCAAAACGAATATTTTGCACACTATCGCCAAAACGATAATCCAGATGCGCACCCTCGGTTTCAGTAATGCGTTTTTCGTTAGCAATATTTAACCTGCCACCGGCAAATACCCAGCCTGCATTAGGGTCATTAAGATCGACATTGGTCGTGACTTGCGGATAGGGTTTGCCATTGTTCTCATAGTTAACAACAGTGCCCTGCCCCATCGGAGTATTGATTAGCACGGTGGGCGACTCGCGGAAAAAATCACTGCGGCTGGCATTGAGTTGCAAATCCAAGGTGTGATCATCGCCAAATTCAAAGTGTGCACCCGGGTTAAAGTTGTAAAAATCAACGTCTTCTTTATAGGGGCGCGCCTCTAGGAAAAACTGGGCATTAGCAAAGGTCCCCTTGGTCACCACGTTGTTTTCATCTACTTCCATATTTAGCGGAATTAATGAACCAAAACGACCAACCCAATTCACATCCAAACGATCAAAATCCCGCGAGGCGTCAGCCCACATAGCGTCCAGATAAAATTGGGTTTCATCAGAGGAACGATACTCAAGCGATAACAAACCCGACACACGGTCGCGGGTGCCGTCGATGTAGGCTGGGCGACTCAAACGCGGCAGCAGACCGTCACCAATTTGCTGCAGGGTCGCATTGGGGTTATTAGCCCGCAGGAAAGCTGCATCCACGACTGTACCGGCAACCAAGCCAGCACCGGCGCCAGCAGGAACTGTAGCTGGTACGTTGATGTTGTTTCCACCAATTGTATTGCAAGGCGCTGCCGTTGCAGTACCGCACTGGGCAGCCGACAAATTCATATTTGACCACCCAATGGTTTCATAACCTTCAGTGGTCGATTTGCTATTAACCCCGGCAAGCCCAAACAACACGCCGAAGTTTTCATTGCGCCAGCTAGTCGTGAACGCCGCGCGTGGACTAGTTTCTTGATTGATCTCGGTATAGGCCAACTGCCCCTGATAAGTCGTATGGAAACCTTCATCTTTACTATCAAATGGGCGCGCACTGCGCATATTCACCACACCGGCCAAACCACCTTCAAGCGTGCTGGCAACTGGCGTTTTAGATACATCAATACGGGTAAACAATTCGGTTGGAAAGAGGTTTAGATCAACTTCGCGGTTCTGGTTTTGCGAATCAACGCTCCCACCTGATGCCACAGCAATCTGCGAACCATTGAGCAACACCTTGGTGAAATTGGTGCCCAAACCGCGAATCGCAATCTGCAACCCATCGCCATTGATATCGCGAGTCAACTGAATACCGGGAATACGGCCAATCGATTCGGCCACATTCAAATCGGGAAACTTGCCGATATCTTCCGCAAATACGGATTCCACCAAACTGGTTGAAGCGCGCTTGGCGTTCGTGGCGCTTTGCAAACTCGCCTTATAGCCAGTTACCACAACCTCTTCGACTTCCGCTTTTGGTGCTTGCTGCGCTTGGGTAACACTGGATGCGATTGCCAAACTGAGCAGGCTGACCGCGAAAAAAGGACGTGTGTGATTTGTTCTCATAATCAATTCCCATGGGCTTATTGTTAGATGTGTACTTGTATACATGAATACAAACGCCGCGATGCTATTACTTGTATACTAGTGTGTCAACATTTGTACAGCCTTTTGCTTTCCGCGGAAATTAGTCTGAGTAAAGCGGTAACAGGAAAGATCAGTCATGGGCCGAAACACGTATAAGGATTAGATGCAAGATCAGGACATTAGGTAAGCAAGGGAGTAGAATGCCGCCCCATGAATAGCAGCCGATTGATGACCGCCCCATGATTCCACGTATTGATCAAACCTCCCCCGTCCAAGCCCTGTACCTGAACTTTATTAACGCCCTGCGCGAAAATGGTTTCAGTGGCGATTTGAACCCTGACTATGCCAACCGCACGGTATTGGCGACGGACAATTCCATCTACCAGGTACTACCGCAGGGTGTGCTCTACCCGCGCGACACTGCCGATCTGGTACGTATCGCCAAGCTCAGCCAGCAACCAAAATACCAATCCGTAATACTCAGCCCACGGGGTGGTGGCACTGGCACCAACGGCCAATCGCTCACCGATGGTTTGGTGGTGGATACCTCCAAGTACATGAATCAGATTTTGGAGATCAATGTCGAGGAGCGCTGGGTGCGCGTGCAATGCGGCGTTGTTAAAGATCAGCTCAATGCGGCGATCAAACCCCACGGTTTATTTTTTGCGCCGGAACTCTCTACCAGTAACCGCGCCACCATCGGCGGCATGATCAATACCGATGCCTCCGGTCAAGGCTCTTGCCGCTACGGCAAAACCCGCGATCACGTATTGGAATTAACCACAGTTTTGCTCGACGGTACCGATTGGGTATCCAAGGCAATTGATGAAAATGAATTAGAAGAATTGTGGAAACGGGAAGATCGCGTGGGTGAAGTTCATCGCATTGTCGATGCCATCCAACGCGAACATCACGCACTGATCGAGGAAAAATTTCCCAAGCTCAACCGCTGCCTTACCGGTTATGACTTGGCGCATATTCGCGATCAACAAGGTCGTTTTAATCTGAACAATATCCTGTGCGGTAGCGAAGGCACGCTCGGTTTTATCACCGAAGCCAAGATCAGCTTATTGCCCATTCCAAAATACAGTGCATTGATTAACGTCAACTATCGCGATTTCAACGTCGCCCTGCGCGATGCCGCTCAGCTGATGAAAGCTGAACCGACCTCCATTGAAACGGTGGATTCAAAAGTATTGAATCTTGCGATGAACGATATTGTCTGGCACAGCGTATCCGAGTTCTTTCCTGCGCCAGAGAGCGGCGAAAAAATCCAGGGCATCAATCTAGTCGAGTACACCGCAAACACAGAAGATGAGTTAAATGCGGATGTTAAAAAACTCACTGATATGCTCGATCAAGCCGCGCAGGATTCGAGCACTGGCCGCATCAGTTATTCCATTGCCTGGGGTAATGAAGCGGTCAATAAAATTTGGGGCATGCGTAAAAAAGCGGTAGGTCTGCTCGGCAATGTGCAAGGCGAAATTCGCCCAGTGCCCTTTGTGGAAGACACCGCAGTACCGCCCGAAAACCTCGCCGATTTTATCGCCGAGTTCCGCGCAGTACTCGATGAGTACAATTTAACTTACGGCATGTTTGGCCATGTGGATGCCGGTGTATTACACGTGCGCCCGGCGCTGGACATGAAAGATCCCGCGCAAGAAAAAATGGTGCGCGTGATTACCGATCGCGTGGTTGCACTCACCCAAAAATACAACGGCCTCTTATGGGGCGAACACGGCAAAGGTGTTCGCTCGGAATATGCACCGGCGTTTTTTGGCGAGCTGTATCCGCAAATCCAGCGCATCAAGGCGGCGTTTGATCCGCGCAACCAGTTAAACCCCGGCAAAATTGCCACACCTTCGGCCGACATCAAACTATTAAAAATTGATGAAGTGACCACACGTGGCCAGCAGGATCGTAAAATCCCTGTGCAAGTATGGGAAGGTTATAGCGAAGGCATGCACTGCAATGGCAATGGCCTCTGCTACAACTGGAACCCGAATGATGCCATGTGCCCCAGCTGGAAAGGCACCCGCGAACGCAAGCACTCGCCCAAGGGGCGCGCGTCGTTAATGCGCGAATGGCTCAAACAAATGAGCGAGCGCGGCGTTAATGCTATTGATGAAAGTAAAAAAGTAAAACGGGCAAATTTTGTCTTTAATTTGCCTACGCGTATTTTCAACACTCTGGGCAAACGCAAAGGCGAATACGATTTCTCCCACGAAGTGCACGAATCCATGATGGGTTGCCTTGCGTGTAAATCCTGTGTCGGTCAATGCCCGATTAAAGTGGATGTACCGGAATTCCGCGCAAAATTTTTAGAATTGTATTACAGCCGCTACCTGCGTCCACTCAAGGATTATTTTATCGGCGGCCTGGAATTTATGATTCCCACCCTCGCCAACATGCCTTGGGCATACAACCTGATGATGAAACCGCAATTTATGCAGAAGTTTATCGCGCGTTTTATCGGCATGGTCGATAGCCCGCTGCTCACCGGTATCAGCCTGCATAAAGCGGCAGAAAAACTCGGGGTTAATTACGCCACCCTGGAGAATATCGCGCAGCTCACACCTGCCGAAAAAACCAAAGCGGTTATTCTGGTACAGGATGCCTTCACCAGTTATTTTGAAACACCATTGGTAATCGACACCATCACCTTGTTACAAAAGCTCGGCTTCACTCCCTTGCTCGCGCCATTCAAACCCAATGGCAAACCGCTGCAAGTACATGGCTTTTTAAAAGCGTTTGCCAAAGCGGCAGATACCAACGCAACGCAATTGAACGGCTTAGCCTCTTCCGGTATTCCACTGGTGGGTATTGAACCGGCGATGACACTCGCTTACCGCGCCGAATACAAAAAAGTGCTGGGCGATAACGCGCCTAAGGTGCAACTGATTCAAGAGTGGCTCGCGCAACAGAGTGAACAACTCAGCGGCAAAACCCGCGATTTCAAAGCTGCGGAGTTTTCACTGCTTGCCCATTGCACTGAAAAAACCAATGCAGTGAGTTCGGTAAAAGATTGGCAAACGGTTTTCGCTCAACTCGGCCAACAATTAAAAGTCATCGAAACCGGCTGCTGCGGTATGGCTGGAACCTATGGCCACGAGAGCAGCAATGTCGAAACCTCTAAAAAAATCTATGCGCTGTCCTGGTCGCAAGTGGTGAACAACCCAGTCAACAGCGGCAAGTTAACCGCGACTGGTTATTCCTGCCGCAGCCAAACCAAACGCATCGACAATGTAAAACTGCCCCACCCAGTACAGATTTTATTGCAGCAAATGATTTAACTTTTTATTTAACTGACAAACTTTACTAACTACTTTCACTGACTGACGAGCCACGACTATGAAATTATTACGCAAACTGTTTGGAAGCAAAGCCAAAGCCGAACCGATTAAGCCAGCACCTATTCCGGTTGCAGAATCCAAAGCGCCGAAACCGGTTATTAGTTTGGATGTGGTTGAGCAAACCAACGATGAAAGCGAGCTGCTCAAACTCGCCAGCGATGGCGCCACCAGCCAATTGCGCCAAGCAGCTGCGGAAAAAATACATAGCCGTGAGATTCTGGAACAACTCGCCAAAACAGTAAAAACCAAAGACAAAAACGTATTTAAAATTGTTAAAGCTAAATTGGATGTATTTAAAGCGGAAGATGCAAAAGTGGCAGAACTGGAGGCCAGTGCTGTGCGCATTTGCGAAAAGCTGGAACGCCACTCCCATTTTGAAGCAGACTCACTGTTCAAAGCGAAACTGACAGTATTGCAAAGCGAGTGGGATGCCTTGGGGCAAGTGTCTGCTGTAGCGCAAGCGCGCTACCAAAGCGCCCTTGCCGCATGCGAAGAAAAAATCAATGCCCGCGCGCAAGCCATCGCCGATGAAGAAGAAAAACTATCGCTTGATCAACAAGCCCTGCAATTGGCAGAAGAGGCGTATAACAGCCTGAAACAATTGGCGGGCGATATTTATCGCGCAAGCCATGTCGATGAACTGCTCAACGCTAACTACGAATTAAAAATTCAGGAGTTGAGCAATGCTGTGCGTTTGGCTGCCAACCGTCAATTGCCGCTGGATAAACTCAGCAAAGCGTTCGAACTGCGCAAACAGCAAACCTTGAATTTACTCGACCAAATCAAAACTTCCGGCACCGTTAAACAATTAACGGAAAAGCTGGAGCAAGCGGAAGATTCCGAGCTGGTCAAAAATGCACAGCAAAAACTGCAACAATTAATTAAGTCAGCAAAAGAATTGGGCGATGAACTGCCCGACACATTAAACGAAGCCAAAGCCAAGTTGGATGCAATCTGGGCGCAGCGCCATCAAGCCGAACAAGCGACCAAAAATGCGCTGCGCGACTTCAGTGAACTGGCGCGCAAAGGTTTATGGGCGGCCGAGCAAGGTTTTGTGCGCAAAGCCCGCGCGATTCAAAAAGAACTCGAGGAAAAACGTGTGCAATTGGCAGAAATCCCTAAAGGTATTCAAGCCAAAATCGATGACTTTGAAGCGCAACTGGCGAAACTTGGCGATTGGCACGAATTTGCTGTCACCCCTAAAAAAGAATCGCTGATTACTCAGATGCAAGAACTGGCCAACAGCAGCATGAATCCAGAGGCTCTCGCGACTAAAGTGCACGAACTGCAAGACAACTGGAAAGAAGTCAGCAAAGGTGTACAGCAACAAGACGACGAACTCTGGCACCAATTCCAGCAGGCATCCGCCGTGGCCTATGCACCCTGCAAAGAATTTTTTGAAGCGCAAGCAGCCGAGCGCGAAAGCAATTTAAATAAACGCCGCGAATTAGTGAATCAATTACAACAGTACTTACAAGGTTACGATTTTAGCAACGCAGTATGGAAAGACGTTGAGCAAACCTTAAAAACTGCACGCGCTGAATGGCAAACCTACTGGCCGGTGCCGCGCAAAGCCGGCAATGAACTGCAAAAAGAATTTGAAAGTTTGATGGAACAATTGTTTGGCAAAATCACCAGCGAATACGAAAGTAACAAAAACGCCAAACAAGGTTTAATAGAGCAGGCGCAAACATTGGTAGAAGCTACCGATATACGCGCGGCAACCGAGACCGTCAAACAATTACAAGCCCAATGGAAAACCATCGGCAAAAGCTGGCACAAAGAAGATCAACAACTCTGGCAAGAATTCCGCAGCCATTGCGATGCGGTATTCGCCCAGCGTAACCAAGCATTTGAAGCAGCCAAAGAGCAGCGTCAGGCAATCACAGCTCAAGCCGAGAATCTGATTGAACAACTCAACCAATTCAGCAACCAAACACTTGAACAGCTCAATGCCGCCAAAACGGATATCGACGCGCTTAAAACAGAATTTTTTGCGTTAGATTTGCCAAAAGAAACAGCCAAAGCACTGCAAAATAAATTTAATGCCGCTATCACCGCTATTGCCACTAAACGTGATAGCGCGCGCAACCAAGCGGAAGAACAAAGTTGGACTGACCTGTTTAATGCACTGGATGCAGTGCGTGAATATGAACTTGCCGTCATCGCACAAACCACGGGTGAACACCTTACTGCACAAAAAGAAAAATTGGACGCGCTCATCGCCAATACCCCGCGCTGGCCTAGTGGTACGTTTAGCCTGTTACAACAGCGCGTAGCCAAAGCAGATGCAATCACCAGTACCGCGCAAGCAAACAATACCGAACTGCTACGTACATTAACTATTCGTGCAGAAATTTTGGCAGGTCTGGAAAGTCCAGCAGAAGACAAACAAGTGCGTATGGCTTATCAGGTTAAACAAATGCAGGAGGCCTTTGGCCAACGCGACAGCAGCTTTGAGCCATTGATACTGGAGTGGATTGCGCTGGGTGGGGTGGCAACTGGCGTTTACACATCGCTGTTGGAACGCTTTAATCACAGCAGAGCACGCGGTGTAAAAAACTAAGCCAGATCAATAAAAAAATATTCAAAGCGAGTCGGCTAACACCTGACTCGCTTTTTTATTGTCATTAATATTTGGGGAATCGAATAAATTTCGATAAAAAAAGCAGTCACTGAAACCAGTGACTGCAAAATAAGGGAGAGGTCAAACAACATACAAAGGAGAGCTATTACAATGAACAATGCGAAAGAAGTTCAATATAAATAGTTCAACCACAACATTAAGGTTTAAAAAACTGGCGGAAAAAATCCGCCAGAAATAAGGTCAAACACAACCCCTGTCCACTGCCCTGTCGATAGCGCAGTAAACATTGAGGTAATCCTACCCCTTGCATACTAGTGGGTCAAGCTTTTTGTCATAATGACTTTATGCTAATAAAAACAATTCAACCTATAGATACTTTTTTACTGATAAGTAATCCAGGCAGATAAATGACGCCTAAATCCTGTTGCTGCCCCCTCGAATCACGCACACACGGATATGGCATAGCGGCGCGTAACAAGGCACAATCCATCTTTGCTACCCAGCGCCACCAGAAGTTGGCAGTTTGATTTTTCCAGAGGAGATACAGAGTGGCTAAACAGCCTTTGATTAGCATGCGCCCAGAATCCAAAGGCCTGTCTTATGACCGCCCAGCGGCCAGCCAGATATTTGGCTTTATCCGCGATGCAATTATCAGCATGGAACTTCTACCCGGCCAGATGATTTCCGAAACCGCTCTCGCCCAGCAGTTTGGCGTTAGCCGTACCCCGGTACGGGAAGCTTTAATCCAACTTTCTAATATAGGTTTTGTTGAAGTATTGCCCCAGCGCGGAACCTATGTGTCTAAGTTCAGTATTGAAAAAATTCTAGAGGCTCGTTTTATTCGCGAAGCACTAGAGGTTGCTGTAGTCACGCAGATTGCCACCAATCCAGACGCAGCCATCCGCTTGGAAGCGGTGAATACCTGTGAAAAAATCATCGCCGACCAAAAAGCGGCAGCGGCAGATGATGATGCGCTCGCCTTTCAAAAACTCGATGACAACTTTCACCACGCGCTGGCAAACTTTACTCAATATCCGCGTGTTGCATCGTTTATCGAGGCAGAGAAAGCCCATATGGATCGCGTGCGCAATCTCAGTTTGCATGTGAGCGGTCAATATAAACGAGTCCTCAGTCAGCATGCAGCGATTATTAAGGCAATCAAAGCTGGCGCTGCAGACAAATCAGCTGCGGCTATGAGCGTCCACTTAAAAGACGTTTACAATATTTTGGAATTGATTCCGCAGGAACATCCAGAATATTTTATTTAGGCAACATCCACCACCCCATTGCACTTAAGCGGCGCCACAGCTGGCAGCTCTTAAGTGCAATAATCCGGTGAGTGAACGACAAGGCGCATTTCTCCAAACACTGGCTATACTCCAAGGCATGCTGATCATTACAACGAATCAATCATGCCTTATTGTTTTCATGCGACATTACACCTAACGGATCTGTTTGATGTGCCGGCCTGAGTTTTTTCGCTTGCGTATCAAAATCCTATCGAGTCTGCTGGCGTTTATTTTCTCGCTTCTGGCGTCCGCCCAGCTGGATTCACATAAAATGCAGCAGGTCATGCAAAACCGTTACGGCAGCGACGGCAGCGCCTTACTGGGCGCATGGAGCCGCATGCTCGATAAAGCTAACAATTCACCGGCAGAAGAAAAGCTATTTGAGGTAAACCAATTTTTTAATCGAAATGTGCGCTATACCGAGGACAAAGTCCTATGGAAGAAAAGCGATTACTGGGCCACACCGGTAGAGATTATGGGCGTGCGCGCAGGTGATTGCGAAGATTACACTATCGCAAAATATTTCAGCTTGCTGCAATTAGGTATTGCAACGCAACAATTGCGCCTGATTTATGTAAAAGCGCAAATCGGTGGCCCGCAGAGCAAATTATTTCAAGCGCATATGGTACTGGGCTATTACCCCACTCCCGATGCTATTCCCTTGATTCTTGACAGTTTGATTAACACTATTGAGCCCGCCAATAAACGCCCCGATTTGCATCCGGTATTCAGCTTCAACAGTGAAGGCCTCTGGGTGGGCAACCAATCGACACTAGCTGATCCAACTGCTCGCCTATCGCGCTGGCGCGATTTGCTCGCGCGAGCAAAAGCAGAAGGATTTTAATAATGGATACCATGGTGCTCTACCCTAAAATCACCAAAGACGATGAATACTAAAAGGCAACCAGCATGTCATTAATTAAACAATTGTGGATTGGTATTATTGTGCTCTTACTTATGGTGCTGAGCGGTAATTTTGTCATCAGCACACTGACTGCAAAAACTTATCTGCAAGAGCAACTACGCTTAAAAAATATCGACAATGCCAATTCGCTTGCGCTATCCATATCGCAAATGCCCGAGAAGGATCCCATCACGCTGGAGCTGCTCATTACTGCGCAATTTGATGCAGGCCATTACGAATATATTATATTTCAGGACGCCCACCAAAAACCCATTGTTGCGCGCAGCTTTGAAGAAAATGCTGCTGCCGTTACTGTTGTGCCGCAATGGTTTTCCAAATACGTAAAATTTAATGTGGCCCCCGGCATTGCGCAGGTACAAGATGGCTGGCAACAAGCGGGAACACTGCTTGTAAAAAGTCACTCGCGCTACGCTGTAGAGGCGCTCTGGCATAACACCCGCGATTTATTAGACTGGTTTATTGTGGCTACACTGCTGAGCGGCTTGATTGGCAGTTTTATTTTGAAATATATTTCGCGCCCTTTGGATTTGGTCGTCCATCAAGCTGAAGCCATAGGTGAGCGCCGTTTTATCACCTCGGAAGAGCCAAAAACCAAAGAGTTTCAGCGTTTGGTGCGCGCGATGAATACTCTCTCGCTGGGCGTTAAACAAATGCTGGATAAAGAAGCGCGCCAACTTGAAGTACTGCGCCGCGAATCGCAAACAGACGCGATCACCGGGCTTGCCAATCGCACCCATTTTTTAAACTTGCTCGACACCCAATTAACCCGCGAAGACGCACAGTCGTCAGGCATTTTAGTAATGGCTCGGGTAATGAATCTGAATGAACTCAACAATCAATTAGGGCATCAACAAGTCGACCAGATATTGCGCACGCTCGCCGATGTATTCAAGGACATGCAAGGGAACTATTCCCACAGCTACGCAGGCCGTTTAAACGGCAGCGATTTTGCGTTGCTCACACCAACCGATAAACCTATCGATATTTTCAGTGCAGATTTATCGCAAAAATTAAACTTTCAATTGATTGCCAACGGCTTCGATAAAATCGCCCTGCCTCTGGCATTGTGCAGTTTCAATAGCAACGATCATCGCAATGCACTTTTACACAAGCTGGATGGGGCGCTCGCCCAAGCAGAATTAAAAGGTAACCGTGCAGTTGTAATACTGGAAAACAATCAACCGGATTTTGTACAACTCAACTTAAGCGAATGGCGCGCTGCCATTACCGCTTCATTAACCGCGCAAACTATTGCGCTAGCTAAATTCCCCGTGCGCAACGCCAATGGCGATTTAATTCACCATGAAACCGCTGCGCGCATGAAATTAGATAAAGACTTCAAGTCCGCCGGTTATTTCATGCATTGGGCCGTACGTTTAGGATTAATGCCGGATGTGGATTTGGCCATAATAAAGTTAGCCTTGTTACAACTTGGCCATACAAATGAACCCCTGGCGATTAATATTTCGGCGGCGTCATTATGCAGCGCCAATTTTCGCGAACAACTAATCGCCCTGTTGCGCAATGAGCCAGAGCACACAAAAAACTTGTGGCTAGAATTTCCTGAAATTTGCATGCTGCGCCATCTGGAAGAGTTGCGCGCATTTTCTACACGGCTGCGCAGCTTAGGTTGCCGTATTGGCTTGGAACATGTTGGTTTGGAATTCACTCAATTTGGTGATTTACAGGCAATGGGGCTGAGCTATTTAAAAATAGACAGCGCCATTACGCGCGATATTGACAGCAATACGAGCAGCCAAACATTTGTGCAAAGCCTCTGCACACTGGGTCATTCATTAGGCATTGTGATGATTGCCGAGGGTGTAATCAGCGATGCTGAACAACAATCCTTGAGTAAAATAGGACTCGATGGGTTTACCGGCTCGCACATTATCTGATGCTAAAAACTTTTTATTAACTGTGTATGGTGAACGATGCGCTTTTAAACGTGTGCGATTAAAGATGTAAATTGTCGCCATCATCCAGCAGTTGAATACCTTGGCGTTTGCCGCGCAATTCGCGGCGTGCCAATAATTTATCCTGCGCAATTGCAGGCAAGTCGGTAAAACGAATCACGCCCTGCTCTACCAGCAAACTCACCACATCTTCCAATACCCGCGCCATCGCCTGATCGGTTTGTTCAAGTGCAAGCTGTTCAGCCGATTTTTCACTCTGCAAAAATTGCAGTATTTCCGGTGCATCATCGCCGAGCGACTCAGTAAATTCTCCCTCAGCCACTTTGCTGATTGAAACAATCTCACCGCTTTGATTGCGTTTTACATACATAGAATGGCCTCAATAAAAAAAATCCCGCTAAAAAAGCGGGATTTTTCACACTTATTTATCAGTCAGTAATTAAATTACCTGCGGCTTTTAATTGGTTGATAATAGCCTGGTCAGTGCCACTGAGATTAACGCCATTTAGAATAATGGTTTGATCAGTCGCACCTGCAACGTAGCCAGCACTATAGCCCCCAGCACTACTGATATGAACGGTTGTATTGCCTGCTGCAGAGGTGAAATGCAAATAATTAGTCAGGTTCGCGGAGTTCTCGCCTTGCAATAGATCGGAGAGGTGCAACACATCCCCTTGCCCAGTACTGAAGTCTTGAATGACATCCCTCGCAGGCGTTCCGGCAGTACCTTTATCGGCAAGCGCCCATTTAAACGTGTCTGCACCTAAACCGCCAGTCATGGTGTCGTTACCGGCACCACCGCTAATAAAATCAGCGCCGCTAGTGCCGACAATAGTGTCGTTTCCAGCCGTGCCATAAAATTGATTATCGCTTCCCATAGCACCAAATACTGAAATAGTTAGGGTTGCTTTATCGGTACCACCTTGACCATCCGATAAGGTGTAGGTGAAATGATCCTTGGCAATTTGACCAGGATGTAAACTCGCAAGATTATCGGCGGTGTAACTATAACTACCGTTGGCATTCAGAATTAACTTGCCGTATGCACCTTGCAATGCAACACCTAAAGTACCGTCAGTTCCTACACCGGCCTCTGCTCCAGTACGCACAGCAGCTACTGATAATGTGCCCCCATCTGAATCTGAGTCGTTAACCAATACTCCTGTAGCGGCAGGAATAGAAACACTCATTCCCTCTTGCACTGTCGCAGTATTGCGCCCAACTGTTAACCAAGTAACCACATAGTCTGAACCAGCAGTGGCTGTATCAAATTTAAGTTGATCAAATGCAATCGCATTGCCTGATGCATCTTTAACATCGACAGTTCCTCTGCGGGTAGCGTCTGTTGGATTGAATTGCCCCCGACCTACCTCCACACCACCGAGATAAGCAATCCACAAACCGGTTTCGGGAACACCAGCGAAATCGAGCTTGTCAAAACCAAAGCTTGCACTTACCACTGGAGCATTAAAGGTAACCAAAATAGCTTCGCCATTTTGGATTTCATCATCAACTTCTGTAGTGCTTCCCTTCCCTGCAACGCCCATAGCACCCGCAACACCATCTGCATTATTGGTAATTAATGTGCCGCCAATTGCGCTAATTGAACTGATAAAGGGCTGGGTCCAGGTGAAGTTTGTGCCACTTTTTAATCCGGCGGTTAGCTGAGTTGATGCAGGATCATCGCCAGCTACAGGAGCAACATTCGGCACAGTATCGTTATCGATAATGCTGCCCGTTCCGGTCACACCACCAATTGTTAATGGCACAGTTTCAGTTGCTTCGACAAAAGTGTCGTCCACTGTTGGTACTGTGACGCTAAAGCTGGTCACGCCCGCTGGCACAATCAAGTTACCGCCAACCAAGGTCACGCCATTGTTGAAGGTGGGTGTGCCTATATCCGCTGCTACAGCAGTGCCACCACCCAAGCTATAAGCCAAGCTGGTTGGGGTGGCCGATGGGTTGCTCAGAGTCACGCTATAAACAAGGTTTCCGCCTTCCGTCACCGAGGGACTGGATACGCCGCTAACCGTTGGAGCGCTGTCGTTATCCACAATCGTGCCTGTGCCTACGGCGGTGGCGATTGAGGCGTTTGTCGGGTTGCTTAGTGTGATAGTGAAGTTTTCATTACCTTCAAAAAGATTGTCATCGGTAATATTGACCGTAATCGTTTTACTGGTTTCACCGGCAGCAAAGTTCAAGGAGCCGCTCACCGAGGTGTAATCGCTGCCCGCTGTGGCGGTGCCATTGCTGCTGGCGTAATCCACACTCACGGCTTGGCCTGACACTGCAGACAAGGTGACCGTAAAGGTCGCAGTGCCTGCATTCTCATTCACGCTGATATTGTTAATGCTCAGGCTGGGCGCAGCGTCATTATCAACAATGCTGCCCGTGCCGGTTACACCACCAATGGTCAACGGCAGGGTTTCGGTCGGTTCATTGAGAGTGTCATCAACTGTCGGCACATTGACCGTAAAGCTGGTCACGCCCGCTGGCACAATCAAGTTACCGCCAACCAAGGTCACGCCATTGTTGAAGGTGGGTGTGCCTATATCCGCTGCTACTGCAGTACCACCGCCCAGGCTATAAGCCAAGCTGGTTGAAGTAGTCGATGGGTTGCTCAGAGTCACGCTGTAAACGAGACTTCCACCTTCAGTCACGGATGGGCTGGATACGCCGCTAACCGTTGGAGCGCTGTCGTTATCCACAATTGTACCCGTGCCTACCGCTACACCTAGCGCGGCATTAGTAGGATTGCTTAGAGTGATGATGAAATTTTCGTTGCCTTCAAAAAGATTGTCATCGGTGATATTGACGATGATGGTTTTGCTGGTTTCACCGGCCGCAAAATTCAAGGTACCACTCACCGAGGCGTAATCGCTACCCGCTGTGGCGCTGCCATTACTGCTGGCGTAATCCACACTGATGGCCTGACCCGAAACCGCAGACAGAGTGACAGTAAAGGTCGCCGTGCCGCCTGCCTCATTCACACTGACACTGTTGACACTTAGACTTGGTGCGCCGTCGTTATCGATAATACTGCCCGTACCGGTCACACCGCCAATCGTCAATGGCAGGGTTTCAGTCGGTTCACTGAGTGCGTCATCGACTGTGGGCACAGTGACGCTGAAGTTGGTGACGCCCGCCGGTACAATCAAATTGCCACCCACCAAGGTCACACCATTACTGAATGTCGGTGTCCCTATATCAGCAGCCACTGCAGTGCCGCCACCCAAGGTATAAGCCACGGTGGTTGTGGTGGCCGATGGATTGCTTAGGGTCACGTTGTACACCAGATCACCGCCTTCTGTGGCCGATGGGCTGGAAACGCCGCTAACAGTCGGGGCGCTGTCGTTATCCACTATCGTACCTGTACCTACCGCAGTACCGAGGGTGGCATTAGTCGGGTTGCTTAAGGTAATAAAGAAGTTTTCATTGCCTTCAAAAATACTGTCATCGGCAATATTTACCGTGATGCTTTTGCTGGTATCACCGGCCGCAAAATTTAATGTGCCGCTTACCGAGGTGTAATCAGTACCCGCTGTAGCGCTGCCATTACTACTGGTGTAATCAACACTGATAGCACGACCAGAAGCCGCAGAGAGACTGACTGTAAAGGTAGCCGTACCATCTGCTTCATTCACGCTGACATTGTCGATACTCACGCTCGGCGCCGCATCGTTATCGTAAATGTTGCCGTTGATGGTCAATCCACCAAAGGTAAAGGGAACAGTTTCCGTTGGCTCATTGAGAGTGTCGTCTACGGTTGGCAGGGTGATGTTAAAGCTGCTAATCCCACTGGGAATTAACAGATTCCCTCCCACTACCGTAACACCATTACTAAAAATTGGCGTACCGTAATCTGCAAGCGATGCTGTGCCGCCGCCAATACTGTAGGACAAAGTGTGGGGCGCACCAAGTACCTGATCGAAGGTTACGGTACACACCAGATTGGCGCCTTCTGTGGCATGAGTTACGCCAAGCGAGGTAATTTTGGGGGCAGGATCGTTATCCAGAATATTGCCCGTACCCGTCACACCACCCACACTGAGCGGCAGGGTTTCGGTAACCTCAGCAATAGCATCGTCCACCGTCGGTATAGTCACGGTAAAACTGCTTACCCCGGTTGGAATAATCAAATTGCCGCCCACCAGCGTCACGCCATTACTGAAGCTAGCGCTGCCATAATCAGCGGCGCTAGCAGTACCGCCACCTAAACTGTAGGCCAGACTAGTGCCACTGGCAGCTGGGCCACTGAGGGTCACGTCGTAGACCAGATCACCACCTTCCGTTATCGATGGGCTAGTGACACTGCTCACGGTAGTCGCCGCCACCGGCGTAACACCAATATTGACGGTACTGGTGGTAGTGCCGCCTTGACCATCACTGATGGTGACCACAAAGCTATCGCTGCCGTTATAGGCCGCATTGGGTGTATAGGTAAAACTGCCCGTTGCCAGGTTCAGCACCACACTGCCGTTAGCGGGTGTACCAGACACGCTGTAAGTGAGCGTATCGCCATCTGGATCGCTGGCACTGATAGCGCCGCTGACGGGGGTATCTTCCGGTGTGGTGAGATTTTGATTGCTGGCGTTCGGGGCATCATTCACCGGCGTTACACCGATATTGACCAGACTGGTGGTGGTTCCACCATTGCCATCGCTGATGGTCACTACAAAACTATCGCTACCGTTGAAGTTGTTATTCGGGGTGTAGGTAAAGTTACCCGTTGCAGGATTTAAGCTCACCGAACCATTGCTTGGCGCACCAGTAAGACTAAAGGTCAGCGTATCGCCATCTACGTCAGACGCACTGATTTGATTGGAGATCGGCGTGTCTTCCGGTGTAGTCAAATTCAAATTGCTAGCGACCGGCGCATCATTCACCGGAGTAACACCAATATTGATACGGCTAGTAGTAGAGCCACCATTGCCATCATCAATAGTCACCACAAAACTATCACTGCCGTTGTAATTAGCATTCGGGGTATACACGAACACACCGGTAGCCGGATTAAGAGTGACACTGCCATTTGTCGGCTGGCCGGATACAACATAAGCAAGGGTGTCATTTTCAACATCAGTAGCCACTACCTGACCATTGAGCGGCGTATCTTCCGGCGTAGTGAGATTTTGGTCAGCAGACTCTGGGGCATCATTGACAGGATTAATGCCGATATTAATTCGGCTGGTTGTTGTGCCGCCATTGCCATCACTAATGGTGACGACAAAACTATCGCTGCCGTTGTAGTTGGCATTCGGGGTATAGGTAAAACCACCGGTAGCTGGATTAAGGACTACCACACCGTTGCTAGGCTGGCCGGAAACACTGTAACCCAGCGTATCGCCATCGACATCGCTGGCGACGACTTGGCCATCAATAGGAGTATCTTCATCGGTAATCAGGTTTTGGTCATTGCTGACCGGTGCATCATTGACCGGATTGATACCAATACGCACGGTACTGGTGGTTGTACCGCCATTGCCATCATCCACTGTCACGATAAACACATCGCTACCGTTGTAATTGGCATTAGGCGTATACACAAACGCGCCAGTAGCCGGGTTCAGCACCACACTGCCATTCGCTGGCTGACCAGACACAGTGTAAGTCAATGTGTCGCCCTCAATATCCTCCGCCACAACCTGCCCGTTAACTGGTACATCTTCGTCGGTTGTGAGGTTGATATCGTTGGTGGTAGGTGCGTCGTTAACCGATAGTATGTTTAAGGTGATAGTGGTACTACTGGCATTACCGCGACTATCGGTCACGGTGACGACAAAACTGTCTGGACCGAAATAGTTTGCGGTAGGGATAAAGGTGAACTGGCCAGTGATCGGATTGAGCTGCAAAGTGCCATTGGCTGGCGCGCTGGTCAGCGCATAGGTGATTGAATCACCTTCAATATCAGTGGCGATGATTTGCCCAGTGAGCACTTCATCCTCATTACCTGCCAAGGTTTGATCAGTTACCAAAGGCGCGCGGTTGATATAGTCAGCATCGTTTTGCGAGGTGCCAGCCGCAGCTGGGTTAGCCGTATCATAACCAAAGGACTGCCCGCCAGTCCCTTCAACAACTCTGGCCAAACGCACAAAGCTACTACCATCCGAGCCGCCGCTGGTGTTATCACCCGCAGCGGTTTCTTCCAACTCATCCAACAGGTCGCCGCCTTGATCCAATACGGTCAGAGCCTCTTGCACACTGGCATCGCTCAACAATGCTTCATCCGCATCGGTCGCCGTTTCGGCAAGAAAGTCACGGCTCATGCCCACTTCTTGGCCACCGTTAACTACTAGAAGCTCACCATTGCCCACATCCAACTCAACACGGGAGCCCTGCGCCGTTACCAATATATCGTCATCGTTCAGCGTACTACCAACTGTAAGAGCACGCAGAGTCCCATCCGGGGCCTTCGCCCATGCTTGACCTTGAAGAAACGCAACCTTGGCGACAGCAGTACTCATAGATAACTCCATGCAATAGAAATATGTGATACATCTCACAAAGTGAGTGCGATAGTTGAAGTCTAGCCAGTGTTGAAACTTACGCCATTGGACTAAAGGACAATAAGAAGATGTTTTTTATTTATTTAAAAGAATAAAGAATAGATGAGGGGCTTTTTTGCAGAAAATGTTTTAAACGCCAGAACTGTTAGATAACACCAATACAAGTTGCAGACGATCGCGCACCTGAAGCTTTCCAAAAGCAGCGCTCAAATGGGCCTTTACAGTGCGCTCAGTAATGTCCAGCTCGCGGGCAACTTCTTTGTTGCTTTTACCGGCAGCGACTAATTCAGCAACGGCCCTTTCACGACTAGTCAGTTGCGACAAATCAGCCTGAGCGGTTTCAGCCGCTGGCAATATACGCGCCGTTGCCAATACCAATTGCCGCATCAAATCTGCACCTAACCACATACCGCCAGCAGCGACTACTTGCGCCACTTGCTCGAGCACTTGTGGTATCGCCAAGTAATGCACATAACCACTCGCCCCCGCCTCCAGCGCACGACGCGCTTCCTGTGGTGATTCGATAGCAGTCATAGCGATAACCCGCGCACCGGCGAAACTCAGGTTTTTAATCTGCGTAAAACTCTGCTCATCGCGCAACAGCAACCACACCATATCAGTAGCAACAGTAATAGGCAGCACATCACTAATCTGTGCCGCAGGAAATGCCTGCAACCAGCGGTTTGATGTGATATCGGCAGAAGTAAAAAAGAAGTGTTGTATCATCGTTCAGTCATCGCATTATGCTGCGCACGCAGCACCGGTTTTAACAAATACGCGAGCACGGTTTTTTTGCCGGTAAGGATATCCACTTGCGTCATCATGCCCGGCATAATCGGCAGACTGGGGTCAAAACCAGCACGCTCGGTGCGTACGCGAACAATATAAAAGGTGCGCTCTTTTTCATCAGTAATCGTATCCGGGCTGATGTGTTCAACCGTGCCTTTTAATCCACCGTACACCACAAAATCGTAGGCAGTAAACTTCACAATCGCCGCTTGCCCCGGGTGCAAAAACGCGATGTCCTTGGGTGACACTTTTGCTTCAATTAGTAATTGATCATCGAGCGGCACCATCTCAATCACTTCACGCCCCGGCTGCACCACACCACCGACGGTATTGGTAAATAACCGCTGCACTGTACCGCGCACAGGTGAGCGAATTTCGGCGTATTTAATCTTATCGGCTAAGCCTGTGCTGGTTTCAGATAGGGAGGCTAGCTTGCTCAACACCTCCGATAATTCATTGCGCCATTTATTGTTCACCAGCAATTCTGTCTCGCGCAACTTTCCTTCTGACTCCTGCACAGCTAGCATCAAGCGCGACTCTTGAGATAAGGCTTGCGCGCGCTCACCTTTTGCGTTGGATACCTCCGCTTCCAAGCGCAAAATTTCTACTTCAGAAATCGCACCACTGGCCAGCAGAGGTTTGGTGACATTTAATTCCTGCGTCGACAACTCTAATGCGCGTGTTACTTGTGTCAGTTTTGCACGCACTTCATTTAATTCTTCCGAGCGCTGATCTAATTGGCTGCGCGCAATACTTAATTGCTCATCCAATTCTTTGCGATTGGACTCGTACAGACTGCGTTCGTGCGTAACTATATCCGGAGCTTCCGCCACTAAGTCATCGGCAAACTGTAAATCCGTATTGGAAGTTAATGCCTGCAAGCGTGCGGCACGGGCTTGCAGCGACGCAGATTCAGCCCGGTTCTCGCGAAAGGTAGCAATAAAACGTGTGGGATCAATGCGCAATAACAAATCGCCTTTTTCGACCACTTGCCCTTCGCGCACCAAAACTTCCTGCACTACGCCGCCATCAAAGGATTGAATAATTTGCAGTTGCGATGAAGGAATCACCTTGCCTTCTCCGCGCGCCACTTCATCGAGCGGCGCAAATGCCGCCCATACCAGCAACAACAGCATAATCAACGCAACCACCCGCAACAGTGCACGCGCACGTATCGGCTCCTGTTGCAACTTCGCCCAATCCGAATCGGTTACCCAATCCTGCTGCTGTTCATGCAGCGGATCAAACCAGCGCGCATAGAGTTTGTCGATATAAGCTGTTGCAGGCAGACCGATTTTATTCATCCAGCGACCAACGCGCTCAAACCAGATTTTATCGCGCGAGCCCGTCATGATGCTCTCCCGATTCTGCCTTGACGCAGCGCTTCTATTACTTGTTCTTTTGGTCCGTCGGCAAGAATTTTCCCCGCATCGATCACAATAATACGATTCACTAATTCCAACAGAGAGGTGCGATGAGTAATCACCAATAAAGTTTTGTGCGCGGCAAACTGTGCGAGATTACGCTTAAACTCTTCTTCACTGGTGTGATCCATCGAGCCGGTCGGTTCATCCATTAATAAGATTGGTGGATCGCTCAACAATGCACGCGCAATACTCACCGACTGACGCTGCCCACCAGACAGTAATTGCCCGTGTTCACCCACCGGCATGGCCAACCCCATAGGATGCTGGTTAACAAAATCCATCAGGCCGCTCAAACGCACCGCCTCTAGAATAGCTTCATCTGTTGTGTGCAATGCGCCCATCGCAATATTGTCGCGCAGTGAGCCAAAAAATAAATTCACATCTTGCGCAACATACCCCATGTTGCGGCGCAATTCAGCCGGATCGAGCTGGCGAATATCAATGCCATCTAACAGCACGGATCCTGCAGCCGGCTCATACAAACCAGTAATTAATTTTTCAATCGTGGTTTTACCTGAGCCATTGCGCCCGAGTATTGCAACATGTTCACCTGGGTTAATGTTGAACGCCACATCACGCAGCACTTCGCGCTCATCTTGTGGGTACTTAAAGGAAACTTTTTTGAACTCAATTCCACCCTGCAAACGCGGGCGGCTAATCCAGTTGGCATCCACTGGCCGCTCTACGGGTTTTTCCATTATGGCGTCCAGCGCCGTCAATGCCGTTGCCGCGCTGTGATATTGCATCAACAAACCAGCAGTCTGCCCTACCGGCGCCATAATGCGCGATGACAACATATAAGCGGCGATCAGTCCGCCTTGGCTTAAATTGCCATCAATAATCTGGTAGACACCCACAATAATAATGACAACTGATACAGCTTGTTGAATCCACAAAGTGCTTGTGCCAACCGAGCCAGACAGAAAACGCATTTTCACTCCCACCCGCGATGCAAGGAGCGTGGTTTTTTCCCAGACCGCCTGCATTTGGCCTTCGGCGCCCAAGGTTTTTACTGTATCCAACCCCGTTAAACTTTCCACCAAAGTGGCATTGCGCTGCGCAGATGCCTGCATAGAACTTTCAGCTAACAAATGCATTTTGTGTTGTACCGCTGCGGTGTAAATCATCACCAACGCAACGCCCACAATGATGGGAAATACCAGCGGCCAGGAAATTAACAAGACAACAATTAAAAATAATAAAACAAACGGCAAATCCACTAATGCCAAAATAGTCGCGGAAGAAATGAAACTGCGAATAGACTCAAAAGATTGCAGGCCTGCGGTAAAAGAGCCAACCGATGCTGGCCGCTCGGAAAATTTCATTCCCAGCACGCGCTCCATAATACTTGCCGACAAACTGACATCGATACGGCTCGCAGCGAGATCAACAAACCAAGTACGCATCATGCGCAGCGCAAAATCAGCACTGATTGCGATTAACATGCCAACCGATAGCACCCAAAGTGTGTCAGTCGCATGATTTGGCACCACGCGGTCATACACATTCATCACAAACAGCGGCGCTACCAGTGCAAAAAAATTGATCAATAACGCGGTGAGCAACACATCGCGATATAAATATTTATGCTCGGTAATAACACTCCAAAACCAGTGTCCGGTATGATTTTTTGCATTGACCTTTTTGCCAATTTCGACGGTGCGCGCATCAAATCGCTCTTGCGGGCGCACGTAAATCGCACGGCCAGCGTACTGCTGAGCCAAGTCTTCCAACGACACATCAACAACTGCATCACCCAACTCAGGATAGAGTAGTTGCGCAGAATTTTCTTTTATGGCGAGCAATACGCAAGCTTGGT
The DNA here is from genome assembly GCF_057196725.1 of Cellvibrio sp. ATLC23. Lineage (NCBI taxonomy): Bacteria > Pseudomonadati > Pseudomonadota > Gammaproteobacteria > Cellvibrionales > Cellvibrionaceae > Cellvibrio > Cellvibrio sp. ATLC23. The sequence goes on along the minus strand of NZ_JBXUOS010000001.1, from coordinate 173,397 downwards.
TGTCTTGCAAGATAAGCACCGCAGGAAATAGCGCCGTATTTAATTGGAGCAAGTCGCGCTCTGCGATTTTACTGGTGAGGCCAGCGCGTTTGGCGGCGCGGGCAAATAAAGAAGGTGTGAGTTGGTGTCCTTCCAACGGCAATCCCGCCAACAAGGCTTCGCGCGTACTGGTAATTTGATGCGCACGTGCAATGAGCAACAAACACTCCAGCAGCGGACCGCCACTAGCGGCAGCAGAGGAAACATCCGAGGAAAACTGAACATCAAGGGTCATTGTGGCTCCGGGTGCAGCAAGCGGGCAAAACAAAAGCCTCTGTAATATAGATGGCCATGACTAGTCGCGCAATTTCATTGCTGAGTATCTGGCTATAGCGCATAAAAAAACGCACCAAATTACTGGAATTTGATGCGTTTTCGATTAACGGTTTGAGTAGCAAGCCCGAAAACTCGCTGCGCAAATCACTCGCTGCGCGTTACAGTCACATCAACACGGCGATTAGCGGCCTTGCCTGCCACGCTGGTATTGTCTGCCACCGGGCGAGTTGCGCCAAAACCATCGACAGTCATTGGAATTGACTCTAAGCCATTTAACACAAAATAATCCCGCACACGCTGGGCCCGCGCTTTGGACAATGGAATATTGAGCGCATCCGTACCAGTGTTGTCAGTATGTCCTTCAATACTGATTTGCACTACTTTTGGCGTGGCTTTGATGTCGGCGATTAAGCGATCTAACTTTTGCGTTGCACCGACTTTTAATTGCGAGCTACCTACATCAAATAAGGCATCACCTGCCAGAGGTGTTAACTCGCTAATCAAATCGTCGCGCCCTAACGCGACAGGCGCAATTTCCGGGCAGGCAGACTCAGTGATATTGAGCGAATCATTTACTTTTGTATCGTGCATAATACCTAAGCCCTCGCGCACTATACCCAACGCAGGCAACAAACTACCCATTGCAGCGAGCGAGCGAGCATGCGCCATCTCCAAATCACCATTGGCAATAATTAATGCGCGGCTCGCTTGAAAATATTCATTTTCCGCATCGAGCAAATCGAGCAACGTACGCTGGCCAATATTAAATTGTTCAGAATAGGCGGTGCGCACTTTATCGCTTGAAAGACGGTGCTGCTCTAATGAAGTAAGTTGTTCACGAATACGCTTGGCATCGTTATAGGCAATTTGTGTGTTCTGGCGTAAATCTACGCAAGCCTGATCGCGTAAATCTTTCGCCAAATTAACTTGCTCCAACGAGCGGCGCACTGCCGCACGATTAGCGCCACCGCTATATAAGTTGTAGGTAAGCGCTAATTCTACTGCGCTTTCATCACCGTAATTATTTGGATCAGTGCGATTATCAAAACCATCCTGATTGCGACTAGTCACCTGACGGGCGCGCAGCTCGGCTTTGGGATAATAACCCGCGCGCTCCACTTTCACCGCTGCTTGTGCAGCGCTGATGTTTTTAATCGCCGCATGAAAACCCGGATTGCCTTGATAAGCCAGCATTAACGCCGCGCGAATGTTATCAGGCAATTTTTGTTGTGTAAGCTCAACCGCTGCTAAATCTTCCGCCGGTAATTGGCCCACTACACGCAAATAGCGCGCTGTCACATCGTGCAAATTAGACGCTTCGGTTAATAAATTCGATTCAGCTAACGCCAAACGACCTGCAACCTGCTCAAAGTCAACACGGCGACCAACGCCAGAATCAGCGCGCTCTTCAATTTGCTTATAAACCTCTTGATGTTTGACATAATTATTGCGCGCCAAACTCACCAAATCGCGATTGCGTTTTACATCTTCATAGGCGCGCACCGCTTCCAACGCCGTAACTTCCAGCGTATTTAATAACTCGTAATAACGCACCAAGCGCGCGCTATCGTAACGAGCTACTTCACCAGCAGTGCGGAACCCGTCGAATAACATTTGGCTAAGGGTAATTTGCGCTTGATTATTGGTGTAGCTCGCGCGGCCATCGTAATCGCGGTTGGTTTTGCCGGTCGATGCGCCTATATCAACGCTAGGTAAATAACCTGCACGGGCGACGCGGACATCTTGTATCGAAGCACTAAACTCATGCCAGCTCGCTTGCACATCAGGATTGGACTCTATCGCCTGTAAAGCCGCATCTTTAACTGTACCCACTGATTGTGCTGCCACTTGTCCAGTGAAGGTTAGGATCGAGAAGAGCGCAAATGAATGAGCGATTAGCGACGTAGGATATAAAAGCGAAGAACGATTAAAAAGCGAAGGAATCATTGATGTTTTTCCAAATGGGTTGCACATAACCACAAGATAAAAAATCTAAAGCAACTTAGTGAGCACGCAAGATGATTAAAATTAACTCATTATAAAAGTACGCTTTGTTCAAACGTATAATTTAGTAAAGGATTCCGTTCACTCACTGAAATCGAATAAGCAAAAATCCCTATGCGCGGCCAATCTACCTGCATTCAAACAGTAAAATCCAAGAATTTTTGCACATAACCTTATTAGTAAATATGAGTGGCAATAAAACCTGTTTCTTAGGTCAACAACTGTGTTTATGGCACAAAAAACAACCATAAATAATGATTTCATCATAACTCATTGATGCTTTATGCCACAACCGCATTCTAAATTGTGATGAAAATCACATCTTATAATTACCATATGGACGAAAAAGCTATTAATTCAATTGATTAATTTAAATTTTATTATAAGAGCTGAGCGTAAAGTCCAGTGTATCTTGTAATTCATCTGCAAGAATGGAGGCTTTTAACTCTGGAGCCAACCTCCAGGCGAAAGGCGTCATGGTCAAAAGCGCGATACACATCTCCCGGTCTTTAATCTGCAAATCGCTCCCTAGTCGATAGTGTTCATCCACTACAAAACCTTCGGGTGTAATTGGCTTGGGATGTGGGCGCACCTCCTTATAGATGCGCGTACGCAACCCCAATAGATGATTTTCACCAGGCGTAACTATAACTAATTTGCCACCGGGTTTTATTACACGACATAACTCCGCGTCTTTGCCTGGGGCGTAAATGCGAGTTACCACATCCATAGACTCATCGGCAAAGGGCAAGGCGAAACTGGAAGCCACACTGTAGAGTAAGCCAGCCTTATCTTTCGCGGCTTTTGCCGCAAGACGCACACCGGCTTTGGCGATATCTATTCCATACACTTGCGCCCGAGGTAGGGATTCTGAAAACCCCGCGGTGAAATAACCTTCACCGCAACCTATATCCAGCAGCGTCGCCGTTGTTGCGGGCAACAATTCTTGCAAGCGCTTTTTAAGCGGATTAAAAAAACCTGCCTGTAAAAATTGGCGGCGCGCTAGCAATTGTTCTTTAGCATCACCTGGCTCACGCGAGTGCTTATTTTGCACTGGCAATAAATTGAAATAGCCCTCTTTCGCGCGATCAAACTGATGGCGATTAACACAAGCAAGGCCTTGGACGTTTTGTAGTAATGGGTGACGGCACAGTGGACAGCGCAAATCTTTCATAATAATTATCAGAGCGAGTGAGGATCATAAAAATCGAGAATGGTCTTAAAAAATAAGCGCGCAGAATGCCGACTCACCCATCATTTAGCAAGTCAGACACAAAAGACAAGGGCGTATAAGCAATTTTAGTAAACTCGCTTATACGCCCTGAAATAGATTAATTTTCGTCAGGCAATTCGTAGCGATCAATAATATCGCGCACTAAACCACTGCGCACTATATCTTCACGCTCAAATTCATGCACATAGACATTGTCCAGGCCATCCAATAAATTCACAGCATGCTCCAAACCATTAGGACCGCGAATATCGCTTTGATTTATATCGCCATTAATAACGACTTTGCAATCTTCACCAATTCGCGTGAGGAACATTTTCATTTGCGCCGGGCTGGCATTTTGCGCCTCGTCAAAAATAACAAAGGTTTTGCTATTAAAGGTTTTGCCGCGCATAAAGGCGAGCGGCGCCGCTACTATACGACCATGGCGCAAACAATACTCCACTGTACCAGCACCGAGACGTTCATTTAAAATATCGCGGAAGGCATCGATATAGACGGAAAATTTTTGATCGAGATCGCCCGGTAAAAAACCGAGATTCTCACCCGACTCAACTGCGGGGCGCGTAAGAATAATGCGCTCAATGCGGCCGGATTCCAACGCCTCTGCCGCCAATGCGCCTGCACAATAACTTTTACCCGTACCGGCAGGGCCAATACCAAAGGTCAGCATGTGACTATTAATCGCATTGATGTACTGCTGCTGGGATTTTGTTTTGGCGCGAAGTGGTTGGGGGGAGCGAGGGGGAGAGTAAGCTGTTTCGACTTGCTGCGAGCGGGATTTTATTTCGACAATGTTGTCATCACTACGTTGATTTTTTCGCGATTTATGTCGCGATGCTGGGTAGCTGGTATCATCGTATGAGTGATGGTTTGCACTACGTCTGGCATGCGTTTTTCTTGCCATAAAGAATAATCCCCTTCAGGTCTGAAAATAATACGGGCGGTTTCGCAAAAGCCCAGTATCGTGAAGTTACCCGAGAACGCAATTTTCTATGGAATGATATTTGTGTCGTTTACCCCCTTCTATCACTTATTGATCAGTTGTTGATTTATTTACACTTCAATCGCTGATTAAAAACAATAAAACAGTTTAAGCAAAACACTTTTTGTAGAGCACTTCTAATAAAACAAAAGTCTGTGACAGTTAGGTGACGCTGGCGCATTGGCCAGAACCTACTAAAGAAAATCAGGTGGTTACTCATCTATTCACCACCTTTAACTTGATACTAGGCTTATTTTAAAAATCGGTCAATCTCTTAATTGAAATAAAATTGACATGAGAATAACGCATAAGCAAAGACACAACCGCAGCACCTTTACTCATCGTTATCCTCAACTTGTTTAGTAATTTTCTTTTTCGGCGGAGCAAAACCATCGACGGCAACAGCTGTCTTAAGCGCTGTAGGCACACGTCGATTGCCGATGTTTTTCTTATCGCGCTCACGCACTTTCACTTTGGGTGCCTTAGTGTCTGGCTTTTTATCTTTTGCGTTCGTTTTCTTTTTAGTACCAACCGATTTTCCGGACGATTTAGTTTTATCTGGCCCTTGATATTTACCCTTTAAACCCGGCATAGTAATTAACTCGAACGTTGCCCCCAAATAACGTTCGATACCTTTGGTGAGATTCCACTCTTTTGCGTCCACCAAAGATACTGCCCTGCCCTCGTTATCGGCGCGACCTGTCCGGCCGATGCGATGTAGATACTCATCGCCCGAATACGCCATATCCATATTCACTACTAACTCTACGCCGGGAATATCCAGCCCGCGTGCCGCCACGTCCGTCGCCACCAAAACCGTTGTTCTGCCCATGCGGAAATGGTCGAGGGTAATTTTGCGTTGGTCTTGCGTAATATCGCCATGCAAGGTGCCCACGCGGAATTTGTTATAGCGCAACAAATTATCTAACTGAGAGGCTTTAAGTTTGGTATTGGTAAAGATGATGACTTTTTCAAAGGTCGATTTTTGCAGCAGCGCGACCAGTAATTTTTCTTTATGTTTGTAATCATCGGCCAATAACATTTGCTGTGTAATGTCATTGGGTTTTTCGTCAATATAAATTTCCTGCGCTTCACCGAGAATTACCTGTTTAATCAAATGACGCAGACCTTTTTGCTCCATGGTGGCGGAGAACAAAAATGTCTGACGTTCGGTGCGGCAAGTATTGGTGATTTTCAGTACGTCTTCGCTCAACCCCATATCGAGCATGCGATCCGCCTCATCCAACACCAAAAACTCCAAGCCAGAAAATTCGGTAGATTTATGGGCGATATGCTCCGCCAAACGCCCTGGTGTACCGACAACGATTTCAGGGTTCTTGCGAAGCATCGCCTTTTGATACTTTAATTCTTCACCGCCGCACACCATCCCTACTTTCAAGCCGGTGAATTTCAGTAACTGTTCTGCATTTTTCACTATCTGGCGAGCCAGCTCCCGAGTAGGAGTCAAAATCAAGATGCGGGTTGAGCTCGGATTCACCGGCGGCTTGGCCAAAATCCCCTGAATCGCGGGCAATAAAAATGCAGCCGTTTTACCGCTGCCGGTTTTGGAGCTGACAATGAGATTCTGCCCTGCCACCGCCGCCGGAATCGCTTTGAGCTGTACTGGCGTGGGCTGTTCGTAACCCAATACATCAATCGCTTTGCGCAATTGGCTATCGCTAATCAGGTCGTGAAAAACAGGCTGCGTCATTAAGAACCTCGATAATCAGTAAAAAGATGGGTTTTACCCGCAAAAGGCCGCGCAATCTACGCAGAGTAGAACAAATTATCAATCAAATCCGGCTAAAATGCTGCCCTTTGAACGAACCTGAGCAAACCTATGCGCATTATGTTGGCCCCGATGGAGGGCGTTGTCGAACATCATGTACGCGACATATTATCGCGTATTGGTGGATTGGATGGCTGCGTAACCGAGTTTATCCGCGTTACCGACCAAAAACTTCCCTACAAGGTCTTTTATAAGTACGCGCAAGAGCTGGAAAGCGATTGCAAAACCCCGAACGGAACTCCGGTACGCGTTCAGCTGCTCGGCAGCAAGCCCGAGCCTATGGCGATCAACGCGCTGGAATTGGTTCGCTATGGCGCCAAAGCGATTGACCTGAATTTCGGCTGCCCGGCAAAAACGGTTAACTCCCACGAAGGTGGCGCCTGTTTACTACGCACGCCGGATCGTGTGTATTCAATCATTAAAGCCGTGCGCGATGCCGTGCCGCGCGAAATTCCTGTCACCGCCAAAATCCGCTTGGGCTATGAAGATCGCAGCAGTTATATGGACAACGCCCGCGCCGTAGAGGCTGCCGGTGCCGATGAACTCACCGTACACGCCCGTTCCAAAGCGGATGGCTACAAACCGCCCGCCTATTGGAATTACATTGCTGACATTCGCGCTGAGCTGAAGATTCCCGTTGTCGCCAATGGCGAAATTTGGTCGGTAGCTGATTACTTGCGCTGCCGCGAACAATCAAATGGAGCCGATGTAATGCTCGGCCGTGGCCTGCTCGCCTGCCCTGACCTCGCACGCCAGATTAAAGCGCATATAAAAGGTGAAGATTACACTCCGCTTAGCTGGAGCCACATCTGCAATATGCTCTACGACTACTACAAACTGACCACGCCGCTCTACTGCGAGCGCAACTGCGGCAACCGGGTTAAACAATGGTTGATGTATTTAAGCCGCCAATATCCCCAAGCTACCGTTTTTTTTGAAGCGATCAAACGTAAAACCACGCCATCGGAAATCGACGCTTGCTTTGTGGATGCGTTGCAATCCTGTCACTAACAACCAGCAAAAAAAGCCCGTGATCAACACGGGCTTTGCTCTCTCACCATCGCTTATTGTCTTTACTGCTAATGCAACTTAATACAACACACTATCTCAATGTAATAAATCGTCAAACCCGCCAATCAAATCTTTGGTTTCGTCTATCCGCTCAGTCAGTTTCGCCAAATTAATACCGAGCTTAGTTGCCAAGTCATTGGGGAAATGCTCCATCAACGCCGCGCTATTGCCTTTTTCATTTTCGAGCACAATGTAGTCAGCAATATTAATCAACGCTGCGAAGCGTGAAAACTCAGGGGCAGCAGCAGGATTTAGCTGGTAATTAATAGCAGCGACAATCGTATCGGGAAACTTCCAGCGATTAGCCAATTCAGCGCCTGCCTCCGGGAAATTAAACCCGAGCACGTTCTTCTCAATATCCGAGCTACGCGCACCGCGATCTACCACTTTTTGGATGTCTTTGCACTCATCCGGCAGAATAATATGGATCAGCAACTCGCCAATATTGTGGATCATGCCGCAGGTAAAGGCTGTTTCTGCATCGTCTTTAGAAAATTTCGCCAACCACTTACAGGTGCTCGCCACCGCAAAGCTGTTACGCCAAAAAGCGGGCAAATCAAAACCTTCCGGCGCCTTGAATGCTCCGGTAAAGCCCGAAGCTAACACCAGAGTGCGCACCGCATTAAAACCCAAGATGAATACTGCATCGTTCACCGAGGACACCTTGCGGTTACCGCCGTAATACGCCGAATTGGCCGCGCGCAAAACTTTTGCTGTGAGCACTTGATCGGCGCTGATCTTTTTCGCTATCTCGTCACTATTGATATTTTCATCGCCAAAACTTTCTATCAGCTCCTGAACCACTTTAGGAATATGTGGCAACTTCTGTGCGTTATCGATTAAATTTTTTAAGTCCACAAAACCCTCACTTATATAAAGACCGAATGTACCAATGAAAACGTTTTACATGAATTTGTTATAGCAAAGGATGAATAGATAGCAATGGCAGAATAAAAAATCCCCAATAAGAGGGGATAATATATTTTTATATTTGCGCTGCGTATTTCTACTCAGCCATTGATACTGAACCCTTCTTGTAATGCGCCCCCCCTGTTCTATAGTTTGAAACACTGGCTTTATTAGGACTGTAAATATCTTTGCAGCATCAATAGGGCACGTTTATGGATTTGATCGCACAGGGAAATGCAAAGCGGCAAAAGAGATCAAAAAGTAAGCAAAGTGTTGATAATTCGTTAATTATTAAAGCTTTGCAAAAACTAGTCGATAGCTTCATACGCCTTGCGCAAGCATGTCAGTACCCAGGCGTTTTGTTACCTAAACAGTTCAACTCTTCTATAGGAAGTGCTCATATGAAACAACGTAATCAAAAACTCGTTACAGGCCTAAGTGCTGCCATGCTGTTAATGGGCGCCAACGTGGCACTGGCGGAAACTGTTACCGTACCTGCAACAGTGACAGTGAATAACGCAATTAACTTCACCTTCACTGGCACCCTGGATTTTGGTCAAGTTCGTGCCAAAGCAAGCCCGGATGCAAATAAATGCATTGGCTTACAGTTGCCAGCAGGTGCAGGTGCAGCGGCGTTAGTTGCCCCAACGGGAACTACTACGGCATACGATATTGCTTGTACCACCAAAACAGACACCACTAACGGTTTATCATTACAAGCTGTGGGCGGCACCCCTGCTCGCCCTGTATTTACCATTGCAGGCGTAGCACCTTTCACCAATCTCAAGCTGACGTTACCCGGCAATAGAGACTTAACAGCAGCTACAGGCCCAGGTACAGCTCAATTTAAACTGGTTGATTTTACCGGCTACAAAACTTCTGGTACTGCGGGCGCTGTTACAAACGTCTCAGGCATCACAACCGATGCAGGCGGCGGCGCAACCTTTAATGTCGGCGCAACCTTAATTACTGATTCAACCGGCCCCACCACCAGTAATTATCAAGACTTAGCCTACACTGGTAGCTTTGATGTTATCGTAACTTATTAAGAGCCAGGCGATTGAAGACAAAAAAGCCTTCAAACTACTGGTTTGAAGGCTTTTTTGTATGAGGAAATATGTTGAAAAAAAAATACCACGCTTTTTTTCTTGTGTTTGCATCTACAACATCAGTTGCCGATTTTACTGTTGATAACCCACTTAACTTTGGGGAGATCGCAATACGCAGCAACACAAGTGTTAGCACCGTAAGTATTTATCGAAATGGTTCCTATCAAAGTACTAACCATATTTTTATTCTTAAACCTGGATCGCCTGGTGTATACACGCTTAGCAATTTTGCGCCTTACACTACAGTAAATCTTTCAGTAGATTTACCCGCAACATCATCAATGAGCTATCCACAAACCGCACAATTTTCCCTTACCTCAGTCGATATTCCATCGTCGATTAATATGGGGGCAACTGGCAGTGCACAATTTAAATTAGGTGGAACATTGAGCACCTCGGGAAGTCCTGAAAATAATTATTTCAGCGGCGCAGACTATATTATTTACCTAAACATCAATATAGATTATTAATTGATTCCTCTATTTAACAAGACCAATAAGGATCTGACAAATGCTCAACACCCTGTTTAGAAATATTTTACCCAGCCTGATACTCTACCTTATCGCCCAAACCGCATGGGCCAATTTGTTGATCAATCCCACTCGGGTACAAATCAACACCAATGACCGCACCGCCGACATCACACTCATCAACATATCGAAAGTAACGACTACTTATCGCTTGGAATGGGAAGAAAAAAAAGCAAAGTCTGATGGTGGATATATCAATTTGAGCAGCACGGATGCATCTAACTTTCCTATCGCCAGCAAAATGTTGCGAATTTCCCCTAAGCAAGTAACCCTCAAACCCAACGAGCGCCAAACCATTAAAGTAGCAATCAGGCGCCCTCAAGGTTTAGCCAATGGCGAGTACCGTTCACATTTATTGTTTAAAGCCCTTCCGCCAAAAACAGCAGAAGAAGGTTTGCAATCTAATGCAGCGAGCATGTCGGTGAACATAGTGCTCAGCTTCGCGATTCCGGTTGTCATTCAACAAGGTACCCCTGACTACAAGATCGCTATAAATGATGCCCATATCAACTACAGCCCAACCAGAAAAGATGGCTCGGTAGCGATAAATTTGGCGCGCACGGGAACTCATTCCGTCATCGGCCATATTAGTGCTTATTGGACTCCCAATGGAGGCAAGGAAGTGTTGTTGGCTAAACAAGGGGATTACAATTTCTGGCCCGAGCTTGCATCTGCCACAACTTCGCTTGCATGGGTTGGCGCGGACTTTGCTGTAACAGATGGAAAGCTTCGTATTGTGTATGAAGGCGTCAAGGATTTTCGCGGCAAAACCTTCTTCGACAAAACCTTCACCATCAATAGGAGCATGATAAAAACAGCTAATTGAGTGGGTCGAGATGCGTAAAAAATCGCGAAAAACAACCGTTATCAGATTCAAAAAAAATGCGATAACTACCTGTTTAGTAACGATTTTATTATCTAATGCGGCAGAGTCTGCAGATCCAAAACTGACTGAAGTCAACAATAATCTGCAAGCGATTTTTAAGAGCATCAAACAAAAGTATGCCGACCACGATGCGCAGCAACTGGCTCTTGCTGCGCAAGCTGAAGCGGCAAAAGCTAGCCTCCCCTCCGCCAACTCCAGCCAAAATTTTGACAGCACTCCTGACGAGACAGCCGAAAGCAATTTTTCTGACGTAACAACCACGAGTGCGACAGCTGACGATACAAGTCGTTTTGCCGCTGGTGAAGAATTGATTTTATCGGTTTGGATTGGCGACCAAGAACTGGCAAGTATTTTTGCAATTAAAAGTGAACAAGGCCTACAAGTTAGCCTCAACGATTTTTTTCAAATTGTCGAACTTCCTATTTATGTTGATGTGGCCGCAGGAACCGCCGAAGGCTGGTATCAAAACGAGCAAAACCGTTTTAATTTGACTCATCAAGCGAATGGGGCTTTGGCAGTCAAACTCGGCTCAACAAGTTATCAGGTAGCGGCGAATGATTATGTTATGGACGATGATTTGCTGGTTGAGTTGAATGAAATTGCACGCTGGTTTGACTTTGATTACCAGCTCAATGAAGCAATGCTCAGCCTGTCACTGACCAGCAAGGAGAAATTTCCCGTACAGCAGCGTTTCGACCGCCTCAATAAGCCTGCAATTATTGCCGGAGCAAACACCAAATCGGTGCTACCGCTACAAGAATCAGGATACCAAGCCTTCTCCCCTCCCATGCTGGATGTGCAAACCTGGGTGCAAGAAGCAAACACCGTAACTCAACCATTAATCAACTCACCCGCTGGCGAAAAAGCCACAGAGAATCGCAATACCTCAGCAAACTACTCAATACTTGCCAACCAAGATCTTGCGTTTCTCAATACCGAATTGTTTTTAGCAGGTAACAAAACAGATTCATTAAGTGACGCTTGGTTAACATTTTCACGCCAATCAGACAGAGGCGATTTGCTGGGGCCCCTCGGTGCCACGGAGTATGCGTTTGGAGATGTTGTACCGGTAAACGCTGGTTTTGGTAACACCCAGGCCTTGAGTCGCGGATTGAGCTTTAGCAATACTCCGATCAATCAATTAGCTGACAACCGCAAGGTCAATATTACCGGTGAAGTTCAGGTGGGCTGGGATGTAGAGCTTTACCGCAACGGCGTACTCATTGATCAACGCCTGGGGATTAGCAGTGGTCGCTACGAATTTAATGACACCCAGTTGGACTACGGTAATAACGACTTTGAATTGATTTTTTACGGCCCGCAAGGGCAACGTGAAACCAAATCAGAGTCTTATATTGTAGAGGGCAACACCGTCGCCGGCGGCCAAAGCATGTATCGCTTTTCGCTGGTAGAGGTGGGGGAATCTATTTTTAATATCGCTCCCTATGCCTATGATCCGACCCAACAAGGCACCATGGCCAGTACTGTATTAGATTACGGCCTGACCGATTGGCTCGCATTCAATGCCGGCAGCTCAGTATTTGAGCCAAAGCAAGGTGAAACTCAGCACTTTGTTTCTCTGGGAGCCAGTGCAAGTATGGGTAAGCTGGGCTTGCTGAGTGCGCGGGCTCTACAGAATAAAGATGACTTATTGAGTCAGGATTACAATTACCGCACCCGTCTATGGAATACGTCCTACACCTTCAACTTCAACCGCGCTGAAATTCAAACTAATGCCCCCAGCTCCCCGAACAACGGGGAAATCAGTATCCGCGATACCTCAAGTGTCACTATGTCTGGGCAATTGTTTAATGGCAGCTGGCTACCTTTGAGCTACCAAAACTCCTGGTATAGGCTCGAGGATGCAGCTTCAGAAACACGCAATGAAAACTTTCAAAATAATATCGGCGTAGGTGGCCGATTAGGTTATTTCTCCAATAGCCTCGTGCTGCACAAAGATGCGGCCGTAAATTTGGAGTTTGATCCACTGCTAAACCCGGAATGGATGCCTCCCAAAGAAGACAGCCTTACCGGGTCATTTATGTACCGTAAAAGTTTTGGTCGCCTACATGCTCGCATGTTTACCAATTATGAAGTTAAACCGACCAATGAAATTTATAGCTACGGCGGAGCCTTGAATTATGGCTGGTCACCCAGCCTCAACAGCGAGCTTAACTACGCTTATTACAAGCTTGCCGACAAATACCAAATCAAGCTGGGACTTAACTGGAATAAAGATGCATTTCATTTAAGTACTAATGCAGGTTATAACGAAGACGGCTCCTGGACGGCCGGCATCGGCCTGCGCTTTAGTTTGGGGTATGAGCCCATAGGGAAAAGTGTGTTTACCTCTGGCCGCCCAATATCCCAATCAGGTGCCGTATCCGCGCTAGTGTTTGAAGACCTTAATATGAACGGCGTGTTTGATGCAAATGAACGCCCGATCGAAAATGCCACAGTCAAAGCGGTACAAGCCTATCGCGAAGAAAAAACAAACGAAGCGGGCATCGCGGTCTTAAGCTCACTCTACAACAATACAACCACCGACATCATTGTTGATGAATCTACATTGGACGGGCCGTTTATGATTAACGCCACGCCCGGCGTTGCGATTAAAGCCCGTAAAGGTTTTATCGATATGGTTGAGCTACCCGTGGTAAAAGCGGGTGAAGTAGACGGCATTATCTACCAAAAAGAAAAAGGCGGGGAAAGTGGCCCAGCGCCTTACATTATGTTGAATTTGTTAGATAAGAATAAAAAAATCGCTGCTAGCACACGCTCCGAATACGACGGTTACTACCTGTTTACCAACGTCAAACCTGGCAACTACCACTTAAAAGTGGATGAAGAATTTATCGAGCGGCGAGGTTATAAAAGCGCCGATAAAAATCTGGACTTTTCCTCTGAAGGGGATGTCATCGCCGGAGTCGATTTTGTATTGCGTCCACTGGATGAAGCAGCCGGCTATGTAGCAAGCGCAGGCAAATTTGAATCACCTGAAATGCTAAAACTCTATTACCACTTGTTGCGTAAAAAATTAGGCACGCAATTTATTCAAACACCGTTTTATATCAAACACCCTAACAAAGGTGGTTATGAATTGGGGTTAGCCTATTTTGCTGGCACGCCGAAAGCGGGCACTGACGCAGAGAAAAAAGCCAATCAAGCCTGCATTGGCCTCAGCAAATATAAAATTCAATGCGAAGTTCAATATCAAGATTTCAAGTATTAATTAGAGCGAGTCTACATCATGAAAAAATTTATTCGTCACTCGTTACCATTGCTTGCCCTACTTGGGCTTTTGTCCAGCCTTGCCGCCTGCAGTTCCAATCCAATGCAGTCATCGGATGCCGCCGCGACAGATCTGAAATCGCTTGCGCGTAAACAGCAAGAACACGACAAACTGTTAAAAAAGCACGATGAGCTGCTCAAAGAGTGGAGCGAACTCAAACCTGGTCTAACGCGCCTACTCGCCATTGAACAAGAATTAAATCTCTTGTTGGGACAACTCGCGCAACTCTCTACGAGCCTGGAAGAGAGTGCGGCGAGCACTGAAAATCATACATCGACACCCAGCGTTGCTCACTACACCCCTACCCCTTCCCCACAACCGGTGCAGGAAGTACTAGCTACCGCCGAAATACCGGAACCAGTATCAATAGAAACATCAGATGACATGGCGGAACAAACCGAACCAGTCGCGCCAATGGATGCGAATTTCGCGCTGCAAGTTGCATCCATTCCGGAGTATTACCGTTTACCTGCCATATGGGGTCAACTATTAGATAAAAATCCACAATTACTGGCCAACATGGAGCCCAATTATCAAAAAACCAATGTGCGCAATACCGATTACTACCGGTTAAAAATTGGCAGCTTTGCTACTCGTCAAGATGCCAATCGCAAATGTAATGATCTAAAAGCAGCAGGCATGAACTGCTTGGTAGTGGACTACACCAGTTCTAACTTTGATCAAATTACCAATTAATACACTTGATCAGCTTTGGCATTAAATCTGCAGATATCGATAACAGGAGCATTACTAGCGGCAATAAAGTTCCGCCGGCTCACTTAAATTGATGAAGATGGAAGGTACGATGTTAAAACGATCGCATGACACTCACTCGTTCAAGGCAACCGGCAATCGTTTACCGCTGGTGCTATTTTTGTGTGGATTAACATTAAGTATTACTGGCTGCGGTAATTTTTTTACGGGCAACGAAACAAAAAAACTGAAAGCTGAGGATGGCACAGTTATCGATTTGAATGACGAGACCGTCAAGCAGTACGTAGAGGAATGGCACAACAGCAAACCCAGTATTGACAGGCTCGCAAAGCTCGAAACAGATTTGTCTTTTTTATTATCCGAAGTCAGCAAAATGTCTGATTTAGGCCAAGTACCTGGAACAGCTAAAACAACATCCCCGATACTAAGCTCAGCTAAAACCACACCGGTGGTAACATCAACTAACACGACGACTACAGCTCAAACAACCATAACAAAACCGGCAACTGCTCCAACTACTACAACGACGCCGGCAACTGCGCCATTTTTTGCTGAAAACGCGTTAAGCAATCAGCCTGACGCCAGCGCTACAAGCACAATACCACCAACAACATTTATCCACACATCCAGTGACGCTACCGCTTACGCAGTGGATGCAGTTGCACCCATTAATACCCCTGGCCAGTTCCTCTGCCCAGAGCCTTTTAATAATGGCTATAAAAAATCGATTGCGTTTGTGAGTTTTCCACGAGCAGTGCCTATATCCAGCCGCTTGGGTGCTTTGC
Organism: Cellvibrio sp. ATLC23; assembly: GCF_057196725.1. Taxonomy (NCBI): domain Bacteria; kingdom Pseudomonadati; phylum Pseudomonadota; class Gammaproteobacteria; order Cellvibrionales; family Cellvibrionaceae; genus Cellvibrio; species Cellvibrio sp. ATLC23. The sequence goes on along the minus strand of NZ_JBXUOS010000001.1, from coordinate 157,777 downwards.
ATCAGGTAGAACAACATCTGCCGATGTTAATTGGTGCCAATTTGCGCAACCGCCATTCCATGCTGACCCCAACATATTTACGCAACTCGTTTGCCAGTACAAAAGCACTTGGCGAAGTGAATGCTGCAACACAAGTGCAGGCAATATCACAACAAAACCGTGTGCAGTTTTTTGTTAGTGGCGAAGTAGATGATATGACCATGACCTTCCCTAATACAGTGGAGAATCCAAGTTATTTCACCCGCTTTATGAGTGGTGCGCACAATCTTTTGCATATCAACACACCGCTGGATAAACGCAGCCGTGTATTTAGTTTCACCGTGGAAATTCGCGATGGTTTTACCGGGCAGATTATTTTCAGCAACCAGTATCGAACCTTTGGCAAATGGAAAACATCGCCTGATAATCAGATGGGTTTTGGCTCACCGGGCTTTTGGAAAACGGATTATGGCATTCAAATACAGCATCTAGTTGCCAAAGCCAGCGACGATATGGCCAGTACCATTAACTGCCAGCCCTATATGGCACGAGTAGATTCATCACCAGGTCAACAACAAGTAGTCATCCATAGCGGCACCAATAACGGCATGCACAGCGGCGACACACTGGATTTATATCAACTGGTATACCAATCGATTACTGGGGAATATCAACGCTTTGATACGCGACTAGTCAAACGTAAAGGCCGCGTGTATTTAACTGAAATTTATCCCTCACACAGCGTGGGTCATGTGGTGGATGAAACGGTATTAAGCGGCCAGTATTTGGTAAGAGCGCGATAGATATTGCACCACACCTAGATCTACAACGCATCTAGGTGTCCGCACAATTAGGTCAATTGGGTTTGCTAGCCCGCACAATCTGTGGCAGTGTTGCCATCCGTTTTTTGCATAAACACTCACATGTCCGCTTTGCCTCTATCGCCCCGGTTTCTGGGAATTATCTGTGTATTTACCGGCACCTTTTGTTTTGCCAGCAAAGGCATCCTGATCAAACTCGCCTATCAATACGGGATTACTGCCACTCCGCTCTTAACCTTGCGCATGTTATTTGCCCTGCCCTTTACGCCGCCACAGCGCTCTGGTTACACAAACAGCAACTGACACCGTTAAATAAAGGTGATGGCTGGAAAATCGCCGGATTGGGATTACTCAGCTATTACGCATCCAGCTTATTGGAGATTTTATTCGGCAGCGGCAAAACCGCGGTACTCGGTAGCATAGGTCCGGTAATCACCCTATTCTTAGGCGCACTGGTACTGCACGAACAAATTACTCTGGCGCAATTACTGGGTGCCGGGCTAGTTATTGGCGGCGTTAGTCTAGCCAGCAAAAAATAAACACTGCAATTAAATGAGGCACACTCATGACCCAAGCAACCCCTAAGACCAAACAGAAAAAAACCGCGCGCGACCTGCGCGCCGAATCCATAAAAATCGCCAATACCATCAAAACCGAAGGCCAAACACCGGTTGAAACCAAAGCTATCGCCAATGGTATCCAGCGCGGAATGGAAATATTTTTGCGGCAGCAGAGTGAAAAAACACGGGAGTTGGATAAGCGCGTTAAAAAAGTAAAACAGCTATCAAACCAATTAACGCAACAAAAATCAGGGGATGAGAGCGAAGAAGTTAACAATGCACCCGTGCAATCTCGTTTACCTTGGGTTTTGCTTGCGCTTTCGTGGGGATTATTTCTGGCCGCTGGAGGGGTGATGATTTTAGTGAAATGATCACCTCAAGCTTTAGCCCTGATGCTTAAAATAAAAATAACGGTGTTTTTGAGGTAGAATGCGCACTACTAATTTTACCTACTCTAATGTGTGAATAGAAAAATGACTAAAAAGACCAAGATTGTTGCTACAGTTTCCGACCTCAAAGGCGATGTTGAGTTTATTACCCAATTGTATAAACGTGGCGTTAACGTCATCCGCTTGAATACCGCTCACCAAACCCCGGAAGACACGGCCAAAGTGATCGAGAATGTCCGTGCCGTGAGCGAAAAGCTGGCGGTACTGGTGGACACTAAAGGCCCCGAAATGCGCACCAACCTCAAAATTGAGGAAGATTTAACCATTAAAACCGGTGACAAGGTCACTTTCCGTGCAGATGGTTTAGACGTACCGACCACTCGCGAAGCAGTGCAGGTCAACTACCTTGGTTTTGTGAAAGACGTTCCCGTGGGTGCCCGCATCTTGATCGATGACGGCCTGTTAGAGCTGGTAGTTGACAGCAAAGACGAAGGCGCCCTTTACACTACCGCCTTAAACAACGGCAAAATCAAAAAGAAAAAGAGCGTTAACGTCCCTGGCGTTGCCATCAAATTGCCTTCGGTTACCGAGCGCGATAAGACGTTCATCGAAATGGCGATTGACGCTGGCGTTGACTTTATCGCCCACTCCTTTGTACGCAACAAGCAAGATGTACTTGATGTACAAAACATTCTCGATGCGAAAAACTCACCGATTAAAATCATCGCTAAAATTGAAAACCGCGAAGGTGTCGAAAACCTCGATGAGATTTTAGAAGTCGTTTATGGCGTAATGGTTGCCCGTGGTGACTTGGGTATCGAAATTCCCGGTGAAGAAGTGCCGCTGGTACAAAAAGATATCATCCAACGTTGCATTAAAGCCCGTGTGCCAGTAATCACCGCTACGCAAATGTTGGAAAGCATGATCCAAAACCCACGCCCAACCCGCGCAGAAATCTCGGACGTCGCTAACGCCGTGTTAGACGGTACCGACGCATTAATGCTTTCTGGTGAGTCCGCTTACGGCGACTACCCTTTTGAAGCCGTAGAAACCATGGCGCGCATTGCTACTCACGTGGAAGAGAAAACCGCCAACGGTATTAACTTCGATTCTGAAACAGATAACCTGCAAGAGTACATCTGTAAGCAAGTGGCAAAATCTGCGCGCGACCTTAAAGTTGACGGGATCATAGTGCCGACATCTACCGGCTCCACGGTTCGCCAAATCGCCTCTCACCGCCCTGCGGCTCCGATTTATGCTGCGTGTTATACCCCTGGCGCGTTGCGTTTACTGTCGTTAAGTTACGGCGTTCATGCCTATCTGGTAGATGCGCCAGAGCGAGCGTCTATTATCAAGACCTCAATCACTCCGCTGCTGGAAAATAAAACCTTAACCAACGATAGCTTGGTGGTTATCGCGAAAAGCGCACCTGGTGCACCCAAAGGCGAAACCAACCGCATGGAAATCAACACCGTGGATTCTTTCTTAAACAAATAATTTATTTGTTTAATCGCTTACCAAGCCCTCGCGCACAACGCCGAGGGCTTTTTTTTTGCGCGGGATTAATAGCCTAACCAAAGGTCCAGGCTAATATCCGCGTGATCTTATTGCCCTGTTTCATTTCAATCTCACGAATATCACTTGCAGCAAGCTTGCGCAGTAATTTTTTCGCCGGAGCCAGGTTTTCACTTTTAGACACAAGCGAGGTAAACCAGCGACACTGAGTTGAAAACTCGCGACTCTCTTTAATCATAGTGCGCAAAAATTTTTGCTCGCCGCCCTTACACCACAACTCGGCATTTTGGCCACCAAAATTCAATCTGGATGATGTTGCGCCTACACCTAAATTATTGCGCTTTTTTTGATTTCCTTTTAATGCATCCGCCAATGACGCATGAAAAGGTGGATTACACACACTCACATCAAATTTTTCATTTGCTTGAATAATGCCAGCAAAAATACGCGACTTTTCGGGCTGCAGGCGTAAATCTATGGCACTCTTCAGGCTCGGATTTTTATCAATAATCTCCGCCACATTTGCTAGCGATTGCGGATCAATATCACTGGCAACACACTGCCACCCATACACTTTGCACGCCAGCAAACTATAAATTCCGTTAGCGCCGGTGCCTATATCGAGCAACTTAATGTCACTGCCCACACCAACTTTTTTATCGCCCTCCGCGAGCAAGTCAGCAACATAATGCACGTAATCCACCCTGCCAGGAATTGGCGGGCACAGAAAACCCTCGGGAATACTCCAACCAACAATTCCGTAATACTGCTCCAACAACGCCGCATTCAGCGCCTTTACGGCATTAGCATCTGCAAAGTCTATTGAAAGATTTCCATAAGCATTCTCTGCTACAAACGTTTTCAGTAGAGGATAAGTATTAGCTAACAATTCAAAGTCGTATCCATGTCGATGCAGGTTTTTAGGGTGTAGACCTTGCTTAAGAATCACAGGTTTATCGACTGAAGGGTTCTTGTGTGTAGTCACGGGCTATTTCGGCGCTCTGGAAAATGGGGTTATCACTTGTGAGGTTTGAATATACTCGGGTGATTATACGGAGCATCCCGACCAAATAAGTTAGGCAATATTCGGTGTGCTTTGTAATAACGGAAATTTTAGTTGCTCAGGTTCAAGCTGCCGCTTAATAAAGTCCGTTTTACATATCTGAATCACTCAGAAAAACCTCCCAGATCATCCGCTTTGGCATTCGCCAGCAATTCCTCACCCTCTTTCACAATCGCATCTAACCGCGCCCGCGAAGGACGAAACCGGCTACGCCCCTCAGGATAAGCTTGCTCGATCATCTTAACCATGTGCTGATAGATATCGGCAGGTACGATATAACCCGCCGTGCGATTGTTGGAGAGTACCGCTACCGGCTCACTAATAAAGTAACTTGCCGGGCTTTTGCGCAACTCGGTAATTGATACTGTCTGCTCCGCATAAATCGGGCTGGTATTCATGTTGCAAACCTCAATGTACATTTAAATGTATATCTAATAGTACAAAATAATACATCATTTTGATATTTGGCAAGAATCCAATCCTTTCGCTGCAGCTTCAATACTTACGCTAACTTGGATGATTTCTGCATATTTATTAGTCCGAGCGCAAAGCATGCTATTGATATTCAGGTGATTTGCAGGAAACATTGCGCGAACCGAAAATAACCAGACACCTAACTTAGGCCACAAGTAAAACATTCCTCACACTACCGCAACACACAAGGATTGAAATATGTATATTTTGGGATACACTCAACATGTATAGCATTCTTACCACAGAGCAATTTGATAAGTGGTTCAGCGCCCTCCGCGATAGAAAGGCAAAAACATTAGTTCAAGTCAGAATTGATCGCATGGAAGATGGCAACTTTGGTGACTGCCAACCTGTCGGAAATGGGGTATCTGAATTACGCATACATCACGGCGCGGGCTACAGAATTTATTTCAAACGCTCGGGACTGGAAATTATTGTACTGCTGGTTGGTGGCGACAAATCAACGCAACCAAAAGATATAAAAATGGCGATAGCTCTCGCCGAAGAATTGGAGTTGTGAAATGGCCGAGTTAAAACTGCGCAAATGGGAATCTGCTGAACATTTAAAAACAGAAGACGACATAGCTCTTTATTTGGAAACCTGCTTTGAAGAAGCAGGTGATGACGCAGCCTTCATCGCCAAAGCTTTAGGCAATGTCGCCAAAGCCAGAGGCATGACCCAATTAGCAAAAGATTGCGGCTTAGGCCGCGAGAGTCTTTATAAAGCTTTATCGGGTGAAGGCAATCCAAGCTTCGCTACAATTCTCAAAGTGCTCAAGTCGTTGAATTTGGAATTGCATGTTAGCAAAGTGGGAGCTGGGCGCGCTCAGGTTTAACAGACTTCCTACCTAACAACATTGCATAGCACCAGAGGAATACATGAACCTTAGAAATATTTCCTTCGACGCAGTAATAACCGATGCAAACGGGAAAACGTTAGAAGCAGAATGCAAAATCTCCGAACCACTCTCAAGCGGTTTACCCGCAGATATTTCAGTTGAAATTCCACTAAGTAGTGGGACATGCAACGACGTGGAAAACCCTTGTACACTTCACGGTACAACCGGAAGCTACGAAATTGAAATAAAGGATCTCTGCTATCGATCAATATTTACTGGAAGCGCACACAGAAAACATGCACGAGCAAAATTTGATATCAATCATGCTAGTGAGCTTTCAATACGAATCAATAACTGGAAAGGTGAGCAGACACGGCTCAGATTTAACCTATCACCAATAAGGTTCTTTCAAGAACATTTCGATGCAAAAATTGTGAACTATTCAAATACTCCGAGCATGGAAGTAGAACTCTTTAAATTAAACACAACAGAACTTGGTGATATTCGATTCATCAAATATTGGCATATCCATCAAGTTGGCAACAAAGAGAGCACGGCGGAAATTCATGCTAGCTTCGCTGCAGAAATAGATTGTGAAGAAGCGATGACAACTCGTATTGCAGAGCTTTCAAATAAAATCCGGGACATTCTTACTCCTCTGTCAATATTGACTCGGCAAGCCATCACTCTGCATGGATGGGAATGGCGCAAAAGAGATGGCATAGAAACCACTTGGATTTACCCTCTTAAACCTAATCTCGCACCTGACATGGCACTAGAACCGATTAGAGACCTCTGCCTTGCGAATGAATTTCAATCACATGCACAAATTTTGGTTGAAAATTTTTTGGTCGCCGATGCCGATTTGAAGGAGGCTGTAACCTTACTATCTGTCGCATTAGCACCACATATTGAAAAAACAACGTCAGCAAATTTTTTGGCTTTATTTAGCGCTTTAGAGCAGGTGATATCGCTTGAGAAATTAACTGCAGAAGAGAAAAAGAAACTTAAAGGAACAGATGATGCGCTTATCTCGGCACTGCTCAAGTTAAAATTAAACATCCAAAGCGAAAATGAGATTCATGCCGACATACTTGCAGCGCGAATAGACGGATTAATCACTAAAGTCAAAAATCCATCCCCAAGCTTCATGGTGAGGCTTAAAAATTTTCAAAATAGTCATCCCAGCTTTAGCCGATATATTTCGGATTTGTGGCCAGTTTCAGGCAATGAAAAAAAACCCGGCTTAAAACAAATTCGAGACTCTCTGGCGCACGGTTTACGGCAGAGACACAATACTCAAGCAATTGCTGTAGCTCACTGGCATTTCGCTCGACTCTCTGAACGACTTGCTTTCATCTTGCTTGATGCAGAAGTTCCAAAAGGAATTGAGATCAACTCTCCCACACTTGCGCGCGAGGGCTGGTACAACCGAATGTATTGGCAATCCGTGCAGGAAACAGCAAATAACAATTCCAACTAGCTAAAACGAAAAAACAAAAAACCCGCTTATCTTGCGATAAGCGGGTTTAGTATTTGGTGGAGCTAAGCGGGATCGAACCGCTGACCTCAACACTGCCAGTGTTGCGCTCTCCCAGCTGAGCTATAGCCCCAGAATCTTCGACATCCTGTCTCTGAGTGGCGCGCATTTTATGCAGCTGACTCCGGAGTGTCAAGCAAAAGTTTCCCGCTTGTACTCCGGGTTTTTATCGATAAATCAAGTGGTTAACTATTGGCCGCTGGCTCTTCGGCCACTACACCCAACTTATCAAACACCTTTTCCAGATCCTTTTGTTTGTTTTTACCGAAGCCGCCCAAAGCGTTGATCGCGTGGCGGATGCGCGCGCGGCTCATGTCGGGGCCGATGATCTGCATGGAATCCACTACCGGGAAGGATGCGGTGGAACCGGCGATGGCGACAAACACGGGCGCTATAGCATCTTTAATCTTCAAGCCCATTTGGTCGGCGAGCAGTTTGAGCTCCGCAAACAGACTGTCGCGTTCCCAGGTGCGCAGGGCTTCCAAGCGCCAGAGGGCGAACTGCAGATATTCTTTTTGTTTTTCGACATCCAGTTTATTGCCGGCGAAACTCGCTTCGGTCACTGGCATCATGCCGCTGACGAGGAAGCCAGCCAGCGGGGCGAAATCGCTCAGGGTGGTCATGCGCGATTGGGCGTGTGGCAGTGCTTGCAGCAGCGTGTCTTTGTTGAGCGCCCAACCGTGCAAACGCTCGGCAAGTTGTTCGATGGTGAAGTTCTCGCGAATCCACAGGCTGCTGAGCCAGTTGAGTTTTTCCACATCGAAAATCGGGCCGCCCAACGACACGCGCAGCAGGTCAAAATGCTCCTGCATTTCAGCGAGGGTAAATTTCTCGCGCTCATCCGGCATAGACCAGCCCATGCGGCCAAGGTAGTTGAGCATGGCCTCGGGCAAGTAACCCATGCGCTTGTAATACAGGATGCTGGTGGGGTTTTTGCGCTTGCTGAGTTTGGATTTGTCCGGGTTGCGCAGCAGCGGCAAGTGGCAGAGTACGGGCGCCTGCCAGCCGAAGTATTCGTAGAGTTTCAAATGCTTGGGCGCAGAGTTGATCCACTCTTCGCCGCGAATCACGTGGGTGATTTGCATCAGGTGATCATCCACCACGTTGGCGAGGTGATAGGTGGGCATGCCGTCGCCTTTGAGCAGCACTTGCATATCCACTTGCGACCACTCGATTTCGATCTTGCCGCGCAGCATATCGTCGATTTCACACACACCCGTTTCCGGGATTTTCATGCGGATCACATAGGGCTCGCCCGCATTTAATTTGGCCTGGACTTCCTCTTGCGAAAGCAGCAGACCGCGACCGTCATACTTGGGTGTTTCACCGCGCGCTTGCTGCTCGCGGCGCATTTCATCCAACTCTTCTGCGGTGGCGAAGCAGTAGAACGCATGGCCTTTTTCAACCAGCTCCATGGCGTACTTGCCATAGATATCCATCCGCTCGCTTTGGCGATAAGGGCCGTGAGGACCGCCTACGTCCGGGCCTTCGTCCCAATCCAAGCCCAACCAGCGCAGGCTGTCCAGAATCGCCTGTTCAGATTCGGGGGTACTGCGGGTTTGGTCGGTATCTTCAATGCGCAACAGGAATTTGCCGCCGTGCTGACGGGCAAAACACATATTGAACAGGGCGATGTAAGCGGTACCTACGTGGGGGTCGCCAGTGGGCGATGGGGCAATACGGGTGCGAACTTCAGACATGAAACGGCCTTTTGTGCGAATCGATAAATTGAAGATAGGAAAAGGCGCGCATTATACGCTTGAAACAGCCAGTGGGAGAAACGGGGATTTAGCGATTAGCTCGCCTGCGCACCCAGCAAGGGCAAATGCTTGAGGCGATGATACTGCAAGGATAAGGCGATACAGTGTTTTAGTTGTTTAACAGGGATAAGTTCAAGGCGGGTAAAAATGATCGCCCTATGCCCTTCGTAACAAAATAAATTGCCATAAAACGCCTCAAAGGTTTCGATCAGTGTGGTATTGCAATTGAAATAAAGCGCATAGTGCTCAGGATCGCGCGGCTTCCAATCCATACGAATGGTACTGCCCTGTTTGGCAATATAACTGGGCTCACCCCATTTCAGAGTTTCCTCTACTTTACCCACATCCAATTCTGCAGCGGTTTGTAAAATTAATTCACGCAGGAATAATAATTTTTTGCGCATCTCAGGCGGGTAATTGTTAACCACTTCGGCAACGGCGGGATTGTGGATCGTTTGCATCGCTTAACTCCCCAATTTCACTTTACCTACATAGTCTAGCCCCGTTGGGCGCCAGAATTAGTCAGGATGCTAATTGCAGCAGTTGAAATATTTTTTATCCTGCGAATCCTTTTTGCTATTTGCCAGCACTAGTCAGTGCGACAACCGCACTTATCCACTATCGACTGAGAACATTAGAGATGAGCAAATTGCAGACTGGCGACCAACTTCAACCCCAACAATGGCACGACGCACACCGCAAGCCGGTGTGTATCCCTCACGCAAACCGTTGGACTCATATTCAGTTCCGCCGCTATTCTGGCTGTGCGGTGTGTAATTTGCACCTGCACAGTTTTATTACACGGCAACAAGAACTGGAGTCTGCGGGCATTCAAGAAATAGTAGTATTTAACTCAACGCGAGAACGAATCCTGGCTGACCTACCAATTAGGTGACCCTATTGCACTCGAAAGTTTATTGAACTTTTGGTACCCGGATTTGCGCCGCTATTCGCAGCGGCACTGCCACGCCGATTACGCCGAGGATGCAGTACAGGAAACCCTGCTGGTCATGACACGTAATTTGCACAGCCTGCGCCAACTAACATCGAGATCGCGCACATAGCTGCCGCACCACAAGCTTGCTTTTTCAATGGCGCGCGCGGCCATGTTATAGCGGACTGTCGTCATTCAAGAAAGTTATTTCACTTGTCGAGAAGTACCTGCATTGTGGCGAAACTTGCCCGGCGATACTCCCATTATTTGTTTAAAACTACGTTGAAAAGCTGCCTCAGATTGGTACCCAATAGACTCACATATTTGGCCAAATGACTCGCCATCGCGAAGTAAATCCACTGCAATTTGCATGCGCCACCACGTGATGTATTGCATAGGTGTCCAACCGCTCGTGTCGCGAAAAAGTTTGGCGAATTTCGTGCGGGAGACATTCGCCTGTCGCGCCAGCGACTCCAACGTCCAAGGATATTGCGGCTGCTTATGAATTGCGTTAACCACCTGAGCTAATTGTGAGTGCGCATACAAAGAAAGAAGATTGTGTTGCTGTGAAGTTTGAAGGACATATTGTAAGCACTGAAAGAAGATCAATTCTGATAGACGGTCTAAAATCACCGAAGACGCAAGAGTCGGCGCATAGCACTCAGCTAGGATTAATTCATAAAGAGGCGTAAACCAAGCCTGGCTGGAGTTTGCGGGTATCACACAATATACCGGTAAAGAATCCAGCAATTGACTAGCTGACGGATGATCAAAATAAATAGCGCCACATAAAAGGCCAGTACCCTCATGATCATCGTTGCGCGAATACGCCAGATGCTGATGGTTTCCCTTGGAGGGATTAACGGGGTAAATTTTATGGGCGATTTCACGCGGGAAAAAAACCAAATCTCCTTGGTTTAACACGATCTTTTGATCCATCACAGACATATGGCAGCTCCCTATGGTGACCATGTGAAAACAACACACCCCCAAATGATATTCGCTCAACTGCCAGTCTCCACAAACCATCGCATTATGGTAAACCGTCACATTAAGGCGGGTGCGTCGAATCAAATCTACGAAAGCATTCATTTGTACTATCCAGCATAAAAGGTGCACTTATAGGCATTAATAGTACAGAGCCGCAGGCGTAAAGTACAAGCTCCAGTTCAGTAACACCTCACAACGGAGCTAATGTATGGACAGTCTTTTTAATTTTTATTCTCTAATCAACGCATCACCTGAAGCGAAACCCTTACTTGAAAAAATCAATGCTTCCTACGGGTTCATTCCCAATTTATTCGCCTACATGGCGGAAGCGCCCGCGACAATCGAGGCCTACCTAGCCTTAAACGAACTCATATCCAAATCATCATTGACACCACAGAACGCCCAGTTAGCGCTATGGGTCACTAGTATCGAAAACCAATGCGAGTTTTGCCGAATTGCGCATCAAGCTTTCGCGAAAAAATTTGGGGTGAAAGAGCAAACTTACCATGCGATATTAACTGGACAGAAAATTGAATGCCCTACAGACGCCGCACTCGTTAACTTTACTCAGGCGGTAGTTAACAAAAGAGGTCATCTCGCACATACAGATCTGGAAAGTTTTCTTGGTGCAGGATTCAATCAGCAGCAAATTATGGAAATTATTTTGGTGGTAACCATCAAAACTCTTTCAAATTATATAAACCACCTCACACACCCAGAAGTGAACCCTGAAGTATTAGCTCTTCTAAAATAGGTAATTATTTGCTGCCCTGACGGGCAGCAAATTCACTCAGCAACTGAAATATTTTCTAATGCCCTGCCGCAGGTGCTAAGGACTCATCCCAAAACGCCGCTTCAATTTTATGTCCATCCAAATCGCGAACGAAACATCCATAATAAGCATCGCTGTATTCCGGGCGCGGGCCGGGTGGGCCATCGCAAGTTGCACCGGCGGCTATGGCAGCTTCGTAAAAAGCATGCACCTGCTCTTTGTTGGTGGCGATAAACGCAAAGTGAGTGCCATTGCCTTGCCCTGCGGGCTTTCCATTAATCGGCGTTTGCACCCAAAATTCAGGATACATACGACCAAAGGCAGTCGCGCCAGGGAAATCCATTAGAATTTGAATATCGAGTGCAGCGAGCACTTGCTGATAAAAAGCACGCGCTTTTGCAAAATCATTGGTGCCAATCGATACGTGGGAAATAATCGAGGGATTAACCTGATTCATAGAGCCTCCTTATTCACAGTAGTAGTTGAATGTCACAGAGTTTAAGTCGATGTGACTGAAAAATTGTTGCGCAATTGGATTTTCTTGTATTGCTACAGCAGCTGCTTTTGCGGAGGTTAATTGGCTCCAATTGACAATATCGACCCACTCACCTGTATCGCTCTGCAATAAGTTTCGCCGTTGATAACCGGGAATTTTTTGTAACTCTTTTTCAACGGAAAGCGCCGAGGCTTTAAATTCAACTATAGATGCCTCAGCAGCCAATTTGAAGATAACCACCTCAGTAACTGATTTTCCTGCGCAGTATTCGCCCGCACTGACCATAGAATGCAATGAAAGAAAAGCAATAAAAATTCCAAAAGACATAAAACGCATAACAAAGCTCCTGTTTAATTTATCTACCTTGACGAAACCACCAACTGATTTCGCATAGACAAATTACAGTGAGCCTGCGCCAGAAATTGGCAGTAGTAAAAAAAGCCCCAGCATTTAGCTGGGGCAGGGAGAACCTAACGTGTTAACGCACGTAACCGTTAGAGGGATTCGAGGAACCGCAATACATCTTGTTTTTGAGAGGCAGACAATGATTGGTAGGCATTTTTAGATGCTTGACCTTCACCGCCATGCCACAGGATTGCTTCTTCAATTGAACGTGCGCGGCCATCGTGCAAGTAGCTGTGCACTGGGGTACACACTTGCGAGCCTTGGCCTGCATTAGTAACACCACCGGTTACGCAAGCAGACAAGCCCAAGCCCCAGAGTGGCGCGGTACGCCATTCAGCTCCACTCGCCAAACCTTCACCTAAATTATCCGCCATGTCGGCACCCATATCGTGCAACAACATGTCGGTATACGGCTTGATAGTTTGGCTGCGCAATTCACCGAGCGGATGGTATTGGCTGGTGACATGCTGCGGCGTGTGGCAACCCACGCAACCAATGTTGGCGAATTGGGTTTCGCCGCGTTGTACCGCTGCATCATTTAGATTGCGCTGTGGGCGAACACCGAGCGTTGAAATGTATTTCACCAAATTATTCAGGTGCGTATCCGACAACTCGGAACCACTGTTGCCGCAATCGGTTTGCGCTGAACCGCAATCCGGGCTGGGCAATAAACTGGTCATCACCCCCATGTCGGAATTAAATGCGGCAGCAACTTGATGCTTCACGCTGGTAGTACCGGCCTTGTAACCAAAACGACCCAAGCGGGTTTGACCGGTAGCAGGATCATTGATGCGGTTAGCGCGGCCGGAAATGCCGTCGCCATTAGCATCATTAATATCTTCTTTCGCCAAAATGGTCGCTTCAGGAATTGCTTCCAACAAACCCATGCCCACTAATTGTGGTGCAACACGCGCAGAAAAACGCGCTGGTGTTACGCCGCTGAATTGATAGTTGGGTTTACGCAGACCATTCACATCTGACCAGAAGGCAATCGACGCTTGACCTTCGCTCGCTGCACCATTGGTAGATTTTGGCTGCAAAGCGCGGCCAAGATTTGGGTGTGGATTGCCGTTAATGTCCGCCACTTTAAATACCCATTTATCGAGAGGTTGACCAACCGGTGCAGGTGCCGCGCGACCATTGCGCACATGACATCCGGCGCAGCGATCATTCACATAATGCGGACCCGCTTTGCCAACTGTGTCAGGGAAAGTGCCGTTATCGACAACATGCTCATCGTGCGAACCATCGATAAACGAAGCGTGATGCACGCGGCGACCCAATACAAATGGCTGACCATTTTGCGATGCAAGATTGGTCGCCATTTGGATGAAATGATTATCCGGCTCATTTGAATGGTTATACGGCAGCGTTGTTTTTCCGCCGAGCCAGGCTTTCTCTGGAATTTTTACCGAATCTTTTCTGCCGCCCAAGGTGCCAAAATTACCGGTGATGTCCCAAGGCACTAAACCTTCGCCGACGATATACAAGTAAGTTGTGCCGTAATAAGCCGAGCGGCCATGGGGAACACTGTGATCGAGGAATTGACTCATCTCAAATTCAAGCTTATCGCCAATTTGAATGTTACGCCCTTCGCGTGCGTTGTAGCTACGCTCTTTGTAGTAGCGAAAATTATCAATCACATTCATGGTGCCGTTATCGAAATATTCCGCCACTGTGCCTACACCGCGATAGAACCAGCGATTTTCTGCTTCGGTATCGTTCAACTTAAATTGTGAAACCACATTCATCCGTACGGTGTTACCACCCTTGGCAACGTAGTCAACAATTTCAATTGTTGCAGTGCGATGCTCCCAATAAAAACTGAGGAAGTGATCGTAGGCTTGGAACTGATCTTCTTTTGCATGGCGGTCGCGACCACGGTCGGCAATACGCGTAACTAATGCATCGCCGCGATCAAATTGAATCGCGCCTTCCAATACGGTTGATGAGTTATATAAAGGCACGATATTGCCAAGGCTCGCCGCAGAAGAGCTCGATGGCGTTACCGGCGTAGAACTGCGCGAAGAGCTGGACAGCGGTGTACTAGATGGCGCTACCGAACTGCGTGATGAACTTGACGGCGCAACGCTGGAGGCAGGCGCGTTAACGGAATAATTCTGCCAAGGCGTATCCTGCCCCGCACCGTTTTTAATAATGGTGAAATTGATACTCACCACACTGCTCGAATTCAAATTGGGAATGTCATAGGTCCACACACCACCCGCTACATTCATGCGCACATTTTGTTGCGCGCCGTTATTGATGCGGTAGTGAATATCAACGATATCGGCCTGAGTAACAGTCGCGCGCAAGGTAGTGCTATTGAGCGTGGTCACACAGCCGAGATTACAATTACCTGTCGCCACGCTGGATGCCGCAGCGAATGAAGCCGCAGGCACTGCGCCGAACACATCCATTTCAAAAATCGAATAGCCCCAATTATTGCCCGCACTGCGTGTTAACGCATTCATGCGCACATAGCGATAAGTGCCAGACAAAGGCACGGTGTCGGTACGATTGCCAAAGGTGCCGCCAGTGCGCAGGCTTAATTGTGTCCAGCTGGAATTATTATTAGAGCCGAGAATTTCGTAGCTCGCCGCATTGGCGGCCTCCCACAAAATCACCACTTGATTTAGCGCGTAAGGCTGCCCTAAATCGAGCGTGAGTGAACTCGGTGAAACACCGTGATTGGATTCCCAACGGGTATTGCCAATGTTATCTATGGCAAAACTTGCCGGCTGTAGATTAGTGCTGCCACTGGCAGAAACGGGATTGATATTGATAATTTGCGCATTAGCGGCGTGAACATAAAAAGCGCTACTGACCAGCGTCAGCAATGCACAAACAACGCGGCGCCCGAGTACACGGCGCCCAATTTGAGTGATTCGCATGTGATTTTGCCTCTTGTTGAATATTATTGTTTTTTTGAAACAGTGAGTTGTGGAGGGTTGAGTTGTCCGACTAACGACTGGGATTTTAGGCAGATGGAAATTCTGTGTCGTCCCACTATGGAACTGGCGTGAAGTGAGCTTCACAAATGCGAACTGGTGAAACTATTCGTGAATATAAGAAACAAATTTGGCAAAGATAACGCGACTTTCTTCACACTCAAACACAGAGTTGACCCCCTTTAAAACGGCGTGCCACTAAGCAAAATCTGCAGGTGGGACGCCACCAAACTCACCCAAGGCAATATTAGATTTAATTAAATTAGATATTGCTAATTTAATTAAATCTAATATAATTAGGTACAGATCACCCGAGGCGCGACCATGAACCCCATTTCACTGAACAACACACAGCTGGCCGAAATGCAACAACACGCCCAGGCCGCAGTCGCTCTACTAAAAGCATTGAGCAACGAAAACCGCTTGATGATTCTGTGCACACTCATCGCCGGAGAGATGTCGGTGGGGGAATTAAATGCGCGGGTGCCGCTGAGCCAGTCAGCCCTTTCGCAACATTTAGCCAGTTTGCGTGAAGCGGGATTGGTGAGCACACGCAAAGAGGCGCAGACCGTTTACTACTCATTACAGGGCGATGAAGCGCAGAAAATCATTGCGGTGCTGCAATCCATTTACTGCCCAACCGAATCACCCAACTAACCAGCCGAGGTTTCCATGAGCCACAAACACATACATCCGCAAGAATTAATCGCCAATAACACGGCCGACATGTGCATTTTAGATGTGCGTACCGCCGCCGAAATAAAAGCCGCCCACCTGCCCGGCTGCCTGCACATTCCGCTACACGAATTAACCGCTGAGCGCCTGCAGGATGAAATTGCCAAGAGCGGCAAAAACGGTAGCTGCGTGTATTTACTCTGCCAAGGCGGCAAGCGCGCACAGATGGCAGCCGAGCAACTGCAGGGCAAGATCCCGGCAGAACTGGTGGTCATTGAAGGCGGCATTAACGCGGTGAAAGCCGCCAACATCCCACTCGCCGAAGGCAAAGGCGCCATGTCACTGGAGCGCCAAGTGCGTATCGCAGCGGGCTTTCTGGTATTGATCGGGGTGATCTTAGGGTTTCAGTTAAGCGCTAACTTCTTCTTTCTCTCAGGGTTCGTCGGCGCCGGCCTGATGTTCGCAGGCATTACCGACACCTGCATGATGGGCATGTTGATCGCGCGTATGCCATGGAACCGCTAATGCTGCTTTTAATCGGCATGATTATTGGGCTGATCTTAGGGCTGACCGGCGCTGGCGGCTCGGTGTTTGCGGTGCCGCTACTGATGCTGCTGGCCGGTATGCCGATGGCCGATGCAGTGGGGATTTCACTCGGTGCGGTGGCCGCCAGCACACTGTACGGCAGCCTGCGCAATCTGGTGCAAAAGAGTGCAGCGCCCCTACTCTGGCAACCCGGCGTAATACTCGCCGGTGCCGGTGCCATGAGCGCACCAGCAGGAAAATGGCTGGGTTTACAGCTAGATGAACTCTGGTTGATCGGCGGCTTTAGCCTTTTGGCGGGTCTTATCGCCCTGCGGATGTGGTCGAGCGCGCAGAAGAATCCCGCTGCTGCCAGCGTGGTGCGCGCAGGTAACTTTAGCGATACACCATCGCCCGATTTACTCTGCCGGCTGAGCCAGACCGGCCAATTTGAACTGCGCCCACGCTGCGTTAGCGGGTTGCTGATTGGGGGGCTGATTGTGGGTTTGTTATCGGGGCTGTTTGGTGTGGGCGGCGGGTTTTTAATCGTACCGCTACTGCTGGCACTGAGCACCGTGAGCATGGCGCAAGCGGTAAGCACCTCACTGATGATTATCGCCCTGATCAGCGGCTCGGGTTTTATCAGCCATTTATGGTTAAGCGCCAGCCACGACGCGCTTGCCGGCAGCAGCCAGTGGTCAACCCTCGGGTTAGTCGCCGCAGGTGGAGTCGCGGGCATGATTATCGGCCAAGCGGTGAGTCACAAAATTGCCAACGCACTACTGCAAAAAATCTTTGCAGTCAGCTTGGTTATCGTTTGCATCATTACTCTGGTGAGGAGCTTTTTATGATTTTCCGTCAACTGTTTGAACGTGAATCGTCTACTTATACCTACCTGATTGGCTGTGAGCAGAGCCAACAAGCAGTTCTTATCGATACAGTCAAAAGCGAAGTGCCCAAATACCTGCAACTGCTGCAAGAGCTAGGGCTCAAGCTCGTTTATGCGCTGGATACCCACACTCATGCCGACCACATTACCGGCGCTGGCGCCCTGCGCGATGCCACTGGCTGTAACACGCTGCTGGGTGCAGAAGCGGGTTCTAGTTGCATATCGCAAGGGCTGCAAGATGGTGATGTGATTAGCATTGGCCAACTTCAACTCAAAGCAATCTATACCCCTGGGCACACCGATGACTCCTATTCCTACCTGCTGGATGATGCAGGCCAGACCTATTTATTCAGTGGCGATACGTTGTTAATTCGTGGCACAGGCCGCACCGACTTCCAAAATGGCAATGCGCGCGACCAATATCACAGCCTGTTTAACAAACTACTCGCCCTGCCCGATCACACCCTGGTCTACCCGGGTCACGACTATAAAGGCTGGACACTGAGCAGCATCGGCGAAGAAAAAGCCCATAATCCTCGCTTACAAGTGAAAGACATCAACGCTTATGTAGAAATTATGAACAATCTCAAATTGCCGAACCCGCAAATGATGGACATTGCAGTACCGGCGAATCGGGCGTGTGGGAAGGACTAATCCATTCGCTAGATGCCCACTGATTTGTTAGAATCGCCGCCACAAAAAAATCCCTGAGAGCCCGACTATGTTGATTGAAGCCCCTATTTCCCTTGGCGAACTGATCGATAAAATCACCATTCTAGAAATCAAAGCCGTCAATATTGGCGATGAAGCCAAACTCAAGAATGTGACTCACGAGCTGAACATCCTCAATGCCAAGGTGACACAATTGCTCGACGCCGCAGGCCAAGCCAAACTGGCGCCGCTCAAACAAGCCTTGAAAGACATCAATCAGGAATTGTGGATCATTGAAGACGACATTCGCGATTGTGAATTGGCTAAAGACTTCAGCGATAAATTTATCCAACTCGCGCGCGCCGTGTATTTCACCAACGACAAACGCGCCGCCGTCAAAAAAGATATCAACCTCGCCTTTGGTTCGGAATTAATCGAAGAAAAGTCGTACAAGAATTATCAATAGTTCCATTTGCCGCCAGACTTAACTGAAGATTTCGCCCATGCGCATCCTGCTTGTCAAAATGTCCTCCATGGGCGATATATTCCACACCTTCCCGGCGATCAGCGATATCAAAAAAAAATTCCCTGACGCAGAAATTGATTGGGTAGTGGAAGACAGTTTTAAAGAAATTGTAGCCTGGCATCCTGGAGTAAACAAAGTAATCCCCATCCAATTACGCCTCTGGGCAAAAGAGCGCAGCAGAAAAAATTGGCAAGAATTTAAACGCTGGCGTCAGTCATTACGCACACAAAATTATGACTATATTATCGACGCACAAGGCTTGCTCAAAAGCGCCGTAGTTGCCAAATGCGCCAAAGGTCAAGGCATTGATGGTTATGACAAACACTCAGCGCGCGAACCTATCACCGATTGGTTTTATAAACGCCGCCATAACATCGATAAAGATCAACACGCCGTACAACGCACACGCCAATTGGTTGGCCAAGCGCTTGGTTATACACCATCGAAAAAATTAAATTTTGGCATCAACCAAAACTTTACCCACATTGAAGAAAACCCGCGCAAACTGGTATTTATTATTGGCACTAGCTGGGTCACCAAACTCTGGGCAACCAGCGAGTGGCAGGCACTGGGGAAAATTGCGCTAGATGCGGGTTACAGCATCGAAATTATTTGGGGCAGCCAAGAAGAGCAAGCTATTGCCGACAATATTATTAGTGCATGCCCACAAGCCACTCGACCGGAACAGCGTTTATCCATTACTCGCATTGCGGAAAAATTAGTAGAAGCTGTAGGTGTTGTAGGCTTGGACACAGGCTTCTCTCATCTTGCTGGCGCGCTGGAGACTCCCACTATTGCCCTTTATGGCGCAACATCGCCAGTCAAGGTGGGCTTAATTGGTGAGCACACACGGAATTTGCAATTACAAGAACCGCTAGACTGCATGCCCTGCCACAAACGCCACTGCAAATGGCTACCTGAAAATAGCCACGATACACCGCAGTGTATGAGCGGTGTGAAAGCCGAAGCGGTTTGGCAAGCCTTACAAGAAAAATTATCGGCACACGTAGTAAACGATACGAACCCACATTGATCGATTCAAACCAAAACTGAATTAGGATTTTTTATGACACCGCAAAAGATGGGCGTAGTCATCACCACTTACAATCAACCCAAGTGGCTTAAAAATGTATTGTTTGGTTATGAGGCGCAGCGCCATAACAATTTCACCGTCATTATTGCCGACGACGGCTCAGGCCAACCCACACGCGATGTAATCGAATTTTTCCAAGCGCGCGGAAAATTAACCATTGAACACGTTTGGCACGAAGACAAAGGTTTTCAAAAATGCCAGATTCTCAATAAAGCTATAGCGCAGACTGCATGTGACTATTTAATTTTCACAGATGGCGACTGCATACCCGAACCGGATTTTATTCGCCTTCACCAAACACTGGCAGAACCGGGTTATTTTTTATCGGGCGGTTATGTAAAATTAACCACACCAGTATCCGAAGCCATTAGCGAAACAGATATCGCCAACGGTGTCATTTTTAATATCGACTGGCTCAAAAAGGCCGGTCAACCCTCCAACCACAAACTGTGGAAACTAATTAAAAACAAAACCATCAAGTCCCTACTGAATGCCATCACACCCACCAAAGCTACTTGGAACGGTATGAACAGCTCAACCTGGACTTCGGACATTAAAGACTGCAATGGTTTTAACGAAGATATGCAATACGGCGGATTAGATCGTGAATTAGGCGAGCGCTTATACAATCACGGCCTAAAAGGAAAACAAGTACGCTACAGCGTTAACTGCCTACACCTCGATCACCCACGCGCTTACGACAACCCGGAAACATGGAAAAAAAATTACGCCATTCGCAATGACGTAAAACGCACAGGGAGATTTTGGGCGGAGAATGGGATTGAGAAAAAACTATAAACACTTAGCTGGCAACATTGGTTGCCAGCTTCATTACTGCAACAACTGATCAAACCGGCCAATTTTTTCATCGAGCCAATCCACAACCAGTACAAACGATTCAGGCTGTGCGTTTTCCAAACTTTGAATACAGACGAACACATAATTGTTATCGCGCTCAGCTTGTACCAGCTTTGCTTTCAAACGAAGGAATGCCTGGTCTGCCGGTTTTAACTGCAAGGTTTTCAAACTGTTATCAATAACAGCACCACCAACTTTAATTTCGTAGTGCGCACTAAAGCCTTCAGGAACAAACTGTTTAGCAGAGCGCAATCGGAAACTGATATTTTCTTCCAACTGCTCAGGGTGAGCTAAAAAATAATCGCTCCATGATGATAACTTCCACGGGTGGGGATTGTGTTCTAGTTGAAACACTTTCTCGCTGTAGCCAAGCATTTGAGCGGCATTTTCCTGTACACCTATAAATCTTACACGCTCATCTTTATTAATCTTTTCATTTTTACCAAACAGCCGTTTAAAAAAACCTGAGACTCGTTTCACAAGGCGTCTATTTGTTTGTGTTCTCCAACCACCATGAAGAACCACCTTGTTATCGCGAAAAAAGGCCGAAGGTTCTATTGGGCGAATCAGTGCAAAGTCATCATTTAAAAACAAAAATCGCTCTGCAATTCCGGGAATTCGCCACAACATACTGGAGATCGACATGCTATTAAATGTCGGCAAGTATTGTTCGTAACCGGCGAAAATAACTCGGTGATCAATCACTTTTACCCGTGACTCGTAAGCAGTCCCAACTAGCTTTGCCATAAACTCTGGCTGTTGCTGATCCGCAACGATGAATATAGTTCTAATCCAGGGTGCATAACGCAATACAGAGACAACGCAGTATTCAATCTCACCTACACTGCTAAATCTCGCAGGATTGGCAGAGTGCGGACGAGCACTGCCTATACTCGACAAATAATTATCTAACTTGGCTTTGTGATTTGGATCAGCACCGTCCACCCAAGTAATAACGGCATCAATAGGAGGGTAGTTATTGGGGTTTTGTTCCGCGGTCAAAATGACACCTTATTGCGAGAATAGTCGAAGATATTTCAAATTTTCTTAGGTAAAAAACTAAAGATTATAGTGCTTACACAGCGCCATCCACTGCTGGTAATTTCCATCCTGACGCACATTGGTTTTCTTCAATGAATCTTTTTGCGATGCAATAATCGGGATAGGTTTTTTTCCAGGATCTACTGAGCGACGAGTATTAGTCCCGGCAAGGTACGACATAGCCTTAAACCATAAATCATCAGCTTTTGGTGTTAGGCGCAAAAATAATTCACGATTTTGCACATCGGCATATAAACAGTGCGGCGGATACAAAACACCGCCGTAGCCGATCGGCATCAACCATGGCTCGGTGATGTCGGTACGCGCCTCGGTTTTCCATTCACTGTAAGGCGCTGGTTGCCCCGGCGCCACAAACCGAATTAACCGGCACTCGTGCGCAATGACATCCTTTGGGTGCACTAAATGACTTTGATACAACCGATACAACCAGGTTGCGTCGTACATCAGGTCATCATCACATGTGACAATAGTTTTATCGGGATGCAATTCCAGCGAATGAATCAATTTGCGATGAGAACAGGTGAGATTCACATAGCGAATTTCAAACGCACCACCTTCCAATTCAACCAACGATTGAGGCAGCTGGCCGCGCAAATCGTCATTCAGCCAGAGAATTATTTTTTCAGCTGGATGCGTTTGGGCCAACAGGCTGCGAATCGTTAAATGAATAATGCCCAAACGGCTGGGTATTGAGGTAAGCGATACAATAAGCGGCAAACGCGGCACACCAGCATTGAGCAACTCATCTGCCGTTAAACGCGCTAATTTTCGCGCTGTCCACCAGGAAAGTGGCAATTCTTTTAATTTCATCGCTAGTCAATTCCTTACAATCATTACCGCATTACCTCCCGCGCAGACAGCAGGAAATTTGCCCGCATAATACCATTTTGCGTTGCGCAAATATCCAGCGTCCGATGCGCACTAATTCTGTATCAGATAGCAGCGAAACTAATCGAGATCCAAACTAGGCCATAGCAGCCCCAGACTGTATAATCGCCAGCCTAATTTACATCTATCGATCAGCCGCGCAGCGGCATCCGCAAGAGTCTGTTATTGCTATGGAAAAAACCTACGAACCCCATGCTATTGAACGCCAGTGGTACCAAACCTGGGAAGAAAAAGGCTATTTCAAGCCTGCTGGAGACGGCACTCCCTATTCCATGATGATCCCACCGCCCAATGTCACCGGCAGTTTGCACATGGGTCATGGTTTTAATAATGCGGTGATGGACACCGTGATTCGCTATCGCCGCATGAAAGGCGACGATACTTTGTGGCAAGTGGGCACAGACCACGCCGGTATCGCTACACAGATGGTGGTAGAGCGCCAATTGGCTGCACAAGGTGTTAGCCGCCATGATCTGGGGCGCGAAAAATTCCTTGAAAAAGTCTGGGAATGGAAAGAGCAATCTGGCGGCACCATCACTCGCCAAATTCGCCGCCTTGGCTCTTCAGTAGACTGGAGCCGCGAACGCTTCACTATGGATGATGGCCTTTCAACTGCAGTGCAAGAGGCGTTTGTGCGCTTGTTTGAAGACGGCTTGATTTATCGCGGCAAACGCCTGGTAAACTGGGACCCTAAACTGCACACTGCCATTTCTGATCTGGAAGTTGAAAATCACGATGAAAAAGGCTTTTTGTGGAATCTGCGCTATCCATTAGCCGATGGCGCCACTACCGCAGATGGCCAGGATTATTTAGTCGTCGCCACCACCCGCCCTGAAACTATGCTGGGCGATAGCGCCGTAGCAGTTCACCCTGAAGATGAGCGCTACAAATCCCTGATCGGCAAATTTGTTTTATTGCCATTGGTTAATCGCTTAATTCCAATCGTTGCCGATGATTATGTTGATCGCGAATTCGGTACCGGTTGCGTAAAAATTACACCAGCACACGATTTTAATGACTATGAAGTAGGCAAGCGCCACAACTTGCCGCTCATCAATGTACTTGATAAAAACGCTGCGATTTTGTCGCAATCACAGATTTTTAATTTGGATGGTAGCCTTAATACCGAGCTTGATGGCACCCTGCCCGCGCAATACGCTGGCTTGGATCGCTATGAAGCGCGCAAACAAATCGTCGCTGATTTCGAAACTGCTGGACTGCTGGAAAGTATCGATGACCACGGATTAAAAGTACCGCGCGGTGATCGCTCAGGTGTGGTGATCGAACCCTGGTTGACCGACCAATGGTATGTGAGTACCAAACCTTTGGCTGAACCTGCAATTGCAGCTGTTGAAGATGGCCGCATCCAATTTGTGCCCAAGCAATACGAAAATATGTATTTCTCTTGGATGCGCGACATTCAGGATTGGTGTATCAGCCGCCAGTTGTGGTGGGGCCACCGTATTCCGGCATGGTATGACGCTAGCGGCAAAGTGTATGTTGGCCGCAATGAAGCGGAAGTGCGCGGTAAATATAATCTGGGTGCCGACATCAGTTTAAATCAGGACGAAGATGTGCTGGACACTTGGTTCAGCTCCGGCCTGTGGACCTTCTCAACACTGGGCTGGCCAGAGCAAACGGATTTTTTGAAAAAATTCCACCCAACCGATTTGTTGGTAACCGGCTTCGACATTATTTTCTTCTGGGTCGCGCGCATGATTATGCTCACCATGCATTTGGTGAAGCATGAAGATGCCACACCGCAGATCCCGTTTAAAACTGTCTATGTGCACGGTTTGGTGCGTGATGGCCAAGGCCAAAAGATGTCAAAATCAAAAGGCAACGTGCTCGATCCACTGGATATTATCGATGGCATCGATTTGGAAACTCTGGTGCAAAAACGCACCACTGGCTTAATGAATCCAAAAGACGCCGTAAAAATCGAAAAGCAAACCCGCAAAGAATTTCCGGAAGGTATTCAAGCCTACGGCACCGATGCACTGCGCTTTACCTTCTGCTCATTAGCATCTACCGGACGCGATATTAAATTCGATATGGGCCGCGTTGAAGGTTATCGCAACTTCTGCAACAAAATCTGGAATGCGACGCGCTATGTATTGATGCAATGCGAAGGGCAAGATTGCGCGCAGGATGGCTCAACTGATTACGAATTATCGGTTGCCGACCGGTGGATTATCAGCAAATTACAATTGGCTGAAAAAACAGTTGCTGAAGCGTTGGACAGCTATCGTTTGGATTTAGCAACTCAAGCTATTTACGAGTTTATCTGGAATGAATACTGCGATTGGTATTTGGAATTATCCAAACCGATTCTGTTTGATAAAGCTGAAGGCAGTGAAGCGCGCAAAAAAGGTACTCGCCGCACCTTGATTCGCGTACTTGAAACTATTCTGCGTTTAACCCATCCGCTAATGCCATTTATCACCGAAGAAATTTGGCAAAAAATCAAACCACTGGCAGGTGTAACGGGTGAGACTATTATGCACGCCCCCTACCCTGTCGCAGACGAAAGCAAAATCGATCAACAAGCGCTGAACGATGTTGCATGGCTGCAAGCGGTGATTTTAGGTGTGCGCAATATTCGCGGTGAGATGAATATATCCCCCGCGAAAGATTTAAATGTACTGTTTAAAAATGGCAGTGCAGATGATCAACAGCGCCTGCAAGCAAATCAACAATTCCTCAAGAAGCTTGCATCTCTTGAAAGCGTTACCTGGTTAAATGCTGGTGATACAGAACCTATGTCTGCTACTGCGCTGGTAGGTCAAATGGAAATTTTGGTGCCTATGGCAGGCATTATCGATAAAGACGCTGAAATCGCTCGCTTGACCAAAGAGAGCAACAAATTGCAGCAGGATATCGAACGCACCGAAACAAAACTTGCAAACGAGGCGTTTGTGGCAAAAGCACCTGCCGAAGTTGTCGCCAATGAACGCAATCGCGTTGCAGAAAATAAAATTGCTGTGGAAAAATTGCGCGAGCAGATTCAAAAGATCAGCGCGCTGTAACTTTTCAAAAACCAGGCATTAAAAGCTCAAAGGCCAGCGTTTGCGCGCTGGCCTTTTTTATTGTTCTGATTTCACAAAGCTTTATCTATTCTTTTTAAAGAATTCATTAAATAAAAAGATGTTTGTGTTGGGCATCTGCGCTCAGCCTGCGCGGCCCGACCTGCGCGGCCCGACCCAACCTACACGCCTAGCAAATATTTTTTACGAAATAAAAAACAAAAAGCCCAATCTTACGATTGGGCTTTTTGTTTGAATTCAATGGCGGAGAAGGGGGGAGTCGAACCCCCGATACCCTTTTGAGGTATGCTCCCTTAGCAGGGGAGTGCCTTCGGCCACTCGGCCACTTCTCCACGTCTACTGAAGCGAAGCAGGCTCCGTCTCAGCAGGTGCGGCATAATACCATAATTCTCTAAAAATCAAAGTCTTGAAGACAAAATTACAGAACAAAATCATGAATATTTTAAATCTGCATAATTTGTATTCATTTAGCGAATTATTAGAAAAATACAATCGCTAAAAACGCCTACGCGGCGGATGATTTCTCATACGCCGCGTAGTTGAAAAGCATCGAACAACAAAACAATTAAATTAACTGTCTTGTTCTTCCTGATTTTGCTTTTCGCGTTGGATACGCTGATAAATTTCTTCGCGATGCACTGCGATATCTTTAGGTGCATTGACACCAATACGTACTTGGTTGCCTTTAACACCTAATACGGTGACAGTAACCTCGTCACCTACCATCAAGGTTTCGCCAATACGGCGAGTTAAAATTAACATCTTTAATCTCCTTCACTCATCCTGTAAGAGTACGATTTAGACACCCCTTGCCACCATCGACCCCCGAATACCCCCTAACGCATCCCGACAATCGAATGTCTAAGGTTAAGTATTGACTACTTTTTGCGAAAGGGAAGAAACCCCCAACATTTTTCTGTTTATTTTTTACGTAAACAGCAATGCAACTCAAACACCTTAACTAAACCGCCTCTTTTTAGAAGACTAGCCCCTCACACGGTCTTCTGACGGTTCGGCATCCAAACCAAAAGCGGTGTGCAGACTGCGCACAGCCAACTCCAAGTAACGCTCATCAATAATCACCGAAATTTTGATTTCAGATGTAGTGATCATTTGAATATTGATACGATCTTCTGCCAATGCAGTAAACATAGTGGAAGCAACTCCCGCATGAGAGCGCATACCAACACCCACGATGGATACTTTTGCTACCTTATCATCACTACGTACTTCACGTGCACCAATTTCTTTAGCAACCGACTCTAACACAGCCACAGCTTTGCTCATGTCATTTTTGTGCACAGTGAAAGTCAGGTCGGTAGTGCCGTCTGCTGACACGTTTTGAACAATAACATCAACTTCAATGTTAGCAGCACCTATGGGTGCAAGAATTTTTGCGGCCACACCGGGAGTATCAGGTACTCCAGCAACAGTTACTTTGGCTTCATCGCGGTTAAATGCAATACCGGAAACAATAGGTTGTTCCATAGTTGAGTCTTCCTCATCGAGGGTAATAAGGGTTCCAGGGCCTTCTTTGAAACTGTGTAACACACGCAGAGGAACCTTATATTTGCCAGCAAATTCAACTGAGCGAATTTGCAGCACCTTGGAACCCTGGCTGGCCATTTCCAGCATTTCTTCAAAGGTAATTTTTTCTAAACGACGTGCACGCTCACAAACCCGCGGATCAGTAGTGTATACGCCATCTACATCGGTATAGATCTGGCACTCATCTGCTTTCAAAGCAGCAGCAAGCGCAACACCTGTCGTATCTGAACCGCCGCGACCGAGGGTAGTAATATTGCCCAGCTCATCAACACCCTGGAAGCCAGCGACAACCACTACGCGACCGGCGTTGAGGTCGGCACGCATATTCTCTTCATCAATAGCCTGAATGCGCGCTTTGTTGTAGGAGTTATCTGTCAGGATACGCACCTGGCCACCGGTGTAGGACCGGGCATCTACACCGCGCTTTTTCAACGCCATACACAAAAGCGCGATAGTCACTTGCTCGCCAGTTGCAACCAGAACATCCAACTCACGCGGATCAGGAACGTCCTGAATCTGCTGCGCCAAACCGATCAGACGATTGGTTTCGCCACTCATGGCGGAGAGCACAACAACCATCTCGTGACCTTGCGCACGAAAGCCGGCCACCTTATCGGCAACTTGTTCGATACGCTCTATGGAGCCTACTGAAGTACCACCGTATTTCTGAACCAATAAGCTCATTACAGCCTATCCTCTATCAATTGACGATTGCTAATACTTACTAACTAGATCACAAAAAGGCGCCAATTAAACACCAGATTGAGACAAAAGTTAACCCAAATGGACGATTAAATGCGGATTAATCGCATTTCCTGCGTCGTTCTGTACAGCTATTGAGCAAGCTGGGTTTTTACCCAAGGCACCACCGACGCTAATGCCGCATCAAGGCCTGCAGTATTTGTCCCACCACCCTGTGCCATATCGGGACGACCGCCACCTTTTCCGCCGAGCTGGCCGGCGACATAGGCCATCAAGTCACCCGCCTTAACTTTGCTTGTTGTATCTTGGGTGACACCTGCAATCAGTGCGACCTTATCGTCTTCAACAGTAGCCAGTAACACGACCGCTGAACCAAGCTTATTTTTGAACTGATCAGCAGTCTCACGTAAAGACTTGGCGTCGGCACCCTCAAGATTCAAGGCCAATACCTTAATTCCTTGAATATCAACTGCTTGTGCAAGAACATCATCACTACCCGCAGTAGCCAATTTTGTCTTGAGCGCAGCTAGGTCTTTTTCCAACTTGCGGTTTTGGGCAACCAATGCGTCAAGCTTTTCAATTAATGAATCGCGATTAGCCTTGAGACTGCGGCCAGCGGTATCCACTAATGCCTCAACCTGATCAAACAATGCCAGCGCTGCAGCTCCGGTGATCGCCTCAATACGGCGCACACCTGCCGCCACACCAGATTCAGAGGTAATACGGAACAGACCTATATCGCCAGTGCGGTTAACGTGGGTACCACCGCATAACTCCACAGAGAAACCATCCCCCATGGTCAGCACACGTACAGTATCGCCGTACTTTTCACCAAATAGCGCCATTGCACCTTTGGTTTTAGCCGCTTCCATATCGCATAGCTCGGTCGCAACCGCCGAGTTAGCGCGAATTTGATCATTAACCAACAGTTCAATTGCCTTCAACTGATCCGCTGAAACTGCCTCAAAATGAGAAAAATCAAAACGCAGACGCTCAGAATCTACCAATGAACCTTTTTGCGTTACATGCTCGCCAAGAACTTTACGCAGGGCTGCATGCAGCAGATGTGTTGCAGAGTGATTTAACGCGGTCGCTTGGCGCACATTGGCATCTACTTTAGCCGCTACACTATCGCCGACAGACACAACGCCTTGCAGCACTCGCACCACATGTACATGAGATGCGCCTTGCTTTTGACAGTCACGCACTTCAAGGCGATTAGCACCCAATTCAAGATAGCCGCAGTCGCCTGCCTGACCACCAGATTCGGCGTAGAAAGGTGTGCGATCAAGCACTACTGCACCATCATCTCCTTCGACTAAACGCTCTATTTTTTTACCATCCTTAATCAGTGCAACTACTTTGCCCTGCTCCGCTAAAGAGCTGTAGCCGAGGAATTCACTAGCAGGTAAATCGAGACCGGCGGCGTTGTAATCGACTTTGAAACTGCCAGCGGCGCGGGCGCGGGCGCGCTGTTCAGCCATAGCGGCTTCATAACCTGCCTGATCAATGGTCAAACCGCGCTCACGGGCGATATCGGCAGTTAAGTCAACTGGGAAACCATAGGTATCGTAAAGGGTAAATATCACTTTGCCGGGAACTTCGGTACCGGAAAGTCTAGCCAGGGCGTCTTCGAGAACAGCGATACCCTTATCGAGCGTTTTTTCAAACTGCTCTTCTTCTTGCAACAACACACGCTCGATTTGTGCTTGATTTTTATGGAGTTCGGGATAGGCCTCGCCCATCACTTCTGCCAAGGACTTAACCAACTTATGGAAGAAGGGTTGCTTTTGACCGAGCTGATTACCGTGGCGAATCGCGCGGCGAATAATACGGCGCAATACATAGCCGCGCCCCTCATTAGAAGGTACAACACCATCGCTAATCAAAAATGAACAGGAGCGGATATGGTCGGCAATCACCCGTAGGGATTTATTCTCCATATCGCTAGTGCCGGTTGCCTCAGCTGCTGCAGCCAGCAAGTGCTGAAACAAATCAATTTCGTAGTTGGAGTGAACATGCTGCATGACCGCAGAAATACGCTCAAGCCCCATTCCTGTATCCACGGAAGGCGCAGGCAAGGGATGCAAAACCCCGTCAGCCGTGCGATTAAACTGCATAAATACGTTATTCCAAATCTCGATGTAACGATCACCATCCTCTTCGGGTGAACCCGGAGGGCCGCCCCATATATCGGCGCCATGATCGTAAAAAATTTCGGTACAAGGACCGCAAGGGCCGGTGTCACCCATGGTCCAGAAGTTATCGGATGCGTAAGGTGCCCCCTTGTTATCGCCAATACGGATAATGCGCTCGGCTGACACACCCACTTCTTTATTCCAGATGTCGTAAGCTTCGTCGTCCGATGCGTAGACCGTTACCCACAACTTTTCAGCGGGAATACTTAATCTCACGGTTAAAAATTCCCACGCATAGGCGATGGCATCACGCTTGAAATAATCGCCAAAACTGAAATTACCCAACATTTCAAAAAAAGTATGGTGGCGCGCGGTGTAGCCAACATTTTCCAAATCGTTATGTTTTCCACCGGCCCGCACACAGCGCTGGGAACTGGTGGCTCGAGTGTATGAGCGCTTATCGCCGCCAAGGAATACATCCTTGAATTGATTCATCCCCGCGTTGGTAAACAGCAAGGTAGGGTCATTCTCAGGAACCAGCGAACTACTGGCAACAATGGTGTGACCCTTACTTTCAAAGTATTTCAAAAAGGCGTTGCGAATTTCAGCGCTCTTCATAATGCATCCACTAAATGTTCAAATTAATGCGATCTGGTTAATACGATCAAAAAATGCCTGATTAGGCGCGATGTTCCTCTATCTCTTCTGCGCTTAATTTGCGCGCCTCATGCTCGAGCATCACTGGAATGCCGTCGCGAATGGGATAGGCCAAACCACTATCCCAACACACTAATTCCTGCTGTTCAGCACGATACTCAAGCTCGCCCTTACTAACAGGGCACACCAAAATACTGAGTAATTTTTTATCTATCATGGTCTTAGTTCACGCTTAGGCCAACTGGGGGCGGCTATCTTACACTGCCTTTCGCAGCCCTGTCTCTAGAGCTGCGGAGCTATAGCGGCAATTAGGGTTCTAAACTACTGAAAAACGGAGAAATAAGCTCCATTTGCCAGCGTTTTAATTGCTTAATCACCAAGGTATTAGAATGAATTTGAGGATTAGACTTGGTAATTTTTTGCTCTTTTTCCCATGAAGAAACTAACTTTTTTGCCGCAAAAAAAGCCTGCTCAAAATCCACCTCCGGCTTGAGTGAATCCTGAAAATAAGCCTTACCAAAATAGGTAAACAGACTGTCATCCGCACAACCAAATGATGTTTTATCAGCCGCAGCGGAGGTCATGATCAAGCTATAGGGATCTTTAAGGTCATCGATAAAACCGCCGGAAAAACAGGCAGACAACACTATCACTTTATGCTTGATGCCGGTTGCCTTTAACAAATCCCCCAGCCACTTTGCTTCTATATCGTTGAGTGCGAGACCATTGTGATTGAGCAAAATTTTTTTATCCTTGGAACCATGGCTGGTGATATACAAAAAGAAGATATCCTGTTCTTTATCCATGCGCTCCGCAATGCGCCTAATCGCCGCACGAATACTGGTTAATGTGGCCAGTGGGCGCTCACCTAACGAACGCTGACTATTGGCCAAATAGAGTGCTGTTGCTCTATTGCCATACTGGGCGCTAAACAAGTTTTCAATAAATTTACTTTCGCGGCGAAATACTTCTTCTGTGCCATAACCCGCTACCACCAAACTGTACAACTCTATTTTTTGTGGATCGGATGGCTGCAGAGCGTCGAGTGCGAGCTGCAACTCATGAGACTCTTTATACAGCGCATAATCTGCAACTTCTTCGGGGGTGAAAATTTTTACACTATCGCCACCGTCAGCCAAACGACCATATTCCCAACGCCCGTTAATGCGTTCAACATCATCGATAGGTGTTTTGTAAACTAATAAACCCTTACCGTGTTTGTTACCGTAAGAAAATTCACCTTGGTAAATATCGCCATTGCTGGCAATTAATTTTCCCTCTCCATGGTATTTTCCATATTTAAATTTACCAGTGTAATGCTGGCCATTTTTTGCAATATAGCTCCCCTTACCCTCTAATTGGCCGTCCTGATATTCACCTTCCCAATGATTACCCTCAGCATCAGTTTGTATTCCCTTTCCATTGAGCCGCCAATCTTTAAATTCGCCAACATATGCATAGCCATCTTCATTGATGTAAGTACCCGAACCGGTAAAGTTGTCCGCATTAAATTCACCGCTGTAGCGATTACCGCGCCCATCATCGAATACGCCTTGGCCGTGCATTTTTCCCGCGACAAAATCACCGGTGTATTTTTCACCGGTTGCGCGCTGCAACTCACCCTTACCTTGAATCACGCCATGAACCACTTGCCCAATGTAAATTGATTGGTCCGCATAATGCCACTTGCCTGAACCGTTCATTTCACCCTTGGCAAAGTCACCCTCGTAAATATCGCCAGTGGCATAAATTAAACGGCCCTTGCCTTCAAATTGATTGGCGACAAATTCACCCTCATAGCGATTACCATCAGGATAAGTCAGTACACCGCGCCCCTCCATATGACCCCGCACGTAATCGCCTTTATAGGAGCCAGAACTTCCGGATACAAATTTTCCTTTGCCGTGAAACAAGCCGGCAAAAAACTCTCCATCATAACTATCGCCATTAGCCCAACTCATCCGCCCCTGCCCTTCCAGCTGACCTTGCGCATTCAGATCGCCTACATACTTTGCTCCATCTGCAAAATCTAACGAAGGTGAAAAAGCGAAACGCAAATCACGAAACGTGCCTTGCACTGCAATCAGAGTAAAAATGACGCCCGCAACAAACGCACAAGCAATCAAAAAAATACGTTTCATACTTCACCCGCTAAAAACGCAAATAGAAAATGGTAACAAGCGCAGAAGACAGATCTATTCTGCCGGCATTGGCTCAACCAACAATTGTGGATCAACCCGCTCTTCAAACCAGTTCATCCGCCAATCGAGATGAGGACCGGTAGCGCGACCGGTTTTGCCCACTTTAGCGATCGCTTGGCCCTGGGTGATTACATCACCTTTTTTTACCAGCACTTCACTTAAATGAATAAACGTAGATGAGAGGCCGTGCCCATGATCGATAATCAAGGTTCCACCGGAAAAAAACATATCGGGATGCACAAGGGTCACCACACCACCAGCGGGTGCTTTTACCAGAGTTCCCACAGGCTTGGCGATATCGACCCCGTAATGGGGCGAGTTAGGCACGCCATTGTAAAAACGTTGGCTGCCATAAACACCGGTGATCGGGCCAATTAGCGGCCATGTAAATTTTTGCGCAAAAAAAGTCAGCGGCAAGTCACCTTTGCGCGCATCAGCCGCCATTTGCGCTTCGCGCTTGGCGCGCTCAACTTGTGCGGGATCTGGATCAACCGTCCGCTGTGGTACACCGGTCACTTTTTGAATATTGTACGTGCGCTGTTTCACTGCAAACTCATGTTCTTGACGCAAGCCGTCGCTACTGATTGTAATAATTTTTGCATGTCGCGCGGCGTCGCGCCCCAGACCAATAACAAACTCTCCCGCGGGCGATATCTGCAACTTTTTACCACGATACTCAACGAGCGTACCCTGCGGCACTTTGCCAACAATGACGCCCCCCTGCTGCCAGTCTCCTTTTAGTTCGAGCGCGCTAGCGGCCATACTGGCGAACAAAAACACAACAAATGCAGCAGTCTTTTGTAGCATCGCAATAAACTCCAATAACAAAAATAAATTTTGGGCAAAAAAAACGGCAGACTAGCTGCCGTTTTTTATCATTATCTTCAATTAGATAATTTTGTCATCAACACGCAAGATCTTCATCGTATTGGTACCACCCAACAGAGTGGTATCGCCACTAGAGACAATCACAAGGTCACCATTAACCAATGTACCCTGTGCCTTCAACATCTCGATAGCTCGCACAAAGTCTTCTGCGCAAGGAACACTGTCAGTATCAAAGGCGATGGGTTGCACGCCGCGATACAACGCTACTTTGCGCTGGGTACTCACATGACGCGAGAACGCAAAAATAGGCAACTGTGAACCTACGCGAGACATCAAACGAGGTGTACTACCCGATTCGGTAAAACAAATAATGGCTTTCACACCATCCAAGTGGTTGGCAGTAAACATAGAAGCCAATGCGATTGACTCATCAATACTGCTGAACGCTTGATCCATACGGTAGTTATCAAAACTGGCAGTAGGATGTTTTTCCGCACCGAGAATAATGCGCACCATCGCTTCAACTGTCTCTACCGGGAAACTGCCTGCAGCGGTTTCTGCCGAGAGCATTACAGCATCGGTACCATCAAGCACGGCGTTAGCTACGTCAAACACTTCTGCACGAGTTGGCAGCGGGCTATTGATCATAGACTCCATCATTTGCGTTGCGGTGATAACCGTTTTATTCAACGCACGTGAACGCGCAATGAT
Source organism: Cellvibrio sp. ATLC23 (assembly GCF_057196725.1). Classification (NCBI taxonomy): domain Bacteria; kingdom Pseudomonadati; phylum Pseudomonadota; class Gammaproteobacteria; order Cellvibrionales; family Cellvibrionaceae; genus Cellvibrio; species Cellvibrio sp. ATLC23. Next base: position 123,293 of record NZ_JBXUOS010000001.1, on the reverse strand, counting down.
TCGCTTTTGTACGCCGATAAGCGCCGCATCGCCAATCTCAACACCCAAGTCACCACGTGCCACCATTACAGCGTCACTCGCCATAATAATGCCGTCCAGGGTTTCATCATCGGCTACCGCTTCTGCACGCTCAACCTTGGATACCAAGCCGGCACGGCCACCAGCGGCCACCATTAGCTTGCGCGCGAAATTCATATCGTCTGCAGAGCGTGGGAATGAAACCGCAAGATAATCCACATCGATTTCAGCAGCTGTTTTGATGTCAGCAATATCTTTTTCAGTCAGCGCTGGCGCAGTTAACCCGCCACCTTGACGGTTGATACCCTTATTGTTCGACAAAGGGCCTGCCACTTTAGTAGTGGTGTAAATACGAGTACCTTCGATTTTATCAACCGTTAATACTACGCGGCCATCATCCAACAACAGCACATCGCCAGGCTTACAATCATTGGGCAATTCTTTGTAGTCGATTCCCACTTGTTGTTGATTGCCTTCGTCACGCCCCAAGGCGGCATCCAAAATAAACTTGTCGCCAACTTTAAGGTGGATCTTGCCTTCGGCAAAACGTGCCACACGAATTTTTGGTCCTTGCAGATCGCCCAACACCGCTACAAAGCGATTGTGTTTAGCAGCCAGCTCACGAACCATTTCCGCGCGACGCTTATGATCTTCCGGTGAGCCGTGCGAGAAGTTCAAACGAACCACATTCACGCCCGCCAGAATTAATTTTTCCAACACCTCTGCCGACTCAGACGCTGGACCCAAAGTGCTGACGATTTTTGTACGTCTTAACATGATGGGGCTCTCTTATTTAGCGTTCATCAATGCAATTGTGTTGTCCAACATGCGATTGGAGAAACCCCACTCGTTGTCATACCAAGCCAACACTTTTACCCACTTGCCGTACACTTTGGTTTGCAGTGAATCGTAGTTGGAAGAGTGTGGGTTGTGGTTAAAGTCGATAGACACCAGTGGTTCGTCTACATAAGCCAATACACCTGGCATTTCAGTTTCCGCCGCGTTTTTCATCGCTGCATTTACTGCTTCAACACTTACGTCTTTTTCTACCAGTACGTTCAAGTCAACCAAAGAAACGTTGATGGTAGGCACGCGCACAGAAATACCATCCATCTTGCCTTTCAATTCAGGCAACACCAAACCTACCGCTTTGGCAGCGCCAGTGGTAGTTGGGATCATTGATTGGGTGGCGGAACGCGCGCGGTAAATGTCTTTATGAAACACATCAGACAACACCTGATCATTGGTGTAAGAGTGAATGGTCGTCATAGAACCTTGCACAATACCGAAGGTATCATTTAATACTTTTGCCACTGGCGCCAAGCAGTTAGTGGTGCAAGAAGCATTGGAGATAATGGTATCGGTAGCTTTCAATACCTTGTCATTTACACCGAACACTACGGTTGCATCTACATCAGTACCTGGAGCAGAAATGATGACTTTTTTAGCGCCGGCAGCAAGGTGAGCACTGGCTTTTTCTTTGCTGGTGAAAATACCAGTACATTCGTACACAACATCAACATTCAATTCGCCCCAAGGCAATTTGGCTGGGTCGCGCTCAGCGGTAATACGAATCGCATCGCCATTAACAAACATAGTGTCGCCTTCAAATTTCACAGTGCCGCCGAATCCACCGTGAACCGAATCGTATTTAGTGAGGTGCGCATTCAGATGTGCATCACCGAGATCGTTGATTCCAACGATTTGAATTTCGCTGCGCTTGCCTGATTCATATAAAGCACGCAGTACATTGCGACCGATACGACCGTAACCGTTAATTGCCACTCTAATCATTACATTCTCCTAAGTAAAAATTCGCTGATTCTTTTGCTGTAGAGGCGCTGTTTACTGCGCCCTGTTTGTTGTATTTGTAGCGCGCAGCAAGCGGCGCCCTCAGATTAACCGCGCGGCAAGCTGGCTGCTTCGCGAGCCAAGCGCTCAATCTCATCCCAGCGCCCTGCTTTCATCAACTCTTTCGGCGCCATCCAAGTGCCACCTACACAGTGCACATTGGGTAAAGCCAAATAACTGGGCGCCTTAGCCAAATCAATACCGCCAGTTGGGCAGAAAGTAATTTGCGGCAATGGACCAGCAATAGATTTCAACATAGGTACGCCGCCCGCTGCTTCAGCCGGGAAGAATTTCTGGTGAGTAAAACCCTGCACATAGAGATTCATCGCTTCTGTCGGCGTAGCAACGCCAGCAAGTAAGGGAACCGGGCAGGCTTTAGCGGCTTCAATTAATGCAGGAGTAGTGCCTGGGCTTACCAAAAATGTAGAACCCGCCTTTACGGCTTTTTCCAAATCTGCCGGGGTGATAATGGTACCCGCACCGATAACTGCATCATCGGGCAAGTCTTCTACCATGGCGCTGATAGCATCGAGCGCACAAGGTGTACGCAAGGTAATTTCCAATACTTTTAAACCACCGTTATAAAGCGCTCTGGCTAAAGGCACAGCATCTTCAATACGCTCTACCACCATAACGGGTACGACTGGCGCTACTCTGACAATTTGATCGATAGTTAAAGCCACTGTATGTCCCTCGTTGTTCAAAAAAATTTGAAAAACTGATCGAAGATCAGTTCAATATTCAGTAAAAAATCAAGGTGCCCAGTAAATCACAACGGGCACTTTTTGCTGCTGTAATACCGCACGTATAGGCATTTCTTTTACATCTGACCCAGCTTGCGCTGCGCGCAATACGGCCAGTTTCTCATCGCCAGTAATTAACAACACCAGTGATTTAGAACGCAGCAAGCCAGCCAAAGACAAGGTCATACGCTCAACAATTGCACCTGTCACTTCACTTTGGTTAGCGGTAATCGCTGCGCACAATTGTGACGAATCGGGATTTAATGCCTCATCCAAACCCTGGGCATGGGGAAACAAAGAGGCCGTGTGGCCATCGGAGCCCATTCCCAAAATCGTTATATCAAAAGGTTGCGCCAGTTGCTGATAAGCCGCTTCGCAATCTTCAAGCCCTTCGCTTGCCGTTGCCGCAGAGTTTTTCATGCCGACCAAGTTGGCAACAGCCGCTTTATTTTGGATCAAGTGTTTCACAGTAAAAGCTTCATTGCTTTTGTCGTGCTCAAACTCAACCCAGCGCTCGTCAACAAGTGCGACGTAGACAGATTCCCAATTAATATCCGCATCGCTCAGTGCTTTGTACAGTGGCTCTGGCGTACTGCCGCCAGACACCATAAAAGTTGCCTCACCGCGATCCTCAATTGCTTCTCGCAAAGCGGATTCACACTCTGCCTGCAGCGCGGCAATCATCTCCGCACGACTTTCAAACAAACGCTCGCTTACCATTCTTGATCTGCTCCAGACAAAACTTCATCGATAGAGAACCAACGACGGCGATCACTTGCCATCAATTGTGCGGATGCTTGCGGCCCCCAACTACCGGCCATATAGCCGTGCGGTTTGTTTTCCGGGCGCTGCCAAGCTTCGATAATCGGGTCAATCCAAGCCCAAGCCGCGTCAACTTCGGCACGATGGATAAACAAGCTGGCATCACCGGCAGCGGCATCCAGCATCAAACGCTTGTAGGCATCTGAGTAGAAGTCTTTGTAGGTGTCGGCAAAGTTCAGATTTAATACCACCGGACGCAAGTGAGTCTCATGCTTCTCCAAGTCTTTGGAGACCATGATGATTTTAATGCTCTCTTCCGGTTGCAAGCGAATAATCAAACGATTGGGCGTAGCAATTCCTGCTGATTCGGGATAGACACGATGCGCAACATCTTTGTATTGAATTACGATTTCAGCAAAACGCTGCTTCATGCGCTTACCGGTGCGCAGATAAAACGGCACGTTGGCCCAGCGAGAGCTATCGATATAGGCACGAATAGCCACAAATGTTTCAGTATTACTGGCTTGACCTAACTCATCGAGATAACCTGGAACCGCTTTACCGTCCATTTCACCTGCGACATATTGACCACGCACAGTATTGTACTTAACCGTATTGCCTTGTAATGGACGCAAGCTCTCCAATACTTTTAATTTTTCGGCACGAATACGATCAGCAGTCATTTTATTGGGTGACTCCATCGCCACCAGACAAAGCAATTGCAAAATATGGTTTTGCACCATATCGCGCAGTGCACCAGCACCATCATAGAAACCAGCGCGGCCTTCAAGACCAACCGTTTCAGAAATACTGATTTGTACATGGTCGATGGATTTAGCGTCCCACAAATGCTCAAACATGCCATTGGCAAAACGCAGAGCCAACAAGTTTTGTACGGTTTCTTTACCGAGATAATGATCGATACGGAAGATGGCTTCTTCGCGGAAATATTCAGCGATTTGACTATTAATTTCTTCGGCAGTCTTGGCATCGTATCCGAGCGGCTTTTCTACCACTACACGCGCCTTATCGGTAATCAGCCCCATTTCATGCAAATGCTTACAGCAAATACTGAATACAGAGGGCGGTGTTGAGAGATAAAAAACGCGCTGGCTATTGCCGCCCGAATTCAGCAATTGCGCCAGAGCATCCCAGTGCTCATCTTTAGTGGCGATATCAACAAATACCGGAACCAAACACTTGGCAAACTCCTCCCAAGCTGCAGCATCAAACTCATCTGCATTGAGGTGTTTTTCCGCTGCATCACGCACTTTGTCTTTATATTCAGCAACCATTTGAAGATTGCGACAAGTGGGAATAATGCGACAACCTGCAGCCAACGAGCCTTCACGATGGGCGCGATAAAGACCTGGGATCAACTTGCGCAAAGCCAAATCGCCAGCGCCGCCAAAGATGACAAAATCAAATGCTTCAAGCATGAGGGGTAATCCTGTTTGTGAATCTTGAAAAGTGGATTTACTTTTTTAAAAACGAAGACCCCGAACATGGGTCCGGGGTCCGGGATTTAACGGGTTATTACCAGTTAAATACTGTAGCTCCTTCTTCAGCCAAGCCCACTGTGGCACGCAAGGGGGCAAATAATTCGCGTCCCATGCCAAAGTGAACGGCTGATAAATCACATTGAGCAGGTTGGCGAGCACTTAACTCATCCTCACTGACCAGCAGTTGTAAGGTGCCGGATTCAGCATCCAACTCAATCATATCGCCATCGCGAATCAGGCCAATAGGGCCGTTATCCAAGGCTTCAGGTGTCATATGAATCGCTGCCGGAATCTTACCAGAGGCGCCCGACATCCGACCATCCGTCAGGAGCGCGACCTTAAAACCACGATCCTGCAATACACCCAAGGGTGGAGTGAGCTTGTGCAGCTCCGGCATACCGCAGGCTTTTGGCCCCTGAAAACGCACAACTGCAATAAAATCTTTCTCTAAATCACCGCGTTTGAACGCTGATTGCAACTCTTCCTGGCTGTGAAACACAACTGCAGGGGCAACCACTTTGCGATGATCCGGCTTAACGGCTGAGATCTTGATTACCGAGCGACCAATATTGCCCTTGAGCAAACGCATGCCACCCTCTGGGGCGAAAGGTTTGGCAACTGGACGCAACACCGCATCATCAAGGCTTTCCTGCACGCAGTCACGCCAAATTATTTCACCGTTCTCCAAGAATGGTTCTTTGGTATAAGCAGACAAACCTGCGCCACCCATGACCGTTTTAACATCGTCATGCAACAGACCGGCGTTGCGCAGCTCGCGCATCAGGAAGCCCATACCGCCTACCGCTTGGAAGCGATTTACATCGGCCAAACCATTCGGATAGATTCGGCACATGAGCGGAATTATATCTGAAATGTCAGACAAATCCTGCCAGTTAATCAATACGCCTGCAGCGCGAGCGATAGCAACTATATGCATAGCATGATTAGTTGACCCACCCGTTGCCATCAAACCCACTATGCCATTCACAATAGATTTTTCGGTGACTATATCGGCAAGAGTGACAGGATCATCGCGGGTAATACGTGCCAACTGGTGCACCGAGGCGCGTGTAAGCGCTTCACGCATGGGCGTATAAGGGTTGATAAAGGTACTGCCGGGCAGATGTATGCCCATGATTTCCATCAACATTTGATTGGTGTTAGCCGTACCGTAAAAGGTACAGGTGCCCGCACTGTGGTACGAGGCACTCTCAGCCGCTAACAGCTCTTTACGGCCCACTTTGCCCTCGGCAAACAATTGGCGCGCCTTGGCTTTTTCCGCATTAGGTAACCCGGGAGTCATGGGACCTGCGGGGATAAAAATAATGGGCAACTGGCCAAACGACAGCGCACCAATCATCAAACCTGGAACGATTTTATCGCACACGCCAAGGCAGATAGCACTGTCAAACATATCGTGGGAGAGAGCAATCGCGGTACTCATTGCGATCACATCGCGACTAAACAGCGATAGCTCCATGCCAGGGAAACCCTGAGTTACGCCATCACACATCGCCGGAACACCACCCGCCATTTGCGCGGTCATGCCCATTTCTTTGGCCGCTGCTTTAATCGGCTCAAGATACTCACCGTATGGCACGTGCGCCGAAAGCATTTCATTATAGGAATTGACTACTCCGATATTAGCTGCCTGACCTTCGGCCAACGCTTCTTTATCGGCGGTATTGCAGGCGGCAAACCCATGGGCAAGGTTGGCACAACCCAGATTATGACGCGCAGGCCCTTTGCGGCGGAATTTATTCACCCGTGCGAGGTAGGCAGCGCGAGAGTCGCGGCTGCGGCTAATAATTCGCTCGGTAATTTCAATAAGTCGTGGATCTGTGTTCAATACATCAGTCATGGGAATACCATTGCTCGTGGGGCTGTATCTATCGCAAACCTTGGGTTTGCGCACAATTGCGCCGGGTACGTTGCCCGGCGCTTTGGTTTTTCTGTCTCTCAGCTAGCTGATTACTTACTCTTAATTACTTTGCGCTTTGGCGCGTTTGTAGAAATCGATCAAATTGCGCGTGGATGCATCGTGCTTGGAATTGGTCTCTTTGGCCAGATCCAGCTCAGGCTGAATACCGGCGGCCAACACTTTGCCCAGCTCTACACCCCATTGATCGAATGAATGAATGCGCCAAATGATACCTTGAACAAAAATTTTGTGCTCATAAAGCGCGATTAAGGCGCCGAGTGAGCGCGCATCGACCTTGTTCAGTAAGAATGTATTGGTGGGGCGATTACCGCGATGCACCTTGTGTTCCACAATCTCTTCGATGCGTGCAGGACTCATGCCTTTGGCACTTAATTCACGACGCACCTGATCCGCATCAATACCCAGCATCAGCGCTTGAGTCTGGGCAAAGAAGTTCGCCATCAACGCATCGTGATGCCCTTCTACCGCCACTGTAGGTGCGATCGAACCAATAAAATCAGCCGGGATAATATCCGTACCCTGATGCAGCATTTGATAGAACGCATGTTGGCCATTGATCCCCACCTCGCCCCACACCAAGGGCACGCTGCCGTAGCTGATCTGTTCGCCCGCCCAGTTCACCGATTTGCCGTTACTTTCCATCTCCGCTTGCTGCATATAAGCAGGGAAGCGATGCAGGCATTGATCGTAAGGAAGCAGCGCCTGTGCCGGATAACCAAGGAAGTTGCGATTCCAGATACCCACCAAGGCCAACATTACCGGCGCATTTTCCGCCAGCGGTGCGGTTTGGAAATGCTGATCCATTTCATAAGCGCCTTGCAGCAACTCATCAAACAGCTCGTACCCAAGCGACAACACAATCGGCAAACCGATGGCCGACCAGAGCGAGAAGCGGCCACCGACCCAATCCCACATATCAAAAATATTTTCTTCTGCTATGCCAAAGGCAGTAACCAACTTGCGATTCGTCGATACCGCAACAAAGTGCTTGGCAATTGCCGCCTTATCACCTGCCGCCGCCATAAACCACTGCTCTGCGGTGCGCGCATTAGTCATGGTTTCTTGGGTGGTGAAGGTTTTGGATGAGATAACAAATAAGGTGGTTTCAGGATTCAAGCCAGCGAGTACTTCAGCAATCTGCACCCCGTCAATATTGGAAACAAAATGCATGGTGAAGCGTTTATCGCTGTAATCCTTGAGCGCTTCACAGACCATCAACGGGCCTAAATTGGAACCGCCAATACCGATACTAACAATGTCAGTAATGGTTTTGCCGGTGAAACCGATCCACTCGCCTGAACGCAGTTTTTCGCTCAGTTTGCGCATACGCTCTAGCTCGGCATTAATCGCCGGACGGGCATCAGCCGCGTCAATCACAATAGGATTGGAGGATTTATCGCGCAGGGCAACATGCATAACAGCGCGATCTTCTGTGGCATTGATGTGCTCAGCAGCAAACATTTTGCCGCGCCAACTCTCAACATTCGACTCCTTCGCCAACGCGAGCAATGCGGCTTTGGTTTCATCGGTTATTAAATTTTTGGAGTAATCGAACAGTAGAGTGGATAATTGCAGGGAGAACTTATCAAAACGGTTATCGTCAGCGGCAAACAAGTCTTTCAGGTGCTGGGACTTCATTTGAGCTGCGTGGGCAGCAAGGGTTTTCCACGAGGGCAAATCGGTAGGACGCACATCAGGGTTAGTCATTTCTACTCCACAAACAAAAATGCCTAGGCGATATACCTAAACAAGTGGTTGATTTCTATTCTGTTGGTTTGAGTCCGACCCGACTCCGACAAGTAGTGAAGGATAACCTTCCTACCAGTTTCAAAGTTATATGCTTACCATCCTAGAATTAAGCGTTTCAGCGCAAACCAAACTGGCAAGTTACGAATGCGCCGAACATTCATCTCAATAAAAGCAGCAGTCATTGCGTGACAACAACACAAAAACAGCATAATTGCTGCGAGAATTGCGCTGTTTAAAAAGGCCGCTATGATAGGCAGATGGGTTTTGAGTGTCAATTAAAGCGCAGTGTTTACTAAAGCGATAAATATATTGAAATGATGTGAAAATCCCCTTAACCACTAAAAATCCCGCAGCAACTATTAACCGTACAGCCCTTAGGCCCCTTGCATGCAAATAAATAAAAACAGTGTTCCCTTTCTTGGAGTTATCGAAGGTTTTTTTGGCCGCAGCTGGAGCTGGGAAGATCGAAAAAATTACGCGCAATTTCTTGCGCTAAATAAGTACAATTTTTACATCTATGCACCAAAAAGCGACAAAAATTTACGCATGGATTGGCAGCAAGATTGGTCTGCGAAAACAAAAGAAGAGTTGATTAACTTACGTCAGTTTTATCGCAGCGCGAATGTGGACTTTGGCATTGGCCTTAGCCCCCATGAAATTTATCTGAGCGACTCACGCGATCAACGCGCACAGCTCAATCAACGCATTGAACAGATCAACCAGTTAGCGCCAGACATACTGTGTATTTTATTTGATGACATGCGCGGTGATATTCCACAACTCGCGCAGATTCAAACGGATATCGCCCATCAAGCAGCAGCGATCAGCAATGCAAAAAAAATTATTTTTTGCCCAACCTATTACAGTTTTGATCCAGTATTAGAAAAGGTGTTCGGCACTATGCCAGAGAATTACTGGCAAACTTTTGCGCAACAATTGGATAAAAGTATCGATATATTTTGGACTGGTGAAAAAGTTTGCTCGGCACAATACTCCGCCGAACACCTGGCGCAAGTAACTGAGCTAATCGGCCGCAAGCCATTTCTGTGGGATAACTACCCTGTTAACGACGGCGCAGTAAAATCCAATCTACTGCAGCTGCGCGCATTTGATCAGAGCCACAGCCAGCTTGCCGACAAAGTTGCCGGGCATGCAGTCAACCCGATGAATCAACCCTGGTTATCACAAATCCCCTTGGCCAGCTTGCCGCTAGCTTATCGCGAGCAAACACACTACTCCACCAGTAGCGCGTTTACTCAAATTTGTAACAACCTTTGCGGTGCGGAACTGGCAGAGCAATTACAACGGGATATACATCAATTACAAGATCGGGGATTAAAAAAACTTACGCAAGAAGAACGACAAAATCTGCGCGTGACTTATCGACAATTTCATAACAGCCCATACGCACAAGAAATACTTGCCTGGCTCAATGATGAATACCAATTTGACCCAGCTTGTTTGACTGAATAACTATTTCAGTAACAGCGATTGAATCCATTTTGACATAGAGGCAACTTGTTCCATGCAAACCGTATGCTCCATAGGGTAGGATTCATAAGCCACATTGCAACCGCGATCTTGTAACAGGCGATATGCCCGCTGACCCAGCGTTTCATTCACAACCGGATCGCGGCTGCCATGCTGAATTAAGATCGGCGTGTGCTGGTTGGCAGGGTCAATACTGGCACTGGCGTGAGTGGCAAAATAACTCGACAAAATTAACAGCCCCGCCAGCGGTTTTGCATAGGTCAGCCCAGCGTGGTAAGCCACTGCACCGCCCTGAGAAAAACCTACCAGAATAATATTTTCACTCGCTACACCGCGCGAAATTTCGCGCTCAATTAAAGACTGAACCGCTTCAGCGCTGGCAATCAGTTGCGTCTCATCAACTTTGCGCTCCAGATTCATTTCTAAAATATCGTACCAGGCAGGCATCACATAACCCGCATTAATCGTTACCGGCATTTGTGGCGCATGGGGGAAAATAAAACGCACCGACAAATCCTTGGGCAAGCGCAACTCGGGCACCAATGGAGCAAAATCATTTCCATCCGCGCCCAAACCATGGAGCCAAATAACACTGGCGACCACTGGAAGATGGGGTTGGCTTAGAACTTCAACACAAGGTAAATACTCCATAACCACTCTCTTTTCACTGAAATATTGTTTAATTTTTACTCAAAAAAATTACTGGCCGGTAATATTGCTGACAATTTCGCGATTGAGCAAGTAGAGCGCTACACACAACCCGCAAAATCCCACTACACTTGACTCAAGGATTAACAAACCACATATCGGAACTATTAATCACCTCGAAATTAATGAATAGCCGATTGAAGGCAAAAACAACTAATGATTGCTACGGCTAGCCGGAATTACTGCATCTTCGATACTAAGGAATACTATGAGCAACCAAAATCACAACCAAGCTATCACTCAAGAAGCCAACAAACTTGAAACCGTCAGCGCCTTGATTGCCCCTATCGACCAACTGAATATTTTATCTAAAGTAGAAGTCACCAAATTATTAGATTCCAGCCAAAGCGGCTTGTACAAACTATTTCGCAGCTGCGCACTTGCCGTACTCAATACCGGCAACGATACCGATAACGGCAAAGAGCTGCTGGAGCGTTACAAAGATTTTGATATCAGTATCGTACAAGAAGAGCGCGGCATAAAACTGTCTGTCAAAAATGCACCTGGCAATGCATTTGTCGGCGGCAAAATGATTCGCGGTATTAGCGAGCATTTATTTACCGTATTGCGCGATGTGATTTACAACAATGATGAACTTTACGGCAATCCTAAATTTAATGTGCAAACATCGGAAGGCATTACCGATGCAGTTTTTCACATGCTGCGCAATGCCAATTTGATGAAACCCGGCCTTGATCCCAACTTGGTAGTTTGCTGGGGAGGCCACTCAATTAATCGCGTTGAGTACGACTACACCAAAGTGGTTGGTTATGAATTGGGTTTGCGCGGTTTGGATATTTGCACCGGCTGCGGCCCAGGCGCGATGAAAGGGCCAATGAAAGGCGCGACCATCGGCCATGCCAAACAACGTATTACCAATGGCCGTTACATTGGTATCACCGAGCCGGGCATTATCGCTGCCGAAGCGCCTAACCCGATTGTGAATAAACTCACCATCATGCCGGATATTGAAAAACGCCTCGAAGCGTTTGTACGTCTTGGTCACGGCATTATTGTATTCCCCGGTGGCGCAGGCACCGCCGAAGAAATTTTATATATTCTGGGGTTATTGTTGCATCCCGATAATAAAGATATCCCCTTCCCGCTTATTTTTACCGGCCCAGAAAGCTCAGCGGAATACTTCGCTCGCATCGATAAATTTATTGGCGATACACTTGGCCCAGAGGCGCAAGCGCACTACAAAATTATCGTTAATGATCCCGCTGCTGTCGCCCACGAAATGAAAGAGGGCATAAAAAAAGTACGCGAATTCCGCAAGCACAGCGACGATGCCTATTATTTTAACTGGCAGTTAAAAATCAGCCCAGACCTACAACAGCCCTTTGCCCCAACCCACGAGAATATGCGCAATCTGGAACTGCATAAGAACCAGCCAGTCAACCAGTTGGCCGCTAATCTGCGCCGGGCGTTTTCCGGCATTGTGGCAGGCAATGTCAAAGAAGAAGGTATTCTCGCCATCGAACAACACGGTCACTTTGAATTGCACGGGGATTACGAAATCATGCACCCGGTCGACGAGTTACTGGAATCCTTTGCTCGCCAAAACCGGATGAAATTACCTGGGCGCGAGTATATTCCCTGCTATAAAGTTATAAAGTAAGTGCTCGGCTAGACTTAAGTGATCTAGGGTGTAGTCAATGTCTCACAACAACTAGCGACTTTAGCGACTATTCTGCCGCTAGCCTTAGGGAGATAATGATCACATCAAGGAAGTAGACAATGATGTGCACTGGCCAGGCAAGGTCAATGGATGCGCCCACCTGTTAGGGACGCGATGTCGGATGACATCAAAGGATTGCACTAGCGCAAGAGGAAAGGCGGTCAGGGATACGAAAGGAAGTCGACGCAAATTGACTACTTCTACTTAGGGATAGTAACTGTACGGGGTCACTTTTGTGGCCCCTACTCATTTCTGAGCCATGCTTTTTAATTAAATAGCACGCATCACAAGTCGACGGAACCCGTCGAATCCAATTCTCGCCGCGCCTGTTTTTCTTTACGTTTCTGCTCCCGCCTCGCCGCAAAAAAATCACTGAGTTGATGCTGACACTGTTGCGCCATCAAACCGCCTGCAAAATCCACCTTGTGATTAAAATAATCGTGATCCAATAATTGCGATTTGCTCACCACTGCGCCCGCTTTAGTTTCGGTTGTACCAAATACCAAACGCGCAATTCGCGCATGCACTAACGCTCCGACACACATAGTGCAAGGCTCGAGGGTGACGTAAATGGTTGCGCCCACCAAACGATAATTTTGAACCTGACTTGCTGCTTGGCGCAGTGCGATAACTTCTGCGTGGGCAGTTGGATCATGGCTGGTTATTGGTTGATTAAATCCTTCTCCGATGATTTTTTCATCCCGCACAATGACCGCGCCTACCGGCACCTCGCCAATCGCCTCACCTTTTGCGGCGAGCGCGATGGCGTATTCCATCCAACGTTTATCTTCTGCTGAAAATTTTTTGCCACTCTCGGGATAATGTTCTTGATCAACAATACTCACGAATTTTTTACTTCCACTAAAGGCGCCAAATAATTTGCCAGTTCCTGCTCGGTTAATGCGCGCACAAAACGAAAGCGTGGTATGGTTTCGCCCGCCAGCTCAACCGTTTCCATAAACATTTCTAATGGGCGCACCCACCAGGAATAGTCGCCGTACAAGCAGCGATAAAAGACCATAGGTTCACGGGTTTCACTGTGCGTCGCCACCTGAAATACAAAATAGTCATTGCCTTTGTAGTGACGATACAAACCGGATTTCAATTTCATTGTGATTACCTTAAATAACACCCGCGGTTTTTAACTCAGCAATTTGCACTGGCGATAAATTTAATATCGCTTGCAAGATTTCTTGCGTGTGGCTGCCGATTTCACCACCGGGCCAGTCAGTGCGCCCGGGCGTGTCGGCCAACTTAGGCAGTATTGCCGGAATCTTTAAGGGTTTGCCATTGATTTCGACCTGCTCAAACATACCGCGCGCGTTGAAGTGCGGGTCAGCAAACATATCTTGCGCATTGTAGATTGGCCCACCGGGCACGCGCGCCTGTTCCAACAATTGCAAAATTTCATCGGCATCTTTACTCATGCACCATGCCGCCAATGCATTATCAATCTCCAATTCGTGCGCAACACGCCCTGCATTATTAGCCATGCGCGGATCATTGGCCATTTCCGGATGACCGGCAATTTCCATCAAGCGCTGAAAGATCGAATCACCATTGCCACCAATCACTACGTATTTACCATTTTTGCAGCGATAAGTATTGGTAGGCACAATGCCCGTCACCGTGGTGCCGGAAGGCTCGCGAATCACACCCGCACCGGAAAATTCCGGCACCACGGCTTCCATTAAATTAAACATAGATTCATAGAGGGCAACATCTACCACCTGCCCTGCGCCGTTTTCATTTCGCTCGCGCTCCAATAAAGCCAATGCGATACCAAGCGCTGCGTGAATGCCGGAAATCGTATCGCCAATGCTCAAATTGGGGCGCACCGGTGCTTGATCGGGAAAACCATTTACATAGCGAAAACCACTCATACCTTCGCAGACAGAGGCAAAACCCGGTTTGCTGGCATAGGGGCCTGTTTGACCGTAACCGGAAATGCGCGCATATACCAGCTTGGGATTCGTTTTTTTAATCTCGTCGGGCCCCAGCCCCCAATTTTCCATCACCCCTGGGCGGAAGTTTTCGATTACCACATCGGCGCTATCCATCAATTGTCGCGCAATGTGTTGGCCTTCCGCTTTTTTTAAATCCAGCGTGATACTTTTTTTATTGCGCCCGATACTACGCCACCAATGCGATGTGCCATTTTCCAATACCCGCCAACCGCGAATAGGATCACCCTCCGGCGGCTCGATTTTTATTACTTCCGCACCGAAATAACCAAGCATACAGCCCGCAAAAGGCCCAGCGAGTAACTGGCCGATTTCGATTATGCGAATGCCATCGAGAGGGCGACGAGCCTGCGAAGAGTTAATCATTTATTTTCACCTTACAAAGTGCTCACTCTAAGTTAAGAATAATTTTCCCTATATGTTGATTCGATTCCATACGCATATGTGCAGCGGCAACCTGCGCAAAAGGAAATACTGAATCAATCACCGGCTCAATAGTTTTGTTGTTTAATTGTGGCCAGACTTTCTCTTCCAGCTCGCGGGCAATCGCGGCTTTGGTTGCTGTGGATTGAGCGCGCAGTGTGGAGCCAGTCAAGGTGAGCCGCTTTAACATCAAGGGCATAAAATCCACTTGGGCTTTGCTGCCCTGCAAAAAGGCGATATTCACGATACGACCCTCTTTTGCAGCGGCCGAAATATTGCGCTGGATAAAATCGCCACCGACCATATCTAAAATCACATTCACGCCCTGCCCGTGCGTGTGTTCTTTAATGAGAGTAACAAAATCTTGCTCATGATAATTAATGGGAATTGCACCAAGCGCACTAATTGCCGCACATTTTCCAGCTGACCCGGCCGTTGCAAATACGTGCACGCCTGCAGCGCGCGCCAATTGAATTGCCGCCGTGCCTATACCACTTGCACCGCCGTGAATTAACACACTTTCGCCCGCTGTTAAGTGCGCACGCTGAAATAGGTTATGCCAAACCGTAAAAAAAGTTTCGGGCAGCGCGGCAGCTTGCACATAGGAAAACCCCGGCGGTATTGGCAAACACTGAGCGGCAGGTGCCAGCGAATAATCCGCATAACCACCGCCATTGACCAACGCACAAACCTTATCGCCAAGCTGCCAGCGTTTTACATTGTAACCGCAGGCAATTATTTCACCCGCCACTTCCAAGCCTAAAATAGGTGATGCATCGGCAGGCGCTGGATACGCACCTTGCCGCTGTAAAATATCCGGGCGATTAATGCCTGCAGCATACACACGGATTAATACTTCATCGGCGTTTGGCTGCGGAACCACCATGGTTTGCAATTCCAACTGCTCAACGCCACCAGGATTTTTTAATGCGATAAATTTCATCATAGCCAATGCATCATGGTTCAAGGCGTTGAATTAACCAAGAGCCATCGGATTGCAAGTTGTATTGAAAACTATCATGCAGGCGCGCAGCACCGCCTTGCCAGAATTCAATTTGATGAGGTTTAACCCTAAATCCGCCCCAAAAGTCTGGAACCGGAATTTCACCCTTGGCAAATTTATTTTTCATGGCCTCAAATTGCTGCATCAAGAGCGCGCGCGACGAAATCGGGCGGCTCTGCTGTGAAGCCCAAGCTCCCAACTGACTATCGCGCGGGCGCGAGACAAAATATTTCAACACTTCTGCTTTCGACAATTGTTCTACCACACCGCACACTTTTACCTGTCGCTCCAAAAAGTGCCAGGGAAAATGCAAACTGATTTTGGGATTTTGTTTTAGCTCTTGCGCTTTGCGACTATTGAGATTGGTGTAAAACACAAAGCCTTTTTCATCCAGATGTTTTAATAGCACTATGCGCTGCGATGGCTGTCCAACCGCATCCACCGTGGCGATAGTCATCGCATTCGGGTCGGGAATACCTGCTTTGATTGTCTGCTGCATCCAGCGGTCAAATTGCTCAAGGGGATTATCCAACAAGTCATCGCGCTCCAATCCACCTTGGGTGTATTCGCGGCGAAAAGTGTCGAGATTTAATTCCATACTACTGCTCCTCATATAGACCAAGCGCAACAAGCACCCGCAAAAAGGCGATAAACAAAAAAGGCACTGATTGCAGTGCCTTTCGATGACGCTATGCAATGTGGGCTATTCTACCCCACGTGTATACCAATGCCGGAGTAATACGTAGGTAAGAGCAAGACAAATCACAAAACTTAATAGACCCTGCCACATAGCATCTGAATAAATTGCACGCATTACCCCCAATTGATTCAACGCGACAATAGATCCTAGCATTGCCAGCGCGACGCCTAATTGCTGACGGCGAATTAACAAGAAACCAAGACCAGCCATCATCAAGCTAAACAGTTGATAGGCAAAGGTAAGCATAAATTCCCTGCTCGCCAACGATGATGTAATCAACCATAACGCAACCATTGCCCCAACTAACCACCAGCGCCAGGTCTTGGTTAAAAAGCGGGACAATCCGAGCACCAGCATCAAAATCATTAGATTTGGAAAGAGTGCTTTAACACCATTGAGCACTACAGTAAGCCAAGGTACAGCTGTCGCCAAATCAGCTGAGTAAGGAGTAGGCGCCCAAATAGTTGGCAATAGCAACTCTACCAGTGCGCGATAAGCCACCAAGGCCAAGGCCAAGACGACTCCCAGCACAAAATCACCGGTCAAATTTGCACCGATCCGCGGACGCTCGGTGTGCAGCGCTTGTGCGATGAAAAACACCAACGCCCCTATCACACTGGCGCCTATGCCTAAACCAACCAACAACATGCCGATTTGCATCCACCAGCCCATAGTGGTTTGGAAATTAACCAACGCTTGATCGATCCAGAGCAGTGACACAGCAGTATTGGCACACACGATCAACAGCACCCAGGGTAATGCAGCGATAAGGCTGAATTTTCGCCCGCTGGATTTGCGGAAAAAGCACACTACCGCGAGCCCCACCAAAACCAATAAAGCCAACTTGGAGACAATGTTATAGGGCTGCTCGCGGGAATAGGCTTCAGTTTCGGCGCGGGTCCACTCCTGTGGGATATCGATAGTGCGGACATAGCTGGTCACCTCGTCGCCCGCCAACTTGATAACAATGGCAGCCCGTCCATTACCCTGATCAAACGCCTGCTTATCGAGATAAGTCACTTCCCAATCACGGCGCGCCGGACGTAGGATTTCTTCAACTGATTTTTCTTCCAGTGTGGCTAGATTTCCCCAGCCTTTTTCAATTATCCAGGCCATTGCCTTGGCTTTCGCTTGGCCGCGCGTCAACTTAGCGCCGGTACGCCCTTCCGGTAATTGATGTACCAGTTCGTGCAAACGCCCGTCGGGATAAATCCACGCCTGCCAATACTCGGAACGATCCTCTACCGGGCCGTCAAATTTACGCCAGGTAACGACCCAGAAGGGGGTATCCAAATATTTACCGATGAGCTCTTGGGTTTTCTCAGCTCCAGCCTGACGCCACACAAAATTGCGGGTCTGGTATTCACCATTGTGCGTCGTAATTGTTCGCCGCCATTCACCTTCCAATAGCACACCACGCTCCTGTAAATATTGTTCGGCTTGCTGGCCAGCTTGGGCGCGATCAATTTCGTATTGCGGCCACTCCAGGCGCGATGTGTGATTGGCACCCAGGCCGATCAATACCATCGCCGCAAGGGCGATAACGGCCAGCCACAGAGGTTTAATACTGAGTGGCGCACCTATATTGAACGCTTCAGCTGGGGTACTTGGCGATGCGTCTGGCACCAGATCAACCGGTGCTCCATTGCGCCATTCGCTGCCCAACGCCGACCACCGACCACCACGCAAACGCGCCCATGCCAATGCCAGCAAAGGCGCAGCGCCAGCGAGAATCACCAGCAGGCGGTCAAACCAAAGACTGGCGTCATCAGCGGTAAAAATCGGCAAGCTCATCAACACCAAATCGTATTCAAAATGGGTGATCATGCAGATCATCAAACCAAAACGCAGATACACCAAGCCGAATGCAAGCGCTGGAATAAACAATTCAATCAGACGGCTGTAGCCTGGCAGGTTGGGATAATTAGCATGCACACCTGCAAAAATCAGCGCCTGCAAAATCAGGGTGACAATCACCAATTTATTGCGTATGCCAAAGTGATTGCCAATCAAGACCGCCAGCGCCAACGGAATCGCACGAAATACGCACTCCTCCCAAGTTCCCGCCTGTAACGCGGTAAAAATAGGTGCCAGTGCCGGACGCCAGCTGGCAAGAATATTGGGGTCAGAATTCATTCCAGCAGGCTGCCACCAGCCCAACACCGTTGAGCTAAACCAATAAAACACCATCGCATACAGCAGAAAGCATCCCGTCCATGCATAGGCACCCAGCACACGCCCAAGTACTTCTGGCGATAGAGCTGCTGGGCGAAACATATCCCACAGACGCGGATGATCGGCAAATGCCATGCGCGTCAAACCCTCGGCGATTGCATAAATCGTCGCAAATGCGAGGCTGGCAAATACCAATACCCCCCCGGCCTGCGCCAGCTGTTGAAATAAAAATGTCTGCGCCGAACTAGTGGTTTGATAGTTCATCCAGGCCATAGGCAAATTGGCAAATACAGCGCCGGCCAGACCAGCCCCAACCACCAATGCCGGCCAAAACGCATTTACCCAGCGAAGTTGGTGGCGACGAAACAACCAGATTCCGCCACCTGCCAAACCGCCCAAGCCAAACAGTAACGCCATAAAATAACTGGCGATTTGACTAATCTGGGTGTTGAGCGAACGCATTTCATTAAAGCGCTGATCAAAAGCCTCGGGGATATGTTTGAAGGTATCGACGGCGATTAATTTGTCGCCCGCCACTTTCAACTCCAGCCGAAAGCGCGCCTCGTTTGCACTAAGACTGCTGTGCTCATAGGTAAAACTGTAATCCACACGCCCGGACGCTTGGCGTTTTTGTTTAGTCTCCAAGGTTTTATAAGCGTTGAAACGCTCGCCCATAAAAGAGCGTGCGCCCGCCTCGGCAAGCTCACGCGCAGCAGACTCATCTAACGCGGCTCCCGGTGTTTTATCTGGCATCAAATACGCAAACGAGATTGGCTCGCCGCGCGGGCTGAACGCCATAATTAACTCTTCCTCTTGCCCCGCTGCAAAATTGCGCACTTTCCAGTAGTGCGTCACCGCATCCAACTGCGGGATCAACTGTTGAAATGCAGCGACCCCACCCGCTTCCAACTCCACATAATTTTGCAAGCCACGATCACTCACAAACACAGTGGCAGAGCGCTCGGTGGTTAACTCCGGAAATTGACGCCGCTGGAACTGTTGCGCAGCGGCAACGGCTTGTTCGCGGGAAAAGGTGATATCGACATTGAGACCCGGTGCAGCGACAAACATCAACTTGATGGCGGCTACAGCTGCAATCAGCGCAGCGACTAAAAAAATCGCCCAGAACAACCGGGATTGAAATGAAAAAAAGTGCTGGGAAGAAACCTGCATCATCCATTTTCCTTATTGATTATCGTGATATTGTCCATCACGGAAACACATTGAATAGACAAGGTGCGAATCCTATAGGGAATTACAAAGGAGGGAAAGTTTGTGGCAAATCCACACACTGGTCAGCACTTCACATAAAAATCATGGTGATGCGCTCACTCAACAGCTACACTAGACACTATATGCAAACAATGATTAATGTGCCAAACACCAGGATGTGCACCAGATTAATCGCCAACGATAATTCTGAGCCAGTCAAAAACACCTATGAGTAATTTCCAATCCGTTGTCGGTATTATTCTTGCCGGCGGACTTGCCAAGCGTATGGGCGGGGGTGATAAATGCCTGCTGCCTCTGGCTGGCAAAACACTACTACAACGGACTGTCGAGCGCGCCCAGCCACAAGTTAGCCAACTGCTACTCAACGCCAACGGCAATAGCCTGCGTTTTGCCCGCACTCGCCTGCCGGTGATTCCAGATGTTTACCCCGGCAATCTCGGCCCGCTGGCAGGTATTCACGCGGGTTTATCCTGGATGCAAACTAAGAACCCGGATGCGGAATGGCTGGCCAGCTTTGCATCGGACACGCCCTTCTTTCCTGCCGATTTGGTTACTCGTTTATTAGATGCTGCCACAGGCCAACATGCGCAGCTCGCCGTCGCCAAATCTCAGGATCGTACCCACCCTATTTTTGCACTCTGGCATGCATCGCTGTTGGGTAAGATTGATCAACAACTGCAAACGGGCGATACACCCCGCCTACAGGATTGGATCAAACAACAAAAGCTGGTGGAAGTAGAATTTACAGTAGAAAACTACGATCCTTTTTTTAATATTAATGTCCCGCAAGACCTGTACGCCGCAGAACCGCTAGTCGCACTTGTCAAGTAAATTAGCCCGGCAATAACCCTGTTGCTAAACGCAATCGTTGCATCAGCCCACTTCAAAAAGCTGTTATGCTCTGCCGAACTTTTACGGAGAGCGAATTATGCTTTGGCGTTGTTTGTGCGTGATGCAATTTTATGGCTTGTTAGCGATTTATACTTACCTGGGTTTAACACCCCACCCTGAAAATTCCGTTCCCGTCTTCAACGATTTGCTGATGCACTTTACGGGTTACTGTATTGCAGCATTTTCGATTAGTTTTGCACGGCCGACTTGGCCTATATGGCAACGCGCAGCATTTTTAATCGTCTACTCCATTGCGATTGAAGTCGGACAGTATTTCAATCCGCCGCGCACATTTAGCGGAATGGATATTCTTGCCAATAGCGGCGGCGTTTTATTGGGGTTAACGATAATTATGCTTTTGGAAAAAACAGTAGCGCCTTTTGCCAAGCTGTTGTATTGGAACAGCAAAACTCAGCAATGAACCTCCAGACTGAAGAGTAAACCCCTATACGTAATTTAAACTTAAGAATAAGTCCGATGACTAAATTATTAACATCTTTTCTCAGCGGGTTGATATTTCTCGCCGCACAATATTGCAACGCAGAAAATATTGCCGCGCACGCAGATAAGACCCAGCAACTAATTGCAGCAGCAGTGGCGCAAACGCAAGAGCGGGTAACCTACAACGGAGCCTACTTTAAAATCACCTACCCCATGGGGGATGTACCGGCGCAATACGGTGTATGCACTGATGTAATTATTCGCGCGTACCGCAAGCTTGGGATCGATCTGCAACAATTAGTGCATGAAGATATGCGCAAAAACTTTGCACTTTATCCAGCAAAAAAGAATTGGGGACAAAACAAAACGGATACCAATATCGATCATCGCCGCGTGCCCAATTTACAAACTTTTTTTACTCGCCACGGCAAAAAGCTCGCAATATCAAACCAAGCACAAGCCTATCAAGCAGGCGATTTAGTCACTTGGATGCTGCCGGGGAACTTGCCGCACATTGGCATTGTAACGAATCGCTTTTCCGCCGATGGTCTGCGCCCATTAATTGTCCACAACATTGGCGCAGGCCCACAGCTTGAAGATATGTTATTTGACTACAAGATTAGTGGGCATTATCGCTACGCGCTGTTTTGCACTGCCGATCTAAAAAATTCACTACAACCTCCACCGAAGGCTGCAGCCAGGGATCGAACAGCCAAAAAGAATGTGGTGAATTCGGAATTTGAGCTACTTGGTAGGGAATACCAAAAGGCTTCATTTTTTCAATCATCTCTTTATGCCCAACACTAAAACGCTCTTGCGCGCTGATTAGAAATAAAATCGGCGGCGTGTTTTGGTTTACATAAAAAGTTGGCGATGCCTCATGCCACAATGCAGTTTTTTCAGCGTAGCGCCCGCCAAACCAGGCGCCCGCTGCCGAAGGATTCTTGCGCGGGTCATCCTCATGGAAACGTGCCGCTTCCGAGGTAAAATCAGACAGACCATCTATATTCACAATCGCTTGTACTGCACTTGAAACAGACGACTCTGTTGCTTGCGGATCAAAATTTTCCAAACCATTGGTCATTCCCGTCAAGCTGGCAATTTGCCCGCCCGCCGAACCACCGCCCACGGCAATTTGATCCGGATTGACGCCATATTTTTTAGCATTTTTGCGCAGCCAGCGAATCGCCGCCTTCACATCGTGAATCGCCGCAGGATATTGTGCCTCCGGTGACAAGCGATAGCTGATGGTTGCCGCCACATAACCGTGCTCCGCCATAGCAATTGCCATAGGGGTGAAATTCGTGCGGAAACCCGCACGCCAACCACCGCCGTGAACAAACACAATGCCCGGCTTTTGCTGAGCCGATACGGGTTTAGGTAGATACAAATCCAACTGCAATACACGCTTACCATAGCGAACATAGGTGATATTTTTAATTTCCCTTACAGACTCAGGCACAGTACGGCTGGCAATATCAATAAACGGAAATTCGCCAATCAGTTTTTTGTAGGTCGTTTCCGGTGTATAAGTATTGGTGGGATCATCAACTTGGGTAATGCTTTGGCAGCCAATTAAAGCCGAAAACCACAGCATGATTGAAAAGCGCGGAATATTAGTTAGATAGGTCATCGTTATATCACTCAGTAGAGAATTCACATGACCAAATAATTGCCGAAATAATTTTTTTACAAGTTTAACGAGCCATGCCCAAAAAGCAAAACTGATGAAAACATCAAACAAACAGCAAAAACAAACAAACAAAAAAGGGCCAGCAATTGCCGACCCTTTTTTAGCTACACGAACTCAAATTCAAGCTATCACAATAACAAACGACGCAAATCGCCAATTACCGATACCAGATAAGTCATAAAGCGACCGGCATCAGCACCGTTTACTGCGCGGTGATCATAAGACAGTGACAGTGGCAGCATATTGCGTGGGATAAACTCTTTACCATTCCACACAGGTTTCATCTGTGCACGAGACACACCCAAAATACCGACTTCAGTTGGTGCCGATACCATTGGTGTAAAGCCGTTACCGCCCATTGCACCCAAGCTGGAAATGGTGAAGCAACCGCCCTGCATTTCTGCTGGAGTCAACTTGCCATCACGTGCTTTTTTGGCGAGAACATTAATTTCATCGGCCAACTCAAACAGGCCTTTTTTATCCACATTGCGGACAACCGGAACCAACAAACCATTAGGTGTATCTACTGCAATACCAATGTGGACAAATTTCTTGTGCACAATGCTCTCGCCATCTTGATGCACCGATACATTGAATGAAGGCTCAGCAACCAAAGCGGCGGCAACTGCTTTCACAATAAATGGTAATGGAGTCAGTTTGCTGCCACGCTTTTCTGCTTCGGCTTTCATGCTGTTGCGGAAAACTTCCAGATCCGTGATATCAGCATCGTCAAACTGGGTGATGCGCGGAACATTCAACCAACTGCGCGTCATGGCATCGGCAGTCAGTTTTTTAATTTTGCTCATTTTCACGATTTCGATTTCACCAAACTTGGAGTAATCGACAACGGGCAATGCAGGAATACCTGAACCACCAAACGATGCGCCGGATTGTGCGGCTTGCACTATAGGTTTTACATAAGCGCGCACATCATCTTTCAACAGGCGACCACGTGGACCAGTGCCAGACACTTTGCCCATATCAACACCGAGTTGACGAGCCAGTTTACGCACCGCTGGGCCAGCATAAACATCGCCGGTTTGAGCAACATCAGCAACTGGTGCAGGCACCGCCTTTGGTGCTTCTACTTTCGGAGCGGGTGCTACGGCAGGAGCTGCTTCTGCTTTAGCCGGTGCAGCCGCAGTTGCTGCTGCAATAGGAGCGCCGCCGCTGGTGGCGAGCACGCCAATTACTGAACCTTGAGAAAGTTTATCGCCCACTTTTACCGCAAGGCTAACAATTTTACCGGCAGCTTCAGCCGGAATTTCCATTGAGGCTTTATCGGTTTCGAGCACGATCAATGAATCGCCAGCGTCAACGTCATCGCCAACATTTACCGAGATCTCGATCACTTCAACGCCTTCTGCGCCACCTATGTCCGGGACTACCATTTGCACTTCGGTTCCGGCAGCCGATGCTGTAGCAGCAGCTGGCGCAGGGGCTTCAGCAGGTGCAGCCGCCGAAGCAGCCGCTTGTGGGGCGGGAGCAGCAGCGGCACTGCCTTCTGCTTCCACTTCGAGCAATACTGAATCTTGCGATACTTTATCGCCAAGATTTACTTTAATAGCGACAACCTTGCCTGCAACATCGGCCGGGATTTCCATTGAAGCTTTGTCGGTTTCCAGCACGACAATCGAATCGCCTTCAGCGATAACATCGCCTACATTTACGGAGATCTCGATAACTTCAACGCCTTCTGCGCCGCCAATATCAGGCACTTTAATTGTTTGAATTGCCACTGTAGTAGTTCCTCGCTAATCGGTTATTTCTACATTTGATAAATGTTTTGGACGGATACAAACAACATCGCCCTCTTTGTGAGAGGGCGACGGTTTTATACGCTCATTGGATCCGCTTTTTCCGGATCAATGCCAAACTTCTTGATGGCCTTGGCGACCACATCGGCTTTAATCTTGCCTTGGTCTGCCAAAGATTTAAGTGCTGCAATCACCACAAAGTAGCGGTTTACTTCGAAGAAATGACGCAATTGGGTACGGGTATCACTGCGACCAAAACCTTCGGTACCCAGCACGGTGTAGGAACCTGGAATGAAGGCCCGCAACTGCTCAGAATAGGTTTTCAAGTTATCGGTTGAGATGATGAATGGACCTTCAGCTGCTTCCAACACTTGGGTGATATAAGGTTTGCGTGGAGTTGCAGTCGGATTCAATAGATTCCAACGGGCAGCGCGCTGACCATCGCGAGTCAGTTCATTCACGCTGGTTACGCTCCACACATCGGCTTCAACATCAAAATCAGAGCGCAGGATTTCTGCGGCAAAACGCACTTCACGCAAAATAGTGCCAGCACCCATCAATTGAACACGGTTTTTGGCTTTGCCAGTACCTTTCTCCAATTGATAAATACCTTTGATAATGCCCTCTTGTGAACCTTCTGGCATTTCAGGGTGTTGATAGTTTTCATTCATCAAAGAGATGTAATAAAACACATTCTCTTTATCGTGATACATGCGCTTAATGCCGTCCTGAATGATCACCGCTAACTCATAAGCATAAGTTGGGTCATAGGTGCGGCAGTTAGGAATGGTATTCGCCATTACGTGACTGTGGCCGTCCTGATGCTGCAAGCCTTCCCCGTTCAAAGTAGTACGGCCAGCGGTAGCACCGAGCAAGAAACCACGCGCTTGCGAGTCACCCGCTGCCCATGCCAAGTCACCGATACGTTGGAAACCAAACATGGAGTAGTAAATGTAGAACGGAATCATGGGTACACGGTAGTTGCTGTAAGCAGTTGCTGCAGCAATCCACGAGGCCATAGAACCTGCTTCGTTAATACCCTCTTCCAGAATCTGGCCGGTAGCCGACTCATGGTAAGACATCATTTGGCCAGCATCATGAGGAGTATATTTTTGACCTTCGGATGAATAAATACCGATGGTTTTAAACATACCTTCCATACCAAAGGTACGCGCTTCATCCGGTACGATTGGCACAATTTGTTTGCCGATTTGTTTGTCTTTCACCAGGGACGACAGAATCCGCACAAAACTCATGGTGGTAGAGATTTCGCGTTCGCCAGTGCTCTTCAGCTGGGCAGCAAAAGCCTCCAGCGCAGGCGCCACAATTGGATCAAAGTCCGCTTTGCGCGATGGCAAATAACCATTCAGGGTATTGCGACGAGAGTGCATATACTGCATCTCAGGGCTATCGTCGGCTGGACGATAGTAAGGCAGTGCAGCCAATTCTTCGTCTTTAAACGGCAACTCAAAACGGTCGCGGAATTTCTTTAAATCCTCCACCGCCAAAGACTTGGCAGAGTGAGTTTTGTTGATCGCTTCGCCCGATGAACCCATACCGTAACCTTTAACGGTTTGAGCAAGCACAACCGTAGGTTGCCCTTTGGTATTCACGGCATTGTGGTAAGCGTTGTAGACCTTTTTAACATCATGGCCGCCGCGCGCAAGATATAGAATATCTTGGTCAGACATATCGCTTACCAACTCCAGCAGTTCCGGATATTTACCGAAGAAATGCTCACGGGTATAAGCGCCGCCATTAGCCTTGTAGTTTTGCATCTCGCCATCGACCACTTCGTCCATGCGCTTTTGCAACAGGCCAGTTTTATCTTTTTCGAGCAAGCGATCCCATCCAGAGCCCCAAAGAACTTTAACCACGTTCCAGCCAGCACCGCGGAATACACCCTCGAGCTCTTGCACGATCTTGCCGTTGCCGCGTACCGGGCCATCCAAACGTTGTAAATTACAGTTGATCACAAAAATTAGATTATCGAGCTTCTCACGCGCCGCGAGAGAAATTGCACCCAAGCTTTCCGGCTCGTCACATTCGCCATCGCCCAGGAATGCCCATACTTTGCGGTCACTTACCGGAGTAAGGCCACGGGCCTCCATATAGCGGTTAAAACGCGCTTGATAGATTGCTTTAATTGGCCCTAAGCCCATAGACACGGTAGGGAACTGCCAGTAGTCCGGCATTAACCATGGGTGAGGATAAGACGACAAACCGCCACCGTTCACTTCGCGACGGAAGTTATCCAAGTGGGATTCATTAAGACGCCCTTCAACATAAGAACGGGCATACATGCCAGGTGACACGTGGCCTTGGAAGTACACCAAGTCGCCGGGAACTTCACCGTCATTACCACGGAAAAAGTTGTTGAATGCTACATCGTATAAAGTAGCGGAAGACGCAAATGAAGCGATGTGACCACCCAAACCATCATCATTGTCGTTGGCCTTCATTACCATAGCCATAGCATTCCAGCGGATGATTGAGCGGATTTTGCGCTCCATTTTCAAATCGCCGGGATAATCAACTTCTTGTTCGACAGGGATGGTATTACGATAGGCAGTACGAATAGATGAAGGCTGTTCAATGCCATGGTTAACGGCGGACTCAGACAGTGATTTCAACAACTCAGCAGCGCGGTCTTTACCGGCGTGACGTACGACTGACTTTAGGGCGTCCAGCCACTCTTTTGTTTCAATGGCATCAATATCTTGTAGCATTCAAATCTCCTCAGCTATGCGCATAGCGCATATCACGTAGCAGTAGTATCTAAACAGGAATTTGGATCTGGGCATCGCACAAAATTCACTCACTCACTGAAAAATGAGCAGAAATTTCATGGAGTTACAGGAGGAATATTCCTTTTACTTGTGTAAAAAATCCCCGAATTCTTGCATAAATGGGAATTTTTTACCAGCCCTAGCCAATTTGGTAACACTCTGGAGGGGCACAACTTTAGTGCACAAATCGCTGAACCAAGCGCTTTAAATACAGCTACGCTGTTAAAAAAACACGTTCGCAACAGGGCTGGCATTATTACCCAAAGTTTTGTGATTCACCAAGCAGTTATCAGTAAAAATAATGATAAATTTCTTTTTGCTTGCACCAAAAAACGGCATTAGAACAAATGAACTTAGCACTACGGGCTGTATATATCCCAGGATGCACCCATCAGGGCAGTGCAATACTTTGCATCTGCCGTTTATGGATCAGCAAATCATCAACACGAAAAAACTTTTCACGCTCCAAAAGAGCATTCGATGTTAACCAGAGCCTTCTGTTTTTATCCATAAATACCACGCGATAAAAATCAGCGAGCGAATCAGGTGTGATGCGCGCTACTGCATCAGCAAGCTCAAGACGGCGAGAGAAGTGACTATCGAAGGTAGTAATTACGCTCCAGTAACGCTCGCCCTGCTCTTTCAGCGAACGCGCAGGTTCGCGCAATTTTTTTACCAGTGACTGCTGATTCGCGTTAAAACCCTCTAGTAATTGCGCGTATTGCTCATCTAAAAACAGATCAATTTCTTGAATGATTTTTTGTTCAGTCACATTAGGGGATTGAACAACAAGCAGACTATTTTCAAGATTAAGTAGTGGCGCTGCCGCAGCGGCCACGACATAGCCAAATTGTTTCTCTGTGCGCAACTGATTATAAAACGCGGGCTGCAGTAATTGCCGTGCAAGCATCATATGCGCTGTATCATCAATTGACAGAGATGGACTTTGAATAAGCAGCTCAACCACTTTATCGCCATGCTCTAACGGATGAGTATAAAGCCAAGGTTTATCTGTACCTTTAGGTAAGAGCAATAACTTTGTGGGGGGTAAATCGCGCCCGGTCTGGCGACCTAATAACTCATGCTCAACCAAAACTGCAAGCTTTAGCGCTTCAGCGCGAAAATAATTACCATAAAAAAGCGCATCCATTTTTGCATCAATTAACTGTCGATTGGAAAATTGAGCGAATTGCTCAGATGTTTTATTTTCCAGTGCTGCGATTAGTTGCGCATTACTCCAGTAAGGCGCGGACTGTAATACTGGTATTTGCTTGGCAAGAACCTGATAAGGCAAATCTTTGTTCTGATTGCGCCAAGCGCGCAACAAACTTTCTTTAATTAGATAAAACCGCTCTTCTTTAAATTTACTGGTGCGCATGACTTCCATGATTTTATTCATCAGCAGGCCTTGACGACTTGAGTAACCAAAAACGCTAATGTCGTAACCGCGCGAATTTGCCACTACATTGTGATCAATGCCTGCCAGTTTTGCCGGATATGCGTATTCGTTAAGCTGATCAGAAATCAAGGCAGCAAACAATTGCGCCTGTGCAGCACCTTCTGCGCTACTGGCAACCAGTGGTGATTTTATGCGCAAATTAATCGCTGCGCGCGGCTGCATAAATTGCTGATCTTGCGCATACCACACCTGCATATTTTTACTATCTAAAATAAGCTGCGGCTGGGCATCAGCTACACTGCTCTCATCCAAAAGAGAGCCGGGTTTCACTGTTAATCGCTTCGGTAAAAAAATATTTTTTTCTGGTAAAAATAATTCTTTGCGCACCGCTGGCTTTAAGTCCAGCAATTCAGGAATGCCGGCGCGCACTACAAATGGCGCAGAGTACAATGCCGATATGCGATAGGGCTCCACATCTGGCGCAGTCAATACCAAGAGTAAATTATCACTACTCAAATACGACAAGCTTTTCTTAATTAATCGTTCATCATAAACCGAGTACAGATAGTCGCCGCGTAAAATATCTCTCGGTGTGTAGACCTTCATCGATTCAGCCAATGCACTAACCGTTTGAATTGGTGCATTCTTTTCCTGAAAACGAAAATTTAAATCAGCCATTTGCTGCAATTCGCTATAGCGCCATGACGACATTCCGCGCTGCTGGATCTGCTCTATGCAGTGAAACACCAAGGATACAATTTGGTCGCGAGCACGTACTCCTTGGGGTGTTAATTGAATATTCAACTGAAAAACCGCATCTTTACGGCTTTGCAAACCAATACTGGTATAGAGGGCATCGGCCCAGCCCAACCGTTTGAGCAGCGACAACAAACTACCTTCCGCTTCACTTCCTAAGAGATTGGCGATATAGGCAAATGGCTTTTTTTCGTAGAACTGATCTGGATTAGGAATAGGAAAATTAAAAGAAAGCTGACGCAGTTCTTTCTCTGGCTTTATGGCGACACTGGCAGGCAGTCGCTGCTTATCAAACAGCGAAGGATAATGACTGGAAATATTGATGTCCCGCTTTGGAATAGCACCAAAGCGAGCACGGACTCCGCCTTCAAGAGCATCCAGACTATCGCGCCCTAGCACGACTAAACTCATCAGATGCGATGAGTAATGTTGTTGATAAAACGCAATCATATCATCGCGTACTGGACGCCCATCTCTATCCGCCAGCGTCATCAAATTACCAACAGAAAATTTTGCGCTGGGATGCTGAGGGTTCATCAGTTCACGATATACATCCCACTCACGCCGCCCATCGTCTTTTAATTTAGCGAGATACTCAGAATTTACCGCTTTGCGTTCGCGTTCAACATAATCAGCACTAAACAGCGGGGCGATGAAAAATTGCGCAAAACGATCTAGCGCAAGATCCAGTTGATCATTATCGATATCAAAAAAATAATTGGTGTTTTCCGCTGCAGTATAGGCATTAAAACTGCCGCCATGCTGGGAGATAAATTCTTGATACTCACCTGCGAGAGGGTATTTTTCAGTTCCTAAAAATAGCATGTGCTCAAGAAAATGAGCGAGACCAGCGCGATCTTCAGGATTTTGATTTGCACCGACATTCACGTCCAATGCGGCGGCCGATTTTTCAGTGGCAGGATCCGATATCAAAAGCACCCGCAGTTGATTATCTAATACTAAATAGCGATATGAACGTTTATCGTTTTCACTCTTAATAACACCCCTGGTGGTATTAAGATCGATGGTTGCGTTAAAGATGGAATTAACAC
The DNA here is from genome assembly GCF_057196725.1 of Cellvibrio sp. ATLC23. Classification (NCBI taxonomy): domain Bacteria; kingdom Pseudomonadati; phylum Pseudomonadota; class Gammaproteobacteria; order Cellvibrionales; family Cellvibrionaceae; genus Cellvibrio; species Cellvibrio sp. ATLC23. The sequence continues at coordinate 92,570 of NZ_JBXUOS010000001.1, read as the reverse complement.
TGCTCTGCGCCCTACTGTTTTCTACACTGCCGCCTTGAGCCACCAATAGTTGGCTGGCGAACAGGAATGCAACTGCCACCAATTTAGAGGCACACAATCTCAGATTACATCTGCACCACAATTTCACCATAACAAACTCACTTAGCTATCAGTAGTCTCTGTACGACAACCTACTGATTAATCAATTTTCACGCGCTGGCGCTAAGCCGCAGTTTTTTTAAGCAGATAACAATACACCGCATCCCGCTCTGCAAACGCTAATAATGTCTGCCCACTTAGCTGGGCATAAGCTTGAAAATCTCGTACTGAACCTGCGTCGGTTGCCAATACTCGCAATACTTGGTCAGTAGCCATATCGCGCAAAGCCTGCTTTGCTTTGAGCAGCGGCAACGGGCAGCGCAGGCCACAGGTATCCAACTGTCGAGCGACAGGGTGTGTATAGCAGTCAATAATGTCAGTCAAAACATGCTACCTATATAGAGCGCAAAGAACCTTTACGAACCAACCATTAAGCCGCTATCGGCAATTATTGCCAAAGGAATCGAACCAGCGATCAAGCTTATGGTCATAAAAGGTTGCTAACCTAGTCTTTACGCATCAAAAAGGCTAGAGTTACGCCCTAATTTTTGCCGCCAAATCTATCAAGGCGGATTCCAGCAGGAGTCGATCAGCACTGTGTTAACCTCGTTTCAGCACCATATCTCGACCATTAGCAAACACTTACTAACACCAGTTAGTCTTGCATTTATGCTGGTTGGCAGCTTAATTGCCAACCCGCTTACAAGCCGTGCGGAGATAGAACTACCCAATCTAGGCGATACCAGTTCGATTATGATTTCACCCGCCCAGGAGAAAATGCTGGGGCAGCGCTGGCTCAGAGCCTATCGCAGCCAAGTACCTACTTCATCTGACCCCATGATTATCGACTATCTGGAGCAACTGTTTGCACGTCTGATTCCTCACAGCCAGCTGAGTGAGAAGCGGATAGATCTGGTTGTCGCCGAAAATAACACGCTTAACGCCTTTGCGGTACCCGGAAATATCATTGGTATACACACCGGCCTGCTAATGTATGCCAAAACTGAAAACCAATTAGCCGCCGTGCTCACGCATGAATTGGGGCATCTGAGTCAGCGCCATTATGCACGGCGACTGGAACAGCAAAAAAACATGATGATGCCCATGCTGGCCGGCATGCTCGCTGGCTTGGTATTAGCCGCAAATAGCAATAGCGATGCAGGTATGGCTGCCATTATGGGCACTCAAGCTGCCGCACAGCAGGCCTCACTTGCGTTTAGCCGTCAAAATGAGCAAGAAGCCGATCGCATTGGTATGCAGATAATTGTTGAAGCCGGCCTGGACCCCTACGCAGCAGCCGATATGTTCGAGCAGATGGTGCGCGCCAACCGTCTCAATCGCCGCCCACCAGAATATTTGCTCACCCACCCGGTAAGCGAAACCCGTGTGGCCGATGCGCGCAACCGCGCAATGCAGTACGAACGCAAGCCAGTAGAAGATAATCTTGAGTTTTTGTTGGTGCGCACCCGCGTTAGAGTTAAGGCAGAAGAAACACCGCAACTTGCGGCAAGAATGTTCAAAAGTGAACTGGATAAAGAAAGTGACAACCCGGATGCCAGCCGCTATGGGCTGGCGTTAGCGCTAACTGAGGCCAGCCAGTTTGATGCTGCCCGCAATGCGCTCGCGCCACTACTTGAAAAAGATCCTACCCGTGTCACCTATCAAATTATGCGGGCAGATATTGAAGTCGCCGCCGAGCGCTACAAGGCCGGGTTGGATATTCTTGAGACGCAATTAAAACAGCATCCCAATAGCTACCCGTTAATTATTCGCCATGCGGAAGCACTAATGAAAGCAGGCCTTTACCAGCAATGTGCAGACATTCTGGATCGCTACTCACGCAAACGCAGCAATGATGATTATGTGTGGTATTTGCTGGCTGAGGTTAATGGCTTAGCAGGCAATATTCTCGGAGTGCATGAAGCACGCGCAGAATATTTTATTTTGAACGGTGTGTATGACCGCGCACAAATCCAATTGCGCAACGCTTTGAAAATGACACAAGGGAACAGCTATCGCACTGCATTAATTGAAGAGCGGTTGAAATATGTTACCGCGCAAATGCAAGCCGAGGGTTTCTGATTTCACACAGCCATCTATTACGATGGCTGTTTTATCCACCCGGATTCAACTATCCATTCATCGGCATTGATCACGGCCATAGGCCTGCCAATAAAATAACCCTGCGCTTCATCACACCCCATTTCGCTGAGGCGCACCAGTAACTCTTCATTCTCCACCCCTTCAGCCACAACCGTTAAACCTAAATTATGGGCGAGATGAATGGTGGAATTAACAATCAGTTCGTCCTGTAAATCCTCCAACATGTTGCGCACAAAAGAGTTGTCTATTTTTAGCGTTTGTACTGGAAGACGCTTAAGGTAGGCGAGAGAAGAATAACCCGTGCCAAAATCATCAATAGCCAAGTGCACCCCCAATTCATGCAGTGCATCTAAATTTCGTAAAGCGCGCGCCGGGTCAGTCATAATAGAGCTTTCAGTGATTTCCAACTCCAAACGAGAAGGAGGCAACTGATATTTAATTAAGAGCCGCTGGACCAACTTGGTGATATTGTCGTCCATTAAATTACGCGCCGATAAATTCACCGCAATACTTAACGACATCCCCTGATTCTGCCAGCGGCGGCACTGCTCGATCGCATTTTCCAACACCCATGCAGTCAGCGGATGAATCAAACTGGTTAATTCGGCAATGGGAATAAAATCAGCGGGAGGAACAAAACCTAATTCGGGATGAATCCAACGGATCAACGCTTCAAATCCGTAACAACGCTGATCGCCCAACAATATTTTAGGCTGATAGTACAAACACAATTGATTTTCACGAATGGCGCGCCCCAGCTCACTAACCATCGCCAGACGCTTGGTTGAGTGTGGATCATACTCGGGATTGTAAATCGATAAGCCCAGCATCTGACTCTTGGCGTAATACATTGCGATATCGGCATAACGCATCAAACTATGATGATCTTGCGCCTGCTGCGGTGAGATTGCGATTCCAATACTCGCCGATATTTGCGTGGTAAAGCCATCTAAATCAAATTCCTGTGCGAGCGCATCCAATAGTCGATGCCCGAACACTACTGCTTGATGACTACTGCGAATACGCGGCAAAAACACAGCAAATTCATCGCCACCTAAACGCGCCACTGTACCAGGCACCTCAGCCATTTCATTCGCTAAGCGCGGGCCAATCAATTGCAGCAGGTGATCGCCCACATTGTGCCCAAGCGTATCGTTAATTTCTTTAAAGCGATCAAGATCGATTAATAACAAAGCGCTGATTTGATCGGCATTACGCTGTGCAAAACACTCTTCCATATCCACGTAAAGCTTTTCACGATTGGGTAGAGAGGTGAGCGCATCGTGAAAAGATTGGTAGCGCAACCTTTCTTCGTAGCGTTTGCGCGCAGTAATATCCTTAGTAGTCCCCCATACGCGCTTTAAGTAGCCATCTTCAACAATGCCCGTGCAAGAAATCTGGAAATAATAATTTTTCCCGCGATGATCTTGCCGCACTATGTCGTGATCAATCATTTTGTACTGGCTATTCACCAAATAATGGATATCAAATACATAGTTGGTTGAACCGCTCTCCATTAATCCCATACCCAATATATCGTCCAATGAATCAGCGCCGAGCATACGCAACAACACATTGTTTGCCTCAACCAAACTCGCGCTCTGGGCGATTTTTTTAACCTGTATTTCCAACTCCAAATTAATCGCAACTGGAGGTTGCATTTCGTAACACCAGATAGCCTCCGAACTGTTGGTAATAAATGCTTTGTAGCTGGCCTCGCTTTCCTGCAATGCATCGCGCGCACTTTTTTCGCGCGACAAATCCTGCAGCTGTATTAATACCCGCTCGACATTGCCGTGCCGATCGCGAATAGGTAAAAAACTTGCGCGAAAATATAAATTTTTATCGCAAATAAAGCGACTGCGATGAATATTGCCTAAGGAATAGTTCATCTCCAGTGTTTGTATCGCCCCTTCAAAATAAACCGAGCGAAGCGCTGCCGATAATTCCGTATCAGCAGCAATTCGCTTATCGCGCAAAACAGAATAAAAACCCGCAGCGCTTTCAGCTTGACGATGGGATAGGTGGAATAATCGCTCTACCGCCTGGTTAAGATGAAGAATGACACCGTGCCGATCAGTAATGAGACTAGGAATGGGGCTTTCGGCGAACAAGCCGGACAAAAATTGCAGCGCATACTCCTCACCAACTCCTGCAAGGAGATGATGAGCACTGATAACCATGCCCGTAAAACGACGCATGCCGGTATCCGGATCTATTTGCAAGCGCCCGACAAATCGCACACGAGGCTCACCCACAATCCCTGTCAAGCGCACATCGCAAGAGCGCAGGCGCTCTGTATCCTGATCCTGAGGGTCAGTATTGAAGGCCTGTAGAAACACGTATCTATCAGCTTTGGGCAATAGCACCAACAAATCAGCTAGGCGCGACAATATCGGCACGACCTCAGCCAGTGATTCAATGAGCTCAGGCGAGATGTACAAATCGCCGCTAATGACATCCATATTCCAAGACGCAATGCTGGATGAATTCAGCACGCGCTCAATGGCGAGATCACTCGGCAATCGGTTTGCTGTGCCGCTCGTGGAATTGGAGTGTTGCATAGTGGATGAAGTCGCCCTGTGCGCAATTAAGACTTGTCAAATACAAAGTGTAGACAAGATTTTTTTGATTGCGCTGCCATAAAGCATTAGTTCATCGTTATTATTATTTGTGCAAATTTAAGCGCCATTACAGCTGCCAATATCCGCCAAATAATTGCTTCTCAAAAAGAGTGGTGAAATCATTAAAAACAACTGTCAATAATGCGGCGGCCTCTCATTGGTAATTTCAACATCTCCTCCCTGCGCAGGGTCACGCGCCAGCTCATCCAAGCGCTGGGCGAGCAGGCGCATCTGCTGTTTCAACTGAACTATCTCGGCATCCTGCTTGGTAATCACCTCGTTTAGTTGCGCCAGCGTATCTTCCTGGTAAGCAACACGGGTTTGCACATCAATTAATTGCTCTTCAATATCAGACATTTTTTAATTCCTCTTCTCTATTCGAGAACTGCTTTATCAGAGAATTGCGTAAGCGGCATCGATCAAACGCACCGCGCGCTCGTCGATTAAAATTCTATTGCCCATGCGATGGGTGACGTAACCAAAACCCAATTCAAAATCCGGATCGGCAAAACCGATACAACCGCCCGCACCAGGGTGACCAAAGGCGCGTGCGCCGCGACCGTAGCGGCAATCAGCGCGATCCGGTTGTGAAAGCATAAATCCATGACTAAAACGCAATGGCAAACCGAGGGTGCAATCCTGCTCAAAGGTCTGCTCTTGCCAGCACAAAGGCAATGCAGATTCAGCTAATAAGTTTTGCTGCGCATTTGCTAAAGCGCCGTAAATAGTGGCGAGGGCGCGCGCATCGGCATGGGCGCCTGCCGCCGGAATTTGCGCCTGCCGCCATTCACGCGAATTAGTCGCGGTCATTAAACCGATCGGGTTAGAAAAAGCGCGATTGGTGACGCCGCGCGGATCAGCTTTCATTAATTTCCCAAGCGCGATGCTATCGGCGCCGGTAGAACTCGCCATCACCCCCAAGGGGCGTTTAAGTGGGCCGGTATCCGCAACACTATCCAATAAAAAGTCTGGCACACCAAAATGACAATTCGCGTTCAAAGGCTGCGCCACATACTGCTGGAAATACTCGTTAAAACTTGCACAGCCGCTGGCGCGTTTTACCAGCTCACCCAAAATCCAACCGAACATAAACGGCGAATAGCCCTGCGCCGTATTTGGCTCCCACCAAGGCGACTCGGCAGCGATGGCATTTACCATTACATCCCAAGTAAAAATTTGCTCATTGGCTATATGCTGATGAAACGCCGACATGCCTGCGCGATGGCACAGCAGCTGTCGCAAAGTGATTGAGCTTTTGTCTGCTTGTATAAAATCAGGCCAGATGCTGGCGACCGGCTCATCCAACTGCAACTTGCCCTCGGCCACCAGCTGCAATACGCACAAAGCCACCAGACCTTTACCGGCTGAAAAAATATTGACCAGCGTATCCTCACTCCAATCGGCTCGCTCTATTCCAGCGAGCTTATTACTGCGCTGGCCAGCCCACACATTCACCACCAATTCCCCCCGGTGCACCAGCGCCAGCCCGGCACCCTCCTCGCCTTGTTCTGGGGAGAAATTAGCGGCAAAGGCATCGACAAGCGGTTGCCACTGCGGCAACCATTGGCCGTTAATTGTCATAGCAAAATCTCTATCAAATGAGGAACGAATAAAAAGTTGCGCGCATTCTACCAGTGCCCGAGGTTAGAATTGGCAGCTAGTTTCCTGCGAGCGATCATCATGAGCAAAGATAAAAACTCCCGCCTTGTCTATTCCACCGAGACCGGCCGCATCAAAGAAGACAGACCCGCTGCAACCATCCCTCAGGGCGATGGCATAGTGCGCATCCGCCGCGAGACCGCCGGTCGCAATGGCAAAGGCGTCACCACCATTACCGGCGTGCCGCTGGATGAAGCCAACCTAAAAGACCTCGCCAAAGCCCTCAAAGTTACGTGTGGCGTAGGCGGTTCATTGAAAGATGGCGTAATCGAAATTCAAGGTGACCAGCGCGACAAACTCAAAGCCGAGCTGGAAAAACGCGGTTTCACCGTAAAATTGGCAGGCGGTTGAGCGTGGACGAGTTTCCGTTTGACCCCCAACTCATCAAAGAATTAGTCACTACCCCTATGCCCTACGGTAAATATGCCGGTCATATGATTGCCGACATCCCCGAACATTATTTGATGTGGATGGGGCGCGAGGGCTTCCCCAAAGGCAAACTCGGCCAATTGCTGGGGTTAATGTATGAGATTCGTTTGAATGGGCTGGAGCCATTATTAAAACCGCTTCGTTGAGATGGCTGGCCTATTTCTTGCTAAACCTCTGTTAACGAATCAAAACCGCCGTTTTTCTGACAGAGGGGCACCAACATATGAATAGCGAGCTTTTTCTACAAATTACTGACACCTCATTAAAAATCGGCTTGGGAGCGATTATCGCCGCTGCAACTGCTTGGGTTGTACTGCGCCGCAGCAACCCGCAACCGGTCGCCAGCGCGCGCGACAATCGCCGCTTGCAGATACTGGAAGACGTATCCACCCAAGTGGGTACGGTCACCCACATCTTCGCCAAATATTCGTCGCTGGTGGTGGAGTCCATCCAATTTGGAGAGCGCTGGCCACAGGCACGCCGCGCCGAGTTGGATGCAGTCAACAGCGAACTGGTCGCCGAATTTAAAAAATTGGCCGAAGCCGAAGCTAAATTATTGATGCTGGGAGAAAAAAATCTGGAGCGCAGCCTGCGTTTGTACGGCGCCAAGATCGCGGTATACCGCAAGCAGGTTTATATTGGCCGCAAGGATATTTCACTGGAGCAGATAACCGCGCTGAAAAACACCATAGTGCAAGTCCGCGAGCAGTTTTACGATATGCTCAGCCGCAAATACGATCGTTTACTCGCTAGCGCCTGATATCTCCTCTCATCAGAAATGCCAGATTGCGCCCGCTCTTGCGGGCGCAGTTGTTTTGATCGCCAGATACCGCCAAGGCATTACATTTTTTAGCGCGCGGGAACGCCCCAAGCTTGTTATGCTAAAGACCTTAAAGCTATATACCCAGCTGAGTTTTAGTTAATCCTCCAAGGCACACCAATCGCTATGATTAAAATTTTTCGCAACTGGCTTGATCGATATTTCTCCAATGAAGAAGCCATCCTGCTTTTACTCCTGCTTGCCTGTGGGCTTATTGCAGTACTTAGCATGGGGCAAGTGTTAGCACCAATGATCGCCGCTATTGTGATTGCATTTTTAATGCAGGGTTTAGTTGTACACCTACGCAGCTGGGGCGCACCGCATTGGCTGGCGGTGAGTATCGCCTTTACCGTGCTCATGTTAATGCTGAGTGCGTTTTTGTTGCTGGTATTGCCCATTTTATGGAACCAGTTGGTTCGTTTTTTTAGCGAATTACCTCGCATGTTTATCGAAGGGCAGCAACTGCTGATGCTGTTGCCAGAAAAATACCCAAAACTGATTAGCGAGCGCCAATTAGAACAAGTGTTTAGCTCTATGACAACGGAGATCAGCAGTCTCGGGCAAAGTGTTGTCAGTTTTTCCGTGACCAATATTCCCATGCTGATCGGCTTATTAATCTATTTGATATTAGTGCCGATACTGGTGTTCTTTTTTCTCAAAGACAGCCAGGTCATCATCAACTGGGGCAGCAAATTCCTTCCCGAAAATCGCCCGATGATGACCAAAGTCTGGCAAGAAATGAATCAACAATTTGCCAACTATGTACGCGGCAAAGTGATCGAAATTTTAATTGTGGGCGCCGTCTCTTATATTGTGTTTGTACTGCTCGGGCTGCACTATGCGGCGCTGCTGGCGATTGCGGTTGGACTATCGGTTGTGATTCCGTTTGTAGGCGCTGCGGTAGTTACCTTGCCAGTTGCCATGGTCGCCTACTTTCAATGGGGCTGGTCATCGGAATTTATTTACTTGATGCTGGCCTACACCGTAATTCAAGCGTTGGATGGCAATGTGTTGGTTCCCCTGCTCTTCTCTGAAGCCGTCAATTTACACCCGGTCGCAATTATTCTCGCGGTGTTGGTATTCGGTGGGCTATGGGGCTTTTGGGGGATATTTTTTGCAATCCCGCTTGCAACACTGGTAAAAGCTATTCTCTATGCATGGCCTATCGCCGTACAAGAAGTCACTCATGCACACTCTGGCGATGACCAATAATTATCATCAACCGATTACACTTGATGAAGGACATTGTTATGCCTAACACTTTCTACCGTTTATTTATCACAGGGCTTTTACTGATTATGTCTAACCTCACACTCGCTACAGATATTTGGATCGATGTCCGCACCACCGACGAATTTAACTCAGGTCATATTGACGGTGCGGTGCATATTCCCTACGAGGAAATTGCGGCGCGTATAACTGAAGTAACTACCGACAAAGACGCAACAATTCATCTCTATTGCCGCTCAGGCAATCGCTCCGGCATTGCCCAACAAACATTGCAAACCATGGGTTTTACCAACACCGTGAACGAAGGCGGCTACGAACAAATTTTAATCAGACAAGCTCAAGATTAGCCTTAATGCGGAGCCGTTATCTCCTGTAACGGCTCCTTGTCATCATCTCCTCTGTATCGTCAGATCCATCCCTCCAGCACCATTTCGCTCAAATTTGCTCAAACAGCCATTTACCTCGTAACACGAACTTTGTATGACTGAGATGCAATCTCAGTTGATATTAACTCTCGAAATAATTAAGATGAGCGCAAATACGAATCATTCTTTTTACGTTTAAGGGTAAAACTATGTTTAAAAAGTCTTTGCTGGCACTTTCTCTAGGTCTAGTGGCATTCAACGCCAGCGCCGCCAATGAACAGGCTCAAACGCCTAGCAACGCTCAACTCTGGGAGATTATTAAAGAACAGCAAGCCGAGTTAGATGCACTCAAGGCAAAACAACAAGAAACCGCTAAAAAAGCCGATGCGACCGATGCAAAAGTCGAATCAACTGCCGCAGCTCTAGATCTGAGCAGCACCGCGAGCAATCAAAACAAAACTGTTATTGGTGGCTATGGCGAATTGCATTTAAACCGTTGGAATAACGATAAGCCCGGCGGCAGCGATAAAAAAGAAATGGATTTTCACCGTTTTGTATTGTTGTTCAGCCACGAATTCAGCGACACAGTGCGCTTCTTCTCCGAATTTGAGCTGGAGCATGGCGTAGCTGGTGAAGGTAAAAAAGGCGAAGTTGAATTAGAGCAAGCCTATGTAGAGTGGGACTATTCCGCTAAACACAGCCTCAAATCAGGGGTGTTTTTAGTACCTGTAGGCATCATCAATGAAACCCATGAGCCAGACACTTTTTACGGTGTAGAGCGCAACAGCGTAGAAAACAAAATCATCCCCAGCACTTGGTGGGAGGGTGGCGTTGCTTTCACTGGTGAACTGGCACAGGGTTTAAGCTACGACTTTGCCGCTCACTCTGGTTTGGCTTTGGCTACCGGTAAGTTCCAGGTGCGCGATGGCCGCCAAAAAGTATCGGAAGCAAAAGCTGACTCTTTCGCTTATACCAGTCGTTTGAAGTACACAGCGATTCCCGGTTTAGAGCTCGCAGCCAGTGTGCAGCTGCAGGAAGATTTCACTCAAGGTGCCGGGGCCACCGAAATTGGTGCAACCCTGTTTGAAGCTCACGCCGTGTACCAAAACGGCCCCTTTGGCCTGCGTGCGCTCTATGCCCAATGGAATATCGATGATGCCATCAATACCGTCGCCAGCGGCGCCGATAAGCAATCGGGCTGGTACATAGAGCCATCTCTACGTTTGAACGAACAGTGGGGTATTTTCACTCGCTACAACGAGTGGGACAACCAAGCAGGTGACAGTGCCGATTCCAACTACAGCGAATGGAATTTGGGCGCCAACTTCTGGCTCAGCGAGACTACTGTGTTCAAATTTGACCTAATGCGCCAAGAAGTTCCAGCAGGTAAAGATGAATACGCCGGTTTCAACCTGGGTGTTGGCTACTCCTTCTAAGTTGTAGATCGCAGAACCAGAGCCACCTCTGGTTCTGCTTACAGCAAATCTTGCAGAGGTAAATGATGCGGTTTTTGATGTGCATAGTGGTATTGCTCTTCAGCGCGCAACATGTTTTTGCCCAGCGCGGTAGCTACATTACTGAAGCCGAACTTATCGCCCAATATCTGCCCTCGGCAACCGCCAAAACGCTCTGGCTACAAGGCGAGCAGCGCACCACAGCTGAAGCCATCTGGAAACGCAAATTACCTCTACGTATTAGCTATCAACAGGCCGACGACACGACCCTCTGGGTACTGCAAGAGATAGGCAAAGAACAACCTATTACCATCGGCGTAGTTATCACCGACAACCGCATCAAGACCATTAAAGTCATGGAATACCGCGAAAGCCGTGGCGGTGAAATTCGCTACGATTTTTTCACCAAACAGTTTCTAGACGCCGAACTGCAGGACGATATGCGCAATCTGGATCGCAATATCGATGGCATCTCTGGCGCAACCCTATCGGTACGTGCGATGAAAAAAATCGCCACACTTGCTCTCTACCTGCATCAACAGGCTCTGGTTAATACAGATAACTGAGAAAAACCTACTGCCAAAGGTCTATTTCTGGGACAATGGCCGCCTGATTCTTACCCAGCGCAGCCCCCAGCATGAACAGTACCGCCAAACACCTTTTCTCCTACCCAAAACCCAATATCCACGCCCAGGCTAAAACCTATAAGCCCGCGCCCTTTCTGCCGATGAGCCGTGCCGAAATGGACAAACTCGGCTGGGAGACCTGCGACATTATCGTCGTCTGCGGCGATGCCTATGTGGATCACCCGAGTTTTGGTATGGCGGTGATTGGCCGTTTTCTCGAATCCCAAGGGTTTCGTGTGGGCATTATCGCCCAGCCCGACTGGCGCAGCGCCGAGCCCTTTAAAGCCCTCGGCAAACCCAACCTGTTTTTTGGGGTGAGCGCGGGCAATATGGATTCGATGATCAACCGCTACACCGCCGACCTACGCATGCGCTCCGACGATGCCTATACCCCCGGCGGCATGGGCGGCCAACGCCCCGACCGCGCCGTGACCGTATACAGCCAGCGCTGCAAAGAAGCCTATAAAGATGTGCCGATTGTGCTCGGTGGTATCGAAGCCAGCTTGCGCCGTATCGCCCAGTACGATTACTGGAGTAACGAGGTGCGCCGTTCAGTGCTGATCGATGCCACCGCCGATATTTTGTTGTACGGCAACGCCGAGCGCGCCATTGCCGAAGTGGCGCATTCACTCGCTGCCGGCAAAAGTGTGAAAGAGCTGGACAGTATTCGCGGCACCGTGGTTATCAAAAAAGAACCGCCCGCTGGCTGGACCGAAATTGATTCCACCCGCATCGATTGGCCGGGCAATATCGATAAATTGCCTAACCCCTATGAGTATCAACACAACGCCAAATCCGTAGTCGATGTCGTACAAACTGACATCAACAATTCGCAAGTAGGGTTGCGCCAGCTCGATCCGGAAAAAATGGCCGAGCAGATCGCCGCGCTGAACCCGGAAGCTGCCAATCAATTAGCCACCCAAGGCTGCCCAGCGCAGGGCATTGAAAGCGAAAGAGCCTTTGACCCGAATGAACCGCAACCCATTCGCATTATTCCGATGCCGCTGCAAAATCGCAGTGATTTGGTGGATAACGAAAAAGTCTACGTGCGCCTGCCCTCCTTCGATAAGGTGCGCAAAGACCCAACTTTATATGCGCACGCTTCACGGGTTTTGCACCAAGAGGCAAACCCTTACAACGCGCGGCCGATGATTCAGAAACACGAGAACCGCGAAATTTGGATTAACCCACCGCCGATCCCGCTCGAAACCGACGAGCTCGATGGTGTGTTTGATTTGCCTTACGCGCGTGTACCCCATCCGGTGTATGGCAAACAAAAAATCCCCGCCTACGAGATGATCAAAACCTCGATCAATATCATGCGCGGTTGTTTTGGCGGCTGTACATTTTGTTCGATCACCGAGCACGAGGGGCGCATTATTCAAAGCCGCTCGCAGGAATCGATCCTCAAAGAAATTGAAGATATTCGCGATAAGGTGCCCGGCTTTACCGGCCACATTTCAGATTTGGGCGGCCCCACGGCGAATATGTATCGCCTCACTTGCAAAGATATGCCGACACTTTCTAAATGCCGTCGTTTGTCGTGTGTATATCCAACCATTTGTAAAAATTTAACGACCGACCATAAACACACCACTAACTTGTATCGCGAAGCGCGCAAAATTCGCGGCGTTAAACGGGTGTCGGTTGCATCGGGTTTACGTTATGATTTGGCCGTGCTCGATCCGGAATACGTTAAAGAATTGGTGACTCATCACGTCGGCGGTTATTTAAAAATCGCACCGGAGCACACCGAGGAAGGTGTGCTCTCGCAAATGATGAAACCGAAGATGAGCAGCTACTACGAGTTCAAACGCATGTTTGATCAATTCTCGAAAGAAGCGGGCAAGGAACAATTTTTAATTCCCTACTTTATCGCCGCGCATCCGGGCACGCGCGATGAAGATATGCTCAACCTTGCGCTCTGGTTAAAGAAAAACAACTTTGAAGTGGATCAGGTGCAAACCTTTTATCCATCGCCTATGTCACTCGCCACGGCGATGTACGTGAGCGAGCGCAACCCGCTGAAAAAACTCACCTACAAGAGCAAAAAAATTAATATCCCGCGCGGCATAGAACAGCGTCGATTGCAAAAAGCCCTGCTGCGCTACCACGACCCAGCCAACTGGCCGATTATCCGTGAAGCCCTGCGCGCCATGCGCAAACCGCATTTGATCGGCAATAGCGCTTCAGCATTGATTCCAGATGAGCAGGCCGATGCGCGCAATACTGGCCGCGGCCACAACCCCAACGCTCGCAAGCAAGGGAAACCAGCAGGAAAATTTGCGAGCAAAAGCGGCCATCAACAAACTAGCGCTAAAACAGCCAGCAAACCGGCAGCAAAAGCCTTTGGTGATAAATTTGAAAGTGCAAAAAAATTCAATGCACAAACCACCACAGCTAAAAGTGCTAGTGCACCAGCGAAAAGAGAATTTACTGGCAGCAAAACAAACAAGCCGCAACATAGCAATAATCGCCCCGCAGGAAAAAACTCCCGCAGTAAACCGGGCACACCTAAAAAATAAAAAATCATCACTTTGCACAAAAGGATTTGTGCAAATTAGCCAGTTTCCATTCAGAAAATTTCGTTAAACTGGCCGCCCTTACATCCCCCACTTGCCCACTTAAATCTGATTTATTTCTAACCATGCAAATCCCTGGCTACACCCTTATCAAGAAAATTAACAGTGGTGGTATGGCGACTGTCTACCTTGCAACCCAGCATAGTGTTGGACGCACGGTCGCATTAAAAATAATGAAACCATCGCTGGATAAAGACCCTGAGTTTCACCAGCGCTTTCAGCGGGAGGCAACCATTATCGGCCAGCTTTCCCACCCGAATATCATTCCAATTTACGATATTGGTCGGCATCAGGAATTTAATTACATTTCCATGGAGTTTTTACCAAAAGGCTCTCTGGATGAAAAAATCGCGCAAGGAATCACAACACAAACCGCATTAAAAATTACTCTGGGAATTGCCGCCGCACTGGAGCATGCCCACAGCAAGGGCTATGTGCATCGCGATATCAAACCGGAAAATATTTTATTCCGCGAAGACGAGTCACCAGTACTGACTGATTTTGGTATAGCGCGTACCATTAAATCGAAAGCCAACATGACGCAAGTGGGCGCGGTAATCGGCACCCCCTATTACATGAGCCCAGAGCAAGCAAAAGGAGAAACCAGCGACGGTCGTTCAGACTTATACAGCCTTGGTGTAGTGCTTTATGAGATGCTCACTGGCAGCCGCCCATTTCAAGCGGACAGTTCGCTTGCGCTGGGCATAAAACATATTCATGAACAGGCACCGAAACTTCCGCTGCGTTTATTTGCTTTGCAACCCATTATGGATAAGTTGCTCGCCAAAAATCCGGAACAACGCTTTCAAACAGCACGGGAGTTAATAGATAGGCTTAACCCTATCATTAACAATAATAAATCCTTACTCGTCACCAGCAGCACTACCAGGCCAGTGGATTTATTAGCAAGTTTGGGAAATCATCTTCAGCAAAACCTTATTGTTTTTTCAAAAAAAGCTACTGCAAATATCAAACAAATAAAAAATAGATTTTTCAACATCGCAGCAGAACCTAGGCTCATAGCCGGATCACAACTAGATCAAACATTAATAGCGCCATCCAATCATCTTAACGAACAAGTATCAGCTGAATTAACCGATAAACGTAGACACATAAACTGGCGTTATGGCTCACTCGGTTTTCTCACATTAATAATCATTGGGTTTGTTTTTTTTAGCGATCGCCCCAACAACAGTACACGCGAACAGTGGGCGCAGTTGTCTGGCAGCAGCAAAAGCAACTCGACTAGCGCACCGCAGGACACTAAGCGCTTATCGCTAAGTATTAATCCTATCCCTGCTGAAGCGCGGGTTCGCATACTCAATATTAAAGAAAAATATTCCCAAGGGGTAAGTTTGCCTCCTGGTGCTTATCACATTGAAATAAGCCATCCCGGCTACATCACTAAAACCAAGTGGATAAGGCTCAATTCACACAATCAACACTGGGAAATAGCGCTACAAAAATCAAACCTGAGCGCGAATGGAAATCAACTCCCGCTTCCGGAAATGGTCGATGTTTATGCTAGTGAATTTTTAATGGGCGACGCCACTACCGAGTCGGCCAAAACAGCGCGTATCGATAAGGATTTTTTAATCAGCCGCTACGAAATCACATTTAATGAATACGATTTTTTTGCGCTGGCGACCAATCGGGCACTACCTGATGATATGGGCTGGGGCCGCGGCGAACGGCCAGTGGTGAATATTAGTTGGGATGATGCTATGGCCTATGCAAATTGGCTTAGTAAAACCACTGGACGATATTACCGTTTACCTACCGCAAGCGAATGGGAATATGCCGCACGCGGCAATACCACCAGTAGTTATTGGTGGGGCAATAATGAAGATGACGCAAAAGAACGAGCCAACTGCCGTCATGGCTGCAAATCATTATTGGCAAGTTTTTTTGATAACAAAACCAAACCCGTGGGAAGTTTTCCGCCAAATGATTTCGGCATTCACGACACCGCTGGCAATGTTGCCGAATGGGTTAACGACTGTGCCGATAAAACACCTGCGCCAGCGTGCCTAAAACGCGCGGTGCGCGGCGGCTCATTTGCAAGCAAAGTAGAGGCTATTACCGCTTATTCTCAAGTTGGGATTAGCGCAAATAAATCGCGTAAATCTATTGGCTTCAGGCTGGCGCAAGACATTCCAACAGCGCAAAAAAATAATGCAATTAAAAATGAGCAAAGACCACGTAGGCGCAATATCTTCCGGGAAATTACTGACAGCATTTTCAAACGGGATAATTAATTCAACTAATAAAAAAACCGCTGACTCTCATCAGCGGTTTTTTTATTTTCATCGGTTTTATGCGCGTTTAATTTCCGTAACTCATCAAACGCTGATAACGGCGCTCAAGTAGAGCATCAAGCGGCTCTTTGCTTAAGCGATCGACCTGAGCAACTAAACGCTCTTGCAGTTTTTTGGCCATGTCATCGACATTGCGATGCGCACCGCCCAGTGGCTCAGGGATAGTTTCATCAACAATACCCAAGTCTTGCAAAATTTTAGAGGTAACGCCCATCGCCTGAGCCGCTTCCGGCGCTTTGGCAACAGTTTTCCAAATAATATTGGCGCAACCTTCAGGTGAAATAACAAAATAGGTCGAATACTGCAGCATGTTGAGCTGATCGCCCACACCGATTGCCAATGCGCCGCCAGAGGAGCCTTCACCAATTACGGTACAAATAATAGGCGTGCGCAAACGCGACATTACCGCAAGGTTTTGTGCGATAGATTCAGAAATGCCACGCTCTTCCGAGTCAATACCTGGGTAGGCACCGGGGGTATCAATCAGGGTTAATACGGGGAGTTTGAAGCGCTCGGCCATTTCCATCAAACGCAAGGCTTTACGGTAGCCCTCGGGGCGCGGCATACCGAAATTGCGCATCACTTTTTCATTGACAGTACGGCCTTTTTCTTCACCAATCACCATCACTGGTTTGCCATCTAAACGGGCAACACCACCAATAATGGCCGCATCATCACCAAAATGACGATCGCCGTGCAACTCATCAAAATCGGTGAACACGCGGGAAATGTAATCAGAGGTATAAGGGCGATGCGGATGACGCGCGACCTTTACAATATCCCAAGCAGTCAGCTTGGAATAGATAGACTCGGTTAACTTGGTACTTTTTTCGCGCAACTTGGCGATTTCATCGGCGATATTCACATCGGAACTGTTGCCGACCAGTTGTAATTCTTCAATTTTGCCTTCGAGTTCGGCGATGGGCTGTTCAAAATCCAGATAATTCAGATTCATAGCGAGCTCTTGATCCGGGTAGCAAACTACCATTTTGACTTATAGGGTGAGTGCTGGAGCCTGATGTGATGACTTTTTGAACAGTCCAACAGGTAGCACAATTGGGGCGCTACCTTACGCGAAATGGGCGATTTAGTCGATCTTTTCCAGTGAAAATGAAGTGATGGAATATGCGGCAAAAACAAACGAGGATTGGTGCAACACACCGGATTTGCTCTAACCAGAACAAATCCGGAGCTGCGATGAGCCAGTATCAGACTAAGGAAGATGTTACTGCAAAACTAGGGCGCTCACGGGCCGGCGAAAAATAGCTACCGTTGTGCTGCTTGAGCGCCTGCAGTATGTGGCGGCGATTAATCAAACCCACCAGCTTACCGTTCTCGACAACAGGATAGTTCTTGGGTTTGTTGCCGAGCATGATTTCAGCAATCTCCAAAATGCTGGTATCCGGCGCTACGCTAAGCACATCGGGCCGCATAATATGGGTAACCTGAGTAGAGTCTTCAGCATAGAAAGCGCTGTTTAACATCTCTTTCATGCAGTCCTGCTCCGACACAAACCCAATAACCTTCATGTCTTCATCAACCACAGGTGCGCCGGTAATATTCCATTTAAGCAAGTACTCGACGACCTCCCGCACGCTGGCATTGGATTTCACGGCTAATACATTGGCCTGCATATAATCTTTAACAAGAATTGATGACATATTACTGCCCTCCATCATTCAATTTTTTAACCCTTCACTTAGAGTCTAGATGGGCAGAGCGGAGACAAAAGACGAAATCGATCTCGGGATGATCTTTTTTTAGATCGAGTTAATCTAAAGAAAAATAGGCAGACAATAAAAAGGCCGCAACTGCAGCCTTTTGCATCATAAAAAAGTTCGAAACAATTAATAAACCAATCTCACCTTGGAGCTACCGTAACTGTCGCGTAAGCGCTGCAGCAGTTCATCTTCCGGGCGCACATTCCATTGGCTGCCAAAACGCAGCTGCGCGCGCGCGTCGCTGCGTAAATAATCCACTACAATAGCGCAGCGTGCATCTTGCTGAGGTGACTGACGATAAGGGTCTAGCATTTCGCTCAAATCGCGGGAAAAACTGGCGGGCAGCGCGCCCGATTCCAGCTCAAGCCAAAGTTCACGCACTTTTTCCTGACGTACATCGGCCAGCAGACGAATATTGTCGGCACTCATTTTTAACATACCGCTAAAGTCGTCATAGCGAACTTGGCCGCTGATCACCAGCAAACCGTCTTTTGACAACACATCGCGGGAATTATTAAAAGTCTCGGCAAAGAGTGTGATATCCATGCGCCCAGTGCGATCATCAATGGTCAGAATCGCCATGTTGTCGCCGCGCTTGGTGCGCACAATGCGCTGGGAAATAACCAAACCGGAAATGGTTTGGGTACTCTTCTCAGGTTTTAAATTGGCGATACGCGAGCTAACCAAATGGCTCAGTTCGCTTTCATATTCATCAATCGGATGACCAGTGAGATAGAGACCGAGCGTTTCTTTTTCTGCATTCAACCGCTCTTTCATCGTCCAGGTACGCACACGGCGAAATTCGCTGTAAACATCAATACTGGAATCATCACTGGCGATCACAGCGCCGAATAAATCCATCATACCCGCATTGGTATTCGCCATCGCCTGCTCTGCAGTTTTAACCGCTTCGCCCATAGCGGCAAACATGACGGCGCGGTCGTGATCAATATTGTGTTGCGGAGTATTACTGGTAGGCCCGAGATTGTCTGCGGCGCCGGAGCGGATAATCGCTTCCATTGCGCGCTTATTAACTTTGCGCGGATCAACACGCGCACAAAAATCGAATAAATCTTTAAACGGACCGCCCGCATTGCGCGCGGCAATAATTGATTCAACTGGCCCCTCACCCAAACCTTTAATTGCACCCAAGCCATAAATAATTCGGCCGGCATCATCCACCGTAAAATGAAACTCGCCGGAGTTAACATCCGGCGGTAACAATTTTAATTTCATGGTGCGACATTCTTCGATAAAGGTAACCACCTTATCGGTTTTATCCATGTCCGATGACATAGTCGCCGCCATAAAATGCGCGGGATAATGCGCTTTTAACCAAGCGGTTTGATAAGAGACAATTGCATAAGCCGCAGAGTGAGATTTGTTAAAACCGTAGCCCGCAAATTTTTCTACCAGATCAAAAATTTTAATCGCCAACTCAGGATCAACACCCTGATTTTTTGCACCGGTTTCAAAAACCTCGCGCTGTTTGGCCATCTCTTCCGGTTTCTTTTTGCCCATCGCACGGCGCAGCATGTCCGCGCCACCAAGTGTATAACCGGCGAGTACCTGCGCGATTTGCATTACCTGTTCCTGGTAAACAATAACGCCATAGGTCGGCTCAAGTACTGGCTTTAAGGTGTGATGCTGAAATTTTGCATCGGGATAAGCAACCTGTGCGCGGCCGTGTTTACGATTGATAAAGTCATCCACCATGCCCGATTCAAGTGGACCGGGGCGAAACAACGCCACCAATGCAATCAGGTCTTCGATATTATCTGGCTGTAAACGTTTGATCAGATCTTTCATGCCGCGGGATTCCAACTGGAATACCGCCGTTGTTTCTGCGCGTTTTAATAAACCAAATGTTTTGGCATCATCGAGTGGAATTGCGCTGATATCCAGCGGCGCTTCACCTTTTTTAAGGCGCTGCTTATCGATCATAATGCGCGCCCAATCGATAATAGTGAGGGTACGCAAACCGAGGAAGTCGAACTTCACCAGACCCGCTTCTTCTACATCACCCTTATCGAACTGAGTTACCAAACCGCCACCGGATTCATCGCAATACAGCGGTGAAAAATCGGTAAGTTTGGTGGGCGCAATCACCACACCACCGGCATGTTTACCGACATTGCGCGTGAGGCCTTCAAGCTGAACAGCCATCTCCCAGATTTCACCGGCATCGCCGTCTTGTTCAATAAATTCTTTGAGTTGTGGCTCTTCTTGCAGCGCTTGCGCAAGGGTCATGCCCGGTGTTGCCGGAATCATTTTGGAAAGTTTATCGGCAAGACCGTAAGATTTTCCCTGAACCCGCGCCACGTCGCGCACCACTGCTTTGGCCGCCATGGTACCGAAGGTAATAATCTGACTTACCGCATCGCGACCATAATTGTCGGCGACATACGAAATAACTTTGTCGCGATTATCCATGCAGAAATCGATATCAAAGTCCGGCATGGAAACCCGCTCTGGGTTTAGAAAGCGTTCGAAGAGTAAATCGTATTCAAGCGGATCGAGATCGGTAATTTTTAAGGAGTAAGCAACGAGCGAACCCGCACCCGAACCACGGCCGGGACCAACGGGAATGTCATGATCCTTCGCCCATTGAATAAAGTCCATTACGATAAGGAAGTAACCAGGGAATCCCATCTGGTTAATAATATCTAACTCAAATGTTAAACGATCTTCATATACCTTGCGCCGCTCAGCATAATCCGGTGCGGATTTATCCAGGATGCGCTCAAGCCGTTGCTCCAAACCTTCGAAGGAAATTTTGCAAAAAAACTCCGCCTCGGTTAAACCTTCAGGCACAGGGTACTCGGGCAAAAAGTATTTGCCCATTTGAATCGTCACCGTACAGCGCTTGGCGATTTCAATGGTATTGGCGATAGCTTCGGGAATATCGCTAAATAATTCCGTCATTTCTTCTGCCGTGCGGAAATATTGCTGATCACTGTAGCGACGCTCGCGACGTGGATCATCCAGTGCGCGCCCTTCACTAATACACACGCGCGCCTCATGCACTTCAAATTCGCTGGCTTTTAAAAAACGCACATCATTGGTCGCCACCACCGGGCAATTCATTTCAGTAGCAAGTGCGACTGCTGCATGCAGATGATTTTCATCATTCTCGCGCCCGGTGCGCTGCAACTCCAAGTAAAAGCGATTGGGAAAGTCCTTCATCCAACCCTGTAATAACTCACTAGCTTGCGGTGTTCTGCCCCCCAGCAAGGCCATGCCCACATCACCGAATTTTCCACCAGAAAGAGCAATCACACCCTCGCTGAATTCGCTGATCCATTCGCGCTGCACATAAGCCACTCCCTGTTGTTGCCCCTGCCGCCAAGCACGCGAAATTAATTCGATAATATTTTTATAGCCGCGATCATTAATCGCCAACAAGGTGATGAGTGTCGGCTTTCCTTCGCTATCGCTACTCGCAATCCAAAAATCACTTCCGACTATAGGTTTTACTCCTGCACCCTGCGCAGCTTTGTAAAATTTAATCAGACCGTAAAAATTAGTTTGGTCGGTGATCGCACAAGCAGGCATGTTTAATTCTGCGGCGCGCTTCACCAGCGGTTTAATTCGCACCAAACTATCGCTTAGTGAAAACTCGGTATGTAAACGCAGGTGGACAAAATTAGCAGCAGGCATAATCGTTTTCTAAGTGAGTCGAAAGATTAAAATAATTTCATTTGTTCGATTTTAGCGCGCACGGGAGCGTAGGAGGTGCGATGAATCGGGGTAATACCTAATTTGTCCAATGCATCCATATGGACTTGCGTGGGATAACCTTTGTGACCGGCAAAACCATAACCCGGATAGATTTTATCGAACTCAATCATCTCGCGATCGCGCGTCACTTTAGCCAGAATAGATGCGGCACTTATCGCCGCTACGCGGCTATCACCTTTTACTACAGCTTCGGCGGTATAGGCCCACTTGGGTAATTTATTGCCATCAACCAGTACATGCTCAGGTTGAATATGCAGACCTTGTACGGCGCGAGTCATAGCTAACAAACTGGCCTGCAATATATTAATTTTATCGATTTCAGCAACAGAGGCTCGTGCAATACACCAGCTCTTGGCTTTCTGCTGAATCTCTATAAACAATTGCTCACGTTTTTTTTCGGTGAGTTTTTTGGAGTCATCCAAACCTGCAATAGGAGTTTCCGGGTCAAGAATCACTGCCGCCGCAACAACATCACCCGCCAGTGGCCCGCGCCCTACTTCATCACAACCGGCAAACAAAAAACCTTGGTAAACACTGACAAAAGGCTCAAGCACAAAACCACCTGCTAATAAATTATTGTTGTCGAATTAAACGCGCTACTGCATCAGCTGCGCGCGCACTGGCATCGCGCTTTAATTCGATATGCATTTCTGCAAACATCTGACTGAGTGCTTGCGCTTCATCAGGATTATCAAAATAGTTCATTACTGCCGCACTGAGCGCTTCAGGTGTTGCCTTGTCCTGCAATAATTCTGGCACCAACATTTTTTGTGCCAATAAATTAGGCAATGAAACCCAAGGAGTTTTGACCAACCAGGATAAAATTTTGAAGGTCAGAGAAGCCATTTTGTAAGCGACTACCATTGGCTTTTTCAACAGTAAAGCTTCAAGCGTAACCGTGCCCGATGCCAATAAAACCACATCAGCAGCGGCCATAGCCTCATGAGAGTGACCGTTAAGCAACTCAATAGGAAAATCGACATAATCAGTCATTTCGATATGCAATTGACGATAGCGATCAGGGCTAGCCGCAGGAATAATAAAGTGTAAGTTCGGATCTTGTTCCAAGCAATAAACGGCAGTTCGCATAAATAGCTCGCCCATGCGATCTACTTCGCTCGCGCGACTACCAGGTAAAAGTGCGACTATGCGCCCTTCTTCAGGTAAGCCCAGTGATTGACGCGCAACAGTTTTATCGACTGATAGTGGAATCTCATCGGCAAGATGGTGCCCGACAAACTCTACTGGAACATTGTGATCCTGATAAAACTTCGCTTCAAAGGGCAGCAGTGTCAGCATCAAATCTACCGCGCGCGCAATTTTAATAATACGTTTCTGTCGCCATGCCCACACCGATGGGCTCACATAATGAACAGTTTTAATACCCTGCTCTTTGAGTGATTCTTCCAGCGAAAGCGTAAAATCAGGCGAATCCACGCCAATAAAAACTGCGGGCGGGTTCGCGATGAAATGTTCACGTAAAAATTTGCGGATACGCAGCAATTCCGGCAAACGTTTCAAGGGTTCGATCAGCCCCATCACCGCTAAGCGATCTTGAGGAAAATATGAGTGAAAACCCTGCGCTAACATACGCGGGCCGCCGATACCGGAAAATTCTGCCGTAGGAAAATGCTTGCGCAGCTCTTGCATCAACGCCGCGCCGAGAATATCTCCGGAGGCCTCTCCGACTACAATACCTATGTGTATGTGATCAGACACTCAGCCTCCAGATTTTTAGTGTGTATTTCGAAGGGATAAATTAGATAAGTAATTGCACAAAAATACTTAACGAACGATACCGCGAGTCGAACTATTGAGAGAGTCAATCAACACCTGCAGCGCAGGGGATTCAGTAGCTAATGGATTTAATTCTGCCAACGCTTCATCTAAGGTCAAGCCGCGACGATAAATGGTTTTGTAGGCTTTGGTAAGCAAACCTATATCATCTTTTGTAAAACCGCGTCGGCGCAGGCCTTCAACATTAATATTTTTTGCTTCGGCAGGGCTGCCATTGACCATCACATAGGCTGGGAC
Organism: Cellvibrio sp. ATLC23; assembly: GCF_057196725.1. NCBI lineage: Bacteria > Pseudomonadati > Pseudomonadota > Gammaproteobacteria > Cellvibrionales > Cellvibrionaceae > Cellvibrio > Cellvibrio sp. ATLC23. The sequence goes on along the minus strand of NZ_JBXUOS010000001.1, from coordinate 68,786 downwards.
ATCTTTGCCAATCGCACTGCCCATACCAGAAAAGCTATGCGCACCAATTTTGCAAAACTGATGAACCAGAGTAAAACCACTTAGAATTGCCCAGTTGCCAATATGTACATGGCCAGCAAGTGCGGTGTTATTGACCAAAATACAGTGATTGCCAACCACACTATCGTGCCCAATATGGACATAAGCCATTAGTAAATTGTGATCACCAATTGTTGTTTCACTGCGATCTTGTACTGTACCGCGATGAATAGTGACACCTTCACGAATCACATTGTGATCACCAATAACCAAACGTGTCGGCTCACCTTTGTATTTCAAGTCAGGGGTATCTTCACCTATAGATGAAAATTGATAAATGCGATTATGTTTGCCAATCGTTGTTGGCCCTTTCATCACAACATGGGAAGCAATAATACTGCCCGCACCAATTTCCACATCTGGACCTATAATAGTCCAAGGGCCAACCTCGACATCAGGTGCCAGTTTTGCATTAGGGTGAATAATTGCAGAGGAATCTATCAAAATATGTTCTCGCTGATTTCAGGCTAACGCGAATTAAATTTTGCGGTCTGCACAGAGAATAGTGGCAGATGCTGCCAATACACCCTCAACGCTGGCTTTACATTCAAACTTCCAAATCCCACGTTTTTCAGAAATCACGCGTGACTCTAACTGCAGACGATCACCAGGGATTACCTGACGCTTAAAGCGCACATCATCTACACCGGCAAATAAATAAATTGAACCGTCCTGCGGCTTTTTATTCATGGTTTTAAAGCCAAGAATTCCCGACGCCTGGGCCATAGCTTCAATAATCATCACACCCGGAAATACCGGGCTTTGTGGGAAGTGACCATTAAAGACTTCTTCGTTAACAGTAATATTTTTGTACGCGATAATTGACTCGCCCTCAATCAACTCCACTACGCGATCCACTAATAAAAAGGGATAGCGGTGCGGCAAGTATTCGCGAATTTCGTTAACATCCATCATGGTACAAACCCCAAGCAATCTATGAAAAATTATTCCGCACCATGAGTGCGTTCGAGTTTTATTAAGCGTGTTGCCAATGAATCTAACTGACGAAAACGCGCTGCATTTTTACGCCAGTCTTTAGTCGGTGCCAAGGGAGTACCTGATGAGTAGGAACCTGGCTCAGTAATTGAGGCCGAAACCATGCTCTTACCGGTAATATGCACTTTATCCGCCAGCGTTAAATGGCCAGCGATAGCAACTGCACCTGCGATGGTACAGTTCGCTCCAATAGTTGTACTGCCCGCAATAGCAGTATGTGCAGCAATAGCAGTATTTTTACCTATACGAACATTGTGGCCGATTTGTACTTGATTATCGATGATAGCACCATCGCCTATACAGGTATCATCAAGCGCACCACGATCGATACAAGTGCAAGCGCCAATTTCTACTCTATTGCCGATCTGGACACTGCCGAGCTGGTGGATCTTTATCCAACCACTGGCGTCAGGTGCGAAACCAAAGCCATCAGCACCTATAACGCAGCCGCTATGCAACATACAATCAGCACCGATGCTTACGCCATGATAAATACTGACATTAGCTGCAAGCTTAGTATTGGCGCCTACCTTAGTATCATTGCCAATGTAACAGCCAGAGCCGACGACCACTCCATCTGCCAAAGTCACACCATCGCCAATGACCGCGTTAGCACCAATGGAAATATTATTTCCCAGAACACAATCCGCTCCCACAACTGCAGTGCTATGAATACCTGAGTAAGGGGCGCGGAGAAATTCAAATATTCCCGACAAACGGGCATAGGCAACATAGGGATTATTCACTACTAACTTATTGCCAGAGTAATCATTAGCAAGTTCGGCATTGATCAGTAGCGCACCCGCTTTGGTGGACGATAAATATTTTTTGTATACAGGATTAGCGATAAAACTTAAATCTGTCGCATTAGCAGATTGTAAAGTTGCGAGCGCGCTTATTTCTTGCTCCGCATTGCCACGCAACTCTGCACCTAGCAATTGCGCCAATTCAGCCAATAAATAAGAACGCTTCATCTACAGCAGAACCTAACTTACTTGGCTTTATCGAGCAGTGCGGTTACTTTGGGAGTCAAATCGTTTTCAGGCTTTGACATCATCACAGCTTTTGCATCAACAATCATGCTGATGTTTTCAGATTCTACCAATTGCTTAACGACCGTTTCCATTTTTGGGCCCAGCTCTTGCATAACTTGCTGCATCAACGCTTGTTGTTCAGTCTGCAATTTTTTGCCTTGGAATTGATAATCTTGGCCGAGGCTTTGTAATTTCTTTTCTTTTTCAGCGATTTGCTCAGCACTCCACACTGACTTATTTTTCTGATAGTCAGCCTGCAATGCTTTAATGTCCGCCGCCAAGCCATCTAATGATGCTTTAGCCGCTGCAAATTCAGCGCTCTTTTGCAGTTTTTCAAATTTCGCTTTTGCAGCCGCGGTACCCATCACTGCAGCAGTTGGATCAAGCACAACTATTTTACCTTGCGCCCATGAAACAGCTGACATGAGTGACAATACAATAACAGCAAACATTTTTTGTGTAGCAGCCACAATCTATTCCTCTTGAAATGATATTAAAAACTTATTGTTAAAAGGTTTGCCCCAAGGAGAACTGGAACACTTCTGTACGATCATAATCATTCTCCCTAAACGGCTCGGCAATACTAAACGTCATAGGTCCGAAACCGGAAATCCAAGTTAAACCAAAACCAACCGAAGCATTCAGGTGATTAATGTCCACATCGTAACAATTTAACTGAGTCGCACCGCAGTTGGTATCAAATACATTGCCGACGTCCAAAAAGAAAGTAGTCTGTAAAGAGCGCTGATCTTTGATAAAGGGTAGCGGGAACAACACTTCTGCACCGCCCTGAATCAATACGTTACCACCGAATGCGCCACGAGTACGGCTAGTGTAAGTACTGCCGAGAATAGCATCACTAATCAACTCGCCAGGATTACATATACGAACCACACCATTTTGATTGCTAGATCCTACACCTGGCACCTCAGGATCCTCACACAAAATATAGGCATAGCCGCCAACCTCACCCGCTTGCTGTATACCATCAGCATTCAAGTCATCCCAAACAGTTGAGTTACCAACTGCAGTTCTCTGTGGTGAGCTGCGTGGACCGAGAGTATTTCGTTCAAAACCACGAACCGAACCAAAGCCGCCGGCATAATAATGCTCAAAGAATGGCAAGTCGTCCAAGTCACCATAGGCACCGGTGTAACCCAAACGGGTATGCAAACGCAAAGTAAGGGAGCGAGTCAAAGGGGCGAAAATTTGACCCGTATAATCAAACTTGTAATATTGAAGATCACCGCCCGGTAGAGACAACTCAAATGTAAATTGCTGTGAAGCACCGCGGTTAGCCAACACTCCACGGTTCAAGGTTGAGCGCAACCAGTACAAACTGACTTGGGCATCATTAAAGGTATCGCCGTAGATATCCAGAAATCCTGGCGCACCTAGCATATCTTCAGTAAAAGGCTTGCGCTCATAGCTGCCACTGGGGTAATCAATCCCTTGCACAAAGCGTTGCACCAAATCGTAGTTTTCAGATTGAGTAATATATCCAATATCTGAATTCCAAGACGGGCTACGGATAATCTCTTGCGATGAATATCCCGTAGGCTCCACCTCAAGGCTACGCAAACCTATATCAAAACCGATACGTTCAATATCAGAAATTGGGTAGCCAAAGTTAAGCTTCCCACCATAGATGTTGGTACTGTAGGGCGTGACATTGTATGAACCATAATCACTCTTGGTATAGTACAAACTTACACCGCGACTCACGCCATCAGGGGTGAAGTAAGGATCGTTGTAATTAAAGTTGTACGCGGTTTGGTAGCGATTATGACTAAAGCTGAAACCCACTTGTTTACCGGTACCAAACCAATTGTTCTGTTGAATACTTGCCGAAAATAAAAGACCGGAATACTGGGCATAACCAACCTGCAAACCCATACTTCCCGATGGTTGCTCTTCAACTGTGTACTCAACATCAATTTGATCTGATGTACCTGGTACTTCTTTATTTTCTACTTTTACTTCTTTAAAGAAGCCAAGACGCTCCAAGCGTACTTTAGAGTTTTCAATTTGTGCGGTGTTAGCAGAACCACCTTCCATCTGACGCATTTCACGGCGCAAAACTTCGTCTACCGTTTTAGTGTTGCCACGGAAATTAATACGGTTTACATAGGCACGCTTACCCGGATCAATAAAAAAGGTAATTTTTACCGTTTTATCAGCATCATTACGCTCTGGCATGCCCTCAACTTTGGCAAAAGTATAACCTTCATTACCTAAGCGCTTAGTCACATATTCTTCTGATGTGGTCATCAGAATTTGGGAGAAAGTTTGACCCTTACGCATCAAAATCATACTGCGGATGATTTGCTCATCAATAGCAGGGTCACCTGCTAATTCAATATCGCTGACTTTGTAAATGTCGCCCTCGGTGATATTGACCGTGACAAAAATTTTTGCCTTATCGGGACTTAATGAAATTTGCGATGAATCAATTTTGAAATTCAGATAACCGCGATCCATATACCAAGACTCAAGGCGCTCTAAATCACCTTTCAGCTTTTCTTTATTATATTTATCGTTACCGGAAATCCACGACCACATACCCGTCGTTTTTAACTCAAACAGATCAATTAATTCTTCTTCTGTATAGCTGTTATTACCAATGATATTGATTTGCTTGATACGTGAAGGACTGCCTTCATCAATCTTGACCAGAACCTTAACTTGATTGCGTGGCATATCTTCAATTTCGATATTAACGCTCGCACCATATCGGCCTTGGTTTACATATTCGCGCTGTAATGCTTGGGTGATACCTTCCAGCGTCGCACGCTGAAAAATTTGCCCTTCGGACAAATTATTATCTTTTAAGCTATCCATCAGGTTTTCAGTTTTGATGGCTTTGTTGCCCTTCAGCTCGATTTTATTAATCGCTGGGCGCTCTTTGATCACCAATACCAGCACGTCGCCATCGCGCTTGATGGCAACATCGGAGAAATACCCGATTTTAAATAGCTCGCGGGTCGCATTTTGAATATCGGCCTGATTTAGAACATCGCCCACCCGGATAGGCATCGCACTAAAAACAGTACCTGCGGATACGCGCTGCAAACCTTCTACACGGATATCGCTTACACGAAAGGTTTGCGCCTGCACCGCAAAAGACAGGAAAAGCGCTAGAAAACAGCCAATAACTCGCATCAAAACTCGCTTCATAGAATCTGTTCTAATCATAAATGAATGTTGGTCGCAGCCCGGCACAGAACTGCCAGATCAAAGCCGCATTATGTCGTTATACAGTGCTAGCACGCTTAGGCTGATCACCAGAAAGAGCCCAACCTGATACCCCAGCATCTGCACTTTGTCGGACACCGGTTTCCGCTTAATTACTTCAATCAAGTAATAAAATAAGTGCCCACCATCCAATACCGGGATAGGTAAAAGGTTAAAAACTGCCAGGAATACACTGAGCAAGGCGACAAAACCAATAAAGCTCCGCAGGCCACCCTCGGCTGAAGAGCCCGCCACCTTAGCAATGGTTATCGGTCCACTCAAGTTTTTCGTGGAAATTTCGCCAAGAATCAATTTTTTGACTGATAAAAGAACAAAACCCGAGGTTTCCCAGGTTTTATTGACGCCAGCAACAAAAGCGCCGACCACAGAGTACTCATAAGATCTGATCATATCCTCAGGAAGTGTGTAGGCTTTCACTCCAACACCAACACGCCCGAGGCGCTGCCCCTGTTCCTCCACTAATTCGGGAACAAGGGTAATTTGCAATACCTGAGTATCTCGCTCCAAGCTTACTTGTAACGCATTGCCTGGACGCTGACGCACATATTCAACCCATGATTGCCAATCAGTGATCGTGAGTTCATCTACCTGAAGAATCTTATCTCCGGTTTTTAGCCCTGCTTTTTCTGCTGGACTTGACGCAACAACCTCACCTATAACGGGTGGAATTTTAGGAAGGAATAAAGTAATACCTATGCCCGCTACAGGATCAGGATCAGCAGAATCGCGTAACCAATCGACAAGCTGAGCTTCGGATTCATAATTAAAACTGGAATCTGGATAAGAAACCTTAAAACTAATCTTCCCTGACTCACCCAAACGATTAAGCAGTGCTCTATTGAGGGCTTGCCAAGTAGGCGTTGGCTGACCATCAATCGCTACAATTTCCTGCCCTTTTTCCAAGCCCGCTTGCGCCGCTATAGAGCCTGGAGCAATGCTATCAATGACCGGAATCAAATCGCGCTGCCCTTGTAAGAGCAAACCCCAGAATAAGAGTATCGCCAACAAAAAGTTCGCCAGTGGGCCAGCCGCAACAATTGCGATACGTTGCCAAACGGTTTTGTTGTTGAATGCCATATGACGCTCTTCTGGTGCAACCTCACCTTCGCGTTCATCCAGCATTTTCACGTAACCACCTAAAGGCAGCGCAGCCAAGGCGTATTCAGTGCCCTGCTTATCGCGCCAAGACCAGAGCACTGTGCCAAAACCAATAGAAAAACGATGCACCTTGACGCCACAACGCCGCGCAACATAAAAGTGACCAAATTCATGGATTGAAACCAGAATTAGCAACGCCACCAGAAAAGACACAATCGTCTGGATTAACTCCATGGATACAGCCTCAGAATAAGAATTACCAGCGAGCAATCAACTGCTGAGCCATAGCGCGAGCTTCAGCATCAGCACTTTGGATCTGCTCCAAGCTATGTGGTTCACTGGGTGACAAATGGGTAAGCACATGATCAATCACCTGTGCTATTTGATCAAAACGAATACGGCGATGCAAAAATGCAGCGACAGCCACTTCATTGGCCGCATTTAAAATCGCCGGCGCAGTACCCGATGCCTCTGCCGCCTCCTGCGCTAAGCGCAAGCAGGGAAAGCGTTCATAATCCGGAGCGCTGAAATCCAACCGGGCAGTAGCGATAAAATCGAGACTGGAAACACCTGACTCAATCCGCTCCGGCCACGCCAATGCATGGGCGATAGGGGTGCGCATATCCGGGTTGCCCAACTGCGCCAGTACCGAGCCGTCGATATACTCAACCATCGAATGAATAACGCTCTGCGGATGGATCACCACTTGCACTTGTTGTGGCCGGGTATTAAACAACCAGCAAGCCTCAATCAACTCCAAGCCTTTATTCAGCATAGTGGCCGAATCAACCGAAATTTTTTGCCCCATGCTCCAATTGGGATGCGCACAAGCCTGCTCAGGCGTCATCTTGGCGAGATCAACAATGGGAGTATTACGGAAAGGGCCGCCAGAGGCGGTTAACAGGATCTTTCTGACACCACTCGATTTAAGTCCATCGGCAAGGTAGTCAGCGCGATGATTAGGCAAACACTGAAAGATAGCATTGTGTTCGCTATCGATCGGCAGCAAAACCGCACCATGCTCAGCAACCGCGCGGGTAAACAAACCACCCGCCATCACCAAAGCCTCTTTATTGGCGAGCAGAACTTTTTTACCTGCGTTCACGGCAGCCAACGTCGGCAATAAACCAACTGCGCCGACAATAGCCGCCATGACCATATCAACTTGCTCATGGGCGGCAACAGCGGCCAAGGCATCGGCGCCTTGCAACACTTCGGTCGCACAGCCCTGATGGCGCAGTTCACGCTCCAATTCAAGCGCAGCGGCAGGATCATTCAATACGGCATAACGCGGCTTATGCATCAGACACTGTGTGGCCAATAACTGCCAGCGACGATCTGCACTTAATGCAAAAACTTGATAGCGATCAGGGTGACGAGCGATAACATCCAAGGTGCTAACGCCGATTGAACCGGTAGCGCCAAGAACGGTAATTTGCTGAGGAGCAACCTGCATTTACACACCCGCACTCGCTGTAAAAGCGCCACTAGCCAAGAGTGCCAACGCAAACACCGGCGCAGCTGCAGTTATGCCATCGACACGATCAAGGATGCCACCGTGCCCCGGCAAGATGCTGCCACTGTCTTTTGCACCCGCATGACGTTTGACCATGCTTTCCAATAAATCACCCAGCACCGAAACCAAACTGGTGGGAACGATCAATACGAGCATCAACAACAGACTCATATTTAATAGCTGGCTAAGCAGAACCGCCAATAAACAGTTCGCTAAAAATCCGCCCGCAAAGCCTTCCCAGGTTTTACCCGGGCTAACCGCAGACGCTAATTTATGCTTGCCAAAACGACGCCCGGCAAAATAACCACCACTATCCGCCACTGCAACAACCAACATCAATAAGAGCACCAACCATGCACCATTATCCTGTTGGCGCACATAAACCAAGGCAACCCAAGTTGGGATTAGCACCAGCACGCCCATCATCAGCCGCAAAGCTTTGTGCCCCCACAGTACACTGCTGCTGGGATACCCCTGAACCAGTAACAGCGCCAGCGCCCACCAACCACAACCAACAATTAACACATCGCGGATTGCCAGAGCATTAAGGCGCGGACTCGCTTCACCCTCAAAGCCAAGATAAAGTGAAGTACCGATTAGCAAAACCAATAAAACCAACGAATAAACGAGTCGCTGCCAAATAGCAGGAAAACCAGACAAATTAGCCCATTCCCACGCACCAACTAATAATACGGCACCGATAAAAAACGAAAAGTAACCTGACGGCAGCCCAAATAGAGCCGCAAGAAAAATAGCGGCAAGTACCAGAGCGGTAATAACACGTTGCTTAAGCATTAAGTGCACCCGCGTCGATTTGATCACCCGTCAAGCCAAATCGACGTTGGCGCGCATGAAAACTAGCTGCAGCTTTTTTCAGCTCAGCGCCATCAAAATCCGGCCAAAGCTTATTACTGAAAAACAACTCAGCGTAAGCACATTGCCATAACAGGAAATTACTAATACGCACTTCACCACCGGTACGAATTAATAAATCCAGCGGAGGTAAATCAGCAAGACACGTATGCTGGTGCAGAGAATCTTCTGTAATCGACGCCGGATCCAATTCCCCAGCAGCCACTTGCTGGGCGATTTTTTTTGTCGCTTCAGTAATATCCCAACGGCCGCCGTAATCGGCAGCGATAACCAAGGTAGTTTTTCCGCCACAGGTCAATTCTTCTGCTGCAGCAATAGCTTTTTGAATAGAAGGACTAAAACGCTCGCGATTGCCAATCACGCGCAGGGCGACATCTTTTTTCTTGAGTGCCTTGGCTTCATTTTTGAGATACAACAAAAACAGTGACATTAGTGCTTCCACCTCTACCGGCGGGCGACGCCAATTTTCACTACTGAATGCAAAAACGGTAAGCACCTCTACGCCCACTTCCTGACAGGCGGCCATCACATCGCGAATGCGCTCAACACCCACTTTATGGCCAGATACACCCGCCATACCGCGCTGTTTAGCCCAGCGATTATTGCCATCCATAATGATCGCCACATGGCGAAGACTACTGTCAGTCACGCAAACTCTCCCGGCAGCAGGTGTTTATCGATGAGATCGATGACCTGTTTTTGCTTTTTGTAATGGTGTGTCAAATAGTGTTGTAACTGGTGTTACCTAGCGAGATTGGATTTGCCAAAACAAGCCAAATCCAATCGAATGATGCGGACTAAACAGCCATTAAATCCACTTCTTTTGCTGCCAGCGCTTTATCCACTTCCGCAATATATTTGTCAGTGATTTTTTGAATTTCATCTTGCGCACGACGATCATCGTCTTCGCCAATCGCTTTATCTTTCAACAGCGCTTTTACATCGCCCAACACATCGCGACGCACGTTGCGCACTGCAACACGGCCATTCTCAGCCTCTGCACGCGCCTGTTTGATAAAGTTTTTACGGGTTTCTTCGGTCAACATCGGCAGTGGAATACGAATCAAACCGTTGTTGGTTGATGGATTCAAACCCAGGTCGGATTTCATAATGGCTTTTTCAATCTCAGGAACCAAGTTGCGCTCCCAAGGGCTGATAGACAGGGTGCGCGCATCTTCAATATTGATGTTACCAACTTGCGCCAAGGGTGTTGGAGTACCGTAGTAATTCACCATCAAACCATCTAGCAGGCTTGGATGGGCACGACCAGTGCGAATTTTATTGAAGTTGTTAGAGAGCACTTCAACCGCTTTTTTCATGCGTGCTTCAGCATCTTTTTTAATGTCATTAATCATGATTTATCCTCTTCAATCAAAGTACCTTCGTTGCTACCCACAACGATATTTAACAGTGCGCCGGTTTTATTCATACGAAATACCCGCACAGGCATGTCGTGCTCACGGCACAAACAAATAGCGGTCAAATCCATTACACCCAGCTTTTTGTCCAACACTTCGTCGTATGACAAACGATCATATTTAGTAGCGGTAGGGTCTTTTTTCGGGTCAGCCGAATAAACACCATCAACCTTAGTCGCTTTCAAAACTATATCCGCATCAACCTCAATACCACGTAAACAGGCAGCAGAGTCTGTGGTAAAAAATGGGTTGCCAGTACCGGCAGAGAAAATAACAACCTCACCAGAGTTCAAAAAACGCACCGCGCGACGGCGATCGTAATGCTCAACCACGCCACTCATGGGGATCGCCGACATCACGCGGCAGGAAATATTAGAGCGCTCCAGCGCATCGCGCATCGCCAAGGCATTCATCACTGTCGCTAACATACCCATATGATCGCCGGTAACACGATCCAAGCCCGCTGCACTTAATGCCGCACCGCGGAACAAATTGCCGCCACCAATCACCAGACCAACTTGCACACCTATACCGACTAACTGGCCGATTTCCAGCGCCATCTTGTCCAGCACTTTGGGGTCAATCCCGAAACCCTCGGTCCCCATCAGCTCTTCACCGCTGAGTTTCAACAAAATACGCTTGTACTTTTTATCCCGTGGGGTGGACATAAATGCTCTCCAAAACAATGAGTTAGCCACTAATGCCCGCCATAACCGGGGGCCGAAAAAATCGGTGCAGTGTAACAGAAAAAGCGTCATCGGGTGGCGTCACTCCGTCTCTTTTTCACAGCACACAAGCCAAATCACCAACAACAAAAAACCCGCACAAGTTACCCTGTGCGGGTTTTTATCAAGCAAATTAGCGAAAACTAATTAGGCTTTTGATGCAGCTACTTGTGCAGCAACTTCAGCAGCGAAGTCTACAACAGCAACTTCGATGCCCTCACCTACTTCAAGACGCACAAAGTTTTTAACAGTTGCGCCCGCTGCTTTAGCGTACTGCGCAATAGTTTGCTCTGGATTCTTAACAAAAGGCTGATCAACCAAGCTGGATTCTTTCAGGAACTTGCTGATACGACCGCCAATCATCTTCTCAACGATTTCAGCTGGTTTACCGGCCATATCAGGTTGAGCACGGATGATTTCTTTTTCTTTTTCAACAACTTCAGCTGGCATTTGATCGGAGCTGACCACGGTTGGGTTAACCGCTGCAACGTGCATAGCAACGTCTTTAGCAGTTTCTTCGTTACCACCTTCCAATTGAACCAATACCGCAATGCGGTTGTTCAAGTGAAGGTAACCACCTACTACACCACCCTCAACCAAGCTAATGCGACGAACGCTGATTTTTTCGCCGATTTTTTGTACCAAGGCTTCACGCGCAGCTTCCAATTCGCCAGCCATTACTGCAGCCACCTCGGTTTGCTTGGTAGCGAAAGCCTTATCCAATACGCTATCAACAAAACCCAAAAAGCCAGCGTCGCGAGCCACGAAGTCAGTTTCAGAGTTAACTTCTACGATTACACCGTAGCTATTATCTGGAGCAACCTTAACTGCAACAACGCCATCAGCTGCGGTACGACCTTCTTTTTTCGCCGCTTTCAAGCCAGATACTTTACGCAGATTTTCAATCGCCAGGTCTACATCACCATTGGCTTCGCCCAGCGCCTTTTTACATTCCATCATGCCCAGACCAGTACGGTCGCGCAGTTCTTTTACCAATGCAGGAGTAACAGCTGTCATGGTTATTTCCTCTATAAATGTTCGAATTCAGTTTGCAAAAAGGGGGCTAAGCCCCCTCTTCCGACAACCTAAGTAGCCTATCTGCAGGTTACCGAAGTTTTATGGTCGTTTGATTACGTGCGATTACTCCGCAGCGCCTTCGGCAGCTACGTACTCATCTTTGTTTGGCACTGCAGAAGTAGATTTACCACCTTCGATACAAGCGTCAGCAATCGCAGCAACGTACAACTTGATCGCACGGATGGCGTCGTCATTACCGGGGATTACGTAGTCAACGCCTTCTGGATTGCTGTTGGTATCAACGATACCGATAACAGGAATACCCAGCTTGTTAGCTTCTTGAATCGCAATACGCTCATGATCAACGTCGATAACAAACATTGCATCAGGCAGACCAGCGATGTTTTTGATACCGCCGATTGAACGTTCCAGCTTCTCCATATCGCGAGTACGCATCAACGCTTCTTTTTTGGTCAGTTTGGTGAAGGTACCATCTTGGCTCTGAGCAGTAAGCTCTGCCAAACGACGGATAGAAGCACGGATAGTTTTGTAGTTAGTGAGCATGCCGCCCAACCAACGATGGCTTACGAACGGCTGACCCGCGCGCTCAGCCTGCTCTTTGATGATCTTTTGCGCAGCGCGCTTGGTACCAACAAACAGAATTTTTTTCTTTTGCGACGCCATTTGCTGCACCAAAGCCAAAGCTTCGTTGAATGCAGGAACGGTGTGCTCAAGGTTGATAATATGAATCTTGTTACGCGCACCGAAGATGTATTTACCCATCTTTGGGTTCCAGTAACGGGTTTGGTGACCAAAGTGGACACCGGCAGACAACATGTCGCGCATGCTAACTTGCATAATGATTTTCCTGTATATCGGGTTAGGCCTCTATATACCCCGCTAACCAACCATCATGATCGCCAAAGCGAACATTGGGCACCCAGGTTTTGCGTGTCGGTATATATGTGACGTTGATAAATTAAGTTAAATATAAAGCTCTCTAATTAGGAGAAAATCTAGGACTTACCCAAAAAAGAGGCGCGCTTTATACCACAAAAAATAGACAAGAGAAACCAAAAACGTTTTCCCGAGCGACCTTAACCAAGCTTAAGGCGCCGTTTGCGGCAATATCGCCGGGCTATCCGGATGGCTCGCAAGCAATATGGGCTCGGCTATTAGAGCAATAAAGGATTGATCTTGGTCAAACAGGTCCGGAATCGTTTAGAATACCGCATCTTTTTACTCACCCGCCGAGATTGCCTGAATTCATGTCAGTTACTATCAAAACTCCGGAAGAAATCGCAAAAATGCGCATCGCTGGCCGTATGGCCGCTGAAGTGCTGGAAATGATTGGCCCGTACGTCCAGCCAGGCGTCACCACCGCGGAGCTGGATAAGCTCTGCCACGACCATATAGTCAATGAGCAAAAAGCCATTCCCGCTTGCCTTGGCTATCGCGGTTTTCCCAAGTCTATCTGCACATCGGTTAATCAGGTCGTCTGCCACGGCATCCCCTCTGAGAAAAAGGTGCTTAAAGCGGGCGACATTATCAATATCGATGTCACCGTGATTTATGAGGGTTACCACGGCGACACCAGCGCTATGTATTTTGTTGGAACCCCTGCGCCTCATGCCGAGCGCCTGGTGAATGTCACGCAAGAGTGCATGTACAAGGCAATCAAACTAGTGAAGCCGGGCTGTCGCTTGGGCGATATAGGCCATGTCATCCAACAACATGCCGAAGGTAGTTACTACTCTGTTGTGCGCGAGTACTGTGGTCACGGCATAGGCAAAGTTTTTCATGAAGATCCGCAAATCCTGCACTACGGTCGCCCTGGCACCGGCATGGAATTAAAAGAAGGCATGGCGTTCACCATTGAGCCAATGATTAATGCTGGTAAACCGCAAACCAAATTGAAAAATGACGGCTGGACCGTAGAAACCAAAGATGGCCGTCTCTCAGCACAATGGGAACACACAATGGTGGTAACCAAAGACGGCGTAGAAGTATTAACCGCTCGTACCGGCGAAGTTTTTTAAGCGATGAGCCTGCCTGATTTTTTCAAGCGGGTTTTTAACAAATCCGCCCCAGCCGCCGAATCAGTACCACAGCCAATTCCTCAGGAACCCAGCAAACCCATGTCGATATCTGCGGTGCCCTATTTTGAGCGGCCATTATTTTTCTTTGATCAAAGCCGCTTTCGCCGTGCGCTGAGTGAACAACCCATCATTACGGTATTTAAAGACGCGATTAATGCCGCAGGCACTCAAGCAAATCGCCGTTTTATAGAAGGAGAAGATATTCGCACACTCGTGTATGAGCGAGCATTGTTTATCGATTGTGTGCTCCACTACGCTTGGCATCAATTTAATTGGCCAGAGAGTATTAGCCTTGAAGCAGTGGGCGGTTACGGCCGCGGCGAATTGCATCCGGGTTCCGATATTGATTTATTAATCTTGCATCGCCCGGAAGTATTTGAAAGCTGTAAAGATAATATCGAAAAATTTCTCACCCTTTTGTGGGATATAGGTTTGGAAATCGGCAGTAGTGTACGTACCGTCAAACAAACCATTGAAATTGCCCAAACCGATATTACTGTCGCGACTAACATTATGGAATCGCGCACTTTGGTGGGCGATCAAACGCTGCGCCACGAATTATTGCAAGCATCAAATCCCGATAAAATCTGGCCGATTGAAGAGTTTTTCCGCGCAAAATATCAAGAGCAATTGGATCGTCACAAAAAATATAACGATACCGAATACAATCTCGAGCCCAATATTAAAAATGCCCCCGGCGGCCTGCGCGATATCCAAACGATCAACTGGGTGACGAAACGCTATTTTGGTGTGCGCACAATTAAACAACTCGAAGGCAAAGGTTTTTTTACCGACGAAGAATTCTCGCTGCTCAATTCTGGCGAAGAATATTTATGGCGCGTACGCTATGCATTGCACATGATCGCCAAGCGCCCGGAAGAGCGCTTACTGTTTGATTACCAGCGCGAGATCGCCCAATTTTTTGGTTACAAAGATGGCAAGGAAGGTCTGGCAGTAGAGCAATTTATGCATCGCTACTACCGCACCGTGCTCGCATTACGCGAACTCAACGATGTAGTGCTGCAGTTTTTGTCTGAAGCGATTTTGCAAAAAGGCAAAACCAAAAGTGTGGTATCGATCAACGAGCGCTTTCAGTTGCGCGACAACTATATCGAAGCAACGCACACTTATGTATTTGAAGAAACCCCCTCAGCGCTGCTGGAAATATTTGTGCTGATGGCGCAAAACCCACAGATCCAAGGTGTGCGCGCCTCTACCATTCGCTGGATTCGCGAGAGCCGTCATTTAATCGACGACAACTTCCGCTCCAATCCAAAAAACACTCAGCTCTTTATAAAACTGTTGCAACACCCAGACGGTTTGGTTGAGCAATTAAGACGCATGTCGCGCTACGGCATCCTCGGTTTATATCTACCAGAGTTTGGCCAGGTGACCGGCCAAATGCAGCACGATTTATTTCATATTTACACGGTTGATGCACACACACTAAAAGTGGTGCAGAACATGTGTAACTTTTTATTGCCATCGGCGAAAGAAGATTTCCCTGTGGCAGCGACAATTATGAATCGCCTGCCAAAATTGGAACTGTTGTACATCGCGGGTTTGTATCACGATATAGGCAAAGGCCGCGGTGGAGATCACTCCACTCTCGGCGCCGTCGATGCAGAAGAGTTTTGTGTGCGCCACGGTATTTCACCGCGGGAAACACGCCTGATCTGTTGGCTGGTTGAAAAGCACTTATTGATGTCGCAAGTCTCGCAAAAACAAGACATCTCTGATCCCGAAGTTATTCATAACTTTGCCATCACTGTGGGCGATCAGCTGCATTTGGATTATTTGTACTGCCTCACCGTTGCCGACATTAACGGCACCAATAAAGAATTGTGGAACACCTGGCGCGCCAGCTTGATGCGCAATTTATATTTGGATACCCGCCGCGCTTTACGCCGCGGCTTGGAAAATAACGTCGACAAACAAGATTTGATTGAGGAAACGCAACAGGCCGCCATTCGTAAATTGGCGCGCAAAGGTTTGAGCAAAGAACAAGTGCTCGCACTCTGGGGCGATATGGGCGACGACTATTTTCTTCGTGAAAACTTCGCCGACATCGCTTGGCACACCCAAGCCATTGCAGCCCGCACCGACGACAAGCCCTTGGTATTAATCAAAAAAACCAGCAGCAAAGAATTGGCCGGTGCAACGCAGATTTTTATTTACACTAAAAATCAAAAAAATGTTTTTGTGGCAGCCGCTACAGTATTGAGCAACCTCAACCTGAACATTCAGGATGCAAAAATTTACAGCTCAAATTCCGGCTATACCATAGACACATTTTTTGTGCTCAATGAAGACGGCGAGCCACTGGGCACCAACCAAACCTTGTTGAAAAAAATCCAGCAGGCATTGATTGATGAGCTCAGCTTGGCGGATGATAACTATCGTGAAGTCATTGGCCGCCGCACGCCGCGCCGCTTGAAATACTTCGCCTCACCTACCCGCACCCGGCTCAACACCGATACGATTCGCAATTGCAGTGTATTGGAAGTCATCAGCCCGGATCGCCCCGGCCTGCTGGCGTGTATTGGCTATATTTTTATGGAATTTGACATCCAACTTCTCAATGCTCGTATTGCCACATTGGGCGAGCGTGTGGAAGATATTTTCTTTCTCGTGGATGCCGAGGGGAAACCGCTCGGCGATCCCGACCTTTGCGAAAAACTGCAGCAAGAAATACGCGAACAGCTCGATAAACGCGTCGATAAACTTTAAGCGAATTAAGCCGTCATCATGAATCCGGATTTGAACCTGTTACACCCCTATCCTTTTGAGAAACTCGCCGCGCTTAAAGCGGCAGTGTCTGCGCCTGCGCAACTCACCGATATTATGCTTTCAATTGGTGAGCCCAAACACGAGCCACCCGCATTCGTGTTGGAGACGCTGGTAAATAATCTGGCTAAGTTATCCAACTACCCAACCACCAAAGGGTTGCCTGAATTGCGCGAAGCTATCGCCAACTGGGCGAGCAAACGCTTCCAATTAAACGCCGGCAGTTTTACTGCCGACCAACATGTGCTGCCAGTGAATGGCACCCGCGAAGCACTCTTTGCGTTTGCGCAGGCGATTGTGGATCGCAGCAAACCCAATCCATTGATAATATCACCCAATCCGTTCTATCAGATTTACGAAGGCGCAGCGATTTTATCCGGCGCAGAACCTTATTTTTTAAACTGCACGCCCGATAGTAGCTTTATTCCCGATTTTACCGCCGTGCCCGCATCGGTGTGGGAGCGCTGCCAATTATTGTTTATCTGTTCACCGGGCAACCCCACAGGCGCCGTCATGAGCAGCGCGCAGTTAAAACAATTGATTGCGCTTGCCGATCAATATGATTTTGTTATCGCCTCCGACGAATGTTATTCAGAATTGTATTTTGATGAACAGAATCCACCGGTTGGCCTGTTGCAAGCCTGCGCAGAATTAGGTCGCGATGATTTTGCTCGCTGCGTGGTATTTCACAGTTTATCCAAGCGCTCCAACTTGCCCGGGTTACGCTCCGGTTTTGTCGGTGGCGACGCAAAAATTCTCGCAAAGTTTTTGCTCTACCGCACTTATCACGGCTGTGCCATGCCAGTACCAACGCAGTTGGCCAGCATGGCCGCGTGGCAAGATGAACAACACGTTATCGCCAACCGCGATGCGTATCGCGCAAAGTTTGATGCTGTATTAAAAATACTTGATGGCTGCCTGGATGTGCAAAAACCTGACGCGAGTTTTTACCTCTGGCCAAAAACGCCGATCAAAGGTGAAGCATTTGCGCAGCAATTATTTGCCCAGCAAAAAGTGACGGTATTGCCCGGCAGTTATTTAGCTCGCGAAACCAATGGTATAAACCCCGGTGAAGATTACGTGCGCTTGGCGCTAGTAGCACCACTGGCCGAATGCATTGCTGCAGCAGAGCGAATCAAGGCTTTTGTACAATCGCTATGAATGAAAGCAGCAGCGAAAAAAAAGGATTAACTAAAGCGGCGCGGGTAGAATTTATTTTGCACAAGCTGCAAAGCCTCTACCCCGCTCCGCCAATTCCGCTCAATCACAAGGATGCCTACACATTGCTGATCGCGGTATTACTCTCGGCACAGTGTACGGATGAGCGTGTTAATACAGTAACACCCGCCTTATTTGCGTTGGCAGATAACCCGTTTGATATGGCGAAAGTGCCGGTGGAAAAAATTCAGGAAATTATTCGCCCCTGCGGTTTATCGCCACAAAAATCCAAAGCGATTTCGGTGTTATCGCAAATGTTGGTCAACGAATACGGCGGGCAAGTACCTGCCGATTGGGAAGCCCTGGAGCGATTGCCCGGTGTGGGCCACAAAACAGCCAGCGTGGTGATGAGTCAGGCCTTTGGTATTCCAGCCTTTGCAGTGGATACCCATATTCATCGCTTGGCGCAACGCTGGGGTTTAACCAACGGTAAAAATGTAGTGCAAACCGAAAAAGATTTAAAACGCCTGTTTCCACAAGAAAGTTGGAACGCATTGCATTTACAAATTATTTATTACGGTCGCGAATACTGTTCGGCTCGCGGTTGCGATGGCACAGTGTGTGAAATTTGCCGCACCTGTTATCCGAATCGAAAAAAACCCAAAATTGTATTGAAACCATAACCCCACCCTTCAAAGATGGGAGGGGGTAAAAATATCGATGGAAAAATATGACAACCTTATACGGCATTAAAAACTGCGATACAGTCAAAAAAGCCCGCACCTGGCTTGAGCAAAATAAAGTGGACTATCAATTCCACGATTTTCGTGCAGATGGCTTAACCGATGCACAAGTTAAAAGCTGGATTGCCGAAATCGGTTTGGACACACTAGTCAATAAACGCAGCACCACATGGAAAGAGTTAGACGAAGCCACTAAAACCAATTTCGATGAAACCACTGCGGTAGCTATCATTAGTGCAAACCCAACATTGATCAAACGTCCACTGCTCGATACCGGTGTACAAAAACATGTCGGATTTAAAGACGCAGAATACATTCGTATTTTTAATTAATTATTTGAACTATCGTTAGGAAAAAATTATGACTCAACTCTACGCACTCGGTTTAGGTATAGGCACACAAAATTCAAATGGTGAATGGCTGGAGGTGTTTTACGCACATCCCGTATTAAAACCATCAGAAGCCAGCACACGTGCTATCGCGAACATTGTGGGCTACAGCGAAGGCAACCAAGTAATTGCCCTAACCAATAGCCAAGCAGGCGAAATCGCCCAAGCGCTGACTATCGCGGGCGATACCGCACAAGCTGAGATTGCTAAAGCATTGGTCAACAGTAAACGTCCTTTAGTGGCTACACTGCTCGCAAGCGACACCAATCCTGCATCGGTGCCAGAAGGTTATTTGAAATTACATTTGTTATCACACCGTTTGGTTAAACCACACAACACCGTGCTCGCCGGAATTTTTGGTGTGTTGCCCAATGTTGCCTGGACTAACCAAGGCGCTATCGATGTCAACGAATTACCTGCACGTCAATTACAAGCACGTTTGAACGGCGAAGAACTGGAAGTATCCTGCGTCGATAAATTCCCCAAAATGACCAACTACGTTGTACCCAAAGGGGTACGTGTAGCACACACCGCGCGGGTGCGTTTGGGCGCTTACTTGGGTGAAGGCACCACCATCATGCACGAAGGTTTTGTAAACTTTAATGCAGGCACCGAAGGCCCGGCGATGATTGAAGGCCGTATTTCTGCCGGTGTATTTGTTGGCGCGGGTTCCGATTTGGGCGGCGGCAGCTC
The DNA here is from genome assembly GCF_057196725.1 of Cellvibrio sp. ATLC23. Classification (NCBI taxonomy): domain Bacteria; kingdom Pseudomonadati; phylum Pseudomonadota; class Gammaproteobacteria; order Cellvibrionales; family Cellvibrionaceae; genus Cellvibrio; species Cellvibrio sp. ATLC23. The sequence goes on along the minus strand of NZ_JBXUOS010000001.1, from coordinate 48,907 downwards.
CACCATGGGCACACTCTCTGGCGGTGGCAATATAGTCATCTCGGTGGGCAAAGAATCCTTGATTGGCGCCAACGCCGGTATCGGTATTCCGTTAGGTGATCGCTGTAAAGTAGAATCTGGTCTCTACATCACCGCTGGTACCAAAGTGGTGGTATTGGATGATGCGGGCAATGAAGTAAAAACTTTGAAGGCACGCGAACTGGCAGGCGTATCTGATTTGGTTTTCCGCCGCAATTCAATCACTGGCCGGGTAGAAGTTGTCACTAACAAAAGTGCACTGCAATTAAATACCGCATTGCATGCGAATTAATTAAATTACACACACCGGGCGCAACAAACCGCGCCCCTACCGATAAACCAGGCACAATGGGTTTGTGCAAATAACGAGGCGATAATTATGGGCGCACAATGGAAAGCAAAACACAAAGAAGAAGCCGCCAGTGCTAAAGGTAAAATTTTTACCAAACTCACCAAAGAAATTATGATCGCCGCCCGCTCCGGTGCAGATCCGGACATGAACCCGCGCCTACGCCTCGCAATCGTTCAAGCCAAAAAAGCATCCATGACCCGCGAGACCTTAGAGCGTGCGATTAAAAAAGGCTCTGGCCAACTCGACGGCGCCGCTAGCTATGAAAAAGTTGTCTACGAGGGTTACGCACCACATCAAGTTCCCGTAATCGTTGAGTGCCTCACCGACAACGTCAACCGCACTATCTCCAATATTCGCGGTTTGTTCCGCAAAGGCCAGCTCGGCACGTCCGGTTCAGTATCCTGGGATTTTGATCATTTAGGCATTATCGAAGCCACTGCAGCAAACAGCGATGCCGATGCTGAAATGGCCGCGATTGAAGCAGGCGCACAAGACTTTGAATTAGATGACGAGGGCACCGCCACTTTCTACACTGACTTAACCGATTTGGATATGGTACAAAAAGCGCTGCCCGACCACGGTTTCACAGTGGTATCTGCTAAATTGGGTTACAAACCTAAAAACCCGGTAAGTTTGTCTGGCGAAGCCTTAGAAGAAGTCGAAGCATTTCTTGCTGCCATCGATAACGATGACGATGTGCATGAGGTTTATGTGGGGTTGGCGGGTTAACAACTCATTTAACTTTCACGCAAATAAAAAAAGCCCGACAGTATTCTGCCGGGCTTTTTAATTTTCAGGCTAAGCGCGATTAATCTGCAGTCGCGCCATTTAACACGCCCTGAGTGGCACCCTCTACGATGGACCGCACAGGATTAGTTTCACCAGATTCCGCAGCTTGAGCCGCAGCCGCCAAATCGGCTTTAGTTCGCGCGGCAACACGCTCAAACTCATACTGACTCAGTTTGAAGTAATTATCCCGATCGCTGCGTTTTACAAAATATTCATTCTCTGCTTTGACAAAATCATACTGAAATTCGCCTGCTGCAGACTTCACTGCAAGACTGGTTGTCTCGCCTTGCGGAGCCTGGGTTGCCAGCTCCTGTATTTGTAGATTATTTAAGCCACTTACCAATTCAGCGACTTTATTGGCATCTACTTTTTCAGTAGTTTCGTCTTGATTAGCGGATACAAAACTCCAACTATCAGCTGTTTTTTGCAGCGTATAATCAGCTGCTTTTATCGTGCTGATATCTTTTACGGCGAGCAGATCTTTTTGCAGCCAGTCTTTTGCTTCAGCCGCAAACTCAAATGATGTCAATTCAACTGCGTAGACTTGGTCTTCACCCGCGCGGCGCAGATGAATCTTTTTAAAGCCAGGGCTAGTGCCTAACCACAGCTCGGCTTTTTTGTTATCACCTTGAAATAACTCAATGTGCCGTTGAAATTTGCCATCGCTTACTTCAAAACGCTCGTGACTGCTAGCCGTGGTAGTGACCGGCCAAGTGAGCTTGGTGCCCTCCAACTTTTGTAAAATATCTTCCAACTTTTGTTTATCAACCGGCAGTTGTTGCAACTCGGGCAACTGCCATTGGTCACCCGTTTTTTGCAGTGTCGCATTATTGCTAGCATCCTGAATAACCATGCGATCAATATCCGCGATATCCACCGCCAGCAAAGGTTGTGCGTTAATTTGTACACGGGAATTTTTTTGGTAGGCAAATAAACCTATCACCAATAACACTTGCACGATCAACAAAATAGTTAACCGCTTTTGCCACAGGTTTAGTGGCGACACAGAAGCGAGCTTCTGCTCCTGCGCTTTACTAAGATCAATAGTGACTGATTGATTCATCATAATTACCTCTTATGCAGAGAAAAAAATGGTTCAGTTTAATTAACTGGCCAACCACTGGCGATATTGTTGTTCCCGTGCACGCTTGATGCGATGTTGCACCAGCCCCACCAAGAGCAATGCCGAGAGCGCCAACCCGTAATTCAAGTATTCCCAAAATGCCTGAGTCCCTTGTTCCAGAGTAGGCAAGGTGCGATTGAAATTGCCACGCGCCCGAATACTCATCAAACCTTCATCTTCGAGCGCCCAATCAAAGGTATTGGCCATTAACTGCAAGCTATTCAGATATTGACCTCCACTGGCCATACCAGCCATAGACACTATCGAATCGCTCAAGAAATCATTTGAGCTGAACAGAATAATGCGCGCAGAGTCAGGGGAGTGCTGTATAACACTGCCGATATTTTTCGCGGTATCTGCATCACTGGTTTGCTCAGTTTCATTTTGCGCTTCAGTCTTTTCAGCATCGCTCTTTTGCAGCAGGGGAGATTCTTTGCCCGCAAAAAATGACTCAAATCTCCCTTGTGAAATAACACCTAACAAATGAGATTTTTGTTCGCCGACTGGCACATACGGAGTGATGCCATCGCTGGTTATTTGCGGCACTATGTTCATATCACTACTCACCCAGGATTTATCTGAGCTGCGCAATAACTCAGTTACATTGCGCGATTTTTGTTTCTCTGCATCCAATACAATCGGTGAGGCCCAAGCCATAGTCGCTTGCGGCAAACTATTAGTGATTGCACTTTCCGTATTCAAACCATTTGCGCGTATATCTATGAAATAGGGGTAGTCCAACATGCGCATTTCCTGTACGGAAAACCCACCAATATTGCGGTTAACCGGAAGCGGGAAAGGCACGTTTTGTTTGTCCATCACTAATATTTCATCAATACTGAAACCATGATGTTTCAGCCATGCATTCATGCCACTATCTTGCTTTTGCAAACTCAGGTTACGCTGGCTTAACGAAGCGGCATAAGGTGACGTCGCCGCGATAACAGTGCCCCCCTGCATCAGAAACTGATCCACAGCGAATAATTGTTTCTCATCCAAATCTTTTGGTGCGGCTAGGAAGAGTACATCAGCTTCGCCGCTTACTGAACCATCGCGCAAATCTTCACGCACGACTTTCAATTCAGCACTGAGAAATTGTTCCAGCTGACTAAACTGTGTACCTTGCGCATGGTAGTGGTTTGCCATTGACCCGTCCGGTGCAACAAACGCAACCGTTTTAGTAAAGCCGCTGGCAAAACGTTTTACCGCCGATGCAAAGTTGCGTTCAAAACTACCCGCACTCATGTCATCAAGTGGAATTTGTACCAGTTGATCGCCCTGCGCAAGTGTCATGTAAAAATAGAAACGCTCATTACTTAGCAAGCTGGTTGCCATGGGATTAAAACCATAGTCTTGTGCTATTTGCTCTCCTACCTTTCCGCCATTAGCGGCGGGGTCGATAAAATTAACTACTAAACGATTTTCGGCCTTTTCCTGCTGTTTTTTTGTTTCGTTTTCAACTGCGCGTTTAAAATCCTGTAGCGGTTGCGGCAGAACATGGTCAGCAGACACATAGGCATTAAAGACTAACTCGCCCTTGACCGTATCAAATAAATTGCCTCCCGCTTGATAGCTGTGCAGCACTTTTTTAATCGCGCGAGTAAGGTCGTGCTCAGGGTTGCGCAACTTCACATCCAGATCAGCCTCTCCTCCAGTTTTGACTTCAATTAAGTCCCGGAAACCAAGCACCTGATACTCGTCGCCATATTGCACCAAAACATTGAAATACGAATTAACCACCGATGCCTGGTAGCGATCAGTCACTTGAAATGGCACAGGTTGAATTGCATATTTTTGATTAGCTTCCTGTTCCAATTCCGGATCAGTAACAGGGTCGACAAATTCCACGCGCACGCGCCCCTGACTTTCAATTTCATATTCTTTTATCAAGTCGCGAATTTGCGGTACCAATGGTGCTAACAGCGGATGGGTTTTACTGCTGAAATAGCCGCGAATTAACAAGGGCTCTTGCAATTGCTTTAAATAGTGCTCGGTAGCGGTAGAAATTGAATATTGATTGCCTTGGGTTGCATCTACTCGCAGGCTGTTAATTTGCCCCAACCAGAGGTTGGCGCCCAGCGCATTCACTAATAACAACCCGGTGAGCATACGCCAGCCTTGATGGTGCTGTTTATCACCTGTCACCGCCCAACGCTCACGCTCCAGCGCAAAAGTATTTAACGCAAGGAAGATGACAATCAAACTCGCATAATAATAAAGGTCACGCAGATCAATAACACCCCGGGTAATGGATTCAAAACGCGAGCCGGTCCCGAGTAAACGCAACCATTCACTCGCGGCAGTGCCAAAGAAATCTGTAATGGCTTTGCTACCTAACAAATAAAAAATACTGCACACCGCCACTGCTGCGATCAAACTAACAATTTGATTGTCGCTACGGGAGGAAACATACAATCCAATACTTAAGTAGGCAGCACCCAGTAACAAGGTGGCGATGTAGCCCGCAACCACCGGCCCCCAATCCAAATCCCCCAAAATGGCGACAGTGATTGGTAGCGGCAAGGTAATTAACAGCGCAACCATCAACAGCGCAATGCAACCGAGGAATTTTCCGACGACAAAATGCCACAGGGGTACAGGTTGCGTAAGTACATACTCCAAGGTGCCACTGCGACGCTCTTCGCTCCACATACGCATAGTCAAGGTGCTGGCAAGAAAAATCAGCAGGAGCGGCATCCACTCAAACAATGGGCGCACATCGGCAATATTGCGTGCAAAAAATGCCTCGCCCCAGAAAAAAGTAAACAGTGTTACGCCAGCAAACGCAGCTAAAAATAGATAGGCAATTGGCGATGAAAAAAAGAGAGAAATTTCTTTTTTCGCGATGCGCGCAATGGTGTGTTTAGGCTGCATGATCTAATGCCTCCTTGGTGTTCTGCAGGGAAAGATTGTTATTTAGGTCGCGAAATAAACTTTCAAGATCGCGTGTTTCAGGTTGAAGTTGATACAGATCGGCACCGCTGCCGAGCAGAATCTTTGCAATGGCCGCACTAATCGCCTTCACATCTCCCGCCTCACCCAAGTGAATACGTGCATGGGTTTCAGCAGATGAAGTGGTGAGAATATCAACTGTTTTTACACCAGTAATAGTCGCAAGTGTTTGTTTGACTTTATCAGCAGTGAGGCTGGACGAAAGCAGCAGTGAACGGCTGATACGCAACTCCGTCAACTTTTCATCAAGCACTAAATTCCCTGCACGCATCATTAATACACGATCACAAAGCGCCTCTACTTCTTGCATGATGTGAGTGGACAAAATAACTGTCGCATCTTTGGCGATGCTGCGAATTAATTCGCGCATTTGCAAGGTCTGCTGGGGGTCCAACCCGTTAGTCGGTTCATCTAAAATTAACAAGCTTGGTTTACCCAATAGCGCTTGCGCCACACCAACACGCTGCTTATAACCGCGCGACAAGGTGGCAATCGGTGCAAGCAATTTGGCCGCTATATCGGTGGCATTGACAACACGTTTTACCTCTTGCTGTTTATCACGACCGCGCAAACCTTTTAATTCAGCCGCGTAATCCAGATACTCCGCAACCGATAATTCCGGATAGACCGGCAAGCTTTCGGGTAAATAACCAATTTTCTGTTGTAGCACTTTTAAGTGATAGGCCAGTTGTTTTCCTTCGAAAATAACCTGACCTGCGCTGGGCTCAAGATAACCACTGAGCATTTTCATTACCGTGGTTTTCCCCGCACCATTGTGGCCAAGCAAGCCGACAATTTCACCCTTGGCGATGAAAAAATTCACGGCATCTGCCGCAATGAAATCACCATAGGCGCGCTTAAGGTTTGACACTTTCAGCATAAAAGCCTCCCGGACGGATAAAATAAAAACAAAAAGGTACAACACCCCCTTGCATCAAGGAGGCAGCGCGATGAATTAAAAAAGCAGAGTTAATGCGGGGGCGGACACCCGGAAAAGGTGAACCAGAAACGCAGCTGAGTAATCGCGTTATACATTGTTTTTTCCTCAGTAGCGGGAGCATTCCCAGAAAACAATCGTAGTGAACGAAGACGCCGGGTTAGATAGGGGCTGTAATAAAAAGTTCAAGCATGGAAAGGACAAAAAATCATTGAAAAAAATAATTGTTATTTTAAGAGGAATAAATATTTATTATTAAGCCAACGCTTGAATCCTACCAAGGTCACCCTAGATTATTTTTGTGATTGGTGTCGTATAAGAGCCATCACCTATTGATTGTTTTTTATTTTCTATCGCTTCTAATGGAGGATATATTATGAACGCAATTGATCTCTCTCCCCTCTATCGCAGTACCATAGGTTTTGACCGTTTAGGTGCATTGTTAGATACAGCTCTGCGCACTGACCAAAGCACGGCTGGCTATCCACCTTATAATATTGAAGCAACTGGTGAGAATCGCTACGGTATAACCTTGGCGGTCGCAGGCTTCGAGCAGCATGAGTTGGATATTCAAACCGAGCGCGGCGTACTAACTGTACGCGGCAAAAAAGCCGAGGACAGCAAAGAAGAGCGCAAGTATCTCTATCAGGGCATAGCCACGCGCAGCTTTGAGCGCAAGTTTAGCTTGGCCGATCATGTTGAGGTGACCGGTGCCCAACTCAACAATGGCTTGCTGACTATCAGTTTGGTGAAAGAAGTCCCCGAGGCGATGAAACCCAGAAGCATTGCCATTAACAGCAACGGAAACTTGATCCAACACAATACTGATTCCAGCAAAGCCGCTTAAGGTATACGGCGGGAGCAATCACTTTGCTCCCGCTGGTTTACTTGATGCATTGAGCAATGAGACATCTTCTTTGCGGTAGGAGGCTTTTATGAACCTGCAACAACTTAATCCTTGGAATTGGTTTACTCATGAAGAAGCCAATAAAACGTCGACCATTCCCGTAAAACGCAGCTCAGCAAAGGCGGATGAAAAAACTCCACTCTACACTGCGCATCCGATGCTGCACTTGCATCGCGAAATTGATCGTTTATTCGATAATGCGTTTCGCGGTTTTTCGCTGCCAACTCTTGACACGCACTGGCCGGACGACGATATATTCAATGCCGCTGGGTTTCACGCCAAACTTAATATCGCGAGTGATAAGCAGGCGTATCACATCAGCCTGGAAGCACCCGGATTGAGCGAAAAAGATATTGCACTTGAACTCAACAACGGCGTGCTCACGATTCGCGGTGAGAAGAAAGAAGAATCGGAAACCAAGGATCGTCATTACTATCGCGTTGAGCGCAGTTATGGCAGCTTCCAACGTGTGCTAGCACTGCCGGATGACTGTGAGCAAAGCAGTATCACTGCAAGCATGAAGAACGGTGTTCTGGATATTAGTGTTGCACGCAAGGCGCTGCCCGCGAGCGAAACCAAGCGCATCCCCATCAACTGATTTATCCCCCTTTTAATGCACCTCCCCTGCCGCCAAGTGCTCCCCAATTGGTGGCAGGGGCTTTTTATTGGCCGGAATCAACGAATTGGCTACAAAATCGCGTAAAATTCACCGCGAATTTATTCCCAACCGTTGGATGACACCATGACTGCTGCGTTAACCCCCACTTTGCAACTCGCCACCGATTTGATCCGCTGCCGCTCAGTAACACCTGAAGATGACGGCTGTCAGGAAATGATGATTAAACGCCTTGAGGCAATCGGTTTTAAAACCTCGCGTTTGCGTTTTGGTGAAGTGGATAATTTCTGGGCCGTTCGCACAGGAGCCGATGGCGATAACGGGCCACTGCTCGCCTTTGCCGGTCATACCGATGTGGTGCCCACGGGCCCCGAAACCAATTGGAATAATCCACCATTTGAACCAACCATTATCGATGGCATGTTGCATGGCCGCGGTGCGGCCGATATGAAGGGCTCACTCGCCTGCATGGTGGTCGCTTGCGAAAATTTTATTGCGCAGCACCCAAATCACAAAGGCCGCATCGCCTTTTTAATCACCAGCGATGAAGAAGGCCCGTCTGTTAACGGCACGGTAAAAGTGGTGGAATGGTTAGAAGCCAACAACACCAAAATGACTTGGTGCATCGTGGGTGAACCATCAAGCACTAATACAGTGGGTGATGTGATTAAAAACGGTCGTCGCGGTTCACTCGGTGCGATATTAAAAGTAAAAGGTATTCAAGGTCACGTGGCCTATCCACACTTGGCCGACAATCCCATCCACAAACTTGCCCCCGCTCTGGCAGAATTGGCCGCAGAGCACTGGGATAACGGCAATGAGTTTTTTCCAGCGACCAGCTTTCAAGTTTCCAATATCAACGGCGGCACCGGCGCAACCAATGTGATTCCCGGCGAAGTTGAAGTAGTATTTAATTTCCGCTTCTCAACTGAACTCACTGAACAAAAGCTGCGTGAGCGCACTGAAGCGATTTTGAACAAACACCAACTAAATTACGATTTACAATGGATTTTAAGCGGCCAACCATTTTTAACACCGCGCGGTGATTTGGTAAATGCAGCGCTTGCTGCGATTAAAACCGAAACCGGTTTGGATGCTGAATTATCCACTTCCGGCGGCACTTCCGATGGTCGTTTTATTGCACCCACCGGGGCACAGGTGGTGGAGCTCGGCCCCATCAATGCGACTATTCATAAAGTGAATGAATGCATTAGTGCAGATGACTTAAATACACTCACTAAAATTTATCAGCGCACGTTAGAAAATTTACTGACCTAAATTCCCGCTACTACTCTGCGATAAATAATAACTGCACACTACGTAATCAATTCAGGCGAGCTATGCTCGCCTGAATTTTATTCGACGTTTTATTTAGCACCTATTCCATATTTCACTCAGCATCTGATTCACCATGTCATTCAACAACTAATCATGACGACCACTTTACCTCATCACCTGCGCTCGTCGCTTAAATCATTTTTATGGAAAATGATTTATAAGATTGAAGCGTCAATATGATGGCATTGATCGCAAAATAATAATTAAAGCCATTGAAAACATTAAGAAATTCATACTTGTCATAGTTCTTGCTCATGCTTGTGTGACTGCCGAAAAGTGTCGAATTTTTGAACACGGTAACACACGCAGTAACAATCCCACCTTTGCTCATCCAGCAATTTTGTCATTCAGCAATTGAAAGGAAGATGAACATGACTACCTCTTTTTTCAGCGAAGTATTACGTATTCCCGGTGCCAAAGTATTGAGTCGCGAAGAGGCGGCTTTTCACTACGGTGCAGATACCGGCGCGAGCCAACGTTTACCCGCAGGAGCTATTGTTATTAAAGAAGTGGATGCTATTCAAGAAGTGATCGCCCTTGCCAACGAGTTTAAAGTGCCGCTCTGGCCGATCAGCGGCGGGCGCAATTTTGGTTACGGCACTTCGCTGCCAGTCGATTCGCGCAGTTTTATTATGGACTTATCGCAACTGCGCCGCGTGTATATCGATGTGAAATCATCTACCGCATTAATTGAACCCGGTGTGACCCAAGCCGATTTACACGCGGCGATTAAAAAATGCGGTGCAGATTTATTAGTGCCCACCACCGGTGTTGGCCCCAACGGCAATATTCTCGGCAATGCGTTAGATGGCGGTTATGGCTTAACGCCGATTACCGATCACTTCGATGCGATCAGTGAACTGGAAGGCTATTGGGGTAACGGCACTGAGTTTCGTCACACCTATCAAGATTTAAATTGCCCGGAAATGGCCAAACGCTGGAATGCAGGCACCGGTTATTCCTGGGCGGGGTTATTGCGCCAAGGCAACTTTGGCATTGTGACTAAGGCGCGAGTGCAATTAGCGCGCTCACCGGAAGCTACTCGAATTTTGGTATTCGAATGGAAAAGTAATGATGCATTTATCAATAGCCAAACGGAACTAAATAAACTCACCGAAGATATTCCCGGCATCGGCGGCATTATTATGATGAACGACTGCCGCATTCTCTCTACTCAAGTTGATACACCTCTGGCATCGACTCTGACGGGTGAAGCGCGTGCAGCCTATTTACAACAATTGGCAAAAGAGCGAAAAATTTCGGCTTGGACAGGGTTGGGAACTTTATACGGTTCACGTGCTGCAGTGGCTGGCTCTGTAAAAGATATTCGCCGCCGGTTAAAAAATTGCCGCGTGTGGAGTTTTAGTCCGAATCAAATTAAACAATTGCAAAAAATTCAAAGCTATTTACCACAATGGGGGTTCTCGTCCCTGCGCCGCCACTTTGGTGCGTTGGTGAATACACTGGGTACGGTAGAAGGTTATCCGATAGTAGCGTTTTTAAAAATCGCTTATGCGCTTGACCCCACCGCGAAAAAACTCGATTTGAATTCGCATCCCGCGAAAGATGGCGCCGGTATTTTATGGTATGCGCCGCTCGTGCCGTTTGCAGCGGATGAAGTAGAGCGCTATCGCACCGTGATGAGTAAATGCTTAATGGATAACGGATTTGATCCGCTGCTTGCGGTTACCTCGCGTTCATCACGCACATTGTCAGGCACAATTCCCGTTTTGTTTGATCGCAAAAATCCTGAAGATGTTGCGCGCGCAAAAAAATGTTATCGCCAACTGGTAAAAACCGGCTTGGAAAATGGCTGGCCTCCCTATCGCTTAGGAATCGACTATATGGATATGATCGCCTGCCCGGCAGATTCACCCAGCGCACAGGTACAACACCTATTAAAAAATGCGCTGGATGAAAATGCGGTAATTGCATCGGGCCGTTACGAGCACAGCAAACCCGTTACACCTTTTGTTCCAGCCGCTGTACCTGTTAAAGAAATCGAAACAGCGACAACCAGCAAGCGAATATCACAACCTGATTACCGCAAAGCATTTACACATCGTGTGAGTACAACTGAAGCAAACGAAGCGTAATAATTCAGCAATGATATTAACGTTTAATTATCGACAATAACGATACGAGAAGGACTTTCTCATGCACAGAATAACGGTACCCGCATCAGGGACGATGCCCTTACTAATCCGCTTTGGTATCCAAATTGACAATCAACAAGCTACCAGTAAAACGTTTTGGCTCCAGGCAATACCACATACACATCTCGCAATCCCAGCGTTCGTAACACTTATCGACCAATTTCAAAAATGGGCCGCGGCCTGGATCTGCTAATACCATCTTTTTTACGCCCGCACTGGCGGCACGTTTAAGCATTGCAAACCATTCATCGGTTAATTCATCCCAGAAACAAATATCGCCACCAACAATCACATCGTATTTCGCCAAATCCGCTTTTTTCATGGAACTCATCGCACCTTGGCGAGTTTTAACTTCTACGCCATTCAAATCAGCTTGCAGGTGTAAAAAACTAAAGACCTGATCATCAATATCCAGACCGGTTACTTTGTGCCCTTGATTCGCCAGAAAAATCGAGGTTGGCCCCCATCCACAGCCCACATCTAACACGCGACTTTTTTTCTTGATGGGGTTGTGCATGAAGTAATCCATCAACAAATAGCTGGAGTCCCAGTGGCGGTCACCGTGAGCGCTGGGCGCAATTTCTTTTTTTACTCGTTTGATTGCAGGGCTTTTTTCTTTGTACAACCAAATGCCATAAGCAGGAAACGTACTCCTTGCAGGAGGGGTAAATGACTCGGGCACAGTGAATCCTCGCTCGTTCCAGTTGATGTGAAAAGATAATGTCGCGTATTGGTGAAAGCTTAGTAAATAACAGCTTTTAATATTATGACAAAGTGATGTCACTAATATGACGGTGCCTTAAAGATTATCTAAGGGCTAGGGCATCAAACTGTTGCCAAATTGTTACACATTTTTACAGAGTTCAAATCACCCACAAGATATAAATCACAGTTACCTCAGACTGGTAACCAGATTTCGTACGCAGGCGGTTTAGCTGTATTGCTTTAGCCAATAGTTAACACTTTAATTTTCATGACCACATTTTTATAGGCACTTAACTAAACAGGTATTTTTTTATGTTAAACCTCCATTTTAAGACTCTCCTCACCGCATCAAGCCTTATCTTCTTGCTATCCGCCTGCGGTGGAGGAGGTGGAGGAAACACTCCAAATCCGTCATCAGCCAAAGGAAGCTCTGCGGGAATGGGCACAGGCTCAAGCCTATCGAGCAGTGCAGCGAGTATCATTTCATCGGTGGCTTCATCCATGAATTCATCTGCCGCCTCATCTACACCAACAACGGCTCGTAGAATTCCCGTTGGTGTCAACGCCAGATTAACTCCCGATCTATTTTTAATTGACACGGTGAATCTACAAAACTCATTTACATTGGAAGCGAGTCTACAAAACGGTTTTTTTACCCTACCACTCGGTGACTATAATTCAACGACCAAGGTACTCTCTAACGTCCGGCCGGGTCATGTGGTCTATATCAAAGCAGGTAAAATTTACAAAGTGAATTTGGAATCAGCGTCAACACCTATCCCGCAACAATTAAGTAACGAAACACAAGCAGCCAGTGAATGTCCTGACCCTGATAATATCGGTGTCAAGCTTCCTAATATCATCACTGGGACTCCCAGCCTTGATGGAATTAATACGATTTTATTTTATAAAGCGCTTGTGTCAGGTAATTGCGTCGAGAAAGCGGTCAACTTTTCGATGTCAGCGACCGACGCTCCGATTACCTTAGGTGGCCTTAAAATACTAACACCTTTTATTAATCCAACCTCAGGAGTTATCGCTGGATTCTTTGCAACACAAGGTAATGCGATTGGAACAGTAAACACATCTCTTGCAAACTTTTCTTCGCTTGCTACTTTTAACAACATGGCATTTGTGAATAATGCAAGCCAGAGATCTGCGCTATTATTTATAGATGGAGCCATTCGACGCTTTGACTATTCAACTAAACAACTCTCCTCCACTATCATTACCTTTCCGCAAACATCTGCAGTAGTGGGCCTTCCCGATAACAATGCTTATTATTTTTCAGGACCTCAACTGAACAATAACGGCTCAGCAACAGGTAAAACATCGCTTTACAAAATTACCGACACCGGTACACCAATGATCTCAACACTATACACAAGCAATCAAACCACTATGTTTTTACAAGCGCTGACACCCACAAAAGTGGTTATACTTGAAACTTCGGGTTACGCGACAGTTGCCAAAACGGGTAGCAGCGCGACTAATTTAAATATTCCTGCTAACGCTTCTGCTTACGGCAGCAATAAGGAACGTGTTTTTTACTCGCAAACAAGTTTTCCAACACTAACCCTCTCTAAATTTGGCTCCCTACTCTCTGACAACACGGGCGCTGTAGATTTTACCGACACCTGGGCATTCGGCGCCTATGGCCAAGCACTCGGGCTTTACGATTCGTCAGGGATTGACTCCTTTCTTATTGCTGAATTTGCGAATAGCAAAACCAATTACGCAAAAGCGAACATCCATCTCGTTAGTGGAGCTACAGGACAAAAAATTGCATTATTAGGCACCATGCCTGATGTTAGCTATGCAAATGCACAAACCGATTCATTTCGCTATGGAGCGATTGAGTTTTGTAGTGGTTTTGAAGTATCTGGATCAGTTTGCGATGCCTACTACTATTCAAATGCAGGCGGTAGCCTTACTCGGCTGACAACCAACGTCCCTTAGCCACCTCCTCTTCCCCCCTCTCCCAACGCAAGGATGCGTTTTATCTCTCCCTATTTGGAATACATAATGTGATGAAAGCAGTAACTTGGACTAAGTATGGTAACCCGAAAGTCCTAAAAATTCAGGATATTAATGAACCCACCCCCACGCACAATGAGCTACTAATCAAAATATTTTCTTCTGCTGTAACTACTGGCGACTGTCGAATGCGAAAATTTGATATACCAAAAGGTTTTTGGTTTCCAGCTCGCCTCGCAGTGGGGATATTTAAACCAAGAAGAAATATAGCTGAAATCGATTTCTCCGGTGAAGTAATCACCACAGGTAAGGATGTTATTTTATTTAAGAAGGGCGATAAAGTATTTGGCAGTACAGGAATTGCTCTTGGTACAAATGCTAAGTATGCGTGTATCGCCGAAGATAAAGCCGTAAAAAATACCAGATAAAATTTCATATACAGACGCTACTTCTTTAATTTTTGGTGGAATAACGGCGCTACATTTTTTAAAGGGAATTGTCCGAAAAGGGAGCAAAGTAATAATTAACGGCGCATCTGGATCTGTCGGTACTGCAGCAGTACAAATATCAAAATATTATAGTGCTGAAGTTACGGGCGTCTGGTCTAGTGGCTATAGGGAGCTGGTATTATCACTCGGTGCCAACGAAGTTATTGACTACACCGAAAACAATTTCACTCAAGGCCAGGTGATTTATGATGTTATTCTAGATACGACTGGCCATTTATCACTCACCAGTTGTAGCAGCATTCTCTCGCAATCGGGCAAGTTGATTCTCATCAACGCAGGTCTAGGCACTATGCTGAGATCAACAATAGACAAACGATTAATTTTCGGTATTGCTATGAAAAACAAGGAACTACTGCAAGATATTGTAGACTAATTCGAATATAAAGAGCTAAGACCAGTTATAGATAGAGTTTACCCCTTGGAAAAAATAGTAGAGACTCATAAATACGTAGATGAAAGACACAAAAAAGGAAACGTAATTTTAATCCATGAATAACATAAACCCAAAAACTTTATCGTCAGAAATTAATAGAATCTAAAACTGAGGCAACTATCAAACGTGACAACCATGAAGTCTATAATTTTGGAATTGGAAGAACAACTACGGCTAGCCATGTGTAGCTCTGATATAGTTAAACTCGACGGCTTACTTTCTGATCAGCTAATATTTACAAATCATCTAGGTCAAGTTATTTCAAAAAAACAAGACATAGACTCCCATAAAAATAAGTTATTTATAATTAATTCCATAGTGCTTTCAAACATGCAAATCCTCGAATTAGGCGATAGTGCAGTTGTTACAACCCAAGCAGAAATTTCCGGAAGCTACAATGGAGTGCCCGCGTCTAGTAACTTTCGCTTCACGCGGGTTTGGAATAAAGCTAAAAACCATTGGAAAGTTGTTTCAGGGCACTCATGTTTAATTGCATAACTGTCATTTATTCATTATGCAATGTAGGTACAACTCCTTAATGGAAATAAAAAAGCCGCAGAACATTCTGCGGCTTTCGTTCAGATTATTATTTCATTCCTAGAGTGAAACTCGACGTCTTGCCAAGATAACGGCAAACAAACCAATCGCCCACAATAAGCCCACACCCGATTCAGAAAGCCGTGTAATTGAGGTGCCTGAACCAAATAAAAAAAGATTCGATAAACCACCACCGCGCCCATCAAGATCTTTATAGCTGAAACTGCCGCTTGTAACTCCCGGAGTTACCGACCACGCAAAATAATCTGGATTGCCATTACCGTGACCAACGTGCATGGTAATTACCGCTAATCCATAGGTAGACCAAAAACTGCTGTCTAGACTCCAGGTTCCCGCAACATCATTCCCACCCCAGCTGCCACCGGTCAACGCAACGGTAAATAAATCGTCAGAGCCATTGCCCGTTAGCTCACCCTCTTTTACCCATACTCCACCAAACAGTGCAGATACCTGTGCAGGGCTATGAATATTGTCATCATTACCCGTCAGGCAAATAACCGCTGAATCAAGAGTTGCCACGCGCTCTGCATTCGGCAGGCAAGTCACTGGGGTGGCCATTGCGACCGCAGCCCACATGCCCGTAAAAGTCAACGCCAAGGCTAATTTCCATAATCTACTCATAATCGTGCCCCCAAAAATTGTGAGACGTACATCACAATAATAGCAGCAATTTCGATGCCGTCGCCGAAATCATCATTTTAATCAGCTCCTTACACCAAAACGAAACACGTTGCTGGGGATGAAAACAGTAAAAATGTTAAGAATATCGACATTTTGGCGCCAGTTATTCGTCAAAAAAATGGCAAATCATATAAACCTGTTGGCCTGCAATATAGGCTAACGCATACTTTGCGACCTCGATGCACAGCAGAGTTTAGCTATGAACCCCTTTAACCGATTTTGCTTTTGGCCCGCTTTTTTTTTCGCCCAGTTGATAGGGCTGGCATTCGTAAGCTGGCACTTGCTAGCGCAATTTCACTTCGCCTATCCACTCGGCTATCAATTATTAGACTTGGATCACCACATCGCCGAATATGCGCCACTCAACCGCTATAAAGAAGATTTTGAATTCACTTCCGCCAGCGAACATTGGCGTTTATTTGGTGAGATTAGTGATGCGGTGCAAGCCAGCGGCAATGGGTTAACGCAGATTAGTTACACCTTAAAAAACGGTCAGTTAACCGCACTTATGCACGAAGCAGAAATTGTTCACCTGCAAGATGTGGCCAAGTTAATCGATCGATTTTATTTCATAGGAATTCTGAGTTTGTTGCTATGGGCCAGTTTAATTGCCATCGCTCATCAACAAAAACTACAACTGCCATCGCTTAAAACAATCTTACTAGGGTTTTTAGTGGGCTCGTTATTAGCTTGCGCCATTCTTTTTGCCATAGGCCCAACCGCTGTTTTTTATTGGCTACATGAGCAGATATTTCCCGACAGTCACCAGTGGTTTTTTTATTATCAAGACTCGCTGATGACCACCTTAATGAAAGCACCGGATATTTTTGCGTTTATTGCCGTGGTGTTAGTTAGCCTGTTCCTGATCCTATGGTGTGCAAGCCTCTATGGGGTTAATCGCCTTCTGCAACGCACTATTTCCAAACCGCTCAGGCAAACAAAGCGGAAATAATCGCGTGCGCGCAGCATTGTTACGGAAATTTAATGGTAATGAATATCAAATGAGATTAAAGTGCGTGCAACTACACATGTCATTTGCATTTAAAATCACATTTTATAACCAATTTAAGGACTTACCATGCGTAAAACGCTCATTGCTACCTTGCTCAGTGGCCTGTTCACTTTGCCGGCTCATGCTGACGAAAATCTTTTTGGGTATATCAAAGGAGCTGAAGTCCTGCCGGATGGCGCACTGGAGTTTTATCAAGTCGTCACGCAGCGGTCCGATAAAGGTGTAGGAAAGTACACGGCGTATAACACCGAAACAGAATTGGAGTACGGCGTAAGCGATCGTTTCACAGTCAAGGGGGCACTCAAAGGCCAGGCAATTGATACATCAGGTTTATTAATCGATGCCTATATGCCCGGCGATGAAAAATACGGTTTGAAATTCCAAGGCGTAGAGATTGCAGGGAAATATAATTTTCTCAGCCCAGCCTTGGATGACTTTGGCTTGTCGGTCACTACCGGTTTGGATTATTTAGTCTTGGACCCTCATTCCGGGCGCGATAAAGATACAGTGAGTATCGATCTGGAACTGGAATTGCAAAAATATTTTATGGAAGGCCAATTAATTTGGGCGGCTAACTTTGGTACTGAAGCGACACGTGCAACCCGTAAACCCATCGACAATTTGCCTGAAGATTTTGAATGGCCTACCGGCATGGAAGTAGAAATCGAGTTTTGGGCGGGCACTGGTTTGAGCTATCGCTTTGTGCCCAATTGGTTTATCGGTGTA
The DNA here is from genome assembly GCF_057196725.1 of Cellvibrio sp. ATLC23. Classification (NCBI taxonomy): domain Bacteria; kingdom Pseudomonadati; phylum Pseudomonadota; class Gammaproteobacteria; order Cellvibrionales; family Cellvibrionaceae; genus Cellvibrio; species Cellvibrio sp. ATLC23. The sequence continues at coordinate 31,118 of NZ_JBXUOS010000001.1, read as the reverse complement.
GAAACTCTGTACGAAACCGAATACGAAACTGAAGTTGCGATGGAGCGGCAGTCACTTTTTGCTGGCCCAAGTTTGCATTACGGCGGTGCAGACTACTGGTTCACACTGACCTACTTTGACCAGATCAGTGGCGGCGGCGAGGGCTTTGATGGCCAACCCGATGGTTTACACCTGATTGAAAAAACCGAACAGGAAATTCGTTTCAAACTTGGCCTGAATTTCTAATTATTAAAAGTCTATTCCCTCATTAAAAGACTATGCCTCGTTTAGGCGAGGCATAGGAGGATTGTTCCATGCGCAATATTCCCGGTTTTATTACCTTACCACTCGCGCTAATCACACCGGCAGTGATTGTAAGCTCTGCTCATGCGGAAGATTATTTATCGATTGCACAAGCGCAGAAAGTATTATTCCCCAACGCTAGCATTTTTTTAGAATCGGCCATTCATTTGTCTGATGAACAACGCAAGCAGATTAAAAAAATCGCCGGGGTGCGCCAACGCAACTCAATCCAACAAAATTGGCGCGCCGAACAAGACGGACAATTACTCGGTTATTTTCTTGTCGATGATGTCATCGGGAAACACGAATTTATTAGTTATGCTGCAGCCATCTCGCCAGATGGCAAAGTGATCGGTATAGAAATTTTAAGTTACCGCGAAACCCACGGCGGCCAGATTCGCAAACCCGAATGGCGACAATATTTTTCTGGGAAAACCCTGAACGATAAATTTAAACTCAACAAGGACATTCCCAACATCAGCGGCGCAACACTCTCTTGCCGCAATGTGACCGACGGCGTTAAACGCCTGCTCGCCATTCATAAAATTGCACTTACCCAAGGCTAGCAATGCTAAAACGCATGCGCCCACTGCTCGGCACATTTGTCGAGATTCAACTTGTCGATACAGGGGCGCTCGCAGAAAATCAGTGTCAGGATGCGCTCTCAGGCGCTTTTTCTGCCATAGAGCAAATTCACAACCTGCTTAGTTTTCATCAACCCTCTAGCGAATTGTCGCGCTTGAATGCCGCGCAAAATCAGTGGGTGCCACTGCACCCTCTCAGCATTCAATGTTTGAAGCTCGCACGGGCATTAACCCGCATCAGCAAAGGCACATTCAATTGCACGCTGGGCAAAGCGATTGTTGATAAAGGGGCGCTGCCCGCGCCGGATTACATCAATACGCGCAGCGATTGGCTCAGCATTGGCAATTGGGATGATATTGAAATACAAGCACAACAAGCGCGCTTGCGTCGGCCGGTGTTGATTACGCTGGATGGTATCGCCAAAGGTTTTGCGGTTGATATCGCCATTCGATACCTGCAACACCAAGGGGTAGCATCCGCGTGGATTAATGCGGGGGGCGATATTCGGGTTTATGGTAGTGCGATTATGCCGATCAGCATTAAGGATCATCTGGGGCAGCTGCATTCAATGGGCGGCCTGCAAAATGCCTCGCTGGCGACCTCAACAACACATGCTTCTGCACAATATCCGGGGCTTGTATTAGGTAATAATGCAGAGCCTGTAGCAGCGGGAACCTGGAGTGTTATTGCCAATAGTGCATGGCGTGCAGATGCGCTCACCAAAGTCGCGGTGAATTTAGCGGAACATGAGCGCAGCGATTGTCTGCGTAAACTGGGGGGCAACTGGATTGCGCTAGATTCGCACTAAAATAGCAAGCCCTACATTTCCACGCCAACAACTGTCAGAATAGCGCCCTTTATTGACATGCAACCCTGTTAAGGCTCATGAAAAAATCACGTATCAGTTTATGGTTAATTCTTCTGGCAGTCGCCATTACCGGCATTGCGCTTTTTTTTCTCGCCCCTGCGACTGAAGACGACTTCCCTCACCCGCTCAATGGCTTATTCCGCGAACTGCATGGTGTGAGTGCTATGCTTGGGGTATTTATTTTTGGCTATTTATTTTCGGATCACGTACAAAAAAAATTACCAAAAAAAAAGCGCCATTGGGATGGTTACCTGCACCTGAGCATATGGACTTTACTTATTGTTAGCGGTTTATTGCTGTACTACCCGCAGGATCTGTTGGAAGTATTCAATATTGCCGATATCCATTTATGGCTTGGTGTCGCTCTCTGCTTGATATTCCCACTGCATTTTTGGCGTAAGGCTATTATTCGTTTTTTCAAACCAACCGCACCTAATCGCCCAACTCAGTAAAATTAAGATAGCTGCTTATTAAGAGCGGATAAAAAATCCGCTCTGGTTTACAGCGTAATTAAACGCTGTTGCTTTGCACTCTCTTCCCCTGCCAATAACAACTCTACACCCAGCAGTGATTGCTGCGGCAAAAATGTCAGCGGCTCGTTGCCACTAATCGCATCCACAATATTTTTATAGTAATGCTCATAGCAACCGCGCTGACCTGGAATACTGATGCGTTTTGCTTCACCTTGATTGTGCGTGTGCAAAATACCGTAATTATCTTCACCGGGTTGTGCCCAGCCGGGCATACCGGGAATGATGCCACGCACCATTTGTGCCTCTTGCACATCTTGCCCAAATTTTAAAAAAGAACCTTGATCACCGTGAATAGCAACCGTTGCTCCTTTTTCACTAACGTAGGTACTGGAGCGAAGTATTACGCGCATATCCTCATAGTGGAATTGCACATTAAAATAATCGGTTGAACCTTCTGCGCGGCGCAGGCTGCGCATATCGGCATAGACGGCATAGGGTTTGCCGAATAGGCACAACATGGAATCCACCATATGAATGCCTAAATCAAACCAAGTGCCGGAGCCGGGGAGATTATCTTCTTTCCATTTTTTGTGAGTAATGTTGGTGCGGTAGCGATCGTAATGCCACTCCACTTCGACAATACGCCCGAGCGCACCGGATGCAATTATTTTTTGCGCATCCAAGTGATCGCTTTCCAAACGTTTATTTTGAAAAACAGACAGTATTTTTTGTTGCCGTTCGGCCAATGAAATTAATTCATTACCTTCGGCGAGGCTTAGCGTAAACGGTTTTTCTACCACCACATGTTTACCCGCCAGCAATGCCGCTTTGGTCATAGGGTAGTGAAACTCATTCGGGGTATTGACGACGACTAAATGAATATCCGGATTGGCGAGAATTTCATCAACCGTTTTGACAATATTCACCTCGGGATAATTCGCCAGCGCCGTAGGTTCACTGCGCTGTAAAATAGTGTGGAGTTGTAAGCCGGGTTCAGCGGTGATTAGCGGTGCGTGAAATACTTTGCCCGACATACCATAAGAACAGAGTGCGACATTGAGCATAAAATTTTCCAGCTAAAAAGATCAATAATGTAATTGTTAATCCGCACGTGCACGGGGTTTTAACTTTATATACACACGGCGTTTTACCCGCGCGACAAGCTGGCCGTTATTATCTTTGATATCAACTATAAACTCCGGTACATATTTTTCGCCGTTGGCTGTTTTTGCGCGGATATCATTGAGAATTTCATCGGTCAGCAGAAACTGTGCATGCACATGGGTTTTGCCGGGGGCGATGTAATCTATTTCGGCGTGTTTATCCCAGACAAAATAATCGCGCCCGAGGTTGTGCATAATCATCAACATATACCAAGGGTCAGTCATGGACATAAGGCTGCCACCGTATTGGGTGCCGACATAATTGCGGTTGTACCAACGCAGTTTTAAGGTCACATGTGTTTCTTTATAGTCTGGTGTGAGATGGGTGACTTTAATACCAGTAAAAAATAGTGGCGGCCATAAATTAACGCCAAATTTAAATACACTTGCTTTCATGTTTGAATTCCATGAAGTGCTAACGTGAATAGGACTCGCGGTGTTATTGCTGAGACACGCCGTGAACCCATCCATGGGGGCTCATCTTCGACATCCATGTCTCAGACGGTCTCAGCAATAACACCGCAAGTCCTCTGCTAATTGAGAGTCGCTTTAAGTTTTAAAGCACTCACTTATGCGAGACTAAATTTAAAACACCCGCTTACGCGGGATTATTACCACCCCATCATCGCGGCAATCGACATAGGCGGAAATGCCGTAGACTTTTTCTAAATTGTCGGTGGTGAGTACATCAATCGGTTGACCGTCTGCCACAATTTTTCCGTTTTGCAATAAGATCAAACGCGAACAAAAACGTGCCGCCAAACTTAAATCGTGTAATGCAGTTAAGACTGCACCACCGCGCTGTGCATGTTCGGCGAGCAATTCCATTACATGTAATTGATGATAAGGGTCAAGCGCTGCGATGGGTTCATCGGCGAGGATAATTTGCGGTTCGCCAGCAAAAACCCGCGCTAACAACGTGCGCTGCAATTCGCCGCCCGACAAGGTAGTGACAATGCGCTGGCGCAGCGGCTGCAATTCGGTAATGTTGAGCGCATGTTCAATGGCTTGTTTGTCTTGCCCCGATTTTCCGCTCATAGGTGTATGCCAAGGTGCGCGACCAAGACCAACCAAATGTTCAACTTGTAACGGCCAGGCCGGCGTTTCCTGCTGCGGCAAATAAGCGAGCAACTGGGCGCGCTCGCGGCCAGAAAATTGTGCCAATAATTGCGGCGGCTGATTATTGTTAGATAAATGGACTTGGCCGGAATCTGCGTCTAGCAAACCTGCCATCACCCGCAGCAATGAACTTTTACCTGCGCCATTAGGGCCGATTAAACCGATTAATTCGCCTGCGTGTAACTGCAAGCTGGCGTTATTCACAATCGCATTGCCATCGCGTACCAGCGACACTTGTTGCGCACTGAGACAGATAGGTTGGGCACTATGTGTTGTCATTTTCACGCCCACCGCGAACGGGTTTTAAGAATTAATAATAAAAAAAACGGGCCGCCGAGCAGTGAGGTCACTACACCTAATTTTAATTCGCGCGCGCTATCAAATTGGCGCACCAGAATATCGGCAAGCACTAATAACAGCGCACCGCCGAGTGCACTAGTGAACATTAATCGCCCCGGTCTATAGCCCACCAAGGGGCGCAGTAAATGCGGAATAATTAACCCCACAAAACCAATACTGCCACTCACCGCCACACAGGCGCCGACACTGATCGCAATGCCCAATAATAAAATGCCGCGCTCGCGGTGATTGTTAAAACCGAGTGAACGGGTGCTTTCTTCGCCGAGACTTAACGCATCTAAAAACCGGCTGCGGCTGAGTATTAACAGCCAGCCAATCACAGACAACGGCAACGCCATCTGCACATGATCCCAATGGCGATTAACCAGTGAACCCATCAACCAAAAAATAATTTCCTGCATCGCATACAGGCTCGGCGCAAAATTTAATGCGACGGCAATTAAGGCACCGGTAATAGAGCTGATCGCCACACCGGCGAGAATTAACGCGAGCATACTGCTGTGCAAACCCGCCAACACATATACCAGCAGCAGAGAAAACAATGCTCCCGCAATCGCCGCACTCGGCAGCCAATACCAAGCCGCTGCCGCCGCGCCAAAATACAACACCCCCACCGCGCCCAATGCCGCACCGCTGGTAACACCCAGCACTCCCGGGTCGGCCAGCGGGTTGCGCAATAAGCCTTGCATAGCGGCACCGGCCATGCCGAGTGTTGCGCCGACAATAATGGCCAGGCATAAACGCGGCAGCCGAATTTGCCCGAGAATGGTTGCCGCCAAACTTTGTTCGCCCTGCCAGATATCCGTAAAACCTTGCAGCAGCGGAATACTCGCCGCACCGCTGTTAAGCGATAAAACCGCCGCCGCGATAATCGCGCCGAGCAAGCTCAGGGTTAATGCAGTAAACGATATTTTTAGTTGCACAATTTTCTCTTTGTCTATTTCACTTCTGAACTGAGTTCGCCAATTGCTGTTTCAGTGCGATAGCAACATCGCCCAATACCGAGGTGGCGCAGCCCGATAAACCCGCCGGTAAGCGCACAATGGTAAATTCCGCATTAGCCAATGCCGGGTGCGCTAAATATTCCCGTGCCAGAGAAAAACCTTCGGCATTACTCGCTTCAATAATTAATATTTGCGGTTTGGCGCTGAGCAATAATTCCAAATCGAGTTGATTAAAGCCAAACATGCCACGCTCAGCCGCCAGATTGCGCAAGCCCGCGAGTTGCATTAATTCATGCTCCAGCGTGCCATCGCCAATCACTACACCATTTGATGAATACCAAAATGCCGTTAAGGGCTGTTGATTTTGTTTAGCCGCTCGCAACTCAGCGACTTGGGCACCGATCCGCGCGGCCATAGTGCGCGCCTTTTTACCTGCACCGACCAAATCGCCCAGTTCAATAATTTGTTGATTAATATCACTGAGCTTACGCGGCAGCGGCAAACGTGTAACCGGTTTGCCCAAACGGTTGAGCAATTCAATCGCACTGGCTGCATCGAATTCACCGGCAAGAATTAAATCCGGCGACAGCGGCACAATTTCTTCCGCAAGCCCATGATTCGTTGGAATTCCGCGTACCTGTTCTGCAATCGGTGACCACATAGGGCTTGCGGTTAAATAACTGATGCTCACCAAACGTTCGTGCGGTACCAACTCCCACAATAACTGATCGATGCAAATATTGAGCGATGCGATTCGCTGTGGCGGTGTTACTGATTGCACTTGTGACTGTGCTTGCAGATTCGCGCTGCAAACATAAAATAAAAAGCCCAGCAACCTTGCGATGGGTTTTACCGCTAACAACATGCTGCGCAACTTACACAAGCGGATTTAACCAAGCGGCACCGCGCACGCCACTGGAATCGCCATGCACGGCCGGAACTATGGGCGTATCGCACTCGCGCCCAAATACATAATGTGGCAACAACTTTGGCACCTCGGTATAAATCGCCTTGATATTCGAAGCGCCGCCGCCCAATACAATCACATCTGGATCAATCGTATTAATAATCGCGGCAAGTCCGCGTGCAACCTGGTCGAAATAATTAGCAAGCACTTCCCGCGCAACTACGTCCCCGTGCTCCGCGCGCGCTACGATTTCATCACCTTTAATTTTTTCATCGGCAATCAACTGATAGGAAAGGCACAGGCCAGTGCCGGATAAAAACGTTTCCTGGCAGCCAGATTTACCGCAATAACAAGGGCGCGCGTTTAAATCTTCCGCGCTAGTCCAAGGAAGGGGATTGTGCCCCCACTCCCCTGCCACACCATTGGGACCGACAATAGGCTTGCCTTGATAAGCAACACCGGCACCACAGCCGGTGCCAAGAATGCCCGCGAAGACCAGATCGTAACCACGAGCAGCACCATCAGTTGCTTCAGAGACTGCAAGGCAGTTGGCATCGTTAGTGACTTTAACCGCACGGTTGAGGTAGTCCGACAAGTCTTGCTGGAACGGCTTGCCATTAAGCCAAGTGGAATTGGCATTTTTCACAAAACCGGTTTTGCGTGAAATAGTCCCTGGAATACCTATGCCGACCGGCAACTGAGTTTCACCCGCGGCAGCTTCCGCTTGGGCCACTAACTGGGCGATATCGCGCAGGGTAGCTTGATAATCATCGCGCACTGTAGGCATGCGGGTGCGAAATAGCTCCTGACTTGCGCCATTGAGCAGTATCACCTCAGTTTTGGTGCCACCAAGATCAATACCGATACGGAAATCTGTCATAAAAATCAGCCTGTTAGCAAACGTGACGGGATTATAGGTGGCGCCCCTTACCCGAAGCAAATCGACACCAGCGTAAATTCAATAATGGCGAAACGGCTGCCAAGGGCTACACTCAAACACAGGCTACCAGCAGCTTGATTGGCTTAACCGTTAATGAAAGACCACCCTGCGACAGAAAGACCACATTATGACCGACACAAGAAAAAAAGCCGCTGCCAATGAGCGCCGCAAATTTAGCCGTATCCTGTTTGATGCCCACGTTGAACTGGCACAAGGCGAGTTTCATTGGCGCGCCAGTTTGTTGGATATTTCATTAAAAGGCTTGTTGTTGCAGCAAACACTGCCCAGTGAAGTTATCCATAACAAACCGATTCTGGTGAAAATACTACTTTCAGATAACACCAGTATCGCTATGTCCGTCACTGTGGCGCACCAACATCACAGTCAAACTGGTCTGGTGTGTACATCGATTGATATTGATAGCGTGAGCCACTTACGCCGGTTGATTGAATTGAATTTAGGGGATGCATCGGCTGCAGAAAGGGAGCTGTCTGAATTAATTAGTGATTATTAGCACTAAAAACTGAACTGACACGACAGTTCATCGGCCCATCCCTACAGCGGAGCCAACAAAAATAATGAGCGATGAAGAAAACAAAACAGATGATCCCAGCGGTGAGGATAAACGCCGACATCCGCGTTTTCCGTTGCGCGCGTATGCGGATTTACAATACTCCACTAAAAAATGGGAAGCGCATGTACTGGATCTTTCAGAATCGGGCGCGCGCCTTGCTATTTTAGGTGAACACCTTCTACAAAAAGGCGATCCATTGCGCGTTCATATCCAATTGGATGAGATCAATCTACTCACCTCTCCCAAAAAATTACTTAACCTGCACGGTAAGTTAATTCATGTACGCGAGCACTTATTAGGCTTTGAGTTTCAACCTGATACGCCGGTTGATAAAACATTACTCTATGAGTTGCTAACCCAGATAGAGAACAACCACTAATCAGTCTGCAATTTATGCAATACGCGGTTTTTTTTTATGTATGCCTAAGCCTGTCATTAACCCTTAGCCACAGCAGTATGGCGAGCAGTGTGGCAAACGCCGACCTGCAACTAACACTCCCCAAAGCAGGCTCATTCGAGCCAGAAATAACCGGTCACTTTTACGAACAGGCATTACGCTTGGCTCTAGAAAAAACCCGTCGCGAGCACGAGCAAATCCATTTTGACTACTATAAAGTCAGCGTAAACCGCGAACGTGCGCGACTACTAGTTAAACAGGGCATAATAGATATCATCTGGAGCAGCAGTAATAAAAAACGCGAAAACCAACTAATGCCGGTTAAATTTAATTTAATCCGGGGAATTAACGAATATCGATTGTTATTAATTCGTGCTGATGACCAACCCCGATTTGATCAAGTCAATGCCCTGAGCGACTTGCAGAAATTTAAAATTGGCAGCGGTCTTCATTGGAGTGACGCTGACATCTATCGCTTTAATGGTTTACCACTAGTAACGTCTGATGCGTATGACTCTATGTTCCGTATGCTGGAAGCCAGGCGTTTTGATTACATGGCGCGCAGCATCCAAGAGGTCATTAATGAACAAGAACAATACCCCGCACTGAGGCTGAGCATTGAAAAAAATTTGATGATTCACTATCAACAACCGATTTATTTTTTTGTAAACAATAATAACCCCGCACTGGCGGAACGAATTCAACGCGGGCTGGAAATAGCTCGTGAGGATGGCAGCCTCGATATTTTATTTTTTAGTGTTCACTCTTTCCGCGAGGCATGGCAGCAACTGCAACAACTCGATCGTAAAATAATAGAGCTGAGAGTACCTGAGTAATATTTGTCAACGAACGGCGCCATTAAAGCGCCTCAAGCGCTTCTTGCAAATTTTTAACTGCAACCACTTCAATTCCCATATTTTTTTCCCGTGGGGCATTGGCAAACGGCACTATCGCGCGTTTAAAACCATGCTTGGCCGCTTCGCGCAAACGCTCATGACCACTCGGCACCGGGCGAATTTCACCCGACAACCCCACCTCGCCAAACACAATTAAATCCTGCGGTAAAATGCGGTCGCGAAAACTTGAAACAATGGCGAGCAACACTGCCAAATCGGCGCTGGTCTCCATCACTTTTACACCGCCTACCACGTTCACAAATACATCCTGATCGCCCACCATAATGCCACCGTGGCGATGCAATACTGCGAGCAACATGGCGAGACGATTTTGATCCATACCCACCGCCACGCGGCGCGGATTGCCGAGATGACTGTCATCAACCAGGGCTTGAATTTCGATCAGCAAGGGGCGTGTCCCTTCCCACATCACCATCACTACTGAACCGGATGAAGGATCTTCTGCACGCTGTAAAAAAATCGCCGAGGGATTATTCACTTCGCGCATGCCCTGTTCGGTCATCGCAAAAACACCCAATTCATTGACCGCACCAAAACGATTTTTATTGCCACGCAAAGTGCGAAAACGTGAATCGTTATCGCCCTCTAACAAAATCGAACAGTCGATCATGTGCTCCAGTACTTTCGGGCCAGCGAGTGAGCCGTCTTTAGTCACGTGGCCTACCAAAATTAATACTGTGCCGGTTTGTTTGGCAAAACGGGTGAGGTAGGCGGCGCTTTCGCGCACTTGTGAGACCGAACCGGGAGCAGAGGAAATATCTTCCATATGCATAACTTGAATCGAGTCGATCACCATCACTTTCGGTGCGACTTTTTGTGCGATTGTACAAATGCCTTCGACACTGGTTTCGCTGAGCATTTGCAATTGATCGGTAGGCAAACCCAAACGCTGGGCGCGCATCGCCACCTGTTGCAGCGACTCTTCACCCGTGATGTACAGCGCAGGCATAGTGCGCGCCAAATTACACAGGGTTTGTAACAGCAAAGTCGATTTGCCCGCGCCCGGATTGCCCCCGATCAACACCACCGAGCCTGGCACAAAACCGCCGCCAAGCACACGATCAAATTCACCGGCACCGCTGCTAAAACGCGGCACATCGTTGAGCGAAATTTCGGCAAGCGTTTGAATTTTATTGCCCGAGGCACCGCCAGCATAACCTTCAAATTTTGCCGAACGGTTAGCGGGAGTTGGGCCTAAACGCACTTCACTTAAACTATTCCATACCCCACATTCAGTGCACTGTCCCTGCCATTTTTTATAATCGGCGCCGCAATCGGTGCAGACAAATGCACTTTTGGTTTTGGTGGACATAATTTATTTCTTTTCGCTAGTGAGTTTTAAATAAGCACCCAAGCCTACCAACAATGCCACCGCAGCAAACAGCATAAACACAGCGGAGTTTAGATGAGTAGCATCGCCGAGCAGGGATTTAAACATCAACAATAGGGATTCAATCGATACCGCAATCACAATCGCCGACATAAAACGTGCAATAGTGCGGCGCGTGGAGCCTGCGTGATGTATATCTTTATGCAACAACACTTCTTCTTCGAGAATTGTTTTTCCCAAATCAAAAATCGCCAAGCCCAGGGTAACTAAAATGACCGATTGGAACGCTTGGGTTGCGGTATTGGTATGCTCATGAATCATTTCATATAACGACTGGCCAGCTGAATATAGCAACAGCATGGACACCACAACCAACATAATGCCGATGATGCCGTAAATCACTTGAAACACGGGATGCACAACCCTGCGCAAACTATCGCCATTTAAAAAAGTAATCAGCTTTTCCAAATTAAAATTAATCACCACATAGCGAGTGGTATTTTCAGCATCAACAAAACGTTGCACTGCAGAAATAGCCAGTTGATGCGTTGCGCTGGAAAGGTAGGCCTGAGTCACCGTAATCTTTGAGCTATTATCGCGCGCCGACCTGTAGTAAATACGATTGCTGCGATCTGAACCAAAACCCGGCTCACGCCGCTTAGGGTCAGGAACCGTAGGCGATGCTGCCGACTCGGTCGTTTGCACACCGTTTTCATCGAGACAGTAGAGCAACTCAACAAATGGATAGGATTTGTGCAACCGTTTGACGACTTCGTTTAGTTGCTCTTGAGACGTTGCCAATTTATTGGGTGATAGTGAACTCACAATCGACTCCAATAAACGTTCGATTTGTGCTTGATATTCGTCGTACTTTTTAAGCAGATATAGATAATTGCGTGGGGTCATAATTCAACTCATCAACATAGCGGGCCTGCAAATTGGTCGGCAGTTTACCTTAGTTTACTTGCAGTTATTGCGCCATCACCGCGTAAAACTCTAGCGATAAAAAAACCCCGGAAAACCGGGGTTTGATTGAATCGGATTGATGATGTTCGGAGGCTATTCGATATTGCCTGGCGCTCCCGCGCCTACGGACACATTGCCGCTATTTAAGATAAATGTGACTACCTGGGTTTGCAGCTCGCTAGTCACATTCAAAGCGCCATTCTCAGGTCGCAACAATGAAACATGGCCGCCCGCAGTGAGCTTGACATAACCGCGCCCCAACTGGGTAGAACCCAAGCCCAATTGTGTTGCGCCCAGCAGAGAGGCCATAGCCGAGGTTCCCGCTAATGGGGCACTCGCCGCACCATTGGGGATTACTACATCGCCATTGATCTGTTGCACCAGCGTTGGCACGCCCAGCGCCGCCAATGTCTGCATATAGTTCACCGGATCGCCCGCGTCCATCGCGCTTTGTGCTGCATAGAGGAACCGCTCATAATTACTGGTACCGACATTTACGCCACTGGCCGCCAAGCCACCGTTAATTACCGGTGTAAAGGTCGCAGAATTCACCAGAATTTGCGCTACTTGCGTGCCTGCTGCACTGGTTACCAAACCGCGAATAGGGTTGAGACCGGAGGGCAGACCAACCAACGCATCATTGGCGATTGCCATTTGGTTAACAGTCGTAAACACACTGCCCAAAATGCCACCCAGTGAGACACCCACTACATAGACACGATTTACATCTAAACCAGTAGTAACAGATTTGCGAATCTCGGTATTCACTCCGCCAAGGCTGGCATTGAGGTTGAGCAAATCCATCACCGCCTGACGGTTGTTATCGCGCGTATTAGTCAGATAACCGAGATTAATAAATTGCGCACCCGAGCCATCGGTTGCACCGGGAGCAGTAAAGTTCATGGGTGCAGGTGCACCACCAACTCCCGCGACATTGAAATGGCGCTCATGGGGCGCATTGGCGCCATAAAGTGCGACAAAAGGAATCGATTGGCTTTTTTCAACGTTGAGTACTTTCACCAAGTCACTGTTAGCGGGAATGCCATGTACCGGTAAATCGATAGCGACCGTAGCTATACACTGGCTCGCCAGCGTATGACCCAGCGCCAACACTGAGGCGCGATCACTGGTAATACCATGCACGTAGATTACGGTGGGATAGCCTGTGGCTGCGTAGATCTGACCGCAGTTAGCGGCTCCTGCATAACCGGGCACCCAATTATCCTGTGGCATAGTGACTTGCAGAGGCACAGATTCATCGCCCGTTTTAGCCGCAAAGGGATAGCGATAAGTGACGTTGTAACTGCCGTCTACATCAGCGGGCACAGTCACCCCCAAGGCGCCCGCAAGCGTGAGATCTGGCTTCCAATTGCGCTTCAGGTATTCGCCAAAGGGTAACCCTGTGGCTGCGGTTTGGTAGTAAGGAAGTTTGATATAGCCGGTGTACAGCTTGCCGACATTGGCAGCCAGTGCAGGGCTAAAAGTATTGAAATCGATACCTGTAAGCCCTGACACACCCAGATCACGTTTTTTCGGCGTGGACAAAAGGCCGATTGAATCCAGAGTCACAGCATTTGCCACCGCCGTTGCAGGTGCTGCCCCTGCCGCAATTTGAGTGCTGGCAACCGCCGCGCGGGGTGATGCCATAGCAACCAAGCCGGTGACTGGATCAGTTGTGGTGAAGGTATAGGTCAACACTAACTTTTCTTTCGCTGTTGCAGCCGTCAGCTGGCCGCCACTCACTGCCGCCAGAAATCCACTGGCGAGTGTCTCCCACCCGATAATGGCTGAGCGCACAGGTAACAGCGAGCTAAGTGTTTGGTAGTTAGGATCGCGCAGGGAGTTGTAGCTCCAGGAGCGGGTCAGGCTGGCGCCACTGGCATTTTTCACATCATCAGTGATAAACACCAGATATTTGGTTTTGGACTTAAGCGGTTTGGTTGGGCGAATACGGATCACATTATTTGTTCCGCCATCCTGCGACACCACCACCACATCATAGTTAGCTGGGCCAACCACCCCGACAATATTGGCAGGATTTAACGCATCCTTCCCGCCGGTATTCAATTCAATCAGAAACACACTTTTGGATGCCAGAGCTGTCGCCGGATTTACACCGTCACTGATTAAAATATCGAAAAACGCCGAGCTGGAAAAACCATCCAGCTGATTCATAGTCGCGCGCACCGGGTCAGTCGCCGCGCCCAGATTGGCGGTGCCATCCGTTGTGGCCGCGGCAGCAAAAATCAGGTCGGTATTGAACGGAAGGTCAGCAATTACCGGATCAAAACGCGGATGAGTGCCCGCAACAAAGGCATTAGGGCCCGAAGGTGCCGGTGCTTTTTCGGTGCCACTACCGCCACCGCACCCTGTCAAAAGCAGCGATGGGAGCACAAGGGAAGATAGCAGAAACCAATTAACATTATTTTTCATGATCACTTCCTGAACAGGTGTTATGGGAATTATGTAGAAAGTGTAGTCAACTTTTGCCAAGGTGCGAGTCTGCAAGCTATAGATGTGCAATGGATCGCAGGAACAGCTTACAGCCCCAATAAAAAAAGCAAACCATTGCGGGTTTGCTTTTTACGAATCAAGAAAGCAGTTAAAAGGATTATCTATGAATTGACCAGTTAAACCGCAATTTCCGCCAGATTGCCCTTTTCTTCCAGCCAGGTTTTTCGATCCCCCGCGCGCTTTTTAGCGAGCATCATATCCATAATTTGCATGGTGCCGTCATCTTCACCAATAGTGAGTTGCACCAAACGACGGGTATCGCGCGCCATGGTAGTTTCGCGCAACTGCAAAGGGTTCATTTCACCCAAACCTTTAAAGCGCTGCACATTAGGTTTACCCTTTTTATTTTCAGCGGCGATGCGATTGAGTACGCCGTTTTTCTCACCTTCATCCAGTGCGTAATACACTTCTTTGCCTATGTCGATACGGTACAGCGGTGGCATAGCCACATAGACAAAACCATTGCGGACCAACACCGGAAAATGTTTTACAAACAGCGCACATAACAGCGTGGCGATATGCAAACCATCTGAGTCCGCATCCGCCAGAATACAAATTTTGTGATAGCGCAGCTCGCTCAGATCTTCACTACCCGGGTCCATACCAATCGCGACGGAAATATCATGCACTTCCTGGCTCGCCAAAATCTCGCCGGAATCGACTTCCCAGGTATTCAGGATTTTTCCGCGCAATGGCATGATCGCTTGGAATTCTCGGTCGCGCGCCTGCTTGGCAGAGCCGCCCGCTGAATCCCCTTCCACTAAAAACAATTCACTGCGCGCCGGATCGCCACTGGAGCAGTCGGCCAATTTTCCCGGTAATGCTGGACCTTGGGTGACACGTTTGCGCTCAATTTTTTTACTGGCACGCACACGTTTTTGTGCGTTGCTAATACAAAATTCGGCGAGTTTATCGCCATCTTCCGTGTGCTGATTTAGCCAAAGTGCAAACGCATCTTTTGCAATGCCAGATACAAAGGCAGCGGCTTCACGCGAGGTTAAACGCTCTTTGGTTTGGCCAGAAAATTGTGGGTCGGCGTGTTTATACGAAAGTACATAACAGCAAGCGCTCCACAAATCTTCCGGTGCGAGTTTTATGCCGCGCGGCAACAAATTGCGAAACTCACAGTAATCGCGCAGCGCATCGAGTAAGCCGGTGCGCAAGCCATTAACGTGAGTGCCGCCCTGCGCAGTAGGAATCAGGTTGACGTAACTTTCTTGCACTAATTCGCCGCCATCCATCAACCATTGCACCGCCCAAGTCGCGGCTTCAGTTTGGCCGCTGAAATCGCCGACAAACGGATGTTCAGGTAAGGTGAGCCATTCTTGTGTTGCGCCGGCGAGATAATCGGTTAAACCGTCTTCGTAATACCACTCATCTTTTTCGCCGGTTTGTTCATCTAAAAAGGTGACCGATAAACCGGGACACAATACTGCTTTTGCGCGCAGCACATGACGCATACGAGTGACAGAAAATTTATTCGAATCAAAATACATCGGGTTCGGCAAAAAATGTACGCTGGTGCCGGTTTGACGCTTGGGGCAGGTATCGATAATTTCCAAGTCGCTGGCTTTATCGCCGTTGGCAAAACCCATTTGATACACATTGCCATCGCGCTTCACGGTGACAATTAATTTTTCTGACAATGCGTTTACTACCGACACACCCACGCCGTGCAAGCCGCCGGAGAATTGGTAATTTTTATTAGAAAATTTACCGCCCGCATGGAGCGTACACAAAATAACTTCAACACCGGGTTTACCCTGCTCCGGGTGAATATCTACCGGCATACC
The DNA here is from genome assembly GCF_057196725.1 of Cellvibrio sp. ATLC23. Classification (NCBI taxonomy): domain Bacteria; kingdom Pseudomonadati; phylum Pseudomonadota; class Gammaproteobacteria; order Cellvibrionales; family Cellvibrionaceae; genus Cellvibrio; species Cellvibrio sp. ATLC23. The sequence goes on along the minus strand of NZ_JBXUOS010000001.1, from coordinate 14,986 downwards.
GCGACCGTCATCAATCACGGTAATCGATTGATCTTTGTGCAAAATAACATTGATTGTTTTTGCATGCCCTGCAAGCGCCTCATCAACTGAGTTGTCGATAATTTCTTGCGCGAGATGATTCGGGCGCGTGGTTTCGGTATACATACCGGGGCGCTTTTTAACCGGGTCTAATCCCGTGAGTACTTCAATATCTTCTGCGGAATAATTAGCCATTTTATTTTCTATTTACCGATGAGTTTAAAAAAGCCGAATATTGAGAAAGGCTTATTGTTTAAAAAATGTCATGCACTCTGCGAGATAACGCTCAAAGCCTTGAAACGAGTGATCGCCACCCTCTTCGATTGTTTGTTTACAGCTCGCATATTTTTGTACGGCGTGCCGGTAATCGAGTGTTTCATCGCCCGTTTGTACCAGCAGCCAATAATTGTGTGGACGCGCGACGGGCACATCAACCGTAACAATCTCGTCAATATGGCCTGCGCTTAAGCGGTAGCTATCATCCGTGTGATAACTTTTCAGGTCAACCTCTAAATAAGCAGGCATAAATTCTTGCGGGCGAACAGCAGGGTTAATTAGCACTGCGCGCAAATCGTATTTCTCTGCTAGCCAAGTCGCCCAAAAACCACCGAGTGAACTGCCCATTAAATAGATCGGCTCAGGCAGCCGCTGCTCAATAATCGATTCCAGTAATTGCTGCGCCTGCGCCGGATAGGGTGTCAGTTGTGGGCAGATAAACTCAATGTCCGGATGCGCAACGGCCAGCCATTTTGCGGTTTGCTGCGCTTTAAACGAAAGAGGGGAACTGAGAAATCCATGGATATACAACAACACAGCCATGGGCGATCAATAGCCTGCAGATTTGTAATCAATCACATATTGTTTATTGGTCACGCGCGCAACACCGGTTGCGAAGGTGCCATCGTCGTTAAGCTCAAACCAGCGATAACCCGGCATTTGGGTATCTACCGTAAAGTCATCACACAGGGGTTTAAATTGTACGCAGGTTGATGGGGTTGCTAGCAAGGTGAGATTATTATGCTGTGCTTGAAACTCTTGGTGGACATGACCCCAGACAACTATTTTGACTTGCGGATAACTATCAACCAATTGAAAAAAAGCATCGGCGTTACGCACAATATATTGATCAATCCACACACTTCCCACTGGCACAGGCTGATGGTGCAGCGAAACGATGATATGTTTGTCGGGATTTGCCGCCAGCACATGAGCGAGAAAGTCCAATTCACTGGCGGCAAGCTGACCATACACATGACCTGGCACGCTGGAGTCGAGCAATACCAACAACCATTCATCCAAATTAATCAAGCGCCCTTCAATGCCAAGCGCATCTTGTAGAGATGCCATGATATCGGCGGAATCGTGATTACCTGGAAGCCAGCTCAGCGGCTGAGAAAAGTAACGCCGAATCGATTGGGCAAACCGCTGGTAGCAATCTACATGACCCGCGCTGGCAACATCGCCCGTGCAAATCAAGTGATCAAAGCGCGGCTCGGCCTCTTGGATAAGCTGCAGCACATCCTCAAGGCTCTGGTCGGTATTTAACCCCAGTAGGGTTTCGCTCTGCTGCGGCCCTAAATGGCAATCGGTTATCTGAATCAGACGCACTGGCAGCTCTCGTCCCTCGATAGTCGGGTTCTGTAATTGATTAACAGACTGTGTTCCACTCACATTTAGGTGTGGACTTAAGTGTCAAATTGGATAAGTTTCATTCGCAACGATATACGCTAATCAGGCTTTTCGCCACCCTACAATCATTGAAAAATAGCATTTGTAGCCAAGAAGTGTAAATTTTGTGAGGAAGTTAAGCATTGCTCATGTCGGTCAAGCGCAGGCACCTTAAACTGGCTTGCGCCTTACTCGCTCAAGCGCCAACTAAAACACATATAGAAAGGATGGTTTTTAATCAAAACAAAAGTGGGTATCCAAGCTGTGCCCATGCTCAAGGCATTGCGTTAACCACTCACCAAGGAAACGATTGAGTTGATATTTCTCATCGCTTTGGTACATAGACTGATTAGGATACTCATAACGCGGACGCAACCGTCTATGCCCCTCCCAGGCTAACACTTCTGCCAATTTTGCATCGTGATACATGCGCAGGGTGAGTTTTGGCATTTTTAACCAATTAGAACTGAGTTCCATTATTGTACGGCTTAACACCAATGTGGTGGTGTAAGGCGAGCGCTCGGTAATGCACAGCGAATGTAGCCACTGCTGCGCACCGCGAGTCACCATAAAGCGAAACTCATTTTGCAGTTTGTCGCTTGGGTTCTGTTGATGGCTGGCCAGTAATTTGATGAGACGGGCGTAATTGGTTTCGCACTCAGCCATCTGCTGGGGCAAATCTACCTTATAACGCTCTTTATAAGTTACATAGGCAGGCTGGGCATTGACGGCACGCAATGTGAACATAGAGGCCTTTAAAAAAATTGCCAAACAAAGGCAGCCAAAAGATAAAAAAATGAACCGGCGATTCATTAATCAATTAAATCGCCCGTTGTTAGAAGTGTTAGTCAGACTCGATACTAAGTCAATGGCTGTAAAAAATTATTCCTCAGCAACTAACTGTGCGCGCAAACGCTTGCGGTTCATTTGCAGCCACTGCAAACAGATGAGCGCCGCTGCGTTATTAAAAGCGCCGTTTAATAACTCAGCAAACACCTCATCAGCAGCCAAAATATGGAAGCGAATATCTTCCCCCTCTTCCGGCAAACCGTAAATACCGCCAGCTTGACTTAAATCGCATAAGCCGCAAAATAAATGCAACTTTTCATCGCAACCACCAGGGCTAGACAAATAGTTGCAAATATATTCCATTGCGTAAGGTACTATGTTTGCCTCTTCGATCAGCTCGCGTCGTGCAACCTCTTCGGGCGACTCACCTTCTTCCAACATGCCTGCAACAACTTCGTAACACCAAGGCCCATTGGGCTCGTCGAGTGCACCCACACGAAACTGTTCCACCATACCGATCAAATCATGTTTTGGATCATAAAGCACAACCGCAACTGCTTCACCGCGCACAAAAAGTTCGCGACCAATTTCCTTGCCCCAACCACCTTCAAATAATTTATGGCGAAGAAATATTTTTTCTACGCGGAAGAAACGTTTGTACATTTCTTCACGGCGAATAATTTCAACATCCGTGCGACTGAACTCCGGTTTTTTGATCATAAGCCTATTCTTGTTGATTTTTTAAATTTCCCTATCCCGCATTCCAAGAAAGGGGATAGGAGGAATTCAACACTTTAGAGAAGATTTAAACTTTGTGGTACAACTCAGAACCTTTTTCCAAAAACTCCTTCGATTTTTGTTTCATTTCTGCTTCAACATCGATCATGCGAATCACTTGATCATCGCCAATGGCGGAAATATCGGTGCCGTTTTTTGCCGCGTAATCGCGCACTTCCTGGGTGATTTTCATCGAGCAAAATTTCGGTCCACACATGGAACAGAAATGCGCTACTTTTGCCGAATCTTTCGGCAAGGTTTCATCGTGATAGGAGCGAGCAGTATCCGGGTCAAGCCCAAGATTAAATTGATCTTCCCAACGGAATTCAAAACGCGCTTTAGAAAGTGCATTGTCGCGCAACTGGGCGCCCGGATGGCCTTTCGCCAAATCGGCCGCGTGCGCCGCAATTTTGTAGGTGATGATGCCTTCTTTTACATCGTCTTTGTTTGGCAGCCCCAAATGCTCTTTGGGTGTTACATAACACAACATGGCGCAGCCGAACCAACCAATCATGGCCGCACCAATACCGGAAGTAATGTGATCGTAACCCGGTGCGATATCGGTAGTTAATGGACCAAGTGTGTAGAAAGGTGCTTCGTCACACACTTCCAATTGCTTTTCCATATTTTCTTTGATCATGTGCATAGGTACATGGCCTGGGCCTTCGATCATGCATTGCACATCGTGTTTCCATGCAATCTTGGTCAGTTCACCGAGGGTTTCCAATTCGCCAAATTGTGCTTCGTCGTTGGCGTCTGCAATCGAGCCGGGGCGCAAACCATCACCCAATGAAAAACTTACATCGTAAGCTTTCATGATTTGGCAAATTTCTTCGAAGTGTGTGTAGAGAAAATTTTCCTGGTGATGTGCCAGACACCACTTGGCCATGATCGAACCACCGCGCGATACGATACCAGTCACACGTTTGGCGGTGAGTGGAACATAACGCAGTAATACACCGGCGTGGATGGTGAAATAATCTACGCCCTGCTCTGCTTGTTCGATCAAGGTATCGCGGAAAATTTCCCAGGTGAGGTTTTCCGCAACGCCGTCGACTTTTTCCAGTGCTTGATAAATAGGTACAGTACCAATCGGCACATGAGAGTTGCGAATAATCCACTCGCGGGTTTCATGAATGTTTTTGCCGGTAGACAAATCCATCACCGTATCTGCACCCCAGCGTGCGCCCCAAGTGAGTTTTTCAACCTCTTCTTCGATCGATGAGCCCAGCGCCGAGTTGCCGATATTGCCGTTAATTTTCACCAGAAAATTACGGCCAATAATCATCGGCTCCACTTCGGGGTGATTGATATTCAGCGGAATAATGGCGCGGCCACGGGCCACTTCATCGCGCACAAATTCGGGGGTAATTTCGGCGGGAATACTCGCACCAAAACTCTCGCCTTTGTGTTGTTGGTCGGCAATGCCCAGCTCGCGCGCTTGCGCTAGAGCCATGTTTTCACGAATCGCAATGTATTCCATTTCGGGCGTGATAATGCCTTGCTTTGCATAGTGCATTTGCGACACATTTCTGCCCGCTTTTGCACGGCGCGCTTTGCGGGTCAGGTTAAAACGCAAATGTTCTAACTTAGGATCATTCAAGCGCTCGGTGGTAAACACTGAATCGCTATCTTCGATCACTTCGGTGTCGTTGCGCTCTTCAATCCACGCGGTGCGCAGCGCTTTTAATCCAGTGCGCAAATCAATTTTTACATTCGGGTCAGTGTAGGGGCCTGAAGTATCGTACACCCGTACCGGTGGATTTTTTTCGCCACCAAAATCAGTCGGCGTATCCGCCAGAATAATTTCACGCATCGGCACCTGAATATCCGGGCGCGAGCCCTGCACATAAATTTTGCGCGAGCCGGTGAAGGGTTGGATTGATGCCTTATCGACTTCGGCAGTTTGACTGAGAATTTTTTCGACGCTGGTATTCATAATAATGACCTGTGTTAATCAAGCGCTTAATAGAACGAGTAGAAGTGATGGACCGGACCTGAGCCCTGCCCTATGTGTAATGTTTCGGAGCGAAGCAGTGCATTGTGCAAATAGTCTTTTGCCTGTTTGACTGAGTCGCTGAGCGACAATTGTTTCGCCAAACCAGCCGCAATGGCCGAGGCCAACGTACAGCCCGTGCCATGGGTGTTATTCGTCTGCAAACGCGGGGCAGAAAAAGCCTCAACGCCCGCTGCCGTAATTAATAAATCGGTAGCTTGATCGCCATGGGTGTGGCCACCCTTCATCAACACCGCACGTGCGCCCAAGGCGATAATCTGTTCACCTTGCACTCGCATTTGTTCAAGATTCTGCGCAACGCCGGTATTTAACAAAACAGCCGCTTCATGCAAATTGGGAGTAATCACGGTCGCCAGAGGCATGAGTTTTTCGATCAGGGTTTGCACCGCATCTGGCGCTAATAATCTATCGCCACTGGTAGCGACCATCACCGGGTCAAGCACCAGCGGGATGTGCGCATAAGCGGTCAAAGATTCAGCTACTGCCGCGATAATATCGGCGGTTGCCAGCATGCCGGTTTTGATCGCGCCAGCCTGAATATCGCTCAACACTGACTGAATTTGCTGCTGCACAAATGCGGGGGGGATGGGCAATACTCCCTGTACGCCCAGGGTATTTTGGGCGGTGAGCGAAGCAATCGCACTGCAGCCATACACACCCAGCGCGGAAAAGGTTTTGAGATCCGCTTGAATACCTGCGCCACCGCCACTGTCGCTACCGGCAATGGTCAGTGCTATGGGAGTGTGTAGGAGTGAATTCATTAGGCTTCCGCAATTCATTAGCGAGTTAGTAATGACGCGGAAAAGAGAGAAAAAACCAAGGCATGAGGCATGCAAAAACTGGAGACTCTCGTTCCCTACGCCGGTACTAACCGGATCAGGTCGGCGGGTATATCTCAGCCTTATTGCTGCGTACCGCTAGCAAAAAGCACCCCGACAAGAAAACCGGCAGTCTATTGGAGTTAGCAAGGAGAGTAAAGGCAGAGGCATTGCTTGCTGCGCCCGGTGGTGAGTTAAACACTGGATAGCAGCGAGCAATACCCATGCTGGGAGGTTATTTTTGTTGCGATTTCAACAGACCCAACTTACCCGCCAGCAACGCGGTAGTAGGTGCTTGAATCAGAATAGTGCCCAGAATAAAAATAAACGTGATCGCCCCTACCACATCGATACCGGGCACTTTCATGCCCGCCAGAATACCGACCAAGGCCGCTGGAATCACACCGGTTTCCCGCGTCCAACTCATAAAGACCAATTCCTTCCAGGTCCATTTGGCGCGGCGGTCGGGACCGGCGCAGACAAATACAGTCAGTGGCCGCGCGATGAAAATAAAGATAAACAGCAGAATCAAACCAACACCTAAATATTCCTTGAGCAGATGGAAATCTACCTGTGAGCCCAGCAGGATAAAAATAAACATCCGCATTAACAGCGCCGTATTGCCCACATAATCCTCTAGATATTCATGCTCATGGTGATCCAGCGGCAAATTAAATGTCTCCTTATTGCCAATCATCACGCCACAGGTAAATACCGCCATAAAACCGGAGGCATGAATGGCATCGGCCAAGAGGAATACAGTAATCACCGCAAGGATAATAACGAACGGTGTTACTTCGCGAAAAATACCGAAGCTGTTATGCGCCATCAAAAAAGCAGCGCTATAGCCAACAATTGCGCCCAACAATAGCCCCATACCAGCTTCATAGGCCAGCTCGCCCAGCGAGTGAGTCAAGCTGAAACCTTCGCCGGTACCCATCACATAGGCCACTACCGCAAAGGTTGCGATTGCTCCCATGGCATCGTTGAGCGCAGATTCACTCATCACCGTTTGTGATACACGGTCTTTAATTGGTACCTGCTTGAAAATAGGCACCAGAGTGGCCGGGTCGGTTGATGCGGTCAATGCACCTAGCACCAAGGCAACACCGACAGGAATACCCAGCCAAATACCGGCGTAAGTAATGATCGCACCGGTAATTAACACACCGAGCGTGGCAATCACCAGCAAGGTAATCCAGATTTGTTTTAACACCGCAAACCGCAGGGTTGCACCACCTTCAAACAGCAAGTAACAAGCACCGATGGTAAGAATCATTTGATTCATGGTTGAGTCGGCCGGCACATGCAATAAACCGCCAACCGTAGGGCCAAGGCCTATGCCTATCAGTAGAAACAATACTATATCCGGCACTTTGATTTTTTTGGCGATCACCCCGCCCAACAAACCGGTGAAAATAATAATCCCGACATACATAAGATCGAGCTTGGCAATATCTAAAGGCGACATGACGACTCCGCAATAAAAGGTAAAAACCATAAAGCTGAAGATGCGCGCATGCTGACAGTAAACCGCCAAAGCCTTTATAAATTGTGTGTAAATTCCAAACACCAGAAACACAAAAGCCGGGAAGAGTCCCGGCTTGTGAATACGCACTTAATAATGCTTAGTGAGGAAACACTACATTAGCCAGTGTTAACGCCACAACATAACCACAGGTATAGGCAATTAGCACCAACGGCGTGTAGCGCAAAAAGGCACCAAAGGTCAGCCCTTTTACTTTACTCATCGCGATAATCCCGGAGGCCGAACCAATCGCTAACAATGATCCACCGACCCCTACACCGTAAGTCAGCGCCAACCACTCGGACGTTGGCAAGATCGGCTCTGATTTTAAAAGTGCCGCAGTTAACGGCACGTTATCGATCAACGCCGAGAACAGTCCCATTAAGTAGTTAGCGTATTGCGGGGCAATTTGCGCATAGAAGTTGGTAAGCAGGTCCAGCGTACCAATTTCTTTTAACATGCCAACCAACAACAAAATACCGAGGAAGAACAACAAGGTTTCGTATTCGATCTGGCGCACATATTCCAGAATACGTATTTCATCCTGATCCATATCCATAAAGTGGCCGATAAAAAACATCACCGACAAACCAACCAGAAAGGTCAGTACCGGAGGAACATGGAAGAAGAAATTGAATAACATGGTGCACAAGATCGTACTGAAGAAAGTACCTACTATCGCCCAATCCATACCGGTAAAGGTACGCGGATCTTTTTCCGTGGTGACTTGACCAGACACACCGGGAAACATCAAGGCAGCCAATACCATCACCCCAGCAATTGCCGGCACCCACAGCAACAGCAATTGCGGCATGGTCACATGACCCGAGAGGAAAATCATCAGCGTGGTTACATCACCTGTAATCAAGGCTACACCACCCGAGTTCACCGCAAACACCACCAATACGGCCAATTTGATACGGGTTTTCTGGTCGACTTCAAAAGCATGCACCAATCCCAGGGTTACCAATGTCGCTGTAACGTTGTCACAAATCATTGATAGCATCATGGCAAACAGCGCTACCAGAATCATTAAACTACGGGTACTCATCCGAGCGGGGCAAAGACGCTGCACCACCGATTGCACTATCCCCTTAGCGTTGAGATAAGCCACAAAGGTCATAGTCGCCATCAAGAACAGCCAGAGGGTGGCGATTTCCAATAGATTGTGATTGAGCTTTTCCAGCATGATTTCTTGCTGCTCACTACCACCGGAAAACATAAATAACACTAGCCATGACAAGCTGCCAAAAAACAGCGTGGTTTTGGCTTTATTGATATGAATTACCTCCTCGAAGACCACCCCAAGCAGTGCAAGCACTGCAAATATGATCAGAACAACTTCCAATGACATAGGCATATAAGACCTTTATATATAGATTGAAGAAATCGTGTGGGAGACAACTGACTGGACACATCTGAATGGCAGCGCGACCGGCGTGCCGATGTGGCAGAGGGCAAATGAGTAAACTCAAATTCGCCGATGCTCAAATTGGGCGCGCATGATAAAAGTTGCACTGCAATGAAGCAATCAAACACTGCCAGAAAAGACGAGAAAACCAACAACTTGTATCCATCCGCCCAGATAAGATCAAAACTAACGCAATAACCGCTCCATAAATGTAAATTGACCAAAAGCAAAAGCCGCTACACTCACTGACAATTTTCTGCACAATGAATCTGTATGCTGCACTCCTGCGTCTAATGGTTTGCATTAACAGGGTATTTCACCGCGAATGCAGGAATTATTCGGGAGTATAGAAAGGTAAATCCATGGCTGAGCTTACATTTGTAACTTCACGGCAAGTGCCACGCGTTTTACCCTTTTTAACCACTGAACTCTCGTTCATTTCTCGACCCCAAGGCGACAAGCGGCTAAACTCCCCCGCAACTTGCCCTGTTAGTACTTATACCCAGACTGATCAAGGCAATACGCCTAATCTGCTTCTGTGTCGAACTGGAATTCTCAACTCTGGACTTTGGAAACCTCTATGAAAAAGACCAAGCCTTATCTGCTCGTCAGCCTGATGGCTCTTGTTCCATTTACCGCCAGCGCCAATAGCCTGCTGGATGTGTACGAGCTCGCGGTTCAAAACGACGCCCAATTAAAGGCCGACAAAGCAAAATATGACGCGGGCCTGGCAAATAAAACGATTGGCCGCTCCGGCTTACTCCCACAAATTAACGCTAGAGCGCAATTCTCAAATAGCGATGAAGATTTAACCAACAACCTAACCAATGTCACCCTGAAGACTGATAGCGACTCGACTGGTTGGGATCTCTCTTTATCGCAACCCCTCTTTAATATGTCCGCTTGGTATGGTTATCAACAAGGCATTAAATTAAGTGAGCAAGCAGAAGCACAATTTGGCGCGGATCAGCAAAGTTTGATTGTGCGCACCGCAGAGGCTTACTTTAATGTGCTGCGCAGCATAGACACACTGGAAGCCACTGTTGCCGAAGAAAAAGCCTTGGCAAAACAACTAGAGCAAACCAAGCAACGCTTTGAAGTAGGCTTGACCGCAATTACAGAAGTACATGAAGCGCAAGCGGCCTTCGACAGCGCCAGAGCGGCAACATTGGAAGCGCGCGGTAACCTAGGCATCAGCTATGAAGCTCTGGAAGTGCTGACAGGCAAACCAGAAGATAAGGTTGCCCCGCTCTCCGTCAAATTTCCGGTTGTTAACCCCTCTCCTGCAAACCGCGCGGAATGGGTCGAATTCTCACTCAAGAACAACTACAACCTGAAAGCATCGAGACTGCAAGCAGATGCAGCCTTGCAGAATGCCAAAGCGAATAAATCCAATCATTTACCCACGCTTGGCGCCAACCTCGGTTACTCGGACTACGATAGCGATGGCACTAGCCGCGGCGAAACCTTTGATAGCACTACCGATGGCAGCTCCATCAATTTACGTCTAGACATTCCCATTTACAGTGGTGGAGCAACATCTGGCCGCAGCCGTCAAGCGTATGCGCAGTACACTCAAGCGCAGGAGCTTTACAACAGCACTCAGCGCAATGTTATTCAAAGCACTCGTGCACTACACCTGACCGTTGAAACCGATGTGGCCAGCGTACAGGCGCGGAAACAGGCGATTGTGTCTAACCAGTCAGCGCTGGAAGCTACACAGTCAGGTTATGAGGTCGGCACACGCAATCTGGTAGAAGTCTTGTTAGCACAGCGCAATTTGTATCAGGCGCGCCGCAACTACTCAGATGTGCTTTATAACTATGTGATAGACACCATTAAATTGCGCGAAGTAGCAGGCATGCTAACGCCAGCCGATGTACAAGAAATTGATAAGTGGCTGCTGGACGACTCTCTGGTAAGCCGTAGTCAATACGAAAACTAATCGCAATAATATTGACACTGTTAATGACAAAATGCCGGACTAATACTCCGGCATTTTTTTATTAATGAATTACTCTTTCGCTCCAAGCGCACTAGTTCATAACAAATTAACCAATTCACTCACAAAAACAATTTTTGTCGCGTCAATGAATTTTACTATTTGCGATAGAGTTGTATAGTCCTCTCGCTTTTCGCTGTATCAAGAGCGCACATAACAATAAATAGTCTGCCCTTATTTCTCTGGAAAGCTGTAACTCCCCTGAATTTAGCAGACGTCATTATTCGGTCAATCCGTTCATTTATCCCAATAACTGACGAGATTGAAATCATGCTAAAAAAAATCTTTATTGCAACTGCTCTACTCGGTTGCGCTGCCAGCGCATTTTCTGCCTCCAACCGCCCTGACGGCTACGTCACCATTTGTAAAACCGGGCAAACCTGTTCAGTTAGCAGCTCCACTAATGTTGCATTTGGTGCATCAGGAAAATTTGTCTATAAAATTCTTAGCGGCAGTTTTTCCTGCTCTGTAGCAACTTTTGGCTCAGATCCCATCCCATCCAAGTCGGTAAAAGAGTGCTCCATCCCAGCATCAGGCTCTGGTGGCACTACATCATCATCCTCCAGCAGCACTAGCAGCAGCGGCGGTGGAAGTGGCGGGGGAAGCGGTTCAATTACAGGAGCAACCTGTACGGCTAATGGTTCAGTGAGCGTCAGCTCAACCATTAAAGTCACCAGCGGTGTTTATGATGGCGGTTGTAAAGTATTCAACGCCACCAGCGCACTAGGTGATGGCAGCCAAAGCGAATCGCAGAAACCTGTGTTCAGAGTAGAAAATGGTGCAACTTTAAAAAATGTAATCCTCGGCAATAACGCAGCCGATGGTATTCACGTTTACAATGGCGGCACGCTCGACAATATTCGTTGGACCAATGTGGGTGAAGATGCAATGACTATTAAATCTTCCGGTACAGTGAATGTAAAAAACATTTCCGGTTTTGCAGGTTCAGATAAATTTATTCAAGTGAACGCAGCATCTACACTCAATGTTTCTAATTGCGTGGTCGACAACATGGGTAAATTCCTGCGGCAGAATGGCGGCACCACGTTCAAAATTGCGGTGACTGTCGACAGATGCCAAATTTCCAATATGGGCGAAGGTATTTTCCGCACCGACAGCTCTACCAGCACGGCTAAAATTACCAATAGCCGCCTGAAAAATGCAGGCAGCATTTGTATTGGCAAGTGGGCAAGCTGTACCAGTTCGGGAATTACCAACTACTAATGGTGGTTAGTAATTAATTTCTAGATAAAAAAACGCCGGACTTTTCCGGCGTTTTTTAATGGAAAACATAATATGCTTATTTTATATAGGTGCTGATGATTGCCAAGGCCCTATCCAATGCGCCGCGATTTTCTATCGCCACACGCAACGCATGCTCACCTTTACGGGCGCGTTCGTCGGCGTCAAGCAATAAGCGATGCAAACAAGCAGTCAGTTCTTCGGTATTGTGCACCACATCCAATGCACCCGCCTTTATTAACAAGGCAGACACTTCAGCGAAATTAAATAAAGACTCTCCACTTATCAGCGGCAAACCCCAAGCGGCTGGCTCGATAAAATTGTGCCCCCCATTGGGCACAAGGCTACCGCCAACAAATGCAACATTGCTGGCACCAAACAGCAACAGCAACTCGCCCATAGTATTGCCGAGCAAAATATCGTTTTCGTCATTCCAACTAAGCTCACTGCGCCGAGCAGTGTTAAAACCGCGCGCAACACATAACTGCCTCACTCGCTCAAATCGCTCAGGATGACGAGGAACCAGTACGAGCACTGCACGCGCTAATTCAGGTGAGCTCGCACGAACTCGCGCAAAGGCATCGAGAATAATGTCATCCTCACCCTGATGAGTGCTAGCTGCAATCACAACCAGCCGTTGACCTTCATTGGACAACTGACGCTTTAACATCATGGCCTGCTCACGCAGATCATCACTTAAATTCAAATCAAATTTAATATTGCCAGTCACTCGCACGTTTTGCACAGACAACCCCAAAGCAATGAAACGGTTTGCATCAGTTGCGTTTTGTATTGCAGCGCAAGATAAGTTCTGCAACATAGGTTTAGTCAGTGCACCAAAGCGCGCATAACCACGCGCAGATTTCTCCGACAAGCGACCATTAACCAATATTGCAGGAATATTTCGCTTGGCGCAGGCAGCCAATGTGTTAGGCCAAAGCTCGGTTTCCATCACTAAATAAACAGACGGTTTGATGCGATGAAAAAATCGCATCAGCACATCGGGCAAATCATAGGGAGCATATACATGAAAGACAGAATTCCCCAAGGTTGCACGCACGCGCTCAGAGCCCGTTGGTGTAGTCGTAGTAATCACTAATTGCAGGTCTTTATCAGTCTGCAAGCGGCGAATCAAAGGTAGTGCAGCTAAAAACTCCCCTACTGATACGGTGTGCAGCCAGACGATTTTTTTATGGGTAGATAGTGACGGAAAAAAGCCGAATCGCTCAGCCCAACGGGTTGCGTATGCAGGCGCGGACATTGAGCGCCATATGAGGCGACCAAGGATGAAAGGGATAAACACGTAAAAAACCAGAGTGTACATAACACGCATGAATCAATGCCCAGTAAAACGACGGATGGCAGAATAACAAATCAAAATGATAATGCCAGTCCAATCACCCACCTCAGTTATCCAATGGACTAACCACCCTATCGCCCAACTCGTCCAACACGTGTAGATAAATTTCAGTGGTGCGAATATCGGTATGCCCTAGCAAGGTTTGGATTTGCTTCAAATCATACTTAGCTTGCAACAAACGCGTCGCAAAAGAATGGCGAAAGGTGTGGCAGCTCGCCTGCTTAAATATTCTTGCCTCTTGGAGGGCATCCTTAACGTGTGATTGCAAAGTACCACTGTAAAGATGATGGCGACGCATGACATTCACGCGAGGATCCTTGCTTATATTGTCCGATGGAAACACAAATTGCCAAGCAAGTTCATAACCAGCAGACGGGTATTTACGCTCCAAGGCATTCGGTAAATAGACCGGCCCAACATCGCGAGCCCTGTCAAATGCGAGCAACTTTGACACAATAAATACCTGATTTTTTAAATCCGTGATAAGGCTTTTGGGCAAGAGCGTAGTTCTATCCTTAGCCCCCTTGCCATCCCTCACTACAATATAACCCATACCAAAATCTACATCTTTTACGCGCAAGCGCAGTACTTCAGATATTCGCAAACCACAGCCATACATCAACTGCACCATCAATTTATATGGCATAACCAAACAATCGATAACCGCCATAGCCTCTGCGTGAGTGAATACCGTTGGAATGCGCTGCGGCTTTTTAGCGTAATGAAAATCCAATTTCTCTATAGGTTGCTTTAAAAAGCGGTTATAGAGAAACATGATGGCATTAAGCGCAGTCTTTTGCGTATTGGGCGATGCATTACCTGCTATCGCGAGATGAGAAAGATAAGCAGAAACTTGCAAGTTATCCATCTTGGAGGGGTGGACCTTATGGTGAAACAAAATATATTGATGAACCCAATAGACATAGGTATTCTCAGTCGCATAACTTTTGCCGTCCAACCGAATAAAAGCCCTGAATTGATCTAAAAATTTTTCAGGTTTAGCTGGCAGTGGGATCTTGACGTTTTCCATAACGAACCTGTATATAAACACATATAGTGGGAAATATAGCTGCCCACTACGTAAATTTCAAGCGCCTTAGCAAAGCCGTATATCTCCGATTTTATTAAACCGTATATACGCAGCTTTATTTGGTGAGAAATAGAAGCTTTTGTTTTACATAGGCTTTATAACCTGCCCTCACAACCCCAAGCAGGAAATATACGGCCTTCAATTTTGAATAAACTGTTACGTGGGCAAAGCGTTTTAGCTTGTGCAAACCTGAAAGTACGCAAAAACAAAACCGTTATCTTTTGAAGAACGAATGTTTTTGGCTTTTCTGCTTCGGCTAGTTTGTG